>NZ_LT629710.1:3197500-3802956 GCF_900104535.1 Nakamurella panacisegetis | reverse complement strand
TGACCCGGGTCGACCAAGGCCGAGCCCCGGCGGACGTTCGTTGATGCGAGCATGGCCAACGTTGGACGAACTGGATCGCCGCATCATCGTGGCGCTCCAGCAGGACGGCCGCGCAAGTTGGACCTCGATCGCCGAGGTGTGCCAGTCCTCCGTGCCCACCGTGGCCAGGCGAGCCCAGCAACTCATCGACGAAGGCGTGGTGCGGATATCGGTCATGCCGGAGCTCGGCAGTTCCGGGCCGGTCGAGTCGTTCATCGTTCGGCTCGGCTGCCGACCGGGTTCGCAACTCGACGTCGCCGCGGCCCTGGTCCAGCGGGAGGAGGTGCGGTTCCTGGCCGTCGTCACCGGACCGGACGACCTGGTCTTCGAACTGGTGGTGCCCAAGGGCGCGAGCAGCTATCCGCGGATGATCAAAGAGATGCAGACGATCGACGGAGTGCAGCGCTGGCATTCGGATCTGCTGCTGCATGTGTACAAGGTGGCCCACGACTGGAGCAAGCAGCTGCTCGGCGACCAGGGCAACGACGTGCCCCCTCGAGAGCCGGCCGACTGCCAGCCGAGCCACCTCGACAGCACGGACCGCCAGATCATCGCGGAGCTTCGGGACGACGGCCGGGCCGGGTTCAAGGTGATCGCCGAGAGACTCGGGCTGAACGAATCCACCGTGCGCCGCCGATTCGATCGATTGCAGGAGAACGGCTGCGTGACGGTGCTGACCCTGATACCGGCGGCCGCTCTCGGTCTGGAATCGGAGACCCTCATGACGGTCCAGGTGAAGCCGGGAGCCATCGGCCTGGTGGCCGCGGAGCTCGCCCGGCACCGGGCCGTGCGCTATCTCGCCGCCACGCTGGACGGCAACGCCCTGCTGTGTGAGGTCATCGCCACCTCGACCCAATCACTGTTCGAGTTCATCACCACGGTGCTGGCCAAGCTGGACGGTGTGCTCGGCTGGAGCGCGTCGATGGAGTTGCTCTTCCTCAAGCGGGGATTTGTGGAGACGCCCTGGTGGCGCGACCAGACGGACCTGGTCGAGCCGGGCTGACCGCGAGCCTGGAGCAACCCGGCTCACCGCCGACACACGGTTGACTCGCGAACGCGAGGGTTTGACCTTTCCGCTTCAGGTCAACTTTGTCCGGCCTGGCCCCCGGAACGCGGCTCGATCTGCGCCGCGGCGCTTCATGGCCGGAACGGGTAGGCCACGTAGGCCAACCTTCTGGAGTCGGGAGACCAGCTGTTCACGTTCAGCGTGCCTTGACCCCCGTCCAAGCGCACCACATCCCGGGTGGCGCGCGTTTCGAGGTGCAACAGCCGGATCGTGACACGCCGATCGGGAGGGTGACCGACGGTGCCGGCCGGGAAACTCAGGTAGGCCGCGTACACGCCGTCCGGCGACACGTGAGGGAACCAGTTCACGCGTTCGTCGAAGGACAGCTGTTCGAGGTGACCACCTTCGAGGTCACTGCGAAATATCTGGGCGTGACCCGGCGTGGTGGAAGCGATTTCGGAGTTGAAGTACAGCCACCGACCGTCGGGCGAGAACTCCGGGCCATCCGCTGGCGAGAACCCTTCCCCCAAAAGCCTTTCAGTGCCCGCGCTCGTGTTGCGGATCCACAGGGACCGGGTTCCCGCCGGATCGTGGCCATGAGCCTCCGTTCCGACAAAGGCGATGGAATCTCCGTCCGGAGATATGCCGTGCAGATAGTGTCGGAACCTTCGGTCCGCCTGTTTTGGCCCGCTGATCCGCTGACCGACGCCTCCGTCCCACGGAAACTGCCAGATGTGCCCGTCCTGCGCGGAGGCGTAATGCCAACTGCCGTCGGGCGATACGAGGTGATCGTTGTTCAACGCCGGCAGACCTTCGACGTCGATGGGCTCCGGGCCGCCGCCGCGCTCGGTGGACACGCGGAACAGGCGGCCATCGGCATTGACGACGATCCACCGTCCCGACGGGTGCCAGTTGGGAGCTTCGAACAACCGACGGTCGGAGGACAAGAGAAGCTCGGATTCCCCCGTCATGACATCCAGGAGCCAGATCTCCGAGCGCTGACCGGGACGCAGTGTGCGGAAGTCGCCGGCCGCGACGGCGACTTCCGACGAACCGGCCGACCGGGCCTCACCGGCCTTCGGGTGTCGGCTCACGGAGCCAACTGTCGCAGGACGGTGAGGCTCTTGTGATAACCCTCGACGAGGCGGTCCAGGATCGAGTCGGTGGTGGGATCGGGTCCCGATCGGTCGGGGTGGGCCGCCCGCCACTGGAGGATTCGGCGAGCACCCTCCTCCCAGGTCACCTGCGGACGGAACGCCGGTACGAATGATCGGATCTTCGTGGTGTCGAAGATGCTCGAGTGGCTGAGATCACCCCGGATCAGTTCCGACCAGCGCCAGTCCGGGGCCGCCGTCGCGATCAGGTCTGCGGACAGATGGAGCAAGCGCGGCGCGACGTCGGCGGCCGCAGCGAGGATGCCGTGAATAGCATCCCAGGTCAGCACCTCGTCGGAGGTGATGTGGAATGCCTCGCCGATCGAGGCGGTCAGGCCGATCAACCCGATCAGCCCGACCGCGAAATCGTCGGCATGGGTGATGGTCCAGGGCGACGTACCATCACCCGAGACCACGACTTCGGATCCTCGCAGGATCCGGTCGACCACCGTCCAGTCGCCTGGGAAGGGCGGCCTGGCATCGTCGTAGGTGTGGGACGGCCGCACCACGGTGACCGGGAACTCCCGCTCGCGGAAGGCGACCATCAAAGCTTGTTCGGCTCCCAGTTTCCCCCTGGCATATGCCAGGAGCGGGTTGCGCAACGCAGTCGACTCTGTGGTCGGGAAGCGCGCGACGGGTTTGCGGTACACCGTGGCGCTGCTGATGAAGATGTACTGGTCGGTGCGCTCGGCGAAGATGCTCTCGGCCCGTTGCGCGTCTGCGGCTGTGTAGCAGAGGAAATCCACCACCGCATCGAAGTGCAGACCGGCCAGAGCCTGGCCCACGTCGTCCCCGCGGATGTCGGCGTGGTGCTGATGCACTCCGGGGGGCGGCGGCCTGAGCGTGGACGCACCCCGATTCAGGACGTGCACCTCGTCGCCGCGGCCCAGAGAGGCCACAACACAAGCAGCGCTGATCGTCCCGGTCCCACCTACGTACAGCACTCGCCTGCTGGTGCGGCTCACGGCATCCTCGCTCTCAACTCGGGTGAGGGTACCGACCGGCAGATTCGACCGGCGGTACGGGTGGTGTTGTTCCGTAACTCGGGGTAAGTTTCGGAGGAAGTTTCGGAAATGACCTGGAGCGTCACCTGGAATCGACCCGGCTGTGTCCGGCGAGCGTACGAACGGGAGGACCGGTGACCGTACTCGTCACGGAGTCTGAGGACCGCAAAGTCACAGTGGCCGACATCGCGGCGGCCGCAGGAGTCTCGGTGGCCACCGTCTCGAAGGTGCTCAACGACCGTCCCGACGTGTCCCGCAAGACCCGAGCCCTGGTGCAGGCGCTGCTCGAGCAGCACCAGTACGTTCGCACTCCCCGCACCAAGACCGGCAACGAGCCGGCCCCGCGTCGTCCGCCCGGTGGTGGCCTCATCGACATCGTCTTCAACGACGCCGGATCGCCATGGGCGGCGGAGATGATCAGCGGCGTCCAATCGGCTGCACGCGCGGCGCGTGTCTCGGTCGTCGTGTCCGTGCTCGGCCCGGGTAATGAGGACCGGCGACAGTGGGTGCAGGACGTGACCGATCGGGGCTCTCAGGGCGTCATTCTGGTGGCGAGTCTCTCCGCGGCCGACCGCGGCCGCGTGAGCCAGCTTGGCGTTCCGTTCGTTTCGGTCGACCCGGTCGGTGACTTCGACTCCGACCTCCTCTCCTTCGGCGTGTTCAACTGGGGTGGCGCGGCCACCGCGACGCAGCATCTCCTCGACCTGGGTCATCGCCGCATTGGCACCGTCACCGGCCCGATGCGCTACTTGTGCAGCCAGGAGCGTCTGGCCGGCTACCGGGCCACCCTGGAGCGGGCGGGCATCGAATCCGATCCAGCGCTCATCCGACCGGGCGACTTCCACTTCGAGTCCGCTGTGCGGGGAGCGACGGAACTGCTGCAGCTGGCCGACCCGCCCACGGCCATTTTCGCGGCGAACGACGAGCAGGCGCTGGGCGTCTACACCGCCGTCCAGCGTCAGGGCTTGCGGGTCCCGGAAGACCTCAGTGTCGTGGGCTTCGACGACGTCCCCATGTCGCAGTGGGTACTCCCGCCGCTCACGACGATCCGCCAACCGATCCGGGAACTGGCCGAGTTGGCCACCGGCGCGCTGCTGCAGACCGCACACAACGCGCCCACGGCGCCGACCAGGGCCCGCACGGAGCTGCCCACCACGCTCGTCGTCCGGTCGAGCACGGCACCGCCACGGCCTCGCCGGACGGCCAAGAGGCCCTGAGTCACCGGGCGAGTTCACCGAGAACGGTGCCGTGGTCGGGTGGCCGATGGGCCCGTCGGTCATCCGACGACCACAGGGCTCTCCGTCGACCGCGCCGGAGCAAAGTGGCAGCTGGCGTGGTGAACGCGATTGATGGCCTCCGGTAACGGGTTCTCGGTGTTGCAGACGGCGCGGTCGTCGCGGCGCAGCGGGCCGACCGGGCAACGCAGCCGGTACTCACACCCAGGACCGGGCGCCGGGGCAGAAGCAGAGCTGGCCTCGATCGCCGAATCCGACAGCAACCGATGTTGGCCGACTTCAGGCACTGCCGCAAGGAGAGAACGGGTATAGGGGTGCTGCGGCCGCGAGATGACGTCTTCCACGGTCCCCTCTTCGACGATGTGCCCGTCGAACATGACCGCGACGTCGTCGCACATGTAGCGCACCACCGCCAAGTTGTGGCTGATGAACAACATGGACAGCCCCAGTTCCGATTGCAGACGCCGCAACAGGTTCAACACCACGGCCTGGACCGAGACATCCAGCGACGCCGTGACCTCGTCGGCCACCAGCACCTCGGGTTCGGCGGCGAGGGCACGCGCAATGGCGACGCGCTGCCGCTGCCCCCCGGACAGCTGACCCGGCCGCGAGCGGCCGAGATCCGGATCCAGCGAGACCAGTTCGAGCAGCTCCTCGACCCTTCGGGAGGTGTCCCGGCCGCGGCCGGCGCCCAAACCCTCGGCGACACATTCGGCCACGGTGAACCGCGGGTCGAGTGAGCTGCGCGGATCCTGGAAGACCAGTTGCACGCGTCGGCGGGCCTGCCGCGCCGCACGCGCCGACACGACAGACAGGTCCGTATCGCCGATCGTGATGCGCCCGGTGTGCGGCGCCAGCCCGACCACGGCGCGCGCGGTCGTGCTCTTTCCCGAGCCTGATTCCCCGACCAGGCCCAGGACGCGACCGGGGGCCAGGTCGAAGGACACGTCGTGCAGTGCGACGACCGAACCGTAGCGAACGCCGAGATCCCGAACACTCAGTGCCGTGTTCATGCGGCACCCACCGCGTCGGCCGCTTCGGCCTGGCGCGATCCCTGGACGGAGCCGGTCAGGGGGTGCCAACAGGACGCTCGGTGGCCGACACCGACCTCGGCCAGCGGAGGGCGGGTACTGACGCAGGTGGCGTCGGCCCGCGGGCACCGATCTGCGAAGTAGCATCCGGGGAGGTCAACCCCGGGGCCGGGCATCCGGCCTTCCAGGGACGTGAGCGGAAGATCCTTGCGCGCGGTCATGGTCGGGCTGGCGGCCAGCAATAGTTGCGTGTAGGGATGCGCCGGCGCGGCGAGCAGCTGGGCCGTTGGCGCCTCCTCTACGACGAAACCTGCATACATGACCAGAATGCGGTCACAGATCTCCGAGACGACGGCGATGTCGTGGGAGATGAACAGAATGCTGGCGCCCGTCCGATCGCCCACCTGGGCGATCAACCGGAGTATCTGCCGCTGGACCGTGACGTCCAGGGCGGTCGTGGGCTCGTCGGCGATGAGCAGCTTGGGTTCGCCCATCAGAGAGATGGCAATGCACACCCTCTGCTTCATGCCGCCGGACAGTTCGTGTTGATGCTGCCGATACCTGCGTTCTGGGTCGGAGATCGCCACCCCGGCCAGGGCCTCCAGGGCTCGACGCCGGGCGGAGGGCTTGGGTTCGTGCAGGTGGGTCACTGCGGGTTCGATCAAATGGGTTCCAATCTTCAGGGCCGGGTTGAGCGCCTCGCCCGGGTCCTGGAACACGACCGACATCGTCCGGCCGAGTTCGCCGTCGGTCTGCCTGGTCGGTCGCAGCAGGTCGACGTCGCCGAACCGCAATGTCTGCGCCCGCACCGAGCCAGGGGCTTCGACCAGCTGCGCGATCGCCGACGTCGCAACGCTCTTGCCCGATCCGGACTCACCGACGATACCGACCGTCTCCCCCGCGGCGGCCGAGAACGACACGTCGCGCACCGGAGTGGTGACCGTGCCGTCGGCCGCGGTGTAGAGCACCTGCAGGTGCCGAACCTCCAGAAGTGCGTCTCCGCCGGACGTCGAGATCGCATCCGGCTCGGGGGTGGGAACGGCAGCGAGCGCGGCCTGGGTCCGTCGGCGGGACACGGCTTTGCGCCCACCGATGGAATCGGCCAGGCGCTCGCCCACCATGTTGAACGCCAGCCCGGCCAAGACGATGGCGACGGCTGGGCCGAGCGCCGCGCCCGGGGAGATGTACACCCTGGTGAGCCCGTCGCTGAGCAACCGGCCCCAGTCATAGGCCGGGGGCTGCACTCCGAGCCCGAGGAAGCTGAGGCCGGACAGCGACAGGATGGCCGTACCGATGTGAATGGTGGAGTACAGGATCACCGGCTCTGCGATATTGGGAAGGATGTGGCGGCGCACGACGAAGAACGGCCCGCGACCGAGCACTCTCGACGCGTCGACGTAGTCACGGCTGACCGCGGACGCCGTCAGGGTCTGGGTGATGCGGGCGAATCCGGGAGCGAAAGCCGCACCGACGGCCAGCACACTGCCCACCGAACCGATACCGAAGAGAACGGCGAAGAAGATCGCCAGGAGCAGCGCCGGAAAGGCGATCAGCAGATTGATGACCGCGCCGATCACCCGCCCCAACCGCCTGGAGACACCGGAGAGCAGTCCCAGAGCGATCCCGATCACCCCACCCACCAGGGTGGCCAGCACGGCCAGCACCAAGGAACTGCGGGTGGCGACCAGTGTTCGAGCGAGCAGATCTCGGCCCAGGTCGTCGGTTCCGAGCAGGTGACGGCCGCTCATCGACTGGTTGGCGTCGACCACCATCGTGGATTCCGCCGCCCGTCCCCAGATCAACGGCGCGGCGATGCAGAGAAAGATGAAGGTCAGCAGCAGGATTGCCGACGCGCCGCCCGGAAGTCGGGGCCGGCGACGGTTGCGCCCAGGAATGGTCGACATCTACATCTCCCCCACTCGGGATCGCGGATCGAGGACGCCGAGCAAGAGGTCGACCACGGTGTTGAGCACCAGGACGGTCCCTCCGAGGACGAGAAGCACACCCTGCACCAACGGAAAGTCCTTCTGCACCACTGCTTGTGCGATCACGGTACCGACGCCCGGCCAGGCGAAGACATTCTCGACGAGCACGGTTCCGGCGATCAGCCCGGACAGGATGAGCGTGCCGAAGGTCAGCGAGGCCGTCATCATGTTCGGGAGCACGTGCCGGAAGTACCGCAACGCGGTCGGCAGTCGCCGTGACTTCGCGGCCCGGACGTACTCGGTGTCCAGCACCTTGAGCGCTTCGACGCGGACGATGCGGGAGAGGGACGCAGCCGGACCCACGACCAGCGCGATCACCGGAAGGACGTAGGAACTCGCACCGACGTCACCCGAGGCCGGGAAGATCTTCATCGTGACCACGAACAGCACGCTCAGTACCGTGGCCAGGACATAGTCAGGGATCGAGTTCAGCAGTCCGGTGATGTTGACGAACAGGGCGCGAGTCGTGCGACCCCGACCACCGCGGGTCCGCACCGCGGTCAACAGACCGATCGGCATGGACAGCAGGATGACGATCAGGAAGGCGGGGACCGCGAGTTTCAGTGTGTTCGGGAACCGTTCGCCCAGGATCTGGGCGACGGAGGAATCGCTGACGATCGAATTGCCCAGGTGGCCGGTCAGAACGCCTCCGAGGTAGTGCAGGTACTGGCTCAGCAGCGGCCGGTCCAGCCCCAGGTCGTGACGGCGGAGTGCGACGAGCGCCGGCGTCGCCTGATCGCCGAGCGCCGCCTGGACCGGATCCCCCGGTATCAGGTGGATCATCAGGAACGTCGCCGTGATCAACACCAGCAATGAGACCGCCAGCCGGATGACGCGGCGCCCGAGGAAGATGGCCCACCGGTTCAGCGGCCGAGCTCTCCTCCTGACCGCCGAGCCCGGCGGCACCGGTGATCCGGCACCGCCGTCCGGCGTCAGCACGATCTCTGTGCTCATCACTTCTCCTGATGCGCTTCTCGCGAATGTTACTGGTACAGACGGATACTGGTCGGTACGGCGAACAGCCCGACCGTGCTCAGGGTCGCTTTCGATGCGTAGATCGGCCGATCACCGCTCGAGATCGGAACGACATCCGCCCTCTTGAACAACGACTTGTGCGCCTGGCTCCAGATCGCACAGGCCTGGTCGGCCGGCGCCGCAGCGGCCTTCGCCGACAGTTGCTCGAACTCGGTGTTGGCGATGGCACCGGCGTTGCGGCCGCCCTTGGCCGGCGTGGCGCCGCCGAAGAAGGTGGTTGCCATGTACGGGAATTCGACATTGATCGCGCTGTAGTAGATGTCGAAATCAGCGGTCGTGTACAGACTGTCCAGGAACGCCGCGTTGGTCAAGCCGACCAGGTTCGTGCCGATCCCGGCCGCCTTGAGCTGCTGGCCGATGAGCTCAACGGCCGAGGCGGTCTGCGGCGCGCCGGTCTGGTAGATGACCTTCAGCGTCAGAGACTTGCCCGCTTTCTGTCGGATTCCGTCACCACCCTTGGTCCAGCCGGCCGCATCCAGCGCCTGCTGTGCCTTCGCGAGGTCGAAACCGGGCAGTGCGCCGGTGGTCTCGTCACCAGGGCAGGCGACCGGCGCCTCCGAGATCAGATTCGTGGCCGCCGTGCCCTTGTTCGCCGTACTGACCGGCACCAGGTCGCTCAGATTCAGCGCCTGGGTGACAGCCACCCGCACTCCGGTATCACTCGTGATCCGGCCGGACGCTTCGTTGTAGTTGACCTCGCCCACGATGACCGGGATGTCGAATCGCTTGATCCCGGTCTGGCTGTCCAGCCGCGCGCGATCCGGCCCGGTGATCTGGGCCGCGTTGATCTGACCGGATATCAGTTGGTTGGCCATGGTGGACTCGTTGGCCACGAATGCGATCTTCACGGTCGACGGTGTGCCTGCGGCGGAGGTGGCGGCTCCGGCCGGGCCCCATGTGTAACCGGACCGAACCTGCATTGTGTAGTGGTCGCCGGAGACGTAGTCGGTGATCTTGTACGGCCCCGTGCCATTGGAGGCGTGATCCAGGCCGGCCACGTTCTTCAGCCCCGCGGGACAGACGATGGGAATGGCACCGGCGCCCTGCACCAGCGCTCCGAACGCGGTCTGGGTGGTGATCGTGACCGTGTTCTTGGTGTCGTCCGCGGCGGCCGAGTACTTGACCGGCAGGGACAGCGCGACCCACGGTGAAAGAGTTGCCGGGTCCTTGATGTAGTTGAAGTCGGCGGCGATGTCACTCGGTTTCAGAGTCGTGCCGTCGCTGCACGTCACCCCGGTCTTGATGGCGTAGGTGACCGAGGTACCCGTCGTGGTCCACGAACTCGCCAGTTGCGGAACCGGCTTGCCGTCCGCACCCCGACCGACGAGCGTGTCGTAGGCGAACGCGTAGACCTGACGGTTGAGACCGCCGGTGCTCTTGTAGGGATTGACGGTGCCCGGGTCCGACCCGAGCGCCAGCGTGAAAGTGCCGCCGCTGGCCAGGCCACCGGCGGGCGCCGAACTGTTCGTACTGCTGCTGCTGGTGCCGCCACAGGCGGCCAGCACCAGCGCGAACGCGGCGACACCGGCGATATTCCGGAACTGATGAGTCATCTCGATCAAGCCACTTTCTTGTAGGAACGCACGACAACGGGCGGTGAGAGTGGTGATGCCACGAACCAAGCGCTGAATGTTTCGGAGATTGTTTCGCTTCCGGGACGTTACGACCATCGAAACGCTACGTCAAGATCGGGCCACGAAGAAGTTCCGGATCGATGGTCGCCCGGCACGGACCGCGCGGCCGCGGCATCAACTTCTTGGTCTCCGCCACTGGCGTCAGGCTCATCGAGAGGTATAGTCCGACTCGGATTCCCGATGCACTGGACCGATAGCCGCGCTAGAGTCACCTGGCAGAGGCTGGTCGAAACTTGGCATCGCAGACGGGCCAGTCTACGAAACTAATTCGAAACTCGGTGGGCCATTCGGTCGCCGGTGGACAGCGTGGTCCCGGCGGCCGGCGGCCGTTCGAGGCGAAGAAGAGAGATCTCATGATGGAAACGCCCGGCATCGTTCGTCCCGATCCCGCCCTGGTCGCCGCACTGGCCGAGATAGGCAGCGCTACCGCAAGCGGAGAACTCAACCGCCTAGGAATCCGCAGCTCCCACATCGTCGGCCCGTTCTCGCACAGCCCGGGCGTCAGTATCGCCGGGCCGGCCCTGACCCTGCAGTTCATGCCCAAGCGTGAGGACCTGTATGAGGTCGACGAGTACGCGGAGCCGGAGAAGCAGCTGCATCGGCACGTCCTGTATCACGCCCAGCCGGGAGATGTCGTGGTGGTCGACGCACGCGGCAGCATGACCAGCGGGGTGTTCGGCGAGATGATGCTGACCTACTTCAGCGGACTCGGCGGGGCGGGAGTGGTCATCGACGGATGCATCCGTGACTTCGGGCGCGTGAAGGACCTCGGACTGGGATTGTGGCTCAAAGGTGTGACGCCCAACTTCCACTCGCAGACCGACATTTTCCCCACCGCGGTGAACGTCCCGATCGCCTGCGGGAACACCGTTGTCGTCCCCGGTGACATCATCATCGCCGATGACGACGGGGCGGTGGTGGTCCCGATCGCACTGGCTCCGCAACTGCTGGCCGCAGCGAGCGTGCACGCCGAATGGGAGGACTTTTCCCGGATGCGACTGTCGGAGGGGGGTGACCTGCGTCGCTACTACCCGCTGACCGATGGAGCGCGCCCCGAATACGACCAGTGGCGCCGGACGCGGGAGCACGACGACCGCGCGCCGGACGACGGGAACCGGCCCGCCCCAGTGCCGAGCGGAGCGGAGCAACAGGGCTCGGCCGTGGGCGGCGGGGCCGGCGCGTCATGAGGATCCGTGAAGTGGTGCCCTGGCTGATCCGGTCGCCGGTGTCGTACTGGGGCGAGTTCCTGTTCGTCGAGGTCCGCACCGACGAGGGCCTGAGCGGATGGGGTGAGGTCACCACCACGACGAGGGTGGCCAACCGAACCGTGGCCCGCATGGTGCGCGAAGTCCAGGACCTGCTCGTCGGCTCCGACCCGGGGCGGATCGAGCAGACCTGGCATCGATTGTTCCGAGCCTTCACGTACCTGGGCAGCCGCGGCGCGGCAACCCACCTGACCAGTGCCATCGACATTGCCTTGTGGGACATCCGGGGCAAGGCCCTTGGCCTGCCGATTCACGATCTGCTCGGCGGGCGCGTCCGTGACCGCCTACTCCTGTACACACATCCCGATCAGAGCCGCTTTGCCACCCCGGGGGGTCTGGCCGACGAGATCGGCCGGATTACCGACTCCGGGCACACCGCGATCAAGTTCGATCCATTCCCCCATCCACCGGGTGTGTCACCGGACAACGACGGGTATCTGGACGGGTCGTTGTCCCGGAATCTGGAGCGGCAGGCCGTGGAGACGGCGACCAGAATCCGTGAGGCGGCCGGCCCGGACGTCGAACTGCTGGTCGATGCCCATGCCCGGTTCGATGTACCGACCGCCATCCGTCTGGCCCGTTCGCTGCACGAGGCCGCTGATCTGCACTGGTTCGAGGAACCGGTGCCACCGGAGAGCCTGGCCGCTCTGCAGCAGGTGCGAGATCAGGTGACGGTGCCGATCGCGGTCGGCGAGCGGCTGCACACAAGATGGGACTTCGTCCCCGTTCTGCAGGCGGGCGTGGCCGATTTCGTCATGCCGGACGTCACCTGGACCGGCGGCATCAGCGAGCTGAAGAAGATCGCCACCCTGGCCGAGGCTTACTACGTCCCGATCTCACCGCACGATGCCGCTGGCCCGGTCAATCTGGTGGCCGGTGCCCACGTCATGGCCACGGTCCCCAACTTCTACCGGCTCGAGTCCAGCAGCTTCGACCTGGCGGTCTACAACGAGCTGCTCACCACCCCGCTACGCAACCCCGGCGGCTCACTCGAACTGCCCCATGGCCCTGGTCTGGGTATCGAGTTCGACATGGATCATCTCCGTGCTGCCGCCCTTGAAGGCTTCAGCGGATGACGAACATCCCGACGATCTCAACAACGTGGAGGACCCCGTGAACATCGTTCGGTTCCGACGCCCGGACGCCGCGCCGGAGGTCGGCGTGCTCTCTGATGGGCTGATCCGGCCGATCCGGGACGCTCCGTCGCTCGCCCACCTGTGGCAGCTGACGGCGACCGAGCTACGGGAACGGCTGACCTCGTCACCGGGCATCGACGGCGTGGCGATCGACGATGTCGCGCTGCTGGCACCGGTCGACGGCCGCACCGAGGTGTGGGCGTGCGGAGTCACCTACGAAACGTCGCGGGCGGCCCGGATCGAGGAGAGCGACCGGGCGGCCGACGTCTACGCGCTGGTCTACGACGCCGAGCGGCCGGAGCTGTTCTTCAAATCGGTGGCCTGGCGTGCGTCCGGACCGGGCGCCCCGATCGGGGTGCGAGTCGATTCAACGCTCGACGTGCCGGAGCCGGAACTGGCGGCAGTGGTCAACCGGTACGGCGAGATCGTCGGCTGGACCATCTGCAACGACGTGTCTTCGCGAAGTATCGAAGGGGAGAACCCGCTCTACCTCCCGCAGGCCAAGGTGTTTTCCGGAGCGTGCGGCCTCGGCCCCTGGGTGACACCCTGGTGGGAAGTGCCTGACCCGTACCGACTTTCCATTCACCTGGACATTCAGCGGGACGGTGTGACGACCTGGACCGGGGAGGCGAACACGTCGGCACTGCACCGGCGCATCGACGACCTGGTCGGCTACCTGTTCCGCGGTGATGTTCACCCGGACGGCGCGGTGCTCTCCACGGGGACCTGCCTGGTCCCGGCGGCACCGTTCTCACTGCAGCACGGAGATGTCGTCACCATCGAGATCCCCGGGGTCGGTTCGCTCACCAACCCGGTGGTCCGCGGATTCGTCGGTGCGGAGGCGTCATGATTCCCAGCGTGGACCCGCGAACCGGCCAGACCGCCGCTGAGCTGGATGCCGAGACCACTTCCGCCGACCTGGAGCGGATCACCGCGGCCGCGGCCGCAGCCACCCGGGAGTTGGCCGAACTGAGTAGGTCGGGCCGGGCCGAAATGCTGCGGTCCATGGGCCGCTCGTTGGAGCGGCACCGCGACGATCTGGTCGCCATTGCGGACCGGGAAACCGGACTGGGACCGGTCCGGCTTGGCGGTGAACTGACTCGTACTCGTTGGCAGCTGGACCTTTTCGCCGACGTACTCGAGGACGGCGGGTATCTCGAAGCGACCATCGACCACGCAGGTGACACACCCATGGGGCCGCGTCCAGATCTGCGACGCATGCTCACCCCGCTCGGGCCCGTCGCGGTTTTCGGTGCGAGCAATTTTCCCTTTGCCTTCTCGGTTCCCGGTGGCGACACGGCCTCGGCTCTGGCCGCCGGATGTCCGGTGGTGGCCAAAGTGCATGACGCGCACCCGTTGACGTCTGTGCGTTCCCAGGAGGCGCTGGCCGAAGGCGCACGCGCGGCGGGGGTGGAATCGGACGTCGTGTCGGTGATCTATGGCCGGCGGGCGGCCGGCGACCTCGTGCGACACCCGTCGATTCGAGCCGTTGGTTTCACCGGTTCGCTGAGCGTGGGCCGCGAACTGTTCGACGTCGCGGGCGCGCGACCCACCCCGATCCCGTTCTACGGCGAACTCGGCGCACTCAACCCGGTGATGGTGTGCCGCGAGGCGGCCCGGTCTCGCGGTGAGTCGATCGGCCAGGGGCTCGCCGCTTCGTTCACCCTCGGAGTGGGCCAGTTCTGCACCAAGCCGGGCGTGGCGCTGATCCCCGCGTCGTCCGATGGGGACGCTCTGCGCGACGCCCTGGTGGGGGCGGTCGAACAGCTGCCGGCCGGTGTCATGCTCAGCGAGCGGACGCGGAATGCGTTCGCTGGCGGGTCGGTGGCATTGCGGGAACACCCTGGAGTTCAGGTTCTGGCCGAGGGGGGCGGCGGCAAGGAACGCGGCTGGTGGGGCACCCCACTCCTGCTGCGCGCTGACGCACGAGGGCTCGACGGTCCGGTCCTGGATGAGTGTTTCGGCCCCGTCCTGGTGCTGGTCGAGTACGGATCGGACGATGACCTCCTGGCCCTTCTGGCGCGTTTCGGCCCGGCCCTGACCGGCACGGTGCACGCCGATGACGCTGACCGGCCGGTCGCCGCGCGGATCCTGCGGATGCTCCAGGACTCAGTGGGCCGAGTGGTGTGGAACGGCTACCCGACCGGGGTGGCGGTCTCCTGGGCCATGCACCACGGCGGTCCCTACCCGGCCACCACCAATCCGTTGCACACCAGCGTGGGAGCCACCTCGATCAGAAGGTGGTTACGCCCCATCAGCTTTCAGGACGTTCCGGACGCGCTGTTGCCCGATGAGCTGAGGGACCGGCCCACCGGCGGCCAGCTGCCCAGACGCGTCGACGGGCGTCTGCTCCTCGCCGATTGAGGCCCCTACCCGTTGTCTTACCGCACAGAAGGAACTTCATGACCATCGGTACTCTCACCATCGACGACGTTCTGGGCCGCCGTTCGCTCGGCCGGACGGGGCTGTCCGCTCCGCGGCTGGCCATCGGCACGAGTGCGCTCGGGAGCATTCCGCGCATCTACGGTTACGGAGTGGACGCCGAGCAGGCCGCGGTCACCCTGCGCGCCGTCCTGGCCGGGCCCATCCGATTCGTCGACACCTCGAACAGCTACGGCGCCGGCGAGAGCGAACGCCGCATCGGTGCTGCGCTGCGGGATCTCGGCGGATTGCCCGACGACCTGTTGCTGACGACCAAGGTGGATCCGGACGCCTCTGGTGACTTCTCGGGGGACAGGGTGCGGCGCTCCCTGGACGAGAGTTCCGAGCGATTGGGGCTGGACACCTTTCCCCTGGTCTTCCTGCATGATCCAGAGCGGATCACCTTCGAGCAGGCCATGGGTCCGCGGGGGCCGGTGGAGGCGCTGATCGCCCTCCAGGAAGAAGGCCGCATCGGCCGACTCGGAGTGGCCGGCGGTCCGATCGGGCTGCTCCGCAAGTTCGTGGCCACCGATGTGTTCGGGGCGGCTCTCTCGCACAACCGCTGGACCCTGCTGGACCGATCCGCCGGACCGTTGTTCGATGACTGCGCCGAGCGTGGTGTCGCGGTGTTGAATGCGGCCCCGTTCGGCGGTGGGCTGCTGGTGAAAGGCCCCAAGGCGGCCCCGAGGTATGCCTACCGGGAAGCGTCGGACGCCATCCGCGAGGGTGCCGCGCGGATGCAGCTGGCCTGTGAACGGGCCGGTGTGCCGCTGGCCGCGGCGGCTCTGCAGTTCTCGCTGCTCGACCCGCGGATCGACAGCACCGTGGTTGGAATCACGCGGCCGGAGCGCCTGGCCGAGACGTTGGACCTGGCAACCACAATCGTGCCGGAATCGCTGTGGGCGGAGCTGGAGCAGGCCTGCCCCGCACCGCAGACGTGGCTCGGATGACGCCGGCGGGGCCCCGGCTGCGGTGGGCTCTGGTCGGCACGGGCAACGTCGCGGCCAGGTTCGGACTGGATCTGCATCTCTCGGAGCGACACGAACTGGTCGCTGTCCACTCCCGTAGCCCGGAACGCGGTCAGGCATTCGCGGCCCGCGTCGGGGCGCCGGACTGGCACAGCGATCTGCACGAGATGTTCGGGCGTAGCGACGTGGATGCGGTGTACATCGCGGTGCCACACACCCTCCACCACGTGGTCGCGACCGCGGCCATCGACGCCGGCAAGGCCGTTCTGCTGGAGAAGCCCTTCACGGTGACCGCGGCGCAGGCCCGGGATCTGGTGGAACGGGCCCGGTCCCGAAGGACATTCCTGATGGAAGCGATGTGGACCAGGTTTCTGCCTCACATGGCGCAGATCCGCAGGCTGCTCAAGGCGGGCCGGCTGGGAGACATCCGCGCGGTCACCGCCGAGCACGGTGTCTTCTTCGCCCACAACCCAGCTCACCGGATGTTCGATCGCGCGCTGGGCGGTGGGGCGTTGCTCGACCTTGCCGTCTACCCGATCTCGTTCGCCTCGATGGTCCTCGGGACTCCCGAGGCGGTCTCGGCCAGCGCCACCTTCACCGACACGGGTGTCGACGCCCAGACAACGGTGGTCCTCGATCATCGCGACGGACGCCGCGCGACAACCACCAGCAGCATGCAGGCGTGGTTGTCCAACCGGGCCCTCATCGCCGGAGACGCAGCCCGGCTGGAGATTGACCGCAGTTGGCTGCACCCGAGTTCCTTCACCGTGACCGATCGCGACGGCCACACCGAAAGGCACGAATCCGCCCTGGAGGGCACCGGATACCGGTTCCAGGCCGACGAGGTTGCCCGAGGCGTCCTGGAAGGAAAGCTCGGCAGTGACGTCATGTCACTGGAGGAGACGTGCTCGATCATGGCGACCCTCGACGACGCCAGGGCGCAGATCGGTCTGCGCTACCCCGACGAATCGGGTCCCGCATGACGGCCACGTTCGGCCGGGCCGAGGGTGATCCGGCTTCGGTGTCGGAAACCTGCCCGTCCCCGGTCCGCTTCGTGCGCGCGGTGCTGACGTGAACGCGCAGAACGGCTCCCGTCAGGACCGACCCGGCGCAGCGCAGCGTGCGCAGGTGCTGGACCGCATCCACGACCACGGAATTGTCGCGGTCATCCGCGCTGGAAGCGCCGACAGCGCGCTGCGGTGTGCCGTCGCCGTGGTGGCCGGCGGAGTCGGGGCGATCGAGATCACCTACACCACGCCGGATGCGGCCTCGGCGGTGAAAGCGCTCCGACGTGAGTTCGGGTCCGAGGTCGTGGTCGGTGCCGGGACTCTGACCGCGCTGCCCCAGGTCGAAGAGGCGGCCGACGCCGGAGCGGAATTCCTGGTCAGTCCGGGTGTCCGCCCGCTCCTCGCCTCGGCCATGACCGAGACCGGCCTGACGACGCTCATGGGCGTACTCACTCCGAGCGAAGTACTGCTCGCGGGCGAGCACCGGGCCGACGCGGTCAAGATCTTTCCCGGCAATCTGGGCGGCCCGGCATTCCTGTCCGCTCTGCGTGGCCCCTTTCCCGAACTCCGCGCGGTACCGACCGGCGGCGTCGACTCGAACAACCTGGCGGCCTGGTTCGAGGCCGGGGCCTGGGCCGTCGGTGTCGGAGGCGAGCTGTGTCCTCGGCCGCTCATCGACCGCGGTGACTGGTCCGAGATCACTCGGCGGGCACGGCTTCACGCGGCTGCACTCGAACGGGTCCCGAGCCGATGACGACGCCCGCCCGCTCCCGGAATGCCGGCACCACATGAAGATCACCGGACTGCGCTGCGCGGTCATCGGGCAGCACCCGACGATTCGGGTGACGACCGATGAGGGTATCGACGGTTACGGGCAGGTCGAGGCGTACAAGCCGTGGCTCAAGCCGGTGGTCCTGCACTTCGGGCCGTACCTTCTGGGATCGGACCCCACGGATGTCGAACGCGTGATGCAACGGATCCGCCGTCTCGGAGGGACCAAACCCTGGGGCAGCGCGGTCAGCGCGATCGAGATGGCGCTGTGGGACATCGCCGGCAAGGCGGCCGGTGTGCCGGTGTACAAGCTCCTCGGCGGAAAGGTGCGCGACCGGGTGCGCGTCTACAACGGCGGCGTGCGCGCACCCATGACCGGTCAGCGGCCAGAGGACTACGCGCAGGCCGCGCGCTTCTACCGCGATGCACCGGAAGGCTTCACCATCGTCAAGGAGGGCATAGCCTTCCATGGCCCGATGGCCGCCGCCACGCCCGGCTTCTTCTACGGCGACCCTCGCACCGGACCCCCGCACCCGGACGGCGGGTTGCTCACCGAACGCGGGCTCGACCACGCGGTGG
This sequence comes from Nakamurella panacisegetis, assembly GCF_900104535.1. Lineage (NCBI taxonomy): Bacteria > Bacillati > Actinomycetota > Actinomycetes > Nakamurellales > Nakamurellaceae > Nakamurella > Nakamurella panacisegetis. The sequence goes on along the minus strand of NZ_LT629710.1, from coordinate 3,784,686 downwards.
CCTGCGTCGAGGCCATGAAAGCCGAGCTCGGTGACGGCATCGGCCTGGCCCTGGACTGCGGTCCCGGGTGGACCGTCTCCGACGCCATCCGCTTTGCGAGTCGAGTGGAGCATCTCAACCTGCTGTGGCTGGAGGACCTGCTGTCGGGTGACTACACGCCCTGGAACGACGTCGCGGGCTACCGCGATGTCACGACGAGCACCAGCACGCCGATCCACACCGGTGAGCAGCTCTACCTGCGCCAGGGCTTCCGCGAACTGCTCGAGCAGCGAGCGGTCCGGGTGATCGGTCCGGATCCGGCCGACGTCGGCGGTCTGGCCGAGCTCAAATGGATCGCTGAATACGCCCACCTGCACGGTGTGTCGGTAGCGCCCCACGGCGTCTGGGACGGCCTCATCGGACTGGCCGCACAGGTGCAGGTCGGCGCAACCATGCCCGACAACTTCATCGCCTTCGAGTATCCCGTGGCTCAGCCCGCCTGGTGGTACGACATCGTGGACGGGCTACCCAACCCCATAGTGCGCGATGGTCACGTGACGGTCTGGGACCGTCCCGGACTCGGCGTCACCCTGGTACCCGAAGCGGCCGCGCGTTACCTCCTGCCGGAGGACCGAGACTTCTTCGCCTGAATTGGACCTGACCGGAATGGATGAGGTGTGCCCCTTGCTCGACCTTCGCATGTCCGACGTTGTCACCGTGGGCGAGACCATGGCTCTGATGGCCCCCGAGACCACGGGCGCGCTGTTTCACACACCTTTGCTCAGGCTCGGGATCGGCGGGGCCGAGAGCAACGTGGCGATCGGGCTGCAGCGGCTGGGCACCTCGGCCGCGTGGGTCGGTCGGGTGGGCAATGACAGCTTGGGCGATCTGATCGTCCGCGAGCTCACTGCGGAGGGCCTGCGCGTGCATGCCGTCCGGGATGCAAATGCACCTACCGGATTGATGATCAAGGAGCGGCGAACCCCACTCAATCAACGGGTTTGGTACTACCGATCCGGTAGCGCGGGCTCGCGATTACGACCCGGTGACCTCCCGACCGGACTCGTCGAATCCTCCCGGGTACTGCACATCTCCGGAATCACACCGGCCCTCTCGACCTCCGCCGCCGGCACCGTGGCCGAGGCGGTTCGCGCCGCCCGGGCGTCCGGCACCGTTGTCTCGTTCGATGTCAACTATCGGCGAGCCCTGTGGTCGCCGGAGACGGCGACCGCAGCCTGCCGGGAATTGGCCGCGCAGGCCGACATCGTGTTCGCCGGTGAGGACGAGGCGGCCATGCTCGTAGGTCCGGGCCCAGCCGCGGACCTGGCGCGCCGACTGGCTGATCTGGGCGCCGGCCAGGTCGTGGTCAAGCGCGGCGAACAAGGCTGCACTGCTGTGATCGACGACCGCTTGTACGACCAACCCGCCATTTCGGTCACCGTGGTCGACACCGTCGGAGCCGGCGACGCTTTCGTCGCCGGATACCTCCACCAATTCCTTCTGGGTGCCGATGTGCCGACGAGATTGCTGGCCGCCGTTCGGAACGCGGCGTTCGTGTGCCTCTCACCCGGAGATTGGGAGGGTCTGCCGCGTGACGGTGATCTGGCTCTTCTCACCGATGCCGAGGCAGTACAACGCTGAGATGATCCGCTCCCCGGCGGGCATCCGGGGTCAACCCGTGCCGCAACTTCCGAAGCATCATCGACGATCAGGGAGGTCACCGAATGCTGGCAGCAGTGCTGCATCAGGCCAAGAGCAAATTGACGATCCAGGACGTGGAACTGGATCCACCCGGGCCGGGGGAGGTCTTGGTCAAGGTCGAGGCGGCCGGCATCTGCCACACCGACCAGCACTACATCTCCGGTGATCTGAGCTGCCTGCTGCCGGCCGTGGTCGGTCACGAGGGTGCGGGACGGATCGAGTCGGTCGGCCCGGGCGTAACCCGTTTCGAAGCCGGCCAACGGGTGTGCATGACATGGCGGCCACGTTGCGGGGAGTGCCATTTCTGCGTCACCGGATATCCGGCCATGTGCGAGCGAGCGGTCGTCCAGTCGCGGTTCGGCGGACTGCTCGACGGCACCAGCCGCCTGCACGGTGGAGGATCGACCATCCACCACCTGCTGGGCGTCTCGTGCTTCGCCCAGTACGCAGTCGTGTCCGAACGCGCCGTCGTGGCCGTCCCGGACGACATCCCGTCCGAGATCGCGGCCATTGCCGGGTGCGCGGTGATCACCGGTGTCGGCGCCGTGCTCAACGTGATCGGTGCCTGCGCCGGCCGTTCGATCGCGATCTTCGGCGCAGGTGGAGTCGGGCTCTCCGCGGTCATGGGTGCGAAGCTCAGCGGGGCCAACCCCATCATCGTTGTCGACGTGGTCGCAGACCGGCTCGCCGCCGCCCGGACGCTGGGTGCCACGGCCGTGATCAATGCCGGTGAATCAGACGTCGGGCCAGAACTGGCCTCGCTGGTCCCAGAGGGCCTGGACTTCGCGATCGAAGCCGTCGGCCGTGGGGACACCCTGGCCGCCGCGTTCGCCTGTTTGCGCCCGCGCGGCACGATGGTTGCGGTGGGGCTCGGGCATCAGGATGCAGTGGTGCCGGTCCCGCTGAACCAGTTGGTCCAGCGCGAGAAGCGTGTGGTGGGGAGCCTTTACGGTTCGAGCAATCCGGTCGTTGATCTTCCTCGCCTGTTCGACCTCTACCGAGCGGGTCGATTGCCCCTTGATCTCCTGCTGGGACAGCGATATCGACTCGACGAGGTCAATCAGGCATATGCGGACCTGGCCTCAGGCGTCGTCGGAAGAGGGGTGTTGCTGCCGTGGAGCATCTGACCGGACCGAATTCCGGCATCGCGCGGCCTCCGCTCGGCGATTTCGCCTCGTACCCCAGTCTGGTCGGGCAGGTCGTATTCGTATCCGGCGGCGCATCCGGCCTGGGTGCGGAGTTTGTCGAGCAATTCGCTCGGCAGGGCTCGGTGGTCGCGTTCGCGGACGTCGACGACGCCGCAGCGGTCGCCCTGGCCGACCGACTGGAGCAGCTCGGTTTGCGCCGGCCGCTGTATCGCCACGCCGACGTCCGGATGGCCTCGGCCTACCAGGAGGTCCTGGCCGATATCGCCGCCGTCATCGGCCCCATCTCGGTACTGGTGAACAACGCGGCGAACGACGAGCGACATGACAGCACCGTGATCGACCCGTCCAAATGGTCGGACCTGCTGGCCGTGAACTTGAGCCACCATTTGTTCGCCATCCAAGCTGTGGCACCGGGCATGCGGGAGATCGGAGTGGGGTCGATCATCAATCTCGGCTCCGTCGCCGCTCACGCACCGTTCACCGGCATGCCGGCCTACATCGCGGCCAAGGCCGCGGTCGAGGGTCTCACTCGAACTCTGGCCCGTGAACTCGGCCCGGCCCGCATTCGGGTCAATTGCGTGATCCCCGGATGGGTCATGACCGTACGCCAGCTGCGGGAACGCGTCACCGAACAAACAGAACGCATTCTGGATGAATCCCAGTGCCTGCCCGGTCGGCTGATACCGGCCGATGTCGCTCGTCTGGTGCTCTGGCTCGGCGCCGCCGACAGCGGGATGTGCACCGGCCAGAACTGGGTCGTCGACGCCGGTTGGTCGTGACGGACTGAGGGCACGAGTCGGGACTTTCGGCTCTGGTCCGCCGCAAGAGCTCCCGCTAAGCCTGACTCCTATCGGCGCACGGCCTTTCCGCCAGCCGGGACGGAGCGGTCCGCCGCCTCAGGACGCGGAGGCGTGGTCATGAAGATCAGGATTCGCACACTCTTCGGGGTTCTCGCCTTGGCCGTGGGTCTGGTGTTCGCCGTGCCCAGCGCCGCGGCCAGTTCCGCACCCGCGGGACCTGGGCCGGCGGTTGTGACGATGGCTCAGGCAGCGGGTATGCCGAACGCCTCCGGTGGAGACGACACACCGGCCCCGCTGCCGGCGTGGCCGGTTGTCCGACGGGGCAGCGTCGGACAACCCGTTCGCACACTGCAGTACCTGCTCGACGCTCGAGGCGCGACGCTGGCGGTCGACGGCATCTTCGGCCCCAGGACGGACGCGGCTGTGCGCAGCTTCCAGAGCGCCCACGGTTTGGTGGTCGACGGAATTGTCGGGCCCCGGACCTGGCGGTCGGTGATCATCACGGTGCGCTACGGCAGTGTGGGCTCGGCCGTGAAGGCCGTACAGGACCAGGCGAATTTCCGCGGCGGCCGCGAATGGCCGCCGGTGCTGGTCGTCGATGGCGTCTTCGGGAGCAGGACCCGGTCCTGGGTCACCGCTTTCCAAACCGTTGCCGCGAATGACTTCGGGCATCTGAACGTCACGGTTGACGGTGTTGTCGGACCGGTGACCTGGCGGCTGCTGATCTCGGGCTATCTCTCGGGCTGAGCAGTCCCGCTGAGGGGCTGGCCCGGCCGGGTGGGGCCGCGGTCGGTAGGCCCTGCGCGGGAGCGGTGGTGGCATGTCAGCTGAGCATCATGTCGGATTGCTGATGCAATGGGATCCAGGCCCTGGCCGCGCCTTCGGCCCGCACAGGCGGAGCAACCAGCACATCAGCCGCGATCAGGTCCGGCATCGCCGAACCGGCCAGGTCGGCGATGTCCAGTATCGGCACCTGGAACGTCCTGAACGCCCCGATCGGGGGCGGCGCCCCCTCCCGCCCGGCTTCCGCGGCCAGGATCGGGCCGACCATCTCGGTCTGGTCCAGCACGTACCCGGCCGTGGCCAGGTGGTCGCCCTGCAGCCAGGCGGCGATCTTCCAGAAGCGCAGCGGCACCCGCACACCTCGATAGGCCGGATCATCGGCCGCGAGTACGGGGCCGGTGAACACCGACAGCCGCTGCTCATAGGTGGCGGCGTGCACCAGGAGATAGTCCTCGAGGCCGGCCCACAGTTCCGGCGACTGATTCAGTTGCGATGCCTGGGGTGCGGCGTTCGTGTAGTGGAATGTGTCGTTGTTGGCGGCCAGCGCGTCGGCCGTGCTCCCCCACCCGGGGTCACGCCGCCGCACCATATGGCCGCGGTCGAAGTCGTTCCGCACGTACAACTCCGGGCCGGCCTGCTGCTCCGCCGGAACGCGCGGGTCCAGCAGCCAGACGTCCTCCTTCCGCTCGATCTCGATCAGCAGGCCGCCGTGGACGTTGACTCCGGTCACGGCAGCCAGCCTTCGGTCGGTACGGAACAGAACGGTGAAATGCAGGTAGTCCAGGCGCACCGTGGGCGCCGCTGGGGTGGGCATGGGGGCCGGTAGGCCGAGAAAGCCGTCGTCGAACCCGGCGGCACACGCGACTCCAGACATCCTTGTTTCCCACTCTCAGAAATGGGCGGGCGGTGAACGCGCACCCGGCAGTCGGTGAGTACCTACAGGTCGGGGCTGACGCCGAAGACGATGACCTGGTGGCCGTCCCCTGACGGAACCTGTTTGCCGGCACCATCCTTCACGCTCTCGCGGCTGGACGGATGGTCCGTCCGGGCGGCGGACGGGGTGCGGGTGAGCATGGCGGTGGCGATCGCGGCGCGCGCGTTGATGGTCGCAACAGAGGCGCGCGCACGCGCCTGAACGTCGGATGCGAGAAGGTATCCGATCGCCAGAATGATGGTCGCGGACACGATGCCGGCAACCCACAGGGCTACGTGCTGGGCTTGTGGGTCCGTGGGCCATTTCGCCCTGACCTATCCCCAGGCCACAGCCACGGCGCCCGCCCCGGCGGTGGCCCACCACTTGGACATTGCGGTGGCGCCCGCCTCGATCACGGAGGATCAGTCTTCACGCTCATGACGATCTCCCGTCTGTCTGCCTGTCCCCTGTAGCTGTCATGGCAGCAGCTCCCAGCTCCGCCCCCGTAGGGGCCAAAGTCGGAAATGAACTGGGACCTTCGGCGGTCCGGTTCGACCATCAAGATCCATTGCCGCGGTCCAGGGCCGCCCACGTCCCGCTGCTACCGATGTTGCCCGACCGACCTTGCTCACCGAGGTTCACCGAGTGCGCCCGGCGGCCGCGGCTCGGCCAGGTCAGCCGATCCGGCCGCAGCCCAGCTGACGCACCCCCTGTGGGTCGTGATGGTCGAAGAACTGTGACTCCCCGGTGTCCCGGCCGGCAATCTCCGTCATCTGCGCATCGGTCAGGTCGAAGTCCTGGGAGGCGAGGTTCTGGGCCATACGCTCAGGGCGAACCGCAGGATCGGCATCTCGATGCCGTTGGTGTCCGGTGCCACCGGCAAACGCCTCGCGAACACCAGCCGCCTCATCTACCTCGACCCCGCGGCGGGCGACTTCTTCGTGGACTTCGACCGCATCGCTCAGTAGCTGCCGTTGATCACCTCGGCGTCATCGCCTCGACCCGGATGACGGGCTGGAGCTCGCGCACCCGGGCCAGGAACGCAGCCGTCGCCGGCCGGTCCTCGTGGGCGGCGTGGGCCGCCTTGTCCCGGTACACCTCGTAGAAGACCCGGGCCAGCGGCTCGTCGAGGACCGCGTGAGGGACGTACGTCAGAGTTCCCGGCTCGGAGGCCAGGATGTCCGGTACCGCAGCGCGCACCAGGCCGTCGAACGCCTCGGCCGCAGCCGCGTCGGGAAGATCGAACCGCACCACGAGGACGAACATGGTGCAATCATCGCATCCGGGCCGATGGGTCAGATCGAGGCGGCGACAACGGAGAGCAGGGCGAGCTTGCTGGCGCTCTCACTGCCTGGCGTCGCGGTGAATATGAGCAGGGTCTGACCCTGGTCCGGGTCCAGCAACGTCTGGCAATACAGGTCCAGCCGCCCGACCTCGTGGTGCTCCAACCGTTTCTCGCTCGAATAGCTGAGCCCCACCTCCTGGTCGGCCCACAACGAGGCGAACTCCGGGCTGCCCGCCTTCAGCTCGGCGACCATTGTCGCGGCGAGCGATCTGGGGCCGGATTCCGCGACGGCCTGACGCAGCTTCGAGGTATACGTGCGGCCGTGCAACTCGTGATCGTCGACGACATACACCTGGCGCTCGGCCGGGTCGGTGAACCAGCGGTAGACGGCGGAACGGGCCGGACCCGTGAAACGAGTCTGGTCGCCGAACAATGCTCGTGCGACACGGGTCTGGGCCAGGGTCTCGCCGATGGCGCCCATCACCTGCGCCGGCGTGTCGTCCAGCCGGTCCAGGACCCTCATCAACCCGGGACTGACATGGTCGCCGCGCGCGACCCGTCGCTCCACTCCGTGACCGATGAGCAGGAACAGGTGGTCCCGCTCGGCCAGCGTGAGACGCAGACCGCGGGCGATGGCCGCCGCCATCTGTTCGGACGGCTGCGGGCCCGTCCCTCTCTCCAGGCGGGCGTAATAGTCCGGCGACATCTGGGCGAGTGCGGCGACCTCTTCACGGCGCAGACCTGCGGTCCGTCGCCGCGGCCCCCGCGAAATCCCGACATCTTCCGGCTGCAGCGCCTGACGACGGGAGCGAAGAAAGTCGCTCAGTGCTCCACGATCCATCCCGGTCACCCCTGCCCATCCGCAGTGGGCCGCCGGCGATCAGCGGGCCCCACCTCGACTGTAGCCAGTGCGGGCACGTTATCCAGGACTTACCGATCAGTGCTTCAACGGGTCCTTGCTGCGGAATGGGAGCGGCCCTTGACTACCAACACAGGCCCGGCGAGACCGGGCACACGGCAGTCGAAAGCGGTTGCGAGCGTTGCCGCCGAAAGGAAGTAGACATGAGCAGGTGGAACCGATCGGACATGCACAACCTCAGCGGGCGGACCGTTGTGGTCACCGGGGCCTCGTCCGGGCTCGGGCTTCGCACGGCGACCGAACTGGCGGCAGCCGGCGTCCGCGTTGTACTGGCGGTGCGCTCATTGGCCAAGGGTCGGGAGGCCGCTGAATCGATCGCCGGCCGGACCGACGTTCGGGAGTTGGACGTCGCCGACCTGAATTCGGTGAATCGATTCGCCTCGGAGTGGACCGGGGACATCGATGTACTCGTCAACAATGCGGGGATCATGGAGGTGCCCTTTGCGGTCACGGCGGACGGCTACGAGTCACAGGCGGCCACGAACTACCTCGGCCCATTCGCTCTGACCAACCTCCTGCTGCCGCACATCACCGACCGGGTGGTGTTCGTCGGGTCCCAGCTCCACCGGATGGGCAAGATCCATCTCGATGATCTCGCCGGGACGGCACGACCGTACAAGAAGTCCGACGCCTACCGAGATTCCAAGCTGGCCATCACACTCCTGGGCCTGGAACTGCAGCGACGACTCGACCTCGCCCACAGCCCGGTCCGGGCCATCGTGGCCCATCCGGGCATCGCCTCGACGAACCTGTCCAGGCACGCCATGTCCGGCAAGATCACCCACGCTTTGCGGTTTCTGTTCAACGACATCCCGACCGCGTCACTCTCGTTGCTGTACGCCGCAACCGAGGACGTCCCCGGAAATTCCTATGTCGGCCCGCGCGGGCCCGGCGGCCTGAAGGGGCACCCCGTCCTCGGCCAGCCGGCGGCGGCCGGTCGGGATGGCAACCTGGCCGAGGTGCTCTGGTCGGCGACCGAACGACTGCTGGGCATCACCTTCAGCCCTTTGCCGTCGGGCGAGCTCGCATGAGCTGATGCGCGCAGCCGTCGCTGCGTCAGTTCCTGTCGAGCAGTATTCGGATCCAGGCGTCGGCCAGCCAGTGGGCGAACTGATCGGGAGTCCAGCCCCGTTCGCGGACGAGCAGGTCCCAGTATTCTGAGCCGTTCATGCTCCAGATGATGTCGGCGACCTGGCCGTCGCTCAGGTCGTTCCGCAGATCTCCGGTGGCGCGCAGTTCGGCGGCCAGAAGCCGCATGTTGGCGGCCCGGCGCCGGCCGATCTCGCTCCAGAGATGCGCACAGTCGGTGTCCGTGCCCGCGGCGTCGCGAAGGGCCAGGAACACCGGAGCCATGCGCTGCTGAATGGCGGCGATGGCCTGCGCGTAGATCGCGAGCTTGTCGATCGCGCGATCGGCCGCGCCGATGCGCTGGACGTAGTCACGTTGCTGGGCCGGCACGGGCTGGTCGGTGCCCGAGATCGCGACTTCCACGAGTTCACGGAGCAGCGCGGGTTTGCGGCCGACCGTGGCGTAGATCGTGTCGGGTGACACCTGCGCGCGTTCGGCGATGTCAGCGATGGTCGTCGCGACATATCCGTTGCTGACGAACAACTCTCGCGACGCGAGCAGCACCGCCCGCCGAGTCGCCGCGGCTCGCGCCATCCGCCGGGGGGCGTGATAGCTGCGCTTGGGTCCGGAAGGCTTGACCTCGTCAGTCATGCGTCGTACTCTCACCTCATTCATCCGAAAGCTATTCGGATCAATATATCAGGAGGCTCGGCATGGTCCACGCCTACATCCAGGACGTTCCGATCGACGAGGCGCTCTACCGCCGGATCATCGATGAGCTCGGACCGGAACCCTTGGCCGGCCAGTTGCTCCACCTGTGTGTTCGCGAGCCGGACGGGCGTCTGCGTTACATCGACGTCTGGGAGTCCGAGGAAGCCTGCGCCCGGGCGTTCGAGGAGCGAATCCACCCCGCCGTCGACGTGGCTTTCGGTGGCCACCGGCCGTCCCGTGAACCCGTGGTGCACAAACTCGATGTGCTGCACGCGGCCGGAGCGGGACTCGCACCGGCCTGGTCCTGACCGGCCATCGGTCGCCCGGCGGCCGGCGCGAACCCGATGCGGCTGAGTAAGTCCGCTGGATCGCGTCGACCAGTTCTGGCCCGCTTGCCCGCTCGCGGCGCCTCTTGTCGAACGTTCCGATGACCAACTCATCACGCAGAACCAGGAGCGGCCGGCCGACTCGGCGACACGAGGAATGCCTCGCTCGCCGTGAATGCCGGCCGGCCGCCCGAATGGATCAGCCCTGCGCGCCGCGCACTTCGACGGTCAGCGACCGCCGACGATGTTGCGGCTCCGTTGATCCGTTCCTGGCCCGCCGTAGGGGTAGTCAGCCGGAACCGGGTCGCTGGCCTTGTCCAGGGACGCCGTCTCCGCTTCGTCCAGGTGCAGGTCGGCGGCGCCCAGGTTGTCATCCAGTTGTTCGACCGTCCGGGCCCCGAGAATCACCGAGCACACCGCAGGACGGTCGGCCAGCCACGCCAGCGCGACCTGTGCCATCGACACACCCCGCGCGTCGGCGATGGCCTGGACCGCGTCGATGACCGCCCACGTCCGATCGGCCCCGGCGCGCCGGTCGTAGGCCTCGACGCCGCGATCCGGATTCTCGCCCAGCCGAGTGGCGCCGGTTGGGCGGTTGTCGCGGGTGTACTTGCCCGTCAACCAACCACCGCCCAGCGGTGACCAGGGCAGCAAGCCCAGCCCGGCGTCCAGACACGACGGCACGATCTCCCACTCGAGCTCGCGCACCAGCAAACTGTACTGCGGCTGCAACGTCACCGGCAGCTGCAGACCCAGCGCGGCCGCAGTGGCGACGGCCTTCTGCACCTGCCACCCGGTGAAGTTCGACAGACCGACGTACCGGATCTTTCCCTGGTGGACGAAATCGTCGAGGGTGCCGAGAGTCTCGGCCAGCGGCGTGAGCGGATCGAAGCTGTGCACCTGGTAGAGGTCCACACAGTCGACCCCCAGTCGTCGCAATGAGTCGTCCAGGGCCCGTTGCAGGTGCCGGCGAGTGAGCCCGAGATCGTTCGGCCCCTCCCCCATCGGGAACCGGCCCTTGGTGGCCAGCACCACCTGATCCCGCACGGATGCCGGACGATTCGCCAGCCACCGCCCGATGATCTCCTCCGAGGCACCCGCTCCGTACACGTCGGCCGTGTCGATCAGATTGCCGCCCACCTCCATGAATCGGTCCAGTTGAGCGTGCGCCACGTCCTCTGCACTCTCTCGCCCGAAGGTCATGGTGCCCAGCGTGAGCCGAGACACCGCACAACCACTCTGTCCCAGAAGTCGATATTCCATGTCTCTGTAATACTCCGTGTCGGTTGGACCCAAACATCGGGGTCGCGGTTCGCGCGGGGCATCCGGATGTTCGTCCCGCCCGGCACCTGCCGCTGGAAAGGCCGACTCAGAAAGGGACCGCCGCCTTGGAGCCGGTCAACTCCCGGGGCCACCGCACGCTCTGCTACCTGGACCCGGCCCAGCTGAGTACGTGGACCTCCCGTTGGCCGGCGGTGACCCCGGCCACCGGGTCGACGAAGGTCACCAGGGCCGTGAGGTCGGGGATGCCGGAGGTCGAGCAGGGCCCGAGACCGGAGCAGACGAAGGTGCTCAGGAATACCCCGAAGCCGATGCCAGGCGAATCGTCCGGGACCTCGATGACCGGGCCGGTGAAGGCCAGGCTGGCCGTCTCGAAGATCTTCAGCGATCGGGCCACGACCCCGAACCGGAAGACCTGCTCCGTGAGGTTGTTGAACGAGACGTCCAACGCGGCCAGCGGCGCATACGTCGTGCCCTGGATGTAGAACACGGTGCTGGGAGATTGGGCCGTGGAGATGAAGGCACAGATGCTGCTGGAGTTGGATACGTACGGGCCTTTGGTGATGCAGCCGCTCTGGGCCCGGAAGGCCGGGGCCGCGTACGTGAGGTCGAGCAGAATGGCGTCCACGCTCTCGGTCCCGGACTCGGCGATCGTGGCGGAATAGGTCAGATTCACCCCGGTGAAGGTGCCGTTGTGGATCTGGGTGGAGAGGGAGTTCAAGGCCGCCAAGGGCAGCGTCACCGAGTCCGTCCGGGTCACGGTACTGGTGACGGCGGGCAAACTGACCGCCGCCAGCGCCGTCCCGCCGGTGGGGGTGACCAGTAGGGTGCGGGTGTCGCCCGTGGTGCCGGCCGCCCCGGCGCTGAATGCGTGGACCACCCTCAGAGTGGCGGACTTCAGAGTCGAACCCGCCGGTATCGACCCAACGGCCGGGCCGAAGCCGCCGACTGTCATCGTGCCGGTGACGGCCTTCTTCGCGGTGACCTTGCCGTCCCACGTCGCAGAAGAATTGTCGACCGCGCCAATTCTCGGCACATTGGTGAACTGGCCGGCGTCCACGGTCGTGGTCATGTTGAGCCCGGTGACCGACGACGTCGACTCGCTGCCCGTCTTGAGGCCGTACATGACCACCGGGGGACGGTCGGCATGGTAGGTCCCGCAGAACTCGGCATTCACCTTGTTGTTGATGAACAACTGGCTGTCGTTGCCGAAGATGAACTGAACACCGAGAGCGGTCGCACTGTCGATCGGATTGACGCAGCCACCGGGAATGGTCGGTGTGGCCAGCAAACCGGCCGCCGTCGGGGTGCCCGCGATCAGGTTGCCGTTACTCACCGTCCAGACGTCGCCACCGGCCGTCGGGAGTGCCGGGTTCTCCGTGTTGTGGAAATCGAAGTAGTAGTTGCCCGGAGCGAAATACCAGGTCTTGTTGGTACACGTCCCGCCGGTCAGCGCGGTGAGGGCGGCGGCATCATCGTAGTAGCCCGGTTGCAGCGTGACGCTCGAGCCGCCGGGGCACGCCGGGACCGGCCGATAGACGGGCACGGAACTCGTCTCCGCCGCATAGTTCGGATCGACGTTCAACGCGCTCCCGGAGGATTCCTGGCAGGTCTTCGCGGTCGGCGGACTCGTGTCGGAAGTGACCGGACCGGTACACCCCGCCGCTCCGCCGCGGGCGTAGACACCGGTGTTGGTGGCCAGCGCGCTATTGGTGATGTTGATGTTGGAATTCGACATGACGACGCCGTGGACGTGCAAGCCGGCCCCGGTGTTCGATTTGACGTAGAGCCCATCCTCCCCGGCGATGTTGCCCAGGGTGAGGATGGCGGCCCCCGGACGGTTGCAGTTGGTCAAGGACGTGCACGCGACCCGCACCCTGGAGCCCGGGCTCGGTGCGCAGGTCACCGCGGCCGACCTGGCCGCGTAGAAGCCGGCGAGGTTCAACGTGCCCGACGCCCCGAAGCACTGACCTGATGTGCCGGTGAAGGTGGAGTTCCGGATGCTGTTCACCGCGGCCTTGGTGGCTCCGTCGGCGGCATACGCGACGGCGCCCTGATCGCGAAGTTGCACGGTGGCGCGGATGCTGGTGTCCGCGAACGTCAGCGTCGCTCCGATGATCAGGCCGAAGACGGTGACGATGATCAGCGCCACGATCAGGGCGGCACCGCTGTCATCACTGCAGCTGCGGGCCCGTTTCATGTCTGTCTCCGGTCTCCGGTGAGCGAGATGGCATAGAGCGCGGCGCTCGGCGGCGCGACCGAGAACGAGAGCCTCACGGTCTGCGGGAGCGGCAGGGCGTCGCAGGTCGACGAGCAGGTCACCGCCGGGCTTCCCACGACGTTCTGCGCGAGGGTCAGTTGCGAGACGAGAGAGCCGTCCACGCATCGGCTCCGCACCATCTGGTTGTCCCCGGCGACCGTCACCACCGCCCAGGACACGACCGCTCGGTGCAGGGCGGGCGGGCTGACCGTGTTGTCGTAGGCGTCGGACAGGAACCGCACCGTCGCGCCCGTGCCGCCGTCGCCACAGGTCGATCCGGCGTCCCCACTCGTCAACACCGACGTGGCCATCGGGGCCCCGCTCGCGGTGTAGTCGTGCACCCCCACCCCGGCGACGTCCTGGGCGAAGTAGGTCGCACTCAACTGCGCCGAATGCGAGGCGACCATTCGCGCCGAGGTCGCGTCGACGTTCCGGAGCACGCCGATGAAGGCGTTCGAGACCGGCAGCAGGATCAGGCCCAGGATGGCAACGCTGACCAACAATTCGATCAGGGTGAACCCGTCGTCGGTGGCGGCACTCCGCCGCGCGGTCATGTGCACGCCGGCTGGGGTGCGGGTCCGCACGGCTTGCGGATGATCAGATCCAACGTCTCCGACGCGCGACCGTCATTGCTGGAGATTTTCAGCGACAACTTCTGCAAACCGGTGTCCGGCGCGGAGCAGGTGGACGACCAGGTGGTCCCGGTCCAGTAGGCCACCGCCGTGACAGCGCTGAGGTAGCCCGCCGGTGGGACGTACCCGCTGGTGTAGGTCCCGGTGGTGGCGCAGGCGACGTACCCGCCGCCCCCACCGGCCACCGTCTTGTCGATCATCTCGGCGAAACTGCGAACCTCGGCCCCGGCCGTCGCCTCCTTGCGGTGCACGTCGGACAGCACGACGCCGGTGGCCAATCCGGACACGATCGCGACGACGGCGAGGCCGAGCAGCGTCAGGGCCACCAGCAGTTCGATCAGGGATTCGCCGCGCTCACCGTTGGCCGGGCCCGGAATTCGGCTCATGTCTTGACCTGGTTGAACACCCCGTACATCGCCGACACCAGCGCGAGGGCGACGAACCCGACGACCAGACCCATGGCGATGATCACGGCCGGCTCGAACAGCGCGGTCACCCGCTTGATCTTGTAGTCCAGCTCCCGCTCGTAGTACCGGGCCGCGACCTCGAGTTGGACGTCCAGACTGCCGGTCTCCTCACCGACCCGGATCATCTGGGCCGCAGTCGACGGGAAGAGTTTGGTGTCCGCCAACGGCTTCGCGAGGCCCTGACCCTCCAGCATCTGCTCACCCACCGCCGCCAGTGCCCGGTTGTAGACCAAATTCCGGAGGGACGCCGAGGACACGCTCAGCGCCTCGCTCAGGTTGACACCGGCCCCGATCATCGAGGACATCAACCGGCAGAACCGCTCCACGAGAGCGAACTGGACCGCATCGCCGATCACCGGCAGGCTCAGGGTGATCTTGTTCCACAGATGACGTCCCCCGTCGGTCTGCAACGCCAGCAGGAATCCGGCGAGGACGGCACCCAGCCCGATCAGGATCGCCCACCACCACGAGCCGAAGAAGTCGGTGACGGCCAGCAGCATGCGGGTGGGCAGCGGCAGTCTCGCGTCCAGGCTCGCGAAGAACACCTTGAACCGCGGCAGCACGAACGCGGCCAGGACGACGACCGTGCCGAGCGACATCAGCAGGATGATGCCCGGGTAGATGGAGGCGGACTTGATCTTCCGACGGGCCTCCAGATCACGTTCGAGATAGGACGCGAGCTGGTCCAGCACGGTGTCCAGCTGACCGGTCAGCTCGGCCGACCGCAGGATGCCGCGGTAGTAGTCCGGGAAGACCTTCGGATAGCGGTCCACGCAGTCGGACAAGGTCTCACCGCGCCGAAGAAATTCCTCGATGGTCGCCATCATCTTCTTGACCGACTTGTTGCCCGCGTCCTCGCCGAGCGTCGAGATCGAGTCCAGGAGCGGAAGGCCGGCCCGGATGAAGGCCGCGAGTTGGCGCGACAGGTGCATTACTTCTTCGCGCTTTATCTTCGGCTCGGTGATGTCCCGCTGCAGAAAGCTGGTCTGCTCGGTGACCCGTATCTCGCGGAATTGCTTTTCGAACAACGCGATCTCGGCCGCTTCCCGGCTGTCCGCCTTCTGAATGCCCTGCACGGTGCCGCCGACCGGGTCGGTTGCCACATAGGCGAAACGGGCCACGTCAGCCTCCCACCGCGTAGATGGACCGCATGATCTCGGACACCGTGGTGGTCCCGTTCTCGACCAAGCGGGCGGCCTCCTCCAGCAGGGTCCGCATGCCCTCGCAGCGAGCCACCTTGCGCATGTCGTCGTGCGAGCGCCGGTCCAGGATCATGTCCCGGATGGAGTCGGTGACGGTGAGCAGCTCGTAGACCCCGATCCGTTCGAGATAGCCCGTCTGGGCGCAGAAGTTGCAGCCTTCGCCGTGGAAGAACCCTTCGGCCGGGACCGCCCCGCCCGCCACCTTGAGGAACTCGAGTTCCTCCGGGGCCGGCTGATACCCGGTGCGGCAGTAGTGGCAGATCCGTCGGACCAACCGTTGGGCCACGATCGCGGTGATGGACGAGGCCACCAGGAAGGTCTCGATGCCCATGTCGATGAGCCGGTGAAGCGCCGAGACGGAGTCCGTCGCGTGCACCGAGGACAGCACGAAATGTCCGGTCAGCGCCGATTGCACGGCGATCCTTGCGGTCTCGACATCGCGGATCTCGCCGACCAGGATGACGTCGGGATCTTGGCGCAGGATCGACCGCAGGCCTCCGGCGAAGGTGATTCCGGCCTGCTCGTTGATCTGGATCTGGTTGATCGAGGGAAAGGTGTACTCCACCGGGTCCTCGATGGTCATCACGTTCTGGTCCGGGCTGTTGATCTCACCCAGCGAACCGTAGAGCGAGGTGGTCTTGCCGGATCCGGTCGGTCCGGCGCAGATCACCATGCCGTACGGGGAGTGCAGCAGCGCGGAATACCGCTCGGCCGTGTCCGCCGGCATGCCGAGCTCGGCCAGCCGGAACAGCGGACGGCTCTTGTCCAGCAGCCGCAGGACGACTTTCTCGCCCCAGATCGTGGCGGTGGTGGCCACCCGGATGTCGACCGCACGGCCTTCGATCTCCATGGCCATCTGGCCGTCCTGGGATCGCCGTCGTTCGACGATGTTCATGCCGCCGAGGATCTTGATCCGACTGACCACCGCCGGCCCCATCGACTTCGGCAGCATGAGCACGTCGTGCAGCGCGCCGTCGACCCGGTAGCGGACCCGGACGCGATCCTCCTGTGGCTCGATGTGGATGTCCGATGCGCGGTCGCGCAGGCCCTGGGTGATGACCTTCTGCACCACCTGGACCACCGGTGCATCGTCGCTGGCGATCGCGCTGTCCATGCGGGCGCTGTCCTTGCGGACGGAGTCCTGGACCTCGAACGCCTTGACCTGCGAATCCAGACCGGTCAGTGCGCGGTAGCTGTTCCCCACCGCGGTGAGGATCTCGGCCCTGGCGGCGAGCCCGAAGCTGACCGGCCGCGCGAGGGCTTCGCGAATCGCCGTCATGGCCGCCTCGGATGGATCCGCGATCGCGATCAGCACGTCGTCCGTTCGGATCTCGATGGCGATGGCGGTGAGCGCGCGCGCCTGCGCCTCGGTCAGCAACGCGATCGCGTCGGGCGCGGGTGTGACCCGCCGCAGATCGATCAGGGGCAATGACTTCTGCTCGGCGAGGACCCCGAGCAGCTCCCGGGCCTGCAGCGAGCCCAACTGGATGAGCACCTCGCCCAGCCGCTTGCCGCTTCTCGTGGCCGGTGCGGTCAGCGCCGTGGTGATCTGCTCGGCCGTGACAAGTTGGGCGGCCACGAGCATCTCGCCGATGCGGCGGCCGGCCGGGTCGACCGACAGGTCGGTGATCTCCCGCGTGACCGGCGCGGCCTCGCGAGCCGGCGCGGCCGGCGCCGGGGCCCGGTGGCGACTGAGTTTCATGCCGACAACACGCTCCCTTGCACGTACGCCGGGCGAGGCGCCTCAACATCTTTCGGGTACAGGCTGCGCGCGACGGCCTCCGCGTAGCTGACCAGACCACTCTGGACGAGACCGCTCAGCGACTGCTCGAAGGTGATCATGCCCTCCTTCTGCCCGGTTACCAGGCAGTTCCGCAGCTGGTGGCTCTTGCCGTCCTTGATCAGGTTGCGGACCGCCGGATTGGCCACCAGCACTTCGTAGGCGGCGATCATGCCGCCGTCGACGCGGGGCAGCAGGCGTTGGTAGACGATGCCGGACAGGGCGGCCGCCAGTTGAACCCGGATCTGCGACTGCTGCTCTCCCGGGAACACGTCGACGATCCGGGCCAGCGCCTGGGCCGTGTCGTTCGTGTGCAGAGTTGCGAACACCAGATGGCCGGTCTCGGCGATGGTCAGCGCGAAACGAATCGACTCCAGATCCCGCATTTCGCCGACCAGGAGCACGTCCGGGTCCTCGCGCAGTGCAGACCGGAGTGCGTCCGGGAACGACGCGGTATCGGTGCCGACCTCACGCTGGCTCACGATCGACCGGCGGTGGTGGTGGACGTACTCGATCGGATCCTCGATGGTGATGATGTGGCACGCCCGGTCGGTGTTGATCTGATGGATCATCGCGGCCAGGGTGGTCGACTTTCCCGAGCCGGTGGGACCGGTGATCAGCACCAGGCCCTGGTGCCGCCGGGTGAACTCGTTCAGCACCGAGGGGAGACCCAGCTGGGCCATGGTCGGGACGGCCTGCGGGATCAGGCGCAGCGCGATCGCGGTGTGGCCCTGCTGCTGAAAGGCGTTGCCGCGAATCCGGCCGAGATCGCGCCAGGAGAAGGAGAAGTCGAATTCTGCCCCGGGGACGTAGTGATCGAGTTGCTCGTCGCTGAGGATGGCGGCCAGCAGGCTCCGCGTGTCCTCGTCGGTCAGTACCGCGGAGCCGTGGACCGGGTGCAAGGCGCCGTGGACCCGGAGTTGGGGTGATGCCCCGACGGTGAGCAGCAGGTCGGTGCCCTTCGCCGACCACAGGGCCTCGATCAGCGCATCGACCATCGCTCGCGCCGGTGAGGGCGCGGCCGGTCCCGCGGTGTCTGGCTCCGTCATGAAGAATCCTCCCCGGATCTACTCGATGCTGGTGCTGGCGGGACTTGAAGTGCGCGGACCACGACGGGAGGGCGGGTGATTTCACCGGTCCTCCCGTCGTCAGCGGTCAGCAGCCTGCGCCTGCGGCCACGGTGAAGTTCTTCCCGGCGGCGTCGACCTTGTACGTGACGTCGGTCGGGACCGAGTGCAGGAACCCAGCCGTCTGGAGGTCGCCCATAGTGGCAGCGACCGCACCGATGGGCGATTGGGCGATGTACGCCTCTCCGGCCACGGTCACGGTCGATACGTCCGCGGCGCAGGCGGCGGCCTTGCCGCGGTCGGTGATGCCGCCGACGGAGAACACGACCACGGCGGACAGCACGCCGAGGATGACGATGACGATGAGGAGCTCGATGAGGGTGAAGCCTTCTTCTTCTTCCCTCATCTTGCGGGCGGTAGCGAGCATGACGGTCTCCTTCTTCGGCGGTTTTAGTGTGAGTCAGCACGGTGGAACGGGCTGGTGAAGAGTTGTCGCGAAACGTCGATGGGGCCGGACGGCCAAAGCACCGGACGGTGACTCCATCCGGAACGGGTCTGCAGCTCCGTCACTGGATCAGTCGCTGTACGTGTTCGGGAACTGTGACACACAGTGTCCGGAATGACTAGCGTGTTCACTCTTCAGAGTTTGTTAGCCATTTTCAGCCTAGTGCCTGGTCCTCACAGCGGCGACTTCTGCCGTGCATGGCTTTCCTAACGAGTCCGAGCATCGGCTATCCGTCATCACATTGGCATGCGTTGCCCGACAGCGACCGTCGGACAGGCAGGTTATGGTGTTGGCTCCAACCGGAACGGAGGCGACCGTGCCCCTGGTGGCAGTCCTTTCGGGCCTGTTCGGATTGGCGATCGGGTCTTTCCTGAATGTGGTGATCTATCGGACGCCGCGCCAGGAATCGCTGATTGCGCCCGCGTCGCACTGCCCGCTTTGCGGGGAGCCAATTCGGGCCAGGCACAACATTCCGGTCCTCGGCTGGCTGCTGCTCCACGGCCGATGCGCGGACTGCGGTTCCACGATCAGCGTCCGCTATCCCCTGGTGGAACTGACGACTGCCCTGCTGTTCGCCGGCCTGTGCCTGAGACTGTCGGCCCTGCAACTGCTTCCAGCATTGCCGGCCTACGCATACCTGGCCGCCGTCGGCGTGACGCTGGCCATGATCGACCTGGACCATCGACGGCTGCCCAACGTCATCATATTGCCCTCCTACGTGATCATTGCCGGCTTGCTGGCCGGCGCATCACTGTGGACCCACGACTGGTCGGCGCTGGCCCGGGCTGGAGCCGGCGGCGTGGCGTTGTTTGCCTTCTACCTTCTACTCGCGGTGATCCATCCCGCCGGCATGGGCATGGGCGACGTCAAGTTGGCCGGCATCCTCGGCGCGATTCTCGGGTACCTCTCGTGGGCCGCGCTGATTATCGGTGCCTTCGGCGGCTTCCTGCTCGGTGCAATCGTTGGAATCGCCGTCCTGGCCGCCGGTCGGGGCACTCGGAAGAGTGCGTTGCCCTTCGGTCCGTTCATGATCACCGGCGCCATTCTGGCCATATTTGTCGGAGATCCGTTGGCGCAGTTGTACCTGCGGGCGATGGGCCAAGTTTGAGCCGGCGGTGAACCAGGCCAACGGCGACGAAGGAACGACCTGGTCCACAGCCGGTGCGGGCCATCGTGGCCCATCTCCGACCGCGTCGCCCTCGTCGCTGTACGCCGCGATCCAGTGCGCCCCAGGCAATTCCGTCGTCGGCCCGCGTCGCACCGGCAGCTCGCACAAAGCACTTCCAAGCTGGATTTCTGGGACGTGAATTCACACCGGTGGCCTGGCCTGAGTTCTCAAGAGGCAAGGAGCGCCCGTCGTGCCCAACTCGAAAGTCGCGACCCGGAATCGTCACCTTGACCGGGCCCGCCGGCTCGACGCGGACATGTCCTACAACACGGACAACGCAGCCGCGACGACCAGGACGAGCCCGCCGACGAACACCACCCACTGCCCGATACCCAGCAATTTCGTTCCGGTCGAGCTCGCGGACGGCATGGGCACCACGCCGGTGGCCAGGCCGCGCTTGGCCCGGATCCGGGCCGCGGTGGCCGAATTCGGGTCGTCGGCCAGAACGGCCGACTCGGTCTGTGAACCCGTGATCGACCCGAGGACGAGGATCCCCAGCAGGATCGACAGGATCAGCAGGAACCAGGCGCCGCCGAGCAGTCGTTTCTCGGTGACCGACGCGATCAGCTGGCCGTCGGCCGGTTTGGGGAAGAAGGCGCTGTAGAAGGCCAGCGTCAAGGTCAGGACCCCGGTGGCCAGGGTGATCAGCTGCTTCGTCAGGTCGGTGGCCGCGTCGATGGAACGGGTCGTCCAACTGATGTCGTCAGCCATTGGTGCGCTCCCGCGTCACGGGCAGAACGGCCAGATGCACACGCCGATCCTCTGCAATGCCTCCACCGAGGACGGCGTGGTCGGCCTGATCGCCGGCGCCTCGTCGGCGTCGGTGCCGAATTCGTCGGCGAACCGATCTCCGTTCTGGGCCCAGGCCTCGGCCAGCCGGGACAGGTTCGGCGTCCAGGCCGCCGGCTGCTCGTCCTCCGGAAGCTCCTGAACGGCATCCAGTCCGTGCCGAACCATCGCCGCGATCGTCGGACCTACCGAGGAAGGTAGATGGGAGGGAACCCGTTTCAGGACGTAGTCGGTGGCGACCTTGGCGTCCATGGGTACTGATGGTCGTGGCGCGGTCGTCATGGTTGCCTCCTGCGGCCGATCCTGGCAGCGCCCCTCACCGGTGTCAACGCCGCCGTTCCGGTGCTCGCGTTCGTCCCGATCGGCCGGCCCGACCTGCGGTTCCGGACCGCTCAGACCTGACGGGCGGCTTCCCGCTCGTCCCGATCGGTCCAGGTGCACACGCAGACCTCGTTGCCCTCGACGTCGGCCAGCACCCAGAACGATCGGGCCGCGGCGTCGCTGACCAGCACGCCACCCGCGGCGAGCGCCGCGTCGACCCTGGGCTGCGCCTCGTCGTGGGCCACCGTGATGTCGAAGTGCACACGGTTGCGCTGGGGCCGGGGCCGGTCCATCTGCTGGAACCAGATCGCCGGCAGCTGTCCGGTCGGATCGACGATCGCGTCGGCCGGGTCGTCGTACCCCGGCTCGTCGGCGTAGGCCATCACGGCCTTCCAGAACGGGCGGACGGCGGGTATGTCCATCGCATCGATGGCCATCTCCAGCATCTGCACCGGACGCGACACCTCGGCCGCGGTCGCGCCGCCGGGCACCCCGCCGGCGGCGGTGACCGCGGCCGACACGGACCGGGCCAGGTCGACGTCGACCTCACTGACGAACCCGGACTTCCGGGTCTGCAACGACAATTCGAGCCGATCCGGTCGCAGGTCGAGCCGAAGATGCCCGTCGGCCCGGTCGCCGCACGCGGCCGTAGCCACATCGGCCAACCGAAGCGCGTCGGCCAGCGTTCCGACCGGCACCGAGGTGGCCAGAGTGCCCAGCAGGTAACGCCATCCGATGGCCTCGACGGCGATCGATGCGGCGGTCCGGGTCAGCGCGCGGTCGGACTTGCGAGGATCGTCGGTCATGGCTCCAGCCTGGCACAGCACCGTCGGAAGCGGGCACCTGCCATCCTTGGACCCATGGATCGGTGGTGGCAGCGTGACGTCCTGGCCGCGGGCAAGCTCCCGCTGATGCTCTGCTTCCTGGCCTTCGTGCTGACCTTCGCCATCACCAGGACCATCACCCGGTTGATCCGGGCCGGGCGGGGCCCGTTCCGGAACCAGGTCACCAGCAGCGGTGTACACGTCCATCACGCCGTTCCCGGCCTGGTCCTGCTCATCGTCGGCGCCTTCGTCGGCGTGAGTTCCCAGAATTCCGACGCCTGGACGGTGACGTCCGCGTTGCTGGTGGGCATGGGCACCTCCCTCGTCCTGGACGAGTTCGCTCTGCTCCTGCACCTCACCGACGTGTACTGGAGCAACGAAGGCCGGGTGTCGGTCGACATGGTGAGCCTGACCGCCGCCTGCCTGGGACTGGTGCTGGTCGGCGTCAGCCCGGTCGGGGTGACGCAGGTCGGCACCACCGAACTGGCCGTCCGCCTGGGCGGCGTAGCGGTGGTCACCCTGCACGCCGTTCTGGTGCTGGTCTGTGTCCTGAAGAGCAAGTACCGGGTCGCGTTGTTCGGCCTCTTCCTGTTGCCGGTGGCCGCGGTCGGCGCGACGCGGTTGGGGCGCCCCCGCTCGTACTGGGCTCGCCACCGCTACGGTTCCGCCCGGGCGGAGCGCGCCGCCACTCGCGCGGCCACCTTCGACCGGCGTTTCGCCCCGGTCCAACGTCGATGGGAGAACCTGATCGGCGGGCGACCCAGCCTGCCCGACCCGCCGCCCTGAGGCGTTCAGAACGCCTCCACGATGTGGGACAACTCCACGGTCCGGCCCGGGCGAGCGAGAACACCGACCACGTCGAACCGGACGCTCACCCAGGGGACCTTGCACTCGGCCAGATACAGGTGCGCCAGCCGCCGCAGCTTGCGGCGTTTGCCCCGGGTGACCGCCTCGAACGGGCTCCCGAATCCGTCGCCGCTGCGCGTCTTCACCTCGCACACCACGAGCCGACGCAGGCCGTCGGTGGCGACGATGTCGAGCTCGCCCTCCCTGCACCGCCAGTTCCGGGCCAGGATCACCAGACCCAGACCCTCCAGGTGCTCGGCGGCCAGGTCTTCGCCCCTACGGCCCAACTCGTTGCCGGCAATCGATGCCATGTCGCCCACCCCGTCGCTCCCGGCGGACCGGAACAGCCCGACCGGATTCCAGCCTGCGACGCGATCGCCGGGCGACCAAGTCACCTCAGACGAATGTGGACAACTCAGGTATATGGGGACAAACCGTCAGCCGAACGTCTCACCTTCGGGCAGGCGGAGATCGGGCTTGTCCAACTCCTCGACGTTGACGTCCTTGAACGTCACCACCCGGACGTTCTTCACGAACCGAGCCGGCCGATACATGTCCCACACCCAGGCGTCCGACATCCGGACCTCGAAGTACATGTCGCCGTCGGAATTTCGCACCTGCACGTCGACGGCGTTGCAGAGATAGAACCGGCGCTCGGTCTCCACCACGTAGGCGAACTGACCAACGATGTCGCGGTACTCCCGGTAGAGCTGGAGCTCCATCTCGGTCTCGTACTGCTCCAGATCCTCTGCACTCACGAACGGGCTCCTCTCAGGTCCTGCCTACTGCGGTCATCATCCCCGCATCGGATTCGCCGTCCAACTCCGCCGCCCGTTGCCGGCCCGATCATCGGACCCGCCGGGCGGTTCCGGCGATGCCGACCGACTCCGCCGTCACCGGCTGGATTCGAACTCGTCGACCAGATCGCCCGCGACCGGCAGCCGCCAGCTGCGGCGGTGCACCTCGCTGGGACCGTGTTCACGCAGTGCGGCAACGTGTTCGGCGGTCCCGTAGCCCTTGTTGACGTCGAACAGGTACGCCGGGTAGTCCGCCGCCAGCCGCCGCAGCAGACCATCCCGTTCTGTCTTGGCCAGCACGCTCGCCCCGGCGACCCCGGCGCAGGTCAGGTCGGCCTTGATCCGGGTGTAGACCGGCCCGGTGACGGTCGGCAGGTCCGGTTCCAGCGGTAGCGGCGGGATCTCGTCGTCGAACAGCACGGGCTCGGGTTCGGACAGATAGTCGTGATTGCCGTCCAGCAGGACCGCGTCGACCGGCCCCGGCAGTTGGGCCAGGGCCCGGCGCCCGGCCAGCCGCAGCGCGGCGATGATGCCGATGCGATCGATCTCGGCCGGGCTGGCGTGGCCGACGGCGTATTCACCGGCCCACCGGCGCACGGCCGGGAGCAGCGACTCGCGGGCCAGCGGGGTCAGCAGCTTGGAGTCCTTCAACCCCGCCGGAACGCGCCCGATCCGGGCTGTCACCACCACCACGCCGACCGTGACCGGGCCGGCCAGGGCACCGCGTCCCACTTCGTCCATGGCGGCGAGCCGGGTAACGCCGCCGCGGAGCAGCTCCTTCTCCAGCCGCAGGTGCGGCCGGGTGCTGCCGACACTCATGCCGTCCGGGCCGCCTTTCGTTCCTGTCGTCGGCGCTTCCGGCGGCGACGCCGGCTGGGCACCATGGCCAGCGAACCCCGGAGCCCCAGGGTCAGCAGGATGCCACCGGCCGCCGGGAGAGCCGCTGTCGGGCCGGATGCGATGGCCATGGCCTGGGGATCGATGTTGGGGTCTCCGATGGTCCGCCAACGAGAGGGCGGCATCACGATGAAGATGGCCTTGCCGATCACATCCGTCACCGGAATCGGCCGCCAGCAACCCTTCTCACCCCCGGGTTGGACGTAGGCCGCCGCCTGGGCCGGTTTCAGACCCAGGCACTCATAGGACGAGTCGGCCGAGGCCGACCGGTGGTCACCCATCACGAACAGTTGACCCGCCGGCACCTTGAACGGCGCGAAGCAACGGCGGGAGGCGTAGCTGGAGGCGTCCCCGCCGGTGGTGCAGTCCGCGACTCCGGGTTCGAAGTCCAGCGGCTCGTAGATGTACGGCTCGCTGAGCGGTTTGCCGTCAACCGTCACGTTTCCGGTTTTGTCGCAGCAGGCGACGGTCTGGCCGCCGACCGCGATCACCCGCTTGACGAAGTCCTTCTCGTTCGGCGGTGCGATGCCGACCACCGACCCGAGGGCGGACATGGCCTTACCGAACCAGGTGGTGGGGCCGGCCACCCCGGCCGTCTCGGGGGCCCAGGTGTCAGGACCTTTGAAGACGACCACATCGCCCTGGCGGGGATCGCGGAAGTCGTAGACGATCTTGCTGGCCAGGATCCGGTCTCCGCCGGACGGGACACCGTGCAGGGTCTGTTCCATCGAGCCCGACGGCACGTAGTACACCTTGGCCACGAAAGTCTGGATGAGGAAGGTCAGGGCGAACGCCACCACGACGAGAACGGGCAGCTCGATCCAGAAGGGCCGCTTGGCCTTCTTGTTCCGCTTGTTCGACTGTCGCCGCCACCGGCTGACGGCCTGTTCGTGTTCGTCGGGATCCTCGCCGTCGGCCGGGGTGTCGCCGGCCTCGCCCGCGGCGTGGGTGTCGGAGGTGACCACCCAGTCCTGCCACGGTCCCCCGGGCCGACCCGCCTTCGGCTTCGCAGTTGCTTCCGGGGCTGTGCCGCCGGCCGCGTCATCGCGATCGCCCGCAGCGGACTCTTGCTCGTTCATCATGGTCAGGCTACGGCTTCCGGCGGGAATTGGTTGACAGACGAACAGGCCGCCACCATCCGGTTCGGATGACGGCGGCCTGTCGGTGATGCGGTGGATCAGCGGCGCTGGGTTCAGCGGTCGCGCTTCTCCTTGATCTTGGCGGCCTTGCCGCGCAGCTCACGCAGGTAGTAGAGCTTGGCCCGACGGACGTCGCCCTTGGTGACCAGCTCGATCTTGTCCAGGTTCGGGGAGTGCACCGGGAAGGTGCGCTCGACGCCGACACCGAAGCTGACCTTGCGGACGGTGAAAGTCTCGCGAATGCCACCACCCTGTCGACGGATGACGTGGCCGGCGAAGATCTGGATACGGGAGCGCGAGCCCTCGATGACCTTGACGTGCACCTTGACGGTGTCGCCGGGCCGGAAATCCGGAAGATCGGACCGCAACGAGGCGGAGTCCAGAGCGTCCAGGGTGTTCATGATGTAGTTCCTTCTCTGAGTCCAAGACTCGGGGAATACGACGTGTCTCGTGGGCGGTCTCGGCGGACCCACGGCGGGCCAACCGGCAGTTGGTGGGATATGCCCGGCCAACTCACAACCCGCCTAGTCTGCCAGATCCGACGCCGGGGGCGAAATCGAGCGGCCGTGACCTGGCCGGATCCCCTCCTGCTCGAGGATCGACGAGTCGGCCCGATCCAGCGTCGCGGGGTCAAGGGCAGCGATCAGGTCCGGCCGGCGCCGGGCCGTGCGCCGCAGCGACTCGTCCCGCCGCCACCGGGCGATGGCCGCGTGGTGGCCCGACAGCAGCACCGGAGGGACCTCGAGTCCCTGATAGGAAAGGGGTCTGGTGTAGCTCGGGTATTCCAGCAGCCCGACGGACGCGTCGCCGAAGGAATCGGTGACGGCCGACAACGGGTTCCCCAGCACTCCGGGGATGAGCCGGGCGATCGCCTCGACCATCACCAGCACGGCCGCTTCGCCGCCGGCCAGCACGTAGTCACCGATCGACAGCTCCAGCACCTCGACCGTGGTCGCGGCGTGATCGGCGACCCGCTGATCGATGCCCTCGTAGCGTCCACAGGCGAAGACGATCTGCCTGCGGGTGGCCAGCTCGGCGGCGACTGACTGGTTGAACGGCCGACCGGCCGGGGTCGGCACCACCAGGGTGGTGCCCGGACCGGGCCGGACGACGTCGTCCAGGGCCCGGCCCCAGACATCGGCCTTCATGACCATGCCCGCTCCACCGCCGTACGGGGTGTCGTCGACGGTCCGGTGCCGGTCCGGGGCGTAGGCCCGCAGGTCGTGAACGGACAGATCGATCAGACCGTCGGCGATCGCCCGACCGAGCAACGACTCCCGCAGGGGCGACAGGTACTCCGGGAAGATCGTGACCACGTCCAACTGCAGCCGGGCCGACGCTTCCCCGCCAACGCGCTCGTCGCTCATCCGGACCGCATCCCGTTCCCGACCATCATGCGAACATGCCGTCCGGCGGGTCCACCGTCACCGTGCCGGCCGCCAGATCCACCACCGGGACGATCGCGCTGACGAACGGGACAAGTTCCTCGGTGCCGTCCGGGCGATTGATCACCAGGACCGGTGCGGCCGGCGGGTGCATGACGTCGACGACCTCGCCCAGGACCTCCCCGGTGGAGTGGTGGTGCACCGCCAGGCCGACCAGCTGGTGGTCGTAGAACTCATCCTCGTCCTCGGTCTCCGGGAGGGCCTCGGCGTCGACCAGCAGGTGGATGCCGCGCAGGGTCTCCGCGGTGTTCCGGTCGACGATCCCCTCGAAGCCGACGACCTGCACCGGGCCGGACCGTCGGGCGCCGGCGACGACGAGGACGGGCCGCGCGGCGGAGTCCGTCTGCAGACGGGAACCGACGGCGAACCGACGATCCGGGTCGTCGGTGAACGGGGTGATGGTGACCTCGCCACGAATTCCGTGGGCCCGACCAATACGGCCGACCTGCAACTGCGTCATCTGCTTCTCATTTCTGCTGCGGAAACGGCCGCACCCCGCGTCCGACCCACCGTTGACGGAGGGTGGCCGCGGGGTGCGGGTGAAACGAGGGACAGGATCAGCGGTCGGTGTCGACGACGTCGACCCGGATCCCGCGACCACCGACGGCCGACATGACCGTCCGCAACGCGGTGGCCGTCCGTCCGCCTCGGCCGATGACCTTGCCCAGATCGTCCGGGTGAACCCGGATCTGGAGGGTCCGTCCGCGGCGACCGGTGGTCAGGTCGACGTGGACGTCCTCCTCGTGATCAACAATGCCCTTGACCAGGTGTTCAAGGGCGTCGGTGAGCACGCTCACTTCTCGTCGGTGTCGGCGACATCTTCGGTCGCGGCGGCCGTGTCGTCCGAGGACTTGGCGGCCTTCTTCTTCGGCGTGGTGGCCGCCGGAGCGTCCTCGCTGCCGATAGCCGCGATCGCGGCCTCGTAGCGCGCCCGCTTGTCGACCGGAACCGGCTGCGGCTTCAAGGTGCCTTCGGCACCCGGCAGGCCCTTGAACTTCTGCCAGTCACCGGTCACCTTGAGCAGGGACAGCACCGATTCGGTCGGCTGCGCGCCGACGCTGAGCCAGTACTGCGCACGCTCGGAGTCGATTTCGATGACCGACGGCTCCATCTTCGGGTGGTACTTGCCGATCGCCTCGATGGCGCGGCCGCTACGGCGGGTGCGGGCATCGGCGACGACAACGCGGTAGAAAGGCTCGCGAATCTTGCCGAATCGAGCGAGCTTGATCTTGACAGCCACGGGTTGAAAAGCTCCTTGAACATGGTGGCGGATGACTCCGCCGAAGGGCGGGCGACCCGATCCGCGTGGGGTTAGCGGTCCGGAACGCACCAATGGCGGCCTTCGCAAGGAGAGAGGGGCCTTGCGACAGCCGTAACGTCGCTATTCTGCCACACCGGCGCCGCCGCGCCGACCGCCCGCGGGCCCGTGGCCGGAGAGGGGAATGCCGGTGTGGCCCGCAATGCCGAGGGAGACAACCGCTTGACCGAGCAGAGCCGATCCCCCCGGGACTGGCCACCCGCCCGGCCCGTGATCGCGGCCGGACGCCGGCACACCGTCGGAGTGAGGGCAGACGGTTCGGTGGTGACGGCAGGCATCCCCCAGGCGCCCGAGTGCCGCGTCGGTCCGTGGCGGGACATCGTCGCGGCGGTCGGCTGGAACGGGGACGGCCAGTGCGATGTCGCAGATTGGACGGGCGTCGTCGGCATTGCCGCGGGTTGGCGGCGCACCCTCGGGGTCCTTGCCGACGGCACCGTCCGCGCGGCCGGCCGGGCCCGGGAGGGGGCGTGCGACGTCGGCTCCTGGAGCGAGATCGTGGCCGTGGCCGCCGGGGACTGGCACTCCGTCGGCCTCCGCGCCGACGGGACCGCGACCGCGGTCGGCAACAACCGCCGGGGGCAGGGCGAGCTGAGAGCGTGGCACGGCCTGCGCTCGATCGCCGCCGGCTACCTGCACACCGTGGCGCTCACGCGGACGGGGCGGGTGCTCGCCGCCGGCGACGCGGCGGTCGGCGTCGACGAGGTGACCGGATGGCAGGACATCGTCGCCGTGTCGGCCGGAAGTCGCCACACGGTCGGCGTCGACACCCGCGGGAGGGTCTTCGCCGCCGGGGACAACCAGCGGGGGCAGTGCGACGTCGCGTCGTGGCGCCACGTCGTCGCGGTGGCCGCGGGCTCGGCCCACACCCTCGGGCTCCGCGCCGACGGATCGGTGCTGGCCGCGGGCAATGACGAGGACGGTCAGTGCGACACCTCTGGTTGGCACCTCCGGATCGACTGAGCGATCGGTCAGCTCCGGAGGGGCTGAGGCGGTCGGTCAGCCGGCCGGTCGGCCCGCTCGGATCACCATCGACGGCGACCTCAGGATCTCGACGTTCGCGGCCGGATCCTCGGGATAGATCACCAGGTCGGCCGAATCCCCCAGGTCCTGCGCACCGAGCCCGAGCCAGTTGCGGGCGTCATGGGTGGTGGCGTGCAGGACGGAGCGCGGATCGAGCCCGATGCGGCCCATGGCCGTCACCTCGTCGACGATCCGGCCGTGCTCGATGTACCCGCCGGCATCGGTGCCGGCGTGCACCGGAACGCCGGCCGCGGCGGCCGCGGCGAACGTGTCGTCGCTGCGCTCGTGCAGGTCCCGCATGTGCTTCGCGTACGCCGGAAACCGGGTTGCGGCATCGGCGAACATCGGGAAGTTGGCGATGTTGATCATCGTGGGGACCAGGTGTACCCGGCGTTGCACCATCTCGGCGATCGTCTCGTCGGTGAGGCCGGTGCCGTGCTCGATGCAGTCGACCCCGGCGGCCAGGAGGCCGGGCAGCGCGTCCTCACCGAACACGTGCGAGGTCACCCGGCAGCCGCCGTCGTGCGCGACCCCGATCGCCTCGGCCAGCACGTCGTCCGGCCAGAGCGGGGCCAGATCGCCGATGCTCCGGTCGATCCAGTCGCCGACGATCTTGATCCAGCCGCCGCCGTAGGCGACCTGACGAGCCACCTCGGCCGGCAGATCGGACACCTCGTCGAGATCGACCCCGAGATCACGGATGTACCGCTTCGGCCGCGCGATGTGCTGCCCGGCCCGCACCAGGATCGGCAGGTCGTCACGATCGGTCAACGGCCGGGTGTCGACCGGTGAGCCGCAGTCGCGGATGGCCAGCACGCCGGTGGCCAGGTCGATGCGGGCCTGCTGCTCGGCAACCTCGAGGGACACCGCACCCTCGGCCGAGTAGCCGACGTGGCAATGGGCATCGACGAACCCGGGCAGTGACCAGCCGGTCAGCTCGACCGCGTCCCGAACCGGGGTGTCGACGAAAACACCGCCGGCCATCCAGTATTCGACGCTCTCACCGGTGGCGGCGTCCCGGCCGGTGAAGTGAAGCGGGGCTGGCCTGGCCATCGGTTACTTCTTCGGGAACTTGAGCTGCGACGGGTCGAAGCCGGCCGGGAGCTGGTCGAGCCCGAACGCGGCCGGGAGCTGCGGGCCACCGGCCCCACCCAGACCCGGCATTCCGGGCATGCCCATCCCGGGCATACCCATCCCGGCCGGGAAGCCGCCCTTGATCTTCGGCGGCGTCGGACCGCGGCCGGACACCTTGCCCTTCTTACCCTTTCGCCCCTTGACGGCCTTGCGGTTGCTGGTCCGCGCCCCCGGGAAACCGAATCGGCCGGCCATCGCCGACATCATCTTGCGGGCCTCGAAGAACCGGTCGACGAGAGCGTTGACCTGGGAGACGGTCGCCCCGGACCCCTTCGCGATCCGGACTCGGCGCGAGGCGTTGATGATCTTCGGGTCCTTGCGCTCTCCCGGCGTCATCGACTGGATGATCGCCGCGGTCCGGTCGATGTCGCGGTCGTCAACGCCGGCCAGTGCTTCCTTCATCTGCCCGGCGCCGGGCAGCATGCCGAGCAGGCCGCCGATGGGACCCATCTTGCGGATCATCATCATCTGCTGCAGGAAGTCGTCGAGGGTGAAGTCGTTGCCGGCCAGCTTGGCCGCCATCTCCTCGGCCTGGTCGGCCTCGAAGTGCTGCTCGGCCTGCTCGATCAGCGTGAGCATGTCCCCCATGCCCAGGATGCGGGAGGCCATCCGGTCGGGGTGGAAGGTGTCGAAGTCGGCCAGCTTCTCGCCGGTGGAGGCGAACATGATGGGCACGCCGGTGATCTGCCGGACCGAGAGGGCGGCGCCACCGCGGGCGTCGCCGTCCAGCTTGGTCAGCACGACACCGGTGAAGCCGACCCCATCGGCGAAGGCCTGCGCCGTGTTGACCGCGTCCTGGCCGATCATCGCGTCGAGGACGAACAGGATCTCGTTCGGGTCCACGGCATCGCGGATGTCGGCGGCCTGCTGCATCAGCTCGGCGTCCACACCCAGCCGACCGGCGGTGTCGACGATGACGATGTCGTGCAGCTTGGACTTGGCGAACTCGATGCCGGACTTCGCCACCCCGACCGGGTCGCCGACCCCGTTGCCGGGCTCGGGGGCGAACACGGCCACGCCGGCCTGCTCACCGACCACCTGCAGCTGGGTGACGGCGTTGGGTCGCTGAAGGTCACACGCCACCAGCAGCGGGGCGTGACCCTGACCGCGCAGCCACAGCGCCAGCTTGCCGGCCAACGTCGTCTTGCCGGCGCCCTGGAGCCCGGCCAGCATGATGACCGTCGGCGGGTTCTTGGCGAACACCAGGCGGCGGGTCTCGCCGCCGAGGATGTCGACCAACTCCTCGTTCACGATCTTGATGACCTGCTGAGCCGGGTTGAGCGCCGCTGAGACGTCAGCCGCGGTCGCCCGTTCCTTGATCGCGGCGATGAACGTCCGGACCACCGGTAGGGCGACATCCGCCTCCAGCAGCGCGATGCGGATCTCGCGAGCGGTGGCGTCGATGTCGGCCGGCGTCAGCCGGCCCTTACCCCGGAGGGTGGAAAAGACGGTGGCCAGGCGATCAGAGAGGGTGTCGAACACTGCGTCAGGCTATCCCAGCGCCGCGACAACGGCCGCGACGATCTCCCGGCCCCGCGTCGGGCGCAACGGCGATCCGTCCAGTCCGACCAGGTAGAAGATGTCGACCGCCTCCGCCCCGTGGGTGTGCACGCGGGCCGAGGTGACGTTCACCCCGAGGCCGGACAGGGTCGAGGCCACGCCGGCCAGCAGGCCCGGCGAATCGTGGGCTCTGACCTCCAGCACGGTCGCCCGCTCGGAGGCGTTCTCGACGATCCGCACCGCGGGCGGCGCCGCCGTGGTCGGCTTGCGCGCCCTGGCCCGCTTGGCCAACCGGGCGGCGATGTCCAGCGAGCCGTCCAGCGCCTTGACCAGGTCGGCCCGCAGGGTGGACGCCTCCGGCGGGTCGCCGAACTCTGGGGTGACGGTCCAGGTCTGCAGGCCGGTCCCGTCGATGCTGCGGGCGGCCGCAGCGCGGACGGTGAGTCGATGAACGGTGAGCACGGCCGCCGCCGCGGCCAGCAGACCCGGCCGGTCGGGAGCCGCGACCGTCACTTCCAGGCCGGTCTCCCCGGGCCGGATCACCACGCCGGTACCGCCGGCCGCGATGAGTTCCTGTTCGGTGCGGCTCGGCTCGCCGGCGTCGGGCACCGGTTCCCCGGCCAGTACCGAACGGACCCGGTCGACCAGGTACCTGACCTGGCTCGCCTTCCAGGGCGACCAGGCGGCGGGCCCGGCCGCGGTGGCGTCGGACTCGGTCAGCGCGTGGAGCAGATCGAGCACGGCCGACGGCGATTCACTGCCCAACGCATCGACCACCCGAGCGACCGTGGCCGGATCGTCCGGATCGCGATGGGCGGCCGTCTCGGACAGCAGCAGGTGGTGCTGGACCAGCGTCCGGACGGTCTCGACGTCGGCCTTGACCACTCCGAGGCGTTCCAGCCAGCTCGGGATCATCTCCGCGCCGACCGTCGAGTGATCGCCGGGCAGGCCCTTGCCGATGTCGTGGAAGATCGCCGCCAGCAGCAGCAGATCCGGCCGGGACACGTTGCGCACCAACGCCGATGCGTTGACCGCGGTCTGCATCAGATGCCGGTCGACGGTGTAGATGTGGATGGGGTCCCGCTGCGGCAGCGATCGCAGGCGTTCCCAGCCGGGGAGCATCTCCGAGATCAGCCCGGCCTGGTCGAGACCCTCCCAGGCGGTGATCATCGGTTCACCCGCGCCGAGCAGGGCCAGGAAGGCGTCGAGCGCGACCGGCGGCCACGGCTCGGGCATGACGGGCCGGGTGCGGGCCAGCCGCACCACGGTGGCCGGGGAGACGGGCAACCCGGCCTGCGCGGCGGCCGCGGCCGCGCGCAGGGCCAGAGCGGGCGAGGTCGCCGGGTTGACGGTGCGGGCCAGTACGGCCTCCCCGTCCTGCTCGACGATGCCGTCGGCCAGTGGGGTCCGGTCCGGACGGCGGATCAGCCGGTCACCGGCGTCGGTGAACGCACCGCGTCCCGGGCCCTGGATCACCCGGCCGACCCGGTGCCAGGTCAGGTCGCTGGCGTGTACCACCGTGCGCCCGATGGCGGACACGTGCCGCAGCAGCATGTCCCGGTCGTCCAGGCCCATCAGCGTGGCCACGGCGTCCTGGTCCTGCTGCTGTAGGCGGTCGGTGGGGCGGCCGGTGACGGTCTGCACGGCGTCCCGCACGTCCAGCAGCGCCGAGCGGGCCTCCTCCAGACCCTGATGGGGACAGTCGGCCAGCCAGGAGGCGGCGACGGCCCGCATCACCACGAGGTCACGCAGACCGCCGCGGGATTCCTTCAGATCAGGGGTGGTGGCAAAGGCGAGTTCACCGCTGCGCTCGGCCCGTTCCCGGCAGGAGGCCAGCAGGGCGGGGAGGCGTTCCTTCGCGTCCGCTCGCCAGTCGGCCAGGACGCGACGGTGCAACGTGCTGGCCAACTCGGGATCGCCGGCGATGTGCCGCAGATCGAGCATGCCCAGCACGGCCGGCAGGTCCTGCCGGGCGATCTGGCGCGCCCCGCCGACCGACCGGACCGAATGGTCCAGACGGATGCCGGAGTCCCAGATCGGGTACCACAGCCGCTCGGCCAGCATCTCGGCGTACGACGTCGGGGTCTCGGTCGAATGCAGAAGTACCAGGTCGAGGTCGGAGAAGGGCGACAACTCACCGCGCCCGAAACCGCCCACGGCGACCAGCGCGACCCCGCCGACGTTGACGCCGGCGTCGGCGGCCAGGCCGGAGAGCCAACCGTCGGTCAAGCGGGCAAGAGCCCGGCGCCGGGCCGGACCGGTGATCCCGGTCCGGCCCAGCAGCTGGGCTCTCAGTTCAGTGAATCCGCCCCGTTCGGGATCGAATCTCGAATCCATCGGGGACATGATCACGTCGTTACAGGGCTTCCTGACCGCGCTCGCCGGTGCGAACCCGCACGACGTTCTCGACCGTGGTGGCCCATACCTTCCCGTCGCCGATCTTGCCGGTGCGGGCGGCCCGCACGACCACGTCGACCACGTCGTCCGCGTCCTCGTCGTCGACCAGGATCTCGACCTTGACCTTCGGCAGCAGTTCGACCGTGTACTCGGCACCGCGGTAGACCTCGGTGTGCCCGCGCTGCCGGCCGTAGCCGGACGATTCGGACACCGTCATCCCCTGGACGCCGAACGCCAGTAGCGCGGCACGGACCTCGTCGAGCTTGAAGGGCTTGATGACGGCGGTGATCAACTTCATGCGTGAACCTCCTTGCTGGCCGATGCATCAGCCAGGTGACCGGACGGGATGGCGCCGTTCGAGGACTGGATGTCGAACTCGTAGGCCGATTCCGAGTGCTCGTTGATATCGATGCCTTCGACTTCCACGTCCTCGGAGACGCGGAATCCGATCGTGAACTTGATGGCGTAACCGATCACCAAGGCCGCGATGAACGAGTAGGCGAACACGGAGGCGGCTCCGACCGCCTGCCGTCCCAGTTGCTCCCAGCCACCTCCGTAGAACACGCCGTTGTTGGCGAAGGAGTTGACGTCGGTCGAGGAGAAGAAGCCGATGAACAGCGTCCCGAAAATACCGCCCACGAGGTGGACGCCGACGACGTCGAGCGAGTCGTCGTAGCCCAGTTTGTACTTCAGGCCGACCGCGAAGGCACAGACCGCACCGGCCAGCAGACCCAGCACGATGGAGGCCCAGGGGGTGATGAAGCCACATGCGGGAGTGATGGCGACCAAGCCGGCCACGGCGCCGGACGCGGCGCCAACGCTGGTCGGCTTGCCGTCACGGAAGTACTCCACCAGCAGCCAGCCGCCGAGGGCAGCGGCCGTGGCGACCTGGGTGTTCATGAACGCCAGGCCGGCTAGGCCGTTGGATCCGACGGCCGAGCCGGCGTTGAACCCGAACCAGCCGAACCACAGCAACCCAGAGCCGAGCAGCACCCAAGGGACGTTGTGCGGACGCATCGGGTTCTTCTTGAAACCGACTCGCTTGCCGAGCACGATGGCCAACGCCAGAGCCGCGGCGCCGGCGTTGATGTGGACCGCGGTACCGCCGGCGAAGTCCTCGACCCCGGCGGCGCTCTGAACGCCGTCCTTCACCGGGGCCCAGAGGCTGGTGAGCCAACCCGGCGTCCCACCAAGGGCACCGAAGTCGAACACCCAGTGCGCGACCGGGAAGTAGACGATGATCGCCCAGAGAGTTGCGAAGATCGACCAGGACAGGAACTTCGTGCGATCGGCGATGGCGCCGGAGATCAGCGCCGGCGTGATGATCGCGAACATCAGCTGGAACGCGGCGAACACGATCACCGGGATACCGGTGCCGGTCCCCCCGAAGGCGACGATCTGACCGGCCGCGTTCGAAAGGTGACTCCACGAGAAGTCACCGAACAGGCCGCTGGTGGTCGAAGATCCGAACGCCAGCTTGAAGCCGAACAGCACCCACAGGATCGAGACGATGACGATGCAGATGAACGACATCATCATCATGTTCAGTGTGCTCTTGGAACGGGTCAGCCCACCGTAGAAGAAGGCGAGTCCGGGCGTCATGAGCAGCACCAGAGCGCTGCTGGCAAGCATCCAGGCGGTGTCGCCAGGACTCAACACCGGCGCCGGTGCTGCTGCGGCCAGCAGCGTTGTCGCTAAGTGCGGGACCATCAAACCTCCAGGCAGGGGGCGGAGTGGGATCGGGAGATCCTCGAACCGCCACAGCTTCGCCCGGAGTTGTTTCCTTCTGCGCCCGTTCATGTTTCACCCGGGTAAAGCAGGGCAAAATCACGTTTCGAGGGTGTTTCCGCACTGTTGCTGTCGCGTGTACTGCCTAGTCGCCGAGTAACGCGTCGACGAAGGCGGCCGGCTCGAACGGAGCCAGGTCGTCGGGGCCCTCGCCCAGCCCGACCAGCTTGACCGGGACCCCGAGCGCGCGCTGCACGGCAACCACGATGCCGCCCTTGGCCGTCCCGTCCAGCTTGGTCAGCACGATCCCGGTCACGTCGACCACCTCGGCGAACACCCGGGCCTGGACCAGCCCGTTCTGCCCGGTGGTGGCGTCGAGGACCAGCAGGATCTCGTCCACCACGGCCTGCTTCTCGATCACCCGCTTGACCTTGCCCAGTTCGTCCATCAACCCGGTCTTGGTGTGAAGCCGACCGGCCGTGTCGATGAGCACCGCATCGGCGCCGTCGGTGATACCGCGCCGGACGGCGTCGAAGGCCACCGACGCCGGATCGGCGCCGGCCTCGGCGCGCACCACCGTGGCACCGGCCCGCTCGCCCCAGGTCTGCAACTGGTCGGCGGCGGCCGCCCGGAAGGTGTCGGCCGCCCCGAGTACGACGGACCGGCCGTCCGCCACCAGTACTCGCGCGAGTTTTCCGGTGGTGGTGGTCTTGCCGGTGCCGTTGACCCCGACCACCAGCAGCACGGACGGTCGTCCGTCGTGCGGGAGCGCCTTGACCGTGCGATCGGGAATGTTGCCCTGCGCGTCGGTCTCCACCGCCTCGATCAGCACCCGGCGGAGCAACGCGCGGGCCGACACCGAGTCGGTGACGCCCTGGCGGGCCACTTCGGTCCGCAGCTTCTGGGTGATCTCGGCGGCGGCCCCGGCCCCCAGGTCGGCCATCAGCAGGGTGTCCTCGACGTCGGTCCAGGAATCCTCGTCGAGGGTGCCGGCGCCGAGCAGGCCCAGCAGCGACCGTCCGAAAGCGTTCTGCGATCGGGACAAGCGGCCGCGGAGCCGGCCCAGGCGCCCTTCGGTGGGCGCGATCTGGTCCAGCGCCGGCGGTGCGCTCAGTTCCTCGATCTGCGGTTCCTCGGCGACGGCCGGTTCGACCGGCAACTCTTCGAGCAGGATGGGCACGGCAGTCGGGACGTCCTCGTCGGGGAGCGGGACGTCCACCACGTCGGGTCGCACCGAATCGCGCGGGACCGCGGCATCGTCTCCGACCCCGGGCTGCCCGTCCACCTCCGTACGTTCCGGGAGCGAGGGCGTGGCCGGCGGCTCGACCACGGGCGCGGGCTCGGCCGGCGTCGGCTCGGCCGGCGTCGGCTCGGCGCGTTTCGGCTCGACGACCCTCGGCTCGGCCGCCTTCGGCTTGGGGGCCACGGCCGTACCGGAGCCGGCGCTGAACGAGATGGAGCTGCCGGCTTTGTAGGTGCCGGCCTTCGGCGGCGCCGGGCCGACCTCCGGCTTGCCGGCCGGCTCGATCAGGGTGATCCGCCGCCGGCGGGCCAGTGTCAGGCCCGTTCCGAGCCCGACGGCGAGTACAACGACGATCGCGATGACGATCCAGATCCAAGTAGCCACGCCGTCATTGTCTCAGGAGCTGTCGAACAACCGATCCACCACACGGCGGGCCCTGCGAGTGGCCCGGCGGTAGTCGTCAACGAACTCGCCAGGGTCACCGCCCTCGGGGTAACCGAGGGCCCGGGCGATACCCATCAGTTCGCGACCGTGAGCCGGGATCTGGTCCTCCGGCTTGCCGCGCACCAGCATCAGCGCATTTCTGGCCCGGGCCGCGGCCAGCCAGCCGCCGCGCAGGGCCTCGGCGTCGGAGTCGGTGATGATCCGCGCGGTCGCCGCCGCATCGATCGCCTCCAGGGTTCGGGTGATCCGCAGCTCCGGCACCTGGGCGGCGTGCTGCAGCTGCAGCAACTGGACCGTCCACTCCACGTCGGACAATCCCCCGCGGCCCAGCTTGGTGTGGGTGGTCGGATCGGCACCGCGGGGCAGCCGCTCGGCATCGACCCTGGCCTTGATGCGGCGGATCTCGATGACGTCCCTGCTGTCGAGACCGCCCACCGGGTAACGGAATTCGTCGGCCGCCAGGATGAAAGCGGTGCCGAGCTCGGAGTCGCCGGCGATGGGCCGGGCCCGCAGCAGGGCCTGCCGCTCCCAGGGAGCCGCGAACTTGTGCCAGTACGCGCGATACGCCTCCAGCGTGCGGACGAGCGGACCGTTCCGGCCCTCCGGGCGCAGATTGGCATCGACCAGCAGCGGCGGGTCCGGGCTCGGCCGTCCGAGCAGCCGGGCCATCAGGTCGGCCACCGCACTCATGTCGTCCATGCCGCCGCGGGCGTCCTCGCCGTCCAACGGTTCGGCCACGTAGATCACGTCCGCGTCCGAGGAGTAGCTCAGTTCGGCCCCGCCGAGCCGGCCCATGCCGATGACGGCCAGACGTCCGCGCACCCGGCCGCCGCGATCAGCGGTCACTTGTTTGAGCGCCGCCTCGTAGGCCGCTTGCAGCGAAGCCTCGGCCACACTGGTCAGTCCGGTGGCGATGTCGGCCACCTCGATCAGACCGAGCAGGTCGCCGCAGGCCAGCCGGAGCATCTCGTGCCGACGCGCCGATCGGGCAGCGTCGACCGCCTCCTGCGCGGTGTGCGCGCGGCGGGATCGGGCCAGCAGGGCGGTGCGGACGTCGTCGGGCTGGGGCGCCAGCAGCGACACGTCGTCGACCAGCAGGCGCAGCACCTCGGGCGCCCTGACCAGGAGATTTCCCACGAGTTTCGACCCGCCGAGCAGGGCGCCCAGTCGCTGCGCGACCAGACCCTCGTCGCGCAGCAACCGCAGGTACCAGGGGGTGTCGGCCAGTGCCTCGGAAACCTGCCGGTAGGACAGCAGACCGGCGTCGGGGTCCGGGCTGGAGGCGAACGTGTCCATCAGCACCGGGAGCAGGGTCCGCTGGATCGCCGCCCGGCGACTCACCCCGGAGGTCAGCGCGCGCAGGTGACGCAGCGCGGCGTCCGGATTCCGGAAGCCGAGGGCAGCCATCCGAGCGGTGGCCGCCTCCGTGGTCAGGCGCAGTTCCTCGCTGGGCACCGCGGCCACGGCGTGCAGCAGCGGCCGGTAGAAGAGTTTCTCGTGCAGCCGCCGGACCGACGCACTGTGCCGGTTCCGGTCCGCGGTGAACACCTCGGCCGCCGATGACGTGCCGGTCGCGGTGTAGCCGTCCGTCCGGGCCAGCCACTCCAGGTCGTCCTGATCCTCGGGCAGCAGGTGGGTGCGGCGCAGCCGCTGCAACTGCAGCCGATGTTCGGCGCGACGGAGGAAGGTGTAGGCCGCCGCCATCTCGGCCCCGTCGGTGCGACCGACGTACCCGCCGCGGATCAGCGATCGCAGCGCCATCAGGGTGCCGGGCAGACGCAGATCCTCGTCGGTCCGGCCGTGGACCAGTTGCAGCAGCTGGACGGCGAACTCCACGTCGCGCAGTCCCCCGGCGCCGAGCTTGAGTTCCTTGTCCTTGAGATCCTCGGGGATGTTCGCCTCCACGCGGCGCCGCATGGCCTGCACGTCGTCGACGAACGAGTCCCGCCCGGCCGCGCTCCAGACGCCGGGCGAAGTGATCGCGGCGAAGCCGGCCCCGACGTCCGGATCGCCGGCCGCCGGACGGGCTTTCAGCAAGGCCTGGAACTCCCAGGTGTGCGCCCACCGCTGGTAGTACGCGGCGTGGCTGGCCAGGGTGCGGACCAGGGCGCCGGCCTTGCCCTCGGGGCGCAGGTTGGCATCGACCTCCCAGGCCGCCTGCCCGCAGATCCGCATCATCCCGGAGGCGAGAGCCGTTGCCGTGGCCAGCATTCGGGTGTCGTCCGGGGCCTCTCCGCCGGCGGCGGGTGGGTGTTCGGCCGCGAAGATGACGTCGACGTCGGAGAGGTAGTTGAGTTCCTTGGCCCCGCACTTGCCCATCGCGATGACGGCCAACCGGACCGGTGCGACACCGGCCGGCAGAGCCGCCGCGGCCACCGACAACCCAGCCTGCAAGGTGGCGTCGGCCAGGTCGGACAGCGCCTGGCACACCGCGGGCAGTGCGGTGACCGGCAAGGACGACTCCACGGCGGGCGCCAGATCGTGGGCGGCGATGATCAGCAACTGCGAGCGGTAGGCCCGACGCAGGGCGAGCACGGCCGAGCCGCCGGTGACCGTCGCCCGCGCCCCCTCGGTGCCGGTGCAGACGGGATCGTCCGGATCGACGCCGACCGATCGGAAGACAACGGCGCGCATCGCGGCCGCGGTGATCAACTCGCCGGGCACTGCCTCCTCGGTGAGCAGGTGCCACTGCTCGGGGTTGGCCGCCAGATGGTCCGACAGCCCGGTCGATCCCCCCATGACGCCCAGCAGCCGGGCCCGGAACCGCGGGTTCTCGTGGAGTCGGCGCAGTAGCGTGGCCCCGTCCGGCGCCGACTGGAGCACCGCGGCCAGGTTGTGCACCGCGAGATCGGGGCGTCCGGTGCGCGAGATCGCGGCCAGCACGTCCTCCGATCCCGGCGCGGCAGAACTGTCGACGGCCAGACCCATGGTGCGCAGTTCGGCGGTGACGCGGGCGTCCTCCAGCCCGTAGCGGGCCAGCGTCCGGCTCGTCGGCCTGGTCATGATCCGTGGATGGGCAATCGATGCCCCAGCAGATGCGGTTCGTCCGCCGGCTGGGCGGCGAATCGGACGAACCGCGCGACGAAGTCACGCCAGACGGTGCCCATGGCGTCCTCGGCCTGGTCCAGCACCGGTCCGAGCCGTCCGACCGCTTCGCGTCCCTCGGTGCGACCCCAGGCCCGGAGGTCATCGGCCGACGGCTCGATGTGGAACTGCAGGGCCCAGGCCGCCGGACCGATCCGCCAGGCCTGGTTGGGGTAGCCGGTGGAGGACAGCAACAACACCGCCCCAGGCGGCAGGCTCGAGACCACGTCGTAGTGGTAGTGCATGACGTCCGGGGTCATCGGCAGCGCATCGAACAGCGGGTCCGCCTCGGCCGCGTCACGTTTGGCCGTCAGGTAGGCGCCGATCTCCGGGCCGTCCTCACCCCGGGTCACGGCGCCACCGGTGGCGACGGCGAGCAACTGCGATCCGAGACAGATGGCCAGGGTCGGGGTCCGCTGCGCCACCGCCGCGGCCAGCATCGCCTTGGTGGCCGGCAGCCACGGAGCCACATCGTCGTCGTAGGCGCCCATCTCGCCGCCGAGGCTGATCAATGCGTCGTATCCGGTCAGATCGGCCGGGAGTTCCTCGCCGGCGAACAGCCGTCGCACGTCGACGGTCGCGCCGGCCTCGGTCAGCCAGTCGCCCATCAGCAACAGCGGATCGGACGGATCATGTTGCAGCACCAGGATCCTGGTCACGGTTGCTCTCCCACGTCGACGATCACCGGCGCGTGGTCGGACGCGCCCTTGCCCTTGCGTTCCTCGCGGTCGATCCTGGCCGCGGTGACTCGTCCGGCGAGAGCGGCTGAGGCCAGGGCGAAGTCGATCCGCATGCCCTCGCGCCGGGGGAACCGCAGACGCTGGTAGTCCCAGTAGGTGTACACCCCCGGTCCGGGTTGGTGGGGCCGGACCACGTCCTGCAACCCGCTGCCGAGCAGGTTGGCGAACGCGGTGCGTTCGGGCTCGCTGACGTGGGTGTCGCCCTCGAAAGCGGCCATGTCCCAGACGTCCTCGTCGGTCGGAGCGATGTTGAAATCGCCGCACAGGGCCAGTTGTTTCGCCGGATCGGCGGTCAGCTCGGCCGCCACGAACCAGGCCAGAGCGGCCAGCCATTCGAGCTTGTAGTCATAATGCGGATCACCGAGACTGCGGCCGTTGGGCACGTACAGGCTCCAGATGTCGATGCCGCCGCAGGTGGCACCGATGGCCCGGGCCTCGGTCAGCGGAGGCTGGCCGAACGTGGGCATGCCCGGGAACCCGATGCGGATGTTCTCGATTCCCACCCGGGAGATGAGCGCGACGCCGTTCCACTGCGAGACCCCATGGTGGGCCACCTCGAAACCGAGATCGGCGATCGGCGCGGTCGGGAACTTCTCGTTCGGGATCTTGGTTTCCTGGATCGCGAGTACGTCGACGTCGGAGCGGGCCAGGAAGGCCAGCAGCCGATCCTGGCGGGCCCGGATCGAGTTGATGTTCCAGGTGGCAAATCTCAAGGGGGGCGAACCGGGCGGCGGGGTGGCGGACACGGCGGGCCTCAGCCCAGCACGGGACCGGTCGGCGGGGCGGGGACGAAGAAGGGCAGGGTCCATTCCGGGCGTGAATCCCCGTCGATCCGGGCCCGCCAGACCAACACGTTCCCGGCCGGCAACGGCAGTCCGGTGTTGAAGAACAGCACCACGTGCGAACGCGCCGGCAGGGCATGCCGGGGCACGCCGTTGCCGCGGAAGGTGGGTTCCTCCACCTGCAGGGTCTGGCCGAACCGCACGACGTTGGAGATCCCGCCGGGCGGGGCCGCGGCCAACTCGACCGGCGCCCCGTTGACGTCCTCCAGGACGACCTCGAACACGTACTGCTCGTTGAACACGGTCGGCGGGAAGTCCAGGGTCACCACCAACGCGAAGGCCGACGACAGCCCCGTGCCGTGGTCGCGCCCGACGAGCTGCAGGCCACCGCCGACGATCTGCACCTTGCCCAACTGATCGGCCACCGCATAGTCGGCCATCATCAAGGACACCGACGCCCGCTCGAACACCTCGCTCATGCCGAACCCCGGCTCGTCGCGCCGGCGCTCATCGGTTGACGAGCTCCGCGCTGTGCTGGCCCTGGTACCGGTCCCGATCGACGATGCTCGCTCATCCCTTGATGTTGCCAGACGCCGGTCACCGGAAATCCCGCGATGGCGTCGTGGCCACCAGGGCGAGCGGCGCGATCCGTTCGGCCAGCACCGAGAAGGCCGCCCCCTGCCGTTCGAGCATGCCTCTGACCAGCAAAGACGGTGATCCGCGAGCGACCTTCCGGTACTTGCTCCAGAACCCGGTCGAGCACACCACGTTGATCATTCCCGACTCGTCCTCCAGGTTGACGAAGATGATCCCGGAGGCGGTGGCCGGACGTTGCCGGTGCGTCACCATGCCCGCGACCAGCACCCTGGTGCCGTGTTCCATGGCCCCGAGGTCCGAGGCCCGCACCACCCCCAACCGATCGAGGGCTTCCCGGGAGAACTCGGTGGGATACATCTCGGGTGAGATACCAGTGGCCCAGATGTCGGCCACGGTCAACTCGATCTCGCTCATCCCGGGCAGCGACGGGGCGTCCAGACCGACCATCGCACCGGGCAAGGTGCCCGCTCTCTCCCCCGATGCGGCGCCGGCCGCCCACAGCGCACGACGGCGGTCGTGGCCCAGTGGTGACTCGCCGTGGAGGGTCAGGGCGTCGAGGGCACCCGAGGTGGCCAGCGCCTCCGCCTCGGCCGAGGTCAGGGTGATCGCCCTGGTCAGTTCGTCGATGTCCCGGTAACCGCCCTCCGGGCGGGCCGCCACGATCCGGTCGGCGAGGTCGGTGCCGACGGTCCGGACGCCGGCCAACCCCAGCCGGATGGCCGGGCGTCCGCCCGGGCCGGGCTCCAGATCGGCCTCGGCCCGGGAGGCGTTGATGTCGGGCCGCCTGATCGTGACACCGTGCCGGCGGGCGTCGGCCACCAGCGACTGCGGCGAGTAGAAACCCATCGGCTGAGCCCGCAGGAGGGCCGCGGTGAAGGCCGCCGGGTGGTGCAGTTTGAGCCACGACGAGTAGAAGACCAAGGAGGCGAACGAGAGGGCGTGGGACTCGGCGAACCCGAAGTTGGCGAAAGCCAGCAACCGTTCGTAGATGCGGTCCGCGGCATCACCGGTGATGCCGTGCAGATTGCTCATCCCGTCGTACAGCCGGGCCTTCATCTGCTC
Organism: Nakamurella panacisegetis; assembly: GCF_900104535.1. NCBI lineage: Bacteria > Bacillati > Actinomycetota > Actinomycetes > Nakamurellales > Nakamurellaceae > Nakamurella > Nakamurella panacisegetis. The sequence continues at coordinate 3,740,584 of NZ_LT629710.1, read as the reverse complement.
CATCTTGGCGGTGGACCGTTTGGCGCCCATCGCCCGCCGCAACTGGTCGGCCTCGCCGGCGTCGAACCCGGCCACGTCGACCGCCAGTTGCATCAGCTGTTCCTGGAACAGCGGGATGCCGAGGGTCTTCGACAGCGATCGCTCCATCACCGGATGGTCGTAGACCACCGGCTCCAACCCGTTGCGGCGCCGGATGTACGGGTGCACCGAACCACCTTGGATCGGACCGGGCCTGATCAACGCGACCTCGACCACCAGGTCGTAGAAGGTTCGCGGTTTCAGCCGCGGCAGCGTGGCCATCTGCGCTCGCGACTCCACCTGGAACACCCCGACCGAATCGGCCCGGCGGAGCATTTCGTAGACCGCCGGCTCCTCCAGATCCAGCTGGGCGAAGTCGACCTCGATGTGTTCGTGCCGGCGCACCAGGTCGACCGCGTAGTGCAGGGCCGAGAGCATGCCCAGACCGAGCAGGTCGAACTTGACCAGCCCGATCGCCGCGCAGTCGTCCTTGTCCCACTGCAGTACCGAACGGTTCGGCATCCGCCCCCACTCGACCGGGCACACCTCTCCGACCGGCCGGTCGCAGATCACCATCCCGCCGGAATGGATCCCCAGATGCCGTGGATAGTCCTGGATCTGGGCGGCCAGGGCTAGGACGTCGGCCGGGATGGTGTGCTCGTCGGCGGTCTGTTTCGCCAGTGGTGTCCACCCGTCGAGTTGTTTGGAGTAGGCGTCCTGCTGGCCCGGTGAGTGCCCCATCGCCTTGGCCATGTCACGGACGGCCATCCGTGGCCGGAACGTGTTGACGTTGGCCACCTGGGCCGCCTTCTCCCGGCCGTACTTGAGATAGACGTGCTGGATCACCTCTTCCCGACGATCGGATTCGATGTCGACGTCGATGTCCGGTGGCCCGTCCCGTTCCGGGGCGAGGAACCGTTCGAACAGCAGACCGTATTTCACGGCGTCGACGGCGGTGATGCCCAGCGCGTAACAGACGGCCGAGTTGGCCGCGGAACCCCTTCCCTGGCAGAGGATCTGCTCCTTCCGGCAGAAATCGACGATGTCGTGGACGATCAGGAAATAACCGGGGAAGTTGAGGTTGGAGATGATGCCCAGCTCCTTCTCGATCTGCGCGTAGGCATCGGGCCGCTGCTCCGCGGAGCCGTAACGCCGGGCCGCACCGGCCATCGTCAGTTCTCGGAGGTGGCTGTTCTCGTCGTGCCCGGCCGGCACGTCGAACGGCGGCAACTGCGGCGCAACGAGCATCAGGTCGAACGCACACTCCCGTCCGATCCGGGCGGCATTGGCGACCGCGGTCGGATAGCGGGCGAACAAGGCGGCCATCTCCGCCCCGGAGCGCAGGTGGGCCGCCGGGCCGGCCGGCAGGAAGGGATCGGCCTCGTCGAGGCTGCGCCGGGCCCGCACCGCGGCCACGGCACTGCTGAGCCGGGAGCCCTGCGGACGGGCGTAGTGGGCGCCGGTGGTCGCCACCACCTCGAGCCCGAGATCGGCGGCCAGCCCGGCCAGTTCGTCGTTGTCCTCGTCGTCGGTGGGTTGCTGGTGATCGGTGAGTTCGACCACCACATTGTCGGCCCCGAACCGATCGATCAGGCGGCGGATCTCGGCCCGGGCCAGTGGCGCCCCACCGAGGGCCAGGGCTCGGCGGACGCTGCCCTTGCGACATCCGGTGAGGATCAGCCAGTGCCCGTCGGCGGCGGCCGCGAGCTCGTCCAGATCGTAGACCGGGCGGCCCTTCTCGCCTCCCCGGAGCTGGGCCCGGCTGATCTGCTGGGCGAGGCGGCGATACCCCTCCTGCCCCCGGGCCAGGACCAGCAGATGACGTCCGACCGGGTCGGGGACGCCGAGCTGGCCGGTCGGCAGATCCAGCGAGAGTTCCGCACCGTAGAGGGTTCTCAGGCCCACCTCCTTGGCCGCCTCGGCGAACCGGACCACCCCGTAGAAGCCGTCGTGGTCGGTGAGGGCCAGGGCGTCCAATCCGAGCCGGGCCGCCTCCCGGGCCAGCGTCTCCGGCGTGGAGGCGCCGTCGAGGAAGCTGAACGCCGAGTGGGCGTGCAACTCGGCGTAGGGGATGACGACGGCCGGATCCCGAGGCGTCGGCGCTGGGACCGGTTGCCGAATCGGCGGCTGGTCGGCGGTGCCGGGGATGCGGCTGACGGTGGCCGGCGGCCCACGGCCCTTCAGGGGAGGAAGCCCGGACAGGGCCCGTTCCAGTTCGCGCCACGGCACCGGCGGGTTGGACCAACCCATCAGTCGTACACCCCCTCGACCTGCCACCCGTCGACGCCGAACAACAGCAGTAGGGCCGGGCCGGTATCGGGAAGTACCTGCAACCGTGCGCTGTGCCGGGCCGGGGCGCTGATGCCGGTACCGACCGGTTCCTCCGGGCGCGGGGACCGCGGCTTCCGGTAGTCGAGATCGCCGGGGGCCGGCCGATATTCGGCCCGAGCCGGTGACGGGGCCGGGGGCTGGATGATCTCCGGCCGGGCGGTCCACCACCGCTCGTCCAGCAGCCAGGGCCCGGCCCAGCTCTGGATCCAGCAGGGGTCGACCGCCTTTCCGTGTAGCCGCGACGGTGCGCCGCTGAGCATTCCCCGGTCGGTCACGACCACGGGCGAGCCGAGGTCGTCGAGCATTGTCACGGTGGTGTCGGGGCCGGCGAGCCGGGAGGGGGTGGGCGCCGGCAGCGCCCCTGGCCATGGCGCGGACGGATCTCGGGCCGGCACCTTCTCCTCACCCCAGGGCAGCAGGGTGATGCGCTCCCCCGGGCCCCGACCACCGGAGAGCACCGGGGTCAGAACCGATTGCGGACCGAGGAGACCCTGCACCCGGGCGAAGGCCCAACCGGCCCGCTGGTCGTCCTGACCGTCGGAGCCCCAGAGCCCGTACTGGACGAGCCCGGCTCCGATCGCCTCGATCGGTTCCAGCCGCAGCGACGTGATGCCGCCCGGCCCGGTGTCGTCATCGTCTTCCGTCCGTTGCCGGGTGCGGCCGGCCGTGAGCCAGCCGTCGAGTTGCCAGCGCAACCGATCCGCCGTCGCGGCCGGGGTGAGCGGCCGGGCGCACCGCCAGATCCGGGACAGGTGGCCGCCTCGGTCGGTGGTGGCGCTGATCGCCAGCCGGGTGCAGGCCAGACCGGCGTCGCCCAGCCGGGCGTGGAACCGTTCGGCCAGCGCCTTCGCGGCGAACGCGGCCGAGTCCACCCGTTCCAGCGGCGGATCGAACGGCTGCTCCACCGCGAGCTCCTCCGGGATGCTCCGACGCGACAGGCCCCGCTCGGCCTCCCCCTTGGCCAACCGGTGGGCGACGACGGCGTCAGCGCCGAAACGAGTGGCCACCTTCGCATCGGGCAGAGCGGCGAACGCCCCGGCCGTGTGGATGCCCAGCCGGATCAGCAGGTCGATCAGGTCCATCCGCTCCGGCGGGGCGATCGCCGGATCGCGGGCCAGCTCGACGATCGGCAGCCCGGCGCAGAAGGTGGCCGATCCGCCCCGGCTCACGATCTTGACCTGACGCGCCGCCAGCACGGCCACCGCCAACGAGTCGGCGATGCCGACCGAGCATTCGACGTCCAGCGCTTCCACGAGGTCGACGATCCGTTCGGCGGCTTCGGTTTCGCTGCCGAAGAACCGGGTCGGGCCCCTCGACGAGCAGGCCACCAGCCCCGGCCGGAGGATCTCGACTCCCGGCGCCACCGACTCCACCGCCGCGACCACCGGCTCGAACAGCCGGGCGTCCCGATCAGGGTCCGCCTTGAGCACCAGCAGATCGGGGTACCGCGACTGGGCGTCCCGACGACGTTGCCCGACCCCGATACCTTCGCTGCGGGCGGCCCGGTTGCAGGTCTGCACCCGATTGGCGTGGAACACGGCCACCGGTTCGGACGGCGACTTTCCGGCCTGTCGGGCACCGGCCACCGCCGGCCAGTCGGGGCACCAGATCACCAGGGTGCGGCTGCGTTCCGGCGCGATGTCCGTGGGTGCGGTGTTCATGACGCGGTGCACCCATGGGGCGGCTGGCGGGAATCGCGGAGGCCGAAGGCAGCCACCGCCCTTCGCATCTCAACCTGGTCGATCACCACGTCGCCCACCTCGCCACCACTCCTGAACCCAGCATATCGAACTGTTGTTCGACTCTTTTCCAAGACTAGACCCGGGGTACGACAGCCTCAAGACCACCGCTTCGTCACGAATGTCTGCCTTTCTTCCCCGCCGGACCGGCGGAGGGTCTGCCCGCTCAGCCGACCTCGGCGACCAACGGCAGGGCAACCGGCTCGATCCGTGGCACGGGGGTGACGGTCGACCTGGTGCTCCGCAGCAGCATGGCCACGCTGCCTCGACCCCGGGCGGCACCGCGCCCACTGACCTCGACCACCAGTTCCCGGTCCCGTAGCCGGCCATGACCGCGGCCGATCCCGGTCCAGTTCTCAATTCGGCTGCGCAGCACCAGTTCGGCTCCGGGCCACGGGCCGGCCGCCAGCAACACGGCACCGCTCTGCCGCAACCGGGCCCCCAGCACGCGCAGGCGGGCCGGGGGCAACACCTTGGGCGGTACGGCGGCGATGATGTCCACCCCGTCGGCGAGCACCGAGAGCACCTGCAACACATCAGGTCCGGGATCGGGGATCACCACCAGCCGGTCCAGGTCAACCCCCTGCTCGGCGGCGGCCAGCAGGGCGAGATCCGGCAGGCCGACCAACGCCGACCAGGCATTGGACGGAGCGGCGAGCAGCGCGAAGAGCAGGCTGGTCGATCCGCCGTCCCCGACCAGAGAGACCACGCCGCCGCGAGGCAGGCCCCCACGGGGCAGGACGTCGACCAGCGGCGCGGGCACGGCCAGTACCGACCCGGCCGCTGCCGTCCCGACCGACATCGACCCCACCGGGGCCGGTCCACCCGGCGCCGCGAAAGCAGGCAACGGCTCGATACCGACAGTGCGGCGTAACTCCGCGAGCACCTGTTGACGATCGAACACAAGTTCGATGTTACAGCGAATCGACCCAACGCCGCAGCACTTCGGCACCGGCATCCCCGGACTTCTCCGGATGGAACTGGGTGGCCGACAGCGGTCCGTTCTCCACCGCCGCCACGAACCGGTCGCCGCCGTGCTCGGCCCACGTCACCACCGGCGGCGTGAACGGCCGGGACACCTCGAGCTCCCAGCGGCGCACCGCGTAGGAGTGGACGAAATAGAACCGGGTCTCCGGATCAAGCCCGGCGAACAGCGTCGAACCCTCCCCGGGCAGCAGCGTGTTCCAGCCCATGTGGGGCACGATCGGGGCCTGCAGTTTCTCCACCGTTCCGGGCCACTCGCCGACGCCCTCGGTCCGTTCACCGTGCTCGACCCCGGCCTCGAACAGGATCTGCATACCGACGCAGATACCCAGTACCGGACGGGCCCCGGCCAGCCGCCGACCGATGATCCGCTCACCCCGGACCGCCTTGAGCCCGGCCATGCAGGCGGCGTAGGCCCCGACTCCGGGCACCACCAGACCGTCGGCGTTCAGCGCGGTCTCGAAGTCCGACGTGACCTCCACCTCGGCCCCGGTACGGCGCAACGCACGCTCGGCCGACGCCAGATTGCCCGAACCGTAGTCGAGGACGACGACCTTCAGACCAGCCACAGGATGCCTCCGGCCACACACATCGCCGCCATCACGGCCAGGATCACCGAGGCGACCCGGGAACCGTTGCGCCACAAGGAGAGTACGCCGCCGAGCAGGAAACCGCCGATGATGATCAGCACATAGGCGAACCAGTTCACAGCACGCCCTTGGTGGAGGGGATGCCACCGACGCGGGGGTCGGGCTCGCAGGCGGCGCGGAGCGCCCGCGCCACGGCCTTGTACTGGGCCTCGCAGATGTGGTGCGGGTCGCGGCCGTACAGCACCCGGACGTGCAGCGCGATCCGGGCGTGGAACGCGAGCGAGTCGAACACGTGCCGGTTCAGCACCACCGGATAGTTGTTGCCCACGGTGAACCCGAGGATCGACTCCGGCTCGCCGACGTGCACCGAGAACGGGCGGCCCGACAGGTCGACCGCGGCGTGGGCCAGGGTCTCGTCCATCGGGATGAACGCGTCGCCGAACCGCCGGATACCGGCCTTGTCCCCCAAGGCCTTGGCCAGGGCCTGCCCGAGCACGATGGCCGTGTCCTCGACCGTGTGGTGGGCGTCGATGTCCACGTCTCCGGTCGCCTTCACCGTCAGGTCGAACGAACCGTGCACCCCGAACGCGGTCAACATGTGGTCGTAGAACCGGACGCCGGTGGAGATGTCGACCTGGCCCGTGCCGTCCAGATCGAGATCGACCAGCACCGACGACTCGCTGGTGGCCCGTTCGATCCTGGCCCGACGATCGGTCACGATTTCTCCTTCAGAAGTGCACTCACGGACAGCAGGACATCGTTCTCGTGCTCGGTCCCGACGGTGGCCCGCAGGAATCCGGGCACGCCGTTGTCGCGGATCAGTACCCCGTGGTCCAGGAACGCCTGCCACACCGCCTGGGCATCGTCGAACCGTCCGAACAGGAAGAAGTTGGCGTCGGAATCGATCACCTCGTAGCCCTGGGACCGCAGCGCACCGGTGACCCTGATCCGTTCGGCGATCAACCGATCCACCGAGGCCAGCGTGTCGTCGCCGTGCCGAAGGGCGGCCAGCGCGGCCGCCTGGGTCAGCGCCGACAGGTGGTACGGCAGGCGCACCAGCAGCAGGGCGTCGACGACGGCCGGCGCCGCGGCCAGGTACCCGAGCCGGCCGCCGGCGAAGGCGAACGCCTTGGACATGGTGCGCGACACCACGACCTGGGCCGGGAACTCGTCGATCAGGGCGACCGCACTTGGCCGGCCGGAGAACTCGGCGTAGGCCTCGTCGATCACCACGATCCCGCCGGTGGCCCGCACCAACTGCCGGATGTCGTCCAACGCGATGGAACCGCCGGTGGGGTTGTTCGGGCTGGTGATGAACAACAGGTCCGGGCGCTGCTGCTCGATGATCCGCACCGCGCCGGGAACGTCGATGGTGAAATCGGCGGCCCGGGGCGCCGGGACCCAGGCGGTCTGGGTCCCGGTGGAGATGATCGAGTGCATCGAGTACGACGGTTCGAAACCGAGCGCCCGGCGACCGGGGCCGCCGAACGCCTGAAGGAGCTGCTGCAGGATCTCGTTGGACCCGTTGGCCGCCCAGACGTTCTGCACGGTCAGCGGCAGGCCGGTGGTCCGGGCCAGGTAGGCGGCCAGCTCACGACGCAGGGCCACCGCGTCCCGGTCCGGGTAGCGGTTGAGATCGGCGGCGACCTTGGCGATCGACTCCACCAGGTCGTCGATCAGCGCCGGCGACGGCGGAAACGGGTTCTCGTTGGTGTTGATCTGCACCGGTACGTCGAGTTGGGGTGCGCCGTACGGGCTCTGGCCGGCCAGATCGGCCCGCAACGGCAGATCCGACAGCCGGACGGTGCCGCCGATCACGTCGGAAGTCCGTCCGGGAACCGGGCGCTCACGGCCTCTCCGTGGGCCGGCAGGTTCTCCGCGGCCGACAGGGCCAGGACGTGCCCGGCCACCGCAGCCAGGGCGTCCCGCGAGTACTCGATGACCTGCATCTGCTTGAGGAAGGTGGTCGTGGCCAGTCCGGAGGAGAACCGGGCACAACCGGCCGTCGGCAGGACGTGGTTGGAGCCGGCGCAGTAGTCGCCCAGAGACACCGGCGAGAACCGGCCGACGAAGATGGCCCCAGCGTTGCGGATCCGCCGCGCCACCACCGGCGCGTCCGCGGTCTGGATCTCCAGGTGCTCGGCGGCGTAGGCGTCGGCCACCCGGATACCGTCCTCCAGGCTGGCCACCACGACGATCGCGGACTGCGGCCCGGTCAGGGCAGCGGTGACGCGGTCGCGGTGCCTGGTCCGCACCACCCGGTCGATCACCTTGTCCTCCACCGCATTGGCCAGCGTCACCGACGTGGTGATCAGCACCGACGCGGCCATCGGGTCGTGCTCGGCCTGCGACACCAGATCGGCCGCGACATGATCGGCGTCGGCCTTCTCGTCGGCCAGGATGGCGATCTCGGTCGGACCGGCCTCGGCATCGATGGCGACGATCCCCCGCAGCAGCCGCTTGGCCGCGGTCACGTACACGTTGCCCGGTCCGGTGACGACGTCGACCGGTTCGATGGTGGTGCCGTCGACGTCGATCGCGCCGTACCCCAGCATGGCGATGGCCTGGGCCCCGCCCGCGGCGTAGACCTCGGTCACCCCGAGCAGGCCGCACGCGGCCAGGACGGTCGCGTCGGGCCAACCGGTGCTCGACTGCGGCGGCGAGGTGACGGCGATCCCGACCACCCCGGCCACCTGGGCCGGGACGACGTTCATGACGACCGACGACGGGTACACCGCGAGGCCGCCCGGGACGTACAGACCGACCCTCCGGACCGGGACCCAGCGCTGGGTCACGGTGCCGCCGGGAGCGATCTGCGTCACGCGTTCGGTTGGGACCTGGGCCGTGTGCCCGATCCGGGTTCGGGCGATCGATTCCAGCAGGGCGGCCCTGACCTGCGGGTCGAGGGCGTCGACGGCCGCCGCGATGACCTCCTTGGGCACCCGCAGCGAGGCCGGCCGGAAACCGTCGAACTTCTCGGTGGCCTCCATGACGGCCGGGCAGCCCCGCTTGCGCACGTCGTCCACCAGAGGGGCGACAGCCGCCACCGCGGCCGCAACGTCGATGGCGGCCCGTGGCAGCATGTTGCGCACATTGCCAAGGCCCTGTCGCAGGTCGATCCGGCGCAGCATGTTGTGGAATTCCTCGTTTCGTTGCGGGAGCGACTCCAGCCTAAACGGCGCAGCGCGAAGTATTTACTCGTGCAACTCCACGACGGCGATGCCCGGGCCCGTCCCGAGCCGGACCACCTCGGTCCCATCCGGCCGCCACGCCCCGGACCGCCCGCAGGCCGGGCCACCGCCGGTGCCGCCCGAGTACTGGGCCAGCACTGCCCACATGCCCTGGTCGGTGGCGCGTTTCATCTGCTCGTCGATGCGGGATTCGGACCCGATCACGTACAACGCGCCGACCAGGTAGGCGTCGGCACCGGACCGGCGGGCGGCGATGGGATGACCGGCCACGGCGGCGTCGTAGCAGACCGCCAGCGCGAGCTTCCAGCCGCCGATCTCCAGCGAACCCCGGGCGTCGCCCGCGCTGAAGATCCCGATCTCGCCGACATCCAGGTGCTGCTTGGCGTAGATCACGCGGATCTCCCCCCGCGGGTCGATGTGCAGCACCCCGATCTGCGGCAGCGAACCGCTGGCCGTCGGCGCCCCGACCAGGGCGTGCACCCGCCGCTGTCGGCAGATGGCCGAGAGTGGCTGCAGCACCGGATCTTCCGGCGCGATCCGGATGCCGTGCAGGTCGATCACATCCGGCTCGTAGCCGGTCAGGGACAGCTCGGGAAACAGCACCACGGTGGCCCCGGCGTCGGCCGCGTCGGCGATCTGCCGGACGTGCTCGGCCACGGTGCCGGCGATGTCCCCCGGATGGGAGACGACCTGTACGGCGGCGATGGTCAGCGGTTCCCGGGCCGGGCTCACCGGAGATCGAGTCCGAGGTCGACGGCCGGCGACGAATGGGTCAGGGAGCCGACGGCCAGGTAGTCGACCCCGGTGGCGGCCACCGCGGCGGCATTGCCCACCGTGAGTCCGCCCGACGATTCCAGCAGCACACCGGGATAGCCGGCCCGGGTCCGGCGGACGGCCTCGGCGGTCTCGTCGATCGTGAAGTTGTCCAGCAGGATCAGCTGCGCCCCGGCGTGCAACGCCTCGTCCAGTTGCGTCAACGTGTCCACCTCGACCTCCAGCGTGATTTCCGGACGGACGGAACGTACCGCGTCGACTGCGGCCCGCACAGACCCGGCCGCGGCAACGTGGTTGTCCTTGATCAGGGCCGCGTCACCCAGGCTCATCCGGTGGTTGACGCCGCCGCCGCACCGCACCGCGTACTTCTCCAGGGCGCGCAACCCCGGCAGCGTCTTGCGGGTGTCCCGGATCCGGGCGCCGCTCCCGGCGACGGCGTCCACCCACTGCCGGGTCACGGTGGCGATGCCGGTGAGGTGGGTGAGGATGTTCAGGGCGGTCCGTTCGGCCGTCAGGATCCCGGCCGTCCGGCCGTGCACGGTGATCGCCGGTGTGCCTGGGACCAGCGACGTCCCGTCCGGCCGGAGCTCGAAGGAGAAGGATCCGGCGCCCAGGATCGAGTCGAACACCGCCATCGCCACCGGCCCTCCGGCCAGGATCCCGGCCTGCCGCGGCGTGATGTCGGCCGTCGCCGTCGCCCCTTCCGGGACGGTCGCTGCCGTGGTGATGTCCGGGCCGTCGGCGAAGTCCTCGTCCAGGGCTCGGTTCACCACCGCGGCGACCACCTGCTCGTCGAGTCCGGCGTCCTTCAGGGCGATGCGGGTGCGGTCGGACCAGTCTTCGGGAGTCATACGGTGACCTTTCGGAGATCTCGGACGTCGGTGTGCAGGACGCCGTCCCGCTGCTCGACCAGCACGGAGGTGGTCCACTCGGCGGAGGTGGCCGGGTGGTCCGTGCGGACATGGCAACCGCGCGATTCGGTACGAACCAGCGCGGCTCGAACCAGCGCGGTCGACACCAGAGCCAGGTTGGCCGCTTCGACGCCGGCCCGGGTCGGGTCGTCGGACGGCTGGGCGGAGATGGCGCCCAGTGCCCGTTCCAGGCCACTGCGGTCCCGGCCGATCCCGGCCTCCGCGCTCATCGCGGCCTGCGCAACGCCGCGCCCGGCGGGGTCCAGACCGGGCCGGGCCGGCACGGTCAGCGCGCCGGTCGGAGAGGCGTTCTGCAGGTCGGCGGGCAGTGCGGCCGCGGCGCGCTCCCCCATCACCAGACCTTCCAGCAGTGAGTTCGACGCCAGCCGGTTGGCCCCGTGCAGGCCGGTCCGGGCCACCTCGCCGACCGCATACAGGCCGGGCACCGTGGTGCGCCCGTACGGATCGGTGACAACGCCGCCGCAGTGGTAGTGGGCGGCCGGGGCCACCGGGATCGGATCGGTGGCCGGGTCGATCCCAGCGGCGGCACAGCTGGCCGACACCGTCGGGAATCGTCGCGCGAACACGTCCGGTGCTATCCCGGTGGCGTCCAGGAACACGTGATCCCGGACGCCGCCGGGTGCGGTGGCCAGCCGTCGGGTGATTGCCAGCGACACCACGTCGCGCGGGGCGAGATCACCCAGCGGGTGCACGCCGGCCATCACCCGGGCGCCGGTGACGTCGATCAGCACGGCGCCCTCGCCGCGCACGGCCTCGGTGACCAGCGGCCGGTGACCGGTGACGCCGGCCCCGGTGAAGAGCACGGTCGGGTGGAACTGCATGAACTCCAGGTCGGCCAGTGCGGCCCCGGCCCGCAGGGCCATGGCCAGGCCGTCACCGGTGGCCACGTCCGGGTTGGTGGTCGCCGCGTACAGGTGCCCGGCCCCTCCGGTGGCCAGAACGACGGCGTCGGCCCTGATCAACCCGATGGTGCCGTCGTCACCTAGGACGGTCACCCCGGCCGCGCGTCCGCTGACGTCGCGAACGACGTCCAGCACCTGGTGCCCGGTGAGCATCCCGGGCAGGCCGTCCGCGGCCAGCAGGCAGCGTTCGATCTCGGCCCCGGTGGCATCCCCGCCGGCGTGGATGACGCGGTTGGCCGAATGGCCGCCTTCGCGGGTGCGCATCAGCCCCATCGGGCCGGTGTCGAAGTGGGCGCCCCGCGCGACCAGCCGGGCGATGGCGGCCGGACCCTCGGTCAGGATCATCGTGACCGCCGCCGGGTCGGACAGGCCGACCCCGGCGACCAGCGTGTCCTCGATGTGCGCCCCCACCGTGTCCCCCGGATCGCGTTCGTCCCGGACGACCGCCACACCGCCCTGGGCCCAGTGGGTGTTGGCCTCGTCGGCCGCGCCCTTGGTCAGCACCAGAACGGACAGCCCGGCCCGTCCGGCCTCGATGGCGCAGGTCAGCCCGGCGACGCCGGAGCCGACGACGACGACCTGGGTGTGCGCCTCCCAGGCGATCATTCGCCACCGCCGGAGGATCCGATGGCGATCATCCGCTCGACCGCGCCGCGCGCGCGGGCCGCGGTGTCGGGATCCACGTGCACCTCGTCGCGCATCTCCAGCAGGGACCGCATCAGCTTGTCCGGAGTGATCATCTTCATGTAGCCGCAGGACGCCCGGTCGTTCACGGCCAGGAAGTCGATCCCCGGGGCGGCCCGCTTCAGCTGGTGGATCATGCCGATCTCGGTCGCCACCAGCACCTGGCGGGATCGGGATGCGCCGGCGGCGTGCACCATCTCGCCGGTGGACAGGATCTTGATCCGGTCCGGCTCCACCGCGCCACTGGCGGCCAGGTACAGGGCACTCGTGGCGCACCCGCACTCCGGGTGGATGTACAGATCGGCATCCGGGTGGGCCGCCGCCTTGGCCGACAGCTCGGCGCCGTTGATACCGGCGTGCACGTGGCATTCGCCGCCCCAGACCTTCACGTTGTCCCGCTGCAGGATCCGCCGCACGTGCGCCCCGAGGAACTGATCAGGACCGAACAGGACCGGGGTGTCGCGCGGGATCGAATCGACTACCTCGACCGCGTTGGACGACGTGCAGCAGATATCGGTCTCGGCCTTCACCGCGGCCGTGGTGTTGACGTAGGACACCACCACCGCGCCGGGGTTCTCCGCCTTCCAGGCCCGGAGCTCCTCCACGGTGAGGGAGTCGGCCAGCGAGCACCCGGCGGCGGCGTCGGGGATCAGCACGGTCTTCTCCGGGGAGAGGATCTTCGCCGTCTCGGCCATGAAATGCACGCCGCAGAAGATGATGGTCGACTGCGGCGCGGTGGCCGCGATCCGCGAGAGGGCCAAGGAGTCGCCGACGTGGTGCGCGACGTCCTGGATGACCGGCACCTGGTAGTTGTGGGCCAGGATCACCGCGTCCCGTTCCTCGGCCAGACGGTGGATCTCGGCCGTCCAGGCCGGGGAACCGGCCACCAGGTCAGAGCCGGGGACGAGTGCATCAACTGCTGGTGCCGACATGGCGTCCTCCTCATCGAGGTTTTCGACTTACAATCGAAAACATGGCCCATCGTACATACCTGGAAGTGCTGACCGCGGTGTTCAGCGTCCGGCTCGATGGCGACGGGATGGCCGGGCTGCAGGTCCTGCTCTGGCAGCGGGCCCAAGAGCCGGACGCCGGAAAGTGGGCCCTACCTGGGGGAACACTGCTGGACGACGAGGACGTGGACCACTCGGCTCGACGCCAACTGGCGGAGAAGGTGGACGTCACCCAGGTGTCGCACCTGGAGCAGATCGGTGTGTTCTCTGCGCCACACCGGGTTCCGGCCGCCCGTACGGTGGCCACCGGTGTGCTCGGCCTGGTGCCGTTGGATGCCGATCCGGGACTGCCGCCCGACACCGCGTGGCACCCGGTGGACGCGCTCCCGCCCACCGCGCTCGACCACGGCGACATCGTCGACCAGGCACGGGCCCGGCTGCAGGCGAAGCTCTCGTACACCAACATCGGGTTCGCCCTGGCGCCGGCCGAGTTCACCATCGCCGAACTGCGCCGGGTCTACGCCGCCGCGCTCGGGCACGACGTCGACCCGACCAACCTGCACCGCATCCTGATGCGTCGCGGCATGCTCGAGACCACCGGGACCACCGGCCCCCGCAACCCGGTCGGCGGACGGCCGGCCGCGCTGCACCGGTTCACCGTGGCCGAACTCCGGGTCACGGATCCGTTCGCCGCGTTCCGGCCGCCCGGCTGGTGACACCCGGGCGTTGCGGGCCACTTCTTACCGTTCGATGACCACCGGCCGCCGGACGTGCCGACCGGTTCCCCGGGCGCCTACGGTGCACGAGTGACGACCGTGCTGGTGGTGGATGACGACGCGACCGTGCGCGAGGTGGTGGCCCGCTACCTGACGCGGGACGGCCACCGGGTCCTGGAACGCGCCAACGGCATCGATGGCCTGGCCGCGGCCCGGTCCGAGCGACCCGACCTGGTGGTGTTGGACCTGATGATGCCCGGCCTCGACGGCCTGACCGTCTGCCGGGAACTGCGCAAGATCTCCTCGGTACCGGTGATCATGTTGACCGCCCTCGGCGAGGAATCGGACCGGGTGGTGGGCTTGGAGCACGGTGCCGACGACTACGTCACCAAGCCCTTCAGCCCGCGGGAGCTGGCGTTGCGGGTGGCCGGGGTGCTGCGCCGGTCCCGGCAGGAGACGTGGCCGGGGGCCGGGTTGGCCGACCTGACGGCAGTCGAGGACGGCGACCTCCGGATCGACCCGGTGGCCCGATCGGTGAGCCGGTCCGAGGTGCCGCTGGCCCTGACCATCCGGGAGTTCGATCTGCTGGCGTTCTTCCTCACCCACCGCGGGCAGGTCTTCACCCGGGCCGAGCTGATGGAGCACGTCTGGGGCTGGACGTTCGGCGACGAGTCGACGGTGACCGTCCACGTGCGCCGGCTCCGGGAGAAGATCGAACCCGACCCCGGCAATCCGGTCCGGGTGGTCACCGTCTGGGGAATCGGCTACCGGTACGACGAGGCGACGCCGTGACACCCATGTGGAACGACGTCGTGCACATCCTGCCCTGGGCCGCGGCCGCCTGCCTGTTCACCGTCGGCGTCGAACTCACCGTGCTGGCGCTGCTCCGGCGCCGGTCGGTCGCGGTGAACATCGCCGCCCTGGTGGGCGTCCCGATCGTCGCGGTGTTGCTGTTCGTGGTGTTCATCAGCGGGTTCATGTTCACCACCGAACTGCGGTGGACGGCGGTCACCTGCATCCTGATCGCGATCGCGGTGGTGCCGGCCGCGGTGATGCTGGGTCGGCGGATCGCCCTGACCGGGCTGGCCGCGGAGACCCGGCGGGCCGCGGAACGGGCCGGGGAGGCCTCGCGCCGGGAACTGGTGGCCTGGGTCAGCCACGACCTGCGGACTCCACTGGCCGGGATCCGGGCGATGAGCGAGGCGCTGGAGGACGCCGTCGTGGTGGACCGGGCCGAGGTCGCGGTGTATGCGCGGCGGATCAACTCCGAGACGGTGCGGCTGTCCGCACTCGTCGATGATCTGTTCGAGTTGTCCCGGATCAATGCCGGGGCGCTGAAGCTGGCCTTCCATCGCATCCACGTCCAGGAACTGGTCGCCGACGTGCTGGAATCGACCGCGGCGGCCGCCCGGCAACGCGGGATCACCGTGCGGGCCGAAGCCGACGGGCGCTGGCCGACGATCGCCGGCTCCGATGCCGAACTGACCCGAGTCCTGCGGAATCTGCTGGTCAACGCGATTCGGCACACACCGGACGACGGAGCGGTGACGGTGATCGCCGGGTCGGACGGAGTGGAGGCGTGGCTGGCCGTGCGGGACGAGTGCGGCGGAATCCCGGAGGCCGATCTGCCGAAGGTGTTCGACGTGGCCTTCCGGGGCGAGCCGGCCCGGCCCGCCGCCCAGGACCGGGCGACGACCGGGGCCGGGCTGGGGCTGGCCATCGCCCGCGGGTTGGTCGAGTTGCACGGCGGCCGGATCGCCGTCCGGAACGACGGCCCGGGCTGCCGTTTCGAGGTCAGGCTTCCGGCGGCGGTGTGACCCGGCCCAGGTCGGGATCCCCGTTCCAGGCGATCAAGAAGGTGTAGACGACCACGGCGAGACCGGGTTGCACCAGCAGGACCATGGCGTTGCCCAGCGTGGGCGCCGCATTGACCAGGGATGAGGCGGCGCTGGGCCCGACCGAGGCCGGGTCGACGCCGCTGACCAGGATCCGCCCCACCAGGTAGGCGACCAGCGCCCCGACCGCATTGGCTCCGGCCACCACCAGCACCATCGCGGTGCCGCGCACGGAGCGCCAGTGCCAGATCAGGGTGGCCGACGACACCGCCACCACCAGACCGACCAGACAGAAGATCGCGATCGAGGTGAACTGGTGATAGGAGGCGGTGGGCAGCGGCAGGTAGGTGCCGTCGGCGTAGACGACGAACTGCTCACCCGGCGCGATGAGTGACCACAGGATCGCCTGCAGCACACCGAGAACGGCCAGGACGGCGACCACGACTCCACCGGCCCGCCAGAGCAGCAACTCGCCGCGCAGTTGGTGGTGCGGCCGCGAACGCAGGGACAGGTTCACGCGAGGCAGTCCGCTCCGAGCAGGGCCTTGAGGTCGCCCATCAACGCCGAGGTCCAGGTCACCCGCAGTCCGTCGTCCAGGCGCAGGGTGGTGGCCCGGCTGCCGTTCATCAGCCGCAGGTGGACGGCCGTCGTCCCGGGGTGGTTCTGCAGCACCTCGCGGAGCCGATCGACCACCGGCGGCGTACAGCGGGTCGCGCTCATGGTCACCTGCATCGGGCCCTTGCTCGACGGACCGGACAGGTCGGGCACCACCACGCTCTGCGCGTGCAGGCTGAGCCGGTCGTCGGAACGGGACACCCGGGCCTTGACCAGCACCACCGCGTCCTCGGCCAGGCTCAGCGCGAACTCGGCGTACACCTTCGGGAAGAAGGCCACCTCGACCCCGCCGGCCAGGTCCTCCAGCTGGGCCGAGGCCCACGGATCACCCTTCTTGGTCAGCCGGCGCTGCAATCCGGTGAGGATGCCGCCGACGGTTACGGTCGCCCGGTCGGGCACCGTCCCGTCGATGATGTCCGGGATGGACGCGTCGGACTGGGCCGACAGGACATGCTCGATCCCGGCCAGCGGGTGCCCGGACACATACAGCCCCAACATCTCCCGCTCGAACCCGAGCAGCAACTTCTGGTCCCACTCGGTGTCCGGCACGTTGACCGTCAGAGCGCCACCCACGTCCTCGGCGCTCATCTCGCCGAACAGATCGAACTGACCGGCGGCCTCGGCCTTCTTCACGTTCATGAACAGGTCGATGCCCTCGGCGTGGGCCATCAACAGGCCCTTGCGCGGGTGCTTCATCGAATCGAAGGCACCGGCCTTGATCAGCGACTCAACGACCTTCTTGTTGCAGACGACGGCTTCGACCTTGGACAGGAAATCGGTGAAGTCCTCGTAGGGGCCCTTCTCCTTGCGGGTGGCGATCAACGAGGCCACCGCGCCGGCGCCGACGTTGCGGATGGCCGACAGGCCGAACCGGATGTCGGTGCCGACCGGGGCGAAGTTCTTCTCCGATGCGTTGACGTCCGGCGGCAGCACGGTGATGCCCATGTTCCGGCACTCGGCCAGGTAGATGGCCGACTTGTCCTTGTCGTCGCCGACCGAGGTGAGCAGCGCCGCCATGTACTCCGACGGATAGTTGGCCTTGAGGTAGGCCGTCCAATACGACACAAGGCCGTACGCGGCCGAGTGGGCCTTGTTGAACGCGTAGTCCGAGAACGGCAGCAGGATGTCCCACAGGGTCTGCACCGCAGCTTGGGAGAAGCCGCGTTCCTTCATCCCGGCGGAGAAGTTCGCGAACTGCTTGTCCAGCTCGGACTTCTTCTTCTTGCCCATGGCCCGCCGCAGCAGGTCGGCCGCGCCGAGGGAGTACCCGGCGACGTGCTGGGCGATGGCCATGACCTGTTCCTGGTAGACGATCAGCCCGTAGGTGTCGCCCAGGATCTCCGACAGGGCCTCGGCCAGCTCCGGGTGGATCGGGATCACCGGCTTGCGGTTGTTCTTGCGGTCGGCGTACTCGTTGTGGGAGTTGGCGCCCATCGGACCGGGCCGGTACAGCGCGCCGACGGCCGAGATGTCCTCGAAGTTGTCCGGCTTCATCGACCGCAGCAGGGCCCGCATGGGGCCGCCGTCCAGCTGGAACACGCCCAGGGTGTCCCCGCGAGCCAGCAGGTCGAAGGTCTTCGGGTCGTCCAGGGCCAGATCTTCCAGGACGATGGTCTCGCCGCGGTTGGCCTTGATGTTGATCAGCGCGTCGTCCAGGACGGTCAGGTTGCGCAGACCCAGGAAGTCCATCTTGATCAGACCCAGCGATTCGCAGGTCGGATAGTCGAACTGGGTGATGATCGCCCCGTCCTGCTCCCGCTTCATGATCGGGATCAGGTTCTGCAGCGGTTCGGACGACATGATGACGCCGGCCGCGTGCACCCCCCACTGACGCTTCAGCCCCTCAAGGCCCTTGGCCATGTCGACGACCTTCTTGACGTCGACGTCCTGTTCGACCAGG
This sequence comes from Nakamurella panacisegetis, assembly GCF_900104535.1. Taxonomy (NCBI): domain Bacteria; kingdom Bacillati; phylum Actinomycetota; class Actinomycetes; order Nakamurellales; family Nakamurellaceae; genus Nakamurella; species Nakamurella panacisegetis. The sequence goes on along the minus strand of NZ_LT629710.1, from coordinate 3,722,423 downwards.
GCCCGGAACTCCGCACCCTCGGAGTAGCGGGCATCGCTCGGATCGAAGATCTTGGACAGCGGCACGTCCTTGCCCATCACCGGGGCCGGCATCACCTTGGTGATCCGATCGCCGACCGAGAACGGCATTCCCAGCACCCGGGCCGAGTCCTTGACGGCCTGCTTGGCCTTGATGGTGCCGTAGGTGACGATCTGGGCGACCCGGTCGTCGCCGTACTTCTCGGTGACGTACCGGATGACGTCGCCCCGTCGGCGCTCGTCGAAGTCCACGTCGAAGTCGGGCATGGAGACGCGCTCGGGATTGAGGAAGCGCTCGAAGATGAGCCCGTGCTGCAACGGGTTCAGGTCGGTGATCCGCATGGCGTAGGCGACCATCGAGCCGGCGCCGGACCCACGCCCGGGGCCGACCCGGATGCCGTTCTCCTTGGCCCAGTTGATGAAGTCGGCGACGACCAGGAAGTAGCCCGGGAAGTTCATGCCGGTGATGACGCCGATCTCGAACTCGGCCTGCGTCTGGCACTCCGGCGGGACTCCGTTGGGGAACCGCGCCGCCATGCCCCGCGTGACCTCCTTGACGAACCAGGTCTGCTCGGTCTCGCCCTCGGGGACCGGGAACCGGGGCATGTACGACGAGGACTCGTCGAACTCCACCTGGCAGCGCTCGGCGATCAGCAAGGTGTTGTCGCAGGCCGACTTCAGATCGAACTTGCCCTCCCACAGCTCGCGCATCTCGCGGGCCGACTTGAGGTAGAAGTCCCGGGCGTCGAACTTGAACCGGTTGGGGTCGTCCATCGTCTTGCCCGACTGCACGCACAGCAGGGCCTCGTGCGCGTCGGCGTCGGCCGGGTCGACGTAGTGCAGGTCGTTCGTCGCGATCATCGGCAGACCGAGGTCCTTGGCGATGCGCTGCAGCCCGGAGTGCACCCGCGTCTCGATGGACAGGCCATGGTCCATCAACTCGACGAAGAAGTTCTCCTTGCCGAAGATGTCCCGGAACTCCGCGGCCGACGCCAGCGCCTGGTCGTACTTGCCGATCCGCAACCAGGTCTGCACCTCCCCCGACGGGCACCCGGTGGTGGCGATCAGGCCCTTGGCGTACTCGTTCAACAACTCCCGGTCGGCGCGCGGCTTGTAGTAGAAGCCCTCCAGTGAACTGCGGGAGGACAACCGGAACAGGTTGTGCATGCCCTCGGTGGTCTCGGACAGCAACGTCATGTGGGTGTAGGCCCCGGCACCGGAGACGTCGTCGTCGCCGCCTTCGGACCAGCGGACACCCTTCTTGTGGAAGCGGGACGTGTTCGGTGTCAGGTACGCCTCGAGCCCGATGATCGGGTTGATACCGGCCGCACGGGCCTGCCGGTAGAAGTCGTAGGCGCCGAAGACGTTGCCGTGATCGGTCATCGCGATGGCGGGCATCTCCATCTCACCGGCCCGCTTGAACAGCTGGCCGAGCCGCGCCGCGCCGTCGAGCATGGAGTACTCGGTGTGAACGTGCAGATGGACGAAGGAATCGTTGGAAATCCCGGACAACTGACGGCTCCCTTCGATGTTCCTGACCGTCACGAGGACTGCCAATGCCTGACCGCCATCATCTCAGTTCGCGGCCCGGCGGCTGACCTTCCCCAGTTCTAACACGCCGCCCCGACAGTGCCCTGGGACAGTCGCGGCGAGTAGCGTTCCCGAGCGTGACGACACCTGATCTGCCCGCCGGACGACCCGTGCCCGACACCGATGACCTGCGACTGCTCGCCGAAATCATCAACAACGGCGCCATCGGCCTGCCCCAGGCGGCGTGGAACGCCCGCATGAGTCAGTCCGAGGCGGCGGCGAGGTTCGTCACCATGGCCGAGCGCGGTATGCCGCTACGACTGGTCGCCGAGGGCGACCGTCAGCTGCTCTGGCGGATCGCCCAGGCCGGCCCAGCCACCGGCGGGTTCCCGCTCCCCGATCAGACCGGTGCGGCGCCGGGCGGCCCGGCGAGCGGCGCCGTACCGGCCGCACCCCTGCCCCCTTCGGTGGCCGCGCCCGCTCCGTATCCATCGGCCGCCCCGGTCGGCGGCCCACTGCCGGATCAGGCTCCCCCGGTCGCCTACCCGCCGCCGTCGAGCCCCCCGTCGTCGGTACCGGGTCCACCGCTACCGCCCCCGACGCCGGTGGAATCCCAGCCGGTGCAGCAGTTGCCGGTCCCCTTGCCGCCGATGCCGCCCGCCCCCGTGATCGGGCTTCCCCCAGCCTCGGCGGTTCCCCCGCACGAACAGGCCATCGCCGGCGCCGTCCCACTGGGGCAGCCTCCGTTCGGCACCCCTCCCACCGGACCGGCATCGGCCGAACCCGCGGACGCGGGACCGGCCCCGACCCCCGAGCCGAGCGGCGAGACACCGGACGAGGCGGCCCCGCCCGCGCCGCCCGAGAACGGCACCGACCAGGCGGCGGAGCCGGACCGTGCGATGCCGGAGCAGTCGGCCGCCCCGGCCACGCCTGATGTCCCGGTGGTGGCGAGCGCCGCGGTCGAGACCTCGACCTGGGGCGTACCGGGGAGTTCGTCGTGGGCGCGCGTCGGCGACACGTCGTCCGCCGCTGAATCGTCGCCGGATCTCACGCAGGCCTATCCCCCGCCCTCTCGGTTCGACGAGCAGGACGAAGCGTCGGAGGGCCCCGGGTCGAATCCCGCGGGATCGCCGGTGGTGACACCGTTGCCGCCGCTGTTCCCGCCGTCGGTGCTGGCCGACTTCACTCCGCCGGAGCCGCACGACACCCAGTCCCGCCACGCGGTCCCCGGATCGATCGGCGCCGTGGAGCCCGAACCTGTTGCCGCGCAACCTGTTCCAGCCGCAACCCCGGCCCCGCAGCCGCCCCCCGGCTCGTCCCCGACCCGCCGCACGATGATCTCCGGGCAGCCGACGCAGAACGTCGCCGGGCTGTTCGGTGAGCATCTGGCCGTGTCGCTGCAGCAGATCATCGACCCGGCGGATCAGATCCTGGTCCAGGCCGGGTATCGCCTGGAGCCGGGCGAGCGAGCCCTGATGGTGCAGACCACCGTGGCCAACCAGGGACAGATCGACTACGAGTCGCTGCCCGACCTGTACCTGATGCTGAAGTCGAGCACCGGCGCGATCCTGCAGAAGGCGGCCATGGGCGTCGCGCCGTATCCGGCCCATCGGGTCGGTGTGCCGGCCGGGACGCACGCGTCCGGCTGGACCGTCTTCCTGGTCCCGGCCGACACCGAGGTCACCGAGGTGCGCTGGAGTGTTCGTCCCGACCTGGCCAACCGGACCGTGGTCTGGGGCTTCGGACCGGCCTGACCGATGCCCGGTCGACCGGATCCGGAGGGGCCGGATCAGCCCGCTTCCAGGATCGCCTTCGCCTTGATCAGGTCGGCCGGGTAGGGCGCGGTGAACTGGATCCAGCGACCGTCGTCGGGGTGGGCGAACGCCAGCTGGTAGGCGTGCAGCCACTGGCGGGTCAGACCCAGCCGCGCGGTCAGCACCGGGTCGGCGCCGTAGGTCGTGTCGCCGACGCACGGATGGTGCATGGCCGAGAAGTGAACCCGGATCTGGTGCGTCCGGCCGGTCTCCAGGTGGACCTCGACCAGGGTGGCCGACCGGAAGGCCTCGATCGTCTCGTAGTGGGTGATGCTGTCCCGACCACCGGCGACCACGGCGAACTTCCAGTCCGACTTGGGGTGCCGCCCGATCGGGGCGTCGATCGTGCCCGAGGTCGGATCCGGGTAGCCCTGGATGATCGCGTGGTAGATCTTCTCCACCGTGCGGTCCCGGAAGGCGTCCTTGAGGATGCTGTAGGCCCGTTCACTCTTGGCCACCACCATCGCGCCGGTGGTGCCCGCGTCCAGCCGGTGCACGATGCCCTGACGCTCCTCCGAACCGGAGGTGCTCAGCGAGACCCCAAGGGCGGCCAGGGCACCCAGCACCGTCGGACCGTTCCAGCCCGGGCTGGGATGGGCCGCGACGCCGACCGGCTTGTCGACCACCACGATGTCGGCGTCCTGGTAGAGGATCTCCAGGCCGTCGACCTTCTGCGGGATGACGGCCAGCGGCCGGTCGGGTTCGGGCAGCGTGATCTCCAGCCACATACCCGGAGTCAGCCGGTCCGACTTGCCGGCCGTCACGCCGTCGATCAGCACGCCACCGGCGTCGATCATGGTGCCGACGCTGGTCCGGCTGATGCCCAGCAGACGGGCCAGTCCGGCGTCCGCGCGCATCCCGTCCAGTCCATCCGGTACGGGAAGTTCACGACGATCAACCACGGTCTGCCTCAGTCTTCTTGTCCTTGGTGCGGTAGCCGTCCATGTCGATCCCGAAAATGGCGGTCAGTACGAGAGCAACGGCCCCGAGGGTGATCCCGGAGTCCGCGATGTTGAAGACGGCGAAGTGGCGCCCGTCCGGTTCGAACAGCGAGATGAAGTCGACGACGTGCCCGCGAAGGATCCCGGGTGAACGGAAGATCCGGTCGATCAGGTTGCCGACGGCGCCACCCAGCACCAGACCGAGCGCGATGGCCCAGGCCGTCGACCGCAGCTTGCTGGCCATCCGGATGATCACCACGACCACCCCGATCGCGACCAGGGCCAGGATCCAGGTGACACCGGTGGCCGTGGAGAACGCGGCGCCGGCGTTGCGGAACAGCGACAGGTAGACCAGGCCGCCCAGGATCCGCTTCGGTGGGGCGTCGGGGTCGAGATGCGCCACCACCAGCAGCTTCGTCACCTGGTCCAGCACGATGATCACCAGGGCCAGGACGGCGACGAGACCGATCCGGCGGGGACGCAGCGGCCGCGTCACGGCCGCCGGTGCTTCGGGACCGTCGGTGGACGTCAGGGCGTCGTCGTCCGGGGCCGTGGCGCGCGACTGCTCCGGCTCACTTGAGGAATTCACTCCCCCAGTGTCCCAAACATCCCGCCGGGCCATGACCGGTCGCGTACCGGAGGGCAGGTCAGGTGCGGGCCGGGTCTCCGCGTTCGCCGAACCAGGTGGCCAGTGCCCCGCCGCGGCTGACCGCCCGCAGGCGGCGTTCGGTCGCCGACCGGAATCGTTCGGGCGTCACGATCAGCATCTGGTCGCCGGCCTGCAGCCGCACCGTCGGCTCCACCGGGACCGGTGCCCCGTCCCGGACGATCAGGGCGATCACAGCGCTCGGCGGCAACCGCAGCTGCGAGACGTACACCCCGTGGATGCGGGAGTCCGGCGGCACCGTCACCTGCAGCACCTGGGCGTTCATCTCCTCCAGGGGCGCCGCCTCGACCTGCACCTCGGTGGCCTGACCGAGCTGGATGACGTCCAGTTTGCGCGCCACGAACGGCAGCGTGGTGCCCTGGACCAGGGTGTAGATGACGACCACGACCACGATGATGTTGACCATCGACCGTGACTGGGCGTCGTCGCGCAGCATCAGCGGGATCAGGGCCAGGACGATCGGCACCGCCCCGCGCAGGCCCGACCACGACAGGAAGGCCTGCTCACGCCAGGGCATCCGGAACGGCAACGCGGCGGCCAGTACCGACAGCGGCCGGGCCACCACCAGGACGAGCAACCCGATGGCCGCGCCCGGCAGCAGGGCGGCCGGGAGCTGGAACGGGTCGACGTACAGGCCGAGCAGGACGAACAGGCCGATCTGGGCGATCCAACCGAACCCTTCGGCGAACGACAGTGTCGACGCCCGGTGCGGCAACCGGGAATTGCCCAGGATGACGGCCGCGATGTAGGTGGCGAGGAACCCGGAGGCGTGCAGGTACTGACCGGCGGCGTAGGCACCGCCGACCAGGGCGATGGTGGCCAACGGGTACAACCCGGCGGCCGGGAGTGCCCCTCGGCGCAGGCTCCAGCCCCCGACGAATCCGACCGCGCCGCCCACCACCGCCCCCGCGAGCAACTCGTAGACCACCAGCAGCGGATCGGTCCAGCTGATCTGGGTCGTCCCGGCCAGGAGCAGAACCGCGATGACGACCGGGGCGTCGTTGAGTCCGGACTCCAACTCCAGCGCCGCGGCCAGCCGGGGCTTCACCCCGACGCCCCGCAGCACCGAGAACACCGCTGCGGCATCGGTGCTGGACAGGACAGCGCCCCAGAGCAGGGACGTCCGCCAGTCCAGCCCGAGGTGGCCGCCGAGCAGTAGATGGACACCGGCGCCGGCCACCGCGATGCTGACCACCACCGACACCGTGGCCAACGCCACACCGAGGCCGAGCGCCGGCCTGACGTTCGCCCATCGCGTGGTCAGGCCACCTTCGGCCAGGATGAACACGAGGGCGGCCAGCCCGAGCTGCTCGGTCAGGATCGTGTTCGAGAACTCCAGGCCCAGTCCACGGTTGCCCAGCAGCAACCCGATGCCCAGGTACAGCAACAGCGACGGCAGGCCCAGCCGCCGGGACAGCCGGATCGCGACCAGCGCCACGATCAACACCAGGGAGGACAGCCCGAACGCCCGTTGAACGGTATCCAGGTCCATCCTTCTCCCTCAGGTCTGCAATGCGGGTTCGCGATCGGGCGTACCGGCCATGCCCAGCGCGGCCAGCACCTCGAGCGTGGCCTTGGACCGGTTGAACGTGTAGAAGTGCAACGCGGGGGCGCCCTCGGCCAGCAGCTGATGGGACATCTGAATGGCGTGCTGCATGCCGATCTCCCGTCCGGCCGCCGCATCACCCTGCACGGCCAGCAGCCGCTCCGCGAGATCGGTCGGGATCCGCTGCCCCGACAGTTCGATGATGCGCATCAGTCGCGCATACGAGGTGACCGGCATGATCCCGGGAAGAATCGGCACGTCGGCGCCGGCGGCCAGCGCCCGGTCACGCAGACCGATGTAGTCCTGGGCCGAGAACAACATCTGCGTGATCGCGTACTCCGCACCGGCGGCGATCTTCTCGGCGAAGTAGCGGGTATCCGATTCCAGGTCGGGCGACCTGGGGTGCATGTCGGGGAAGGCCGCCACGCCGACGTGGAAGTCCCCGAGCGAGCAGGTCAGGGCGACCAGGTCGCTGGCGTAGTTCAGGCCCTGCGGGTGCGGGATCCACTCGGCCGACGGGTCCTCCCCCGGCGGGTCGCCCCGCAGGGCCAGGATGTTCCGCACGCCGACCGAGGCGTACGAGCCGATGACATGGCGCAACTCGGCCACCGAGTGCCCGACCGCGGTCAGGTGCGCCACCGGCAGCAGGGTGGTTTCGGCGGCGATCCGCTCGGTGATCCGGATGGTGCGATCCCGCCGCGACCCGCCGGCCCCGTAGGTCACCGAGACGAACGCCGGGCGCAGCGGCTCCAGTTTGCGGATCGCCAGCCAGAGCGTCGACTCCTCGGCGTCGTCCCTCGGCGGGAAGAACTCCACCGAGAAGTGGGGGCCAGGCGCGGCCAAGCGCTCGCGGACGGTCACCATGCGGTGCAGCTTATCGGCAATGCAGACTGGCACCTGTGCATCCCTCCGCGTCATCACCGCCCCACACCGATCCCACCGCCGCCGTCGAATCCGTCCTGACGGCCGAGCTGGCTCGGCGCCGGGCCGAGGTGGTGGCGATCGACCATCGGCTGGACGGCGACGTCGACCGGCTGATCGGCTACATCTCGGCCGGCGGCAAGCGGCTCCGTCCGCAGTTCCTGTGCTGGGGCTTCCTGGCCGCTCACCCGGAGGCCGAACGGTTCACCGCGGGCGACCGGCTGCCGCCCGGTGTGCTGCAGGCCGCCGCCGCGCTCGAGCTGATCCAGGCCTGCGCCCTGATCCACGACGACATCATCGACCGTTCGGACACCCGCCGGGGAAAGCCCAGCATCCACCGGTCGGTGCAGAAGCTGCACGCCGATCACGGCTGGTCCGGTGATGCCGAACACTATGGGCTCTCGTCGGCGCTGCTGCTCGGTGACCTGGCACTGGCCTGGGCCGATGACCTGTTCCTGGACGGGTTCGAGCAACTGGGTGGCCCGGCCGGGGCGCTGTCGGCCTGGCGAGCGATGCGGACCGAGGTGCTGGCCGGGCAACTGCTCGACCTGCGGATCACGGCCGACCGATCCGGAGATCCGGAGGTCGCGGCCGACGACGCCATGGTGGTCAACCGCTACAAGACGGCGGCCTACACGGTGGAGCGCCCGCTGCACCTCGGAGCGGCGCTGGGCGGCGCCTCGCCGGCGACGGTGACCGCGTTGCGCGAATACGGCGCGGTCATCGGGGTCGGCTTCCAGCTGCGGGACGACCTGCTCGGCGTTTTCGGTGATCCCGCAGCCACCGGTAAACCGGCGGGCGGCGATCTGATCGAGGGCAAACGCACGGTGCTGCTGGCTATGGCCAGGGCGGCCCTGCGGGACCGGCCGGAGCTGCTGGCCGAGCTGGACGCCGGGATCGGTTCCGACCTTCTCCCGGCTCAGGTCGACCGGCTGACCGACCTGGTGGCGGCGACGACGGCGCCGGCCGAGATCGAGACCAGGATCTCCTCTCTGTTCGACGCCGGGACCAGGGCGCTGGCCGGGCGGGACGAACAGGGCGTTCCGGTCGTGCACCCGATCGCGGCCGACAACCTGCTGCGACTGGCCCGGGCGGCAACGGTTCGCGACCGGTGAGTGCCTGGAGACGCTAGAAACCCGAGGCCTGCGCCCGGCGGTGTACTTCGCGGCCGCGGTTCTCGCGCAGCGCGGTGATCGGCCGGCCGGGCAGGGTGTCATCGGGGGTGAACAACCAGTCGATGATCTCCGGGTCGGTGTAGCCGGCGTCGGACAGCAACGTGATGGTCGACGGGAGTCCCTTGACCACCGCCCCGTTCTGGACGAACTCGGCCGGGATCCGCAGCACGCCGTCGACACGGGTGGCGACCAGCTGGCGTTCCCGCAGCAGCTGGTGCACCCGGGTGACGATCAGTCCGAGAGCGGAGGCGATGTCCGGGACGGGAACGAGCTTGGGCGGTCCGGAATCGGGGGTTCCCGACGCGGACGGGGAGTTGTTCGGCACCGGTCAAGGGTCCCATCCCGGACGGTCAGCCGTCGAACCGATGTCCGACGCGGGCGCCAACGGGCCGTGACGGGGCGCAAGTCCTCCTAGGATCGGGAGTCGTGAGCACCTCTGGCGGCGGGCGGACCCGGCCCACCCTGGTCGGGACCGTCCTCGACGGCCGCTACCGGGTCGGCGCCGTCATCGCCCGCGGTGGGATGTCCACGGTGTACCGCGGGATGGATCTGCGCCTGGACCGACCGGTGGCGATCAAGGTGATGAAGTCGTCCTTCGCGTCCGATCCGTCGTTCCTGACCCGGTTCGAACGGGAGGCCAGGACGGCGGCCGGCCTGGCCCACCGCGGCGTGGTCGCCGTCTACGACCAGGGCCGGGACGGCGACATCGTGTTCCTGGTGATGGAACTCGTCGACGGCGGCACCCTGCGCGACCTGATGCGGCAGTCCGGCGCGTTGTCGGTTCCGGTGACCCTGTCGATCCTCGAACCGCTGCTGGCGGCCCTCGGCGCGGCGCACGCGGGCGGCCTGGTGCACCGGGACGTCAAACCGGAGAATGTCCTCATCTCCTCCAAGGGTGAGGTGAAGGTCGCCGATTTCGGCCTGGTACGGGCGATCTCGTCACAGACCATGGCCACCGGCGACGTGATCCTGGGCACCGTCGCGTATCTCTCGCCCGAACAGGTCTCGACCGGGGCGTCCGATCCACGGTCGGACGTGTACTCGGCCGGCATCGTGGCGTACGAGATGCTGACCGGGCACACCCCGTACCTGGGCGACAACGCCATCTCGGTGGCCTACCAGCACGTTCACTCCGACGTCCCGCCGGTGACCGACGATGCCCCCGGTGTCCCGGTGGAACTGGACGACCTGATCCTGGCGGCGACCCGGCGTGACCCGTTCGCGCGCCCGCGCGACGCGTCGGCCTTCCTGTCGGCCCTGGTCTCGATGAGAGCCCGGCTCGGGCTGGCCCGGGCCGTCGTGCCGGTCCCACGGGTGGCCGCGCCGGCCGGCCGGCCGACGGGCACCGCGGGCCGCTCCGCGGCCACGTCGATCCGGACGCCCGCCCAGCAGACCCGCCTGACCGATCATCCGACCGTCGGGCCGGCCGGCCCGACCGGCACCCGGATGGTGCCCGGCGTCGGCGCGGGCACGGTCGATCTGCGGTCGGCCGTGCCACCCGAGCCCGATCAGCCGGGCCCGATCGTCCGCCGGCGCACCCCGTCGCGGCTGCGCCGATGGCTGATCGTCGCGGTCATCGTCCTGCTCCTGGGAACGGCGGCCGCCGTCGGCGGCTGGTGGCTGGGCAGCGGTCGGTGGGCCTACGCGCCGGCCGTGGTCAACGTCGAACAACAGAAGGCCGAGACCCTGGTGCGCAACGCCGGCCTCGTCCCGCACGTGTCCACCGAACCCAGCGACACCGTGCCGCAGGGCACGGTCGCGGGCAGCCGGCCGGCCACCGGGGCCCGGATGCTGCGTGGGTCCGAGGTCGACCTGGTCGTCTCGACCGGCCGCCCGGTGGTACCGGCCATCACGGCGGGAAGCACGGTGGCGCAAGCCGTCCTGACGATCAAGGACGCCGACCTGAACCCGGTCTACGGCGAGGCCACCGACGAGTACAGCAGCACGGTCCCGGTCGGTGCCGTGATCACCACCGACCCGCCACCGGACACCACGCTGCCGCTCGCGGCCGACGTGACCATCGTCCGATCGAAGGGCCCGGCGCCGGTCCCGGTGCCCGATGTGGCCGGTAAGGCCGGCGACGACGCCAAGAACGCGCTGATCGTGGCCGGATTCACCGTCGCCGCCGACAAGGACGTGTTCGATCCCGACGTCGATCCCGGGAGCATCACCGGCACCGACCCGGCGGCCGGCCAACTGGTGCCGGCCGGGTCCGCGGTGGCGCTGGTCGTCGCCACCTCGCTGGAGGTGCCGGTCGTGCGCGGCGAATCCCTGGACGCCGCCGCCGCCGATCTCCGGCGGTCCGGGTTCGTGGTGACCGTCGGACCGTCGGCCTACGACGGCGACGTCGACGGCGGTCTGGTCATCGGCACCGATCCGGCGGCCGGAGTCCGCGTCGACCCGGCGAACCCCGCCGTCACCCTGACCGGCTCCAACGCCGTATCCGTGCCCGACGTCACCAGGGGCAACGTCCAGCAGGCCAAGGACCAGCTGTCCGCCCTCGGCCTGCAGACCGCGGTGAGCGCGATGTTCGGCGCGTCCGGGTCATCGGTGATCGGGCAGGATCCGTCGGCGGGCAGCCGCGTCGAACCGGGTTCGACCGTCCGGGTCAGCGCCTTCCCGTAACCCCGTACCGCCGGAATCGGTCAGCTGCGGAGCATCTCGGCCACCAGGAAGGCCAGTTCGAGCGACTGCTGCGTGTTGAGTCGCGGGTCGCAAGCGGTCTCGTAACGATCGGCCAGATCGGCATCGCTGATCTCCTGCGCGCCACCGAGGCATTCGGTGACGTTCTCGCCGGTGAGTTCCACGTGGATGCCGCCCGGGTGGCTGCCGAGGTCGCGGTGCACCTCGAAGAAGCCCTGCACCTCGTCCACGATCCGGTCGAAATGCCGTGTCTTGTAACCGGTCGAGGCCTCGTGCGTGTTGCCGTGCATCGGATCGCACTGCCAGATCACCTTGTGCCCGCTGGCCTCGACCTTCTCGACGATCGACGGCAGCACGTCACGGACCTTGCCGTTCCCCATCCGGGAGATCAGGGTCAGCCGGCCCGGGGTGCCGTGCGGGTCGAGCCGTTCGACGTACTCGACGGCCTGTTCGGGGGTGGTACCGGGGCCGATCTTGAGGCCGATCGGGTTGGCCAGGATCTCGGCGAACGCAATGTGTGCACCGTCGAGTTGTCGGGTCCGCTCCCCGATCCAGAGGAAGTGCCCGGACAGGTCGTACAGCCGCGGGACGTCGCCGCCCGACTCCAGCCGGAGCATGGCCCGCTCGTAGTCCAGCAGCAGCGCCTCGTGCGAGGAGAAGATCTCCACCGAGTGCAGGCTGTGCGAGTCGGCGCCGCAGGCCGACATGAAACGCATGGCGCGGTCGATCTCGCCGGCCATCCGTTCGAATCGCTCGCCGGCGCGTGAATTGGCGACGAATTCCTGGTTCCACTCGTGCACGCTGGCCAGATCCCCCATGCCGGCTCCGGTCAGAGCCCGTACCAGGTTCATCGCGGCGGAGGCGTTGGCGTACGCCCGGACCATGCGGGACGGGTCCGGAACCCGGGCCTCGGGGGTGGTCTCCAGTGAGTTGATGATGTCGCCCCGGTAGGAGGCCAGACCCAGTGAGTCGATGTTGGAGCTCCGCGGTTTGGCGTACTGCCCGGCGATCCGGGCCACCTTGACCACCGGCATCGAGGAGCCGTAGGTGAGCACGACGGCCATCTGCAGCAGGGTCTGGATGTTGCCGCGGATGTGGGGTTCGGTGTTGTCGACGAAGGTCTCGGCGCAGTCGCCGCCCTGCAACAGGAAGGCCCGCCCGTTGGCCACGTCGGCCAGCTGGGAGTGCAGCCGATCGACCTCGCGCGGCACGGTGATCGGCGGGACGGCCTCGAGCAGCGCGCGGACGGCGAGCACCTGCTCGGGGTCGGGCCACTCCGGCTGCTGGGCCGCCGGCCTGGCCAGTGCCTTGTCCAGGTCGGCGCGAAGCGTGCCGGGGAGCGGGGGCAGGGTCGGCAGGATGTCCGCTGGGATATCGACTGTCCAGTTCACGTGCCTCAGCCTATTGGCTCGCCGGGGTGCTCAGCACCGCATCGGCCGCCAGCCAGCGGGCGTATCCGAGGCGGGCGTCGGCCAGGGCGTTGTGACGGTCTTTGCCCGGCTCCGGAATGGATGGGCAGCCGGCCGCCTCCCAGTGCTGCCGGATCTCCTTGGTCAGCTTCGGTACCTCGCGGGGCATCGCCGGCATGGCGCCCCACAGTTGACCGAGCACCACGTGGTCGTAGGCGGCGTACCAGGCCCACAACTCGATCGGCAGCCCCGGCGCCATCAGGAACGCAAACAGGTCGTCGCGGATGCGAGATCGGCTGCGCCAGCTGGGATCCGACGGTGACGGCAGCTTGCCGAGCACATTGCGCCGCACCCAGTTCCCGGCCGTGCTCGGGTCGAAATCGGTCGAGACGGCGTAGAACTCACGACCGTCCTGGGCGACCACGCCGATGGAGATCAGTTCGATCGTCCGGCCGTCCTCGATGAACTCGCAGTCATAGAAGTAGCGCGCGACCGGACCGGTCGGTGTTGCCAGAACCACGAAGAATGACCCCTCTTCAGCCGGCTTTGGTGCCGGGCAGCCGGGTCACGGTGCCGGGACCACGACCCTCCACCACGGCATCGACCTTCTTCGCGGCGCTCGCCTCGAGATCCGCCTTGACCTTGGCCGCATAGACGTCCACGTACTCCTGGCCGGACAGTTCCATCAGCCGGTACATGATCTCGTCGGTCATCGAACGCTCGACGAAGCGATCACCGGCCATACCCTCGTAGCGGGAGAATTCCAGCGGGCGGCCGAAGACGGCGGTGATGCGGTGAGGACGCCACATCTTCGACCCGATCGGGTTGACCCGGTCGGTGCCGATCATCGCCAGCGGCACCACCGGGACGCCGGCCTCCAGCGCCATCCGGGCGACACCGGTCTTGCCCTTGTACAGGCGTCCGTCCGGGGATCGGGTGCCCTCGGGATAGATGCCGAGGCACTTGCCCTCTTTGAGAAGACGGACGCCGGTCATCAACGCGTCGTGCGCGGCCGAGGCCCCGCCCCGATCGATCGGCACCTGCCCGACCCCGTTGAAGAAGATCCGCTTCAGGCGGCCCTTGAGACCCTTCTCGGTGAAGTACTCGCTCTTGGCCAGAAACGTCACCCGACGCTTGATGAACAACGGGGTGAAGAACGAATCGGCGACGGAGATGTGATTCCCGACCAGGATGACGCCGCCGGTGTCCGGTACATTCTCCGCGCCGATGACCTTGGCCGGGAAGAAGAGTCGAAGCACCGGCCCGATCAGCACATACTTGCAAAGGTAATACAGCACCCTGGAGCGCCCCTTCTCGTCACCGTTGCCGACCCGCACGGAGTTGTCTGCCACCGACTCGTTCCATCGCGATGTTCGCCCCACCGTACGCGCTCGGTCCCGTCCGCGCTGCCGGACTGGCCGGGGCACGGACGACATAGCGCGCGGCGATCTGGGAGGATGGAGTGACCGGTCGGTGGTCGGTGTCCCGCCACGCTTCGAGTGGATCTGTAGGAGGAACGATGGCATCGTCCCCGGACCGCGAATCCTCCCGTCCCTTTCGTCATCCGGGCGGCGACGTAGGGGTCCTGCTGTGCCACGGGTTCACCGGAAATCCGTCGTCGCTCCGTCCGTGGGCCGACCGGCTGGCGGCCGAGGGTTTCACGGTCGAATTGCCGCTGCTGCCCGGCCACGGCACCACCTGGCAGCAGATGAACCGGACGACGTTCGACGACTGGCTGGGCGCCGTCAGTTCCTCCCTGTCCGACCTGAACGCACGGTGCCGCTCGGTGGTGGTGGCCGGCCTGTCCATGGGTGGAACGCTCACCCTGCGCCTGGCCGAGCTGCACGGCAATTCGATCGCCGGGATCGTCCTGGTCAATCCGTCCGTCCTGAGCCTGCGCAAGGAGCTGAAACTGCTACCCGTGCTCAAACACCTGGTGCCCTCGCTCAAGGGCATCGCCGACGACATCGCCGCACCCGGCCGGTCCGAGTTCGGCTACGACCGGACACCCCTGAAGGCAGTCGACGCTCTGCGGAAGGGCTGGGCCTCCACGCGGACGGATCTGGCCCGGGTGACGGCCCCGGTGCTGCTGCTGCGGTCCCGGATCGACCATGTCGTCGAACCGGAGAACTCCACCGAGATCCTGGCCCGCATCGGCTCGACGGACGTCACCGAGATCGTCCTCGAACGCAGCTACCACGTGGCCACGCTCGACCACGACGCTGAACTGATCTTCGACTCCTCGGTCGAGTTCGTGCGGCGGGTGACCCACCCGTCGGCGGTGGCCGGACAGAACGCGAGCGAGGAGCAGACGACGTGAGCACACTGCCACCGGACGACGCCGACCCGACGAATCGTGAGCGGTCGGCCGCGGAGGTCGACGCCGAGTTCGCCGCTATCGTGTCGGGCATCGCGAGCGACATGGTGTGGGCGTCCACCCCGACCGAACTGGACGATGCCGCCATCGCCGAGGCGCCGGCCGTCGTCGATCTGACGAAGGACCCGGCGGCCGGGGCCGACGCGGCCAAGGAGCGGGAGCGCCGCCGCGCGCTGCGCCGGGCTCTGCGAGCCGAGGAGGTCGCCCTGTTCGAGGCCACCCAGGCCGAGGCCGCCGCGCAGATGCAGGCCGACGACGAGCACTTCGTCCCGCCCGAACCTCCGCCGGTGCCGAAACCGAAGCGGCGCACCGTGGTCGCCCTGCTGTTCATGGCGCTCGGGGTGTTCGTGCTGGTGCGGCCCGACCTCCTGCAGGTGTCGGCCGACGTGGCCCTTGTGCTCGCCCTAGTCTGTCTGGTCGGCGGTTTCGCGATGCTGATCTACGGCCTGCGGCCCCGGGCCGCCGATCCCGACGACGCCCAGGGCTGGGACGACGGAGCCCGGCTGTAGGACGGGCCTGGGCGCCTTACCGGATGACGACGCCCGCGGTGGGACCGGCCGGCACGGGCACCGGCTCATCGCCGACCGAGGCTCCGGCCAGCAGCGCGGCCCCGATGATGCCGGCGCGGTCACCGAACTTCGCGACCACGACCCGTGGTTCCGGCCGGTGCCCGGCCCCGGTGATCGCCGCCGACAGGTCAGCCCGGGCCGACGGCAGGTAGAGGTCGGCCGCGGCGGCGACTCCCCCACCGACCACGATGACCTCCGGATCCAGGATGTCGGTGGCCATGGCCAGGCCGACGCCCAGCCACCGGCTCAGGTCGGCCATGGCGCCCAGTGCCACCGCGTCACCGTCGGCGGCCGCCGCCGCGACCATGGTCCCGGTGATCGCGGACGGGTCCTGACGGGCCAGCGGACTGCTCGCCCGCACCGCCGCGTCGATCGGGTCGGAGTCGCCGACCGGCAGACCGTCCAGCAACTCCCGTGCCGTCCGGGCCAACGCCGTACCCGAGCAGTACCGCTCCCAGCAGCCGTTCTTGCCGCACGGACAGGACCGCCCGCCGGGGACGACCACCACGTGACCGAGTTCCGGGGCCACGCCGTGCGCGCCGCGGTAGATCGCGCCGTCGATCACGAGCCCCGCCCCGATTCCGGTGCCCAGCGCCACCAGCAGGGCGACCGGTGATCCCTGCGCCGCGCCCGCGCGGTACTCGGCCCAGGCGGCCGAGTTGACATCGTGGTCCATCACCACCGGCAGACCCAGTCGCGCCTCCAGTCGCGCGGCCACCGGATCGCCGCGCCAGGCCAGGTGCGGCGCGAACATGACCTGGGAGCGATCGGTGCTGACGAATCCGGCGACGGCCAGTCCGGCCGCCGACACCTGGTACTCGCCGGCCAGTTCGGAGATCAGGGAGGACAGCACGTCCTCGGTCTCGGTCACCGTGCGCGGGGTGGAGGCGCGCCGGGAGGCCACGACCTCGCACCGGTCGTCGATCACGGCCGCGCGGACGGAGGTGCCGCCGATGTCGATCCCGATGTTGTACCTGGTGCCGCTCATCGGATGTCGATCCGTTCCACACCCGGTGACGCCGGGCCACTCTGGTCGGGCGAAGCCGACGGGGTCGTCGACGGATCGGGCACGAGCGATCGGAGGGTACTGACCACCAGGATCGCGGTGTCCAGGAGACGGTCGCTGATCTCGGTCCGGTCACCCCGCAGCAGTTCGGCTCCACGGCAGATCGGGCACCACCCGACGCAGGCGTGCTCGGTCGGCGGTGTCCCGGCCGCGGGCGGCTCCGGCGCGGTCGGGCCGTCACCCACCTCGGCCCCGGCCTCGACCCGAACCGCCTTCATCCGGTCCAGCCGGGCCGCGACGGCGTCCAGCAGCTGACCGGCCTCATCGGCGAGGGCACCGACCTGGTGACCGGGCGTCGTCACGAGGCACCGGCCAGATCGGCCGTGACGCCGGTTCGAGGCTCACCCGAACGGCTCTGGGACGCGGGCCGGCCCTCCGACCATGGATGGTCCGTAGGTGAGGTCGAACGCCTGGTCAACGGTTCGGACAGCGCGGCCGGCCACCGATCGAGATCGGGGACGAACTCCACCACCAGGGTGTCCCCGGAGAAGCTGGCCCCGACGGTGCGGCAGCGTTGAAGGGTGGACGGCAGGCTGATGCGTCGGCGCAGCGGCCCGATGGTGATCACCAGGTCGTCGCCGGCCCGGCTGAGGCCAACGGCGCTCCGCTCGGCCAACGGCAGATCGATCAGCAGCCGGTACCGGCCGTCGCTGCCGTCGGTCCGGAGACTGGGTGCCGGGGCCGCTTCGGGAATCGGATCAAGCTCGTCGAACAGTTGCGCGGCAACATCTTCCAGCATCGACAAACCGATCGGCTCGACGGCCGACAGGCGGACCTGACGCAGCGGCAGCCGGCCGAAGGACTCCTCGATCAACGGTCGGCAGGCCTGCTGGGCGGCATACCAGGCGGCCATGAACTCCCCGCCGACGGCGATCTCCGGGAGCATCCGGTTCACCAGCACCGACTCCACCGCGAATCCGTGCAGCGCCAGTCCGGTCAGCAGCCGCCGGGCCTCGTTGATCACCACTCGCTCCGGTGTCACCACCACCCGGATCCGGGTGACGGCGGGGTCGGCCAGCATCGCCCTGGCGTCCGCCAGGTCGTCCAGCAGCCCGGTCAAGGCATCCGAGACCTGGGCCGCCGACGGGCCGGAACTCGCTCGACCGCCTGTCAGCCCGGCGAATCCGGCGGCCAGCGACCTCATCAATCGGGCCGGCGCACCCATCAGGCGGTCGGCGTAGAAGCGGATGGTCTCGGGCAGGGCCAGCAGCCGCAACGATTCTCCCGACGGTGCGCAGTCGACGACGATCACGTCGAACTGGCCCTCGAGGGCACGGCGGTGTACCTCCAGCAAGGCGATGATCTCGTCCGCACCGGGCAGCACGGTGAGTTCCTCGGCCTGCAGTTCAGACACCCCGCGGGCGGCCAGCACCCCGACCAGGTAACCACGGATGTCCGCCCACGCCTCTTCGAACCGGCCGCGGGTGTCGACCTGGGCGGCGAAGAGTCCGTCCACCCCGTTCACCGGTGCGGCGTCGGATCCGATCTCGAGGTCCAGGACGTCCCCGATGCTGTGCGCCGGGTCGGTGGACAGCAGGAGCGTCCGGTGTCCGGCGCGGGCCGCCGCGAGGGCGGTCGCGGCTGACATCGTCGTCTTCCCGACACCCCCCTTGCCGGTGTGCAGGACGATCCGGGTCCTGGTCGCGGGCCGGACGGCCGGCCGTTCGATCGTGTCGCTCACGCCTTCTCGACTCGTTTGCGCAGCTCCTTGAGGGCGGTGTCCATGATGGTGCGCTCCGCCTTGCGGCGCAGCGGGCCGATCAGGGGGACGTTCAGCTGCACGGTCAGCGAATAGGTGACCTCGGTTCCGCCGTCGACCGGACGCAACCGGTAGGACCCGTGCTGGGCCTTCTGCAGCATTCCGGAGACCAGTTCCCAGCTGACCGACATGCCGTCAGAGGCCCAGGTGTACTCGAGTTCGTAGGTGTCCTTGATCAGCCCGGCGTCCAGTCCGAACTTCACCCGCCGGGCGCGCGGCCCCTTTCCCGGATCGGTCACCTCGGCGTTCTTCACGGCCCCGGTCCATTCCGGGTAGGCGGTGAAGTCGGCGATGACATCCATGATCGCGCCCGCCGGCGCATTCATGGTCAGCGATGCGGTGGAAGAGTCGGCCATAAGACGAAAGATTACCCAGGCCGAAGGCCCCGGTCCGACCGTCGTCAGTCGAATTCGATGTCGAACGTCACCGGATGACGCTGGAAGTGCCCGACGTTGATGCATTCGGTTCGCCCGCGGCGCTGCCGCCGGGCCAGCGGCTGATGCACATGCCCGAACAGGGCGAAGTCCGGCTGGTGCTCGTCGATCGCCTCGAGCAGCGACGGGCCGTACATCTCCAGCCGTCCGGGAACCCGGTCGTACCGCAGGGCGACCAGATCCGGCGGAATGTGCGAGCAGAGCACGTCGACCGGCCCGAGCGATGCCAACGCTGCCTGGAACTCGACGGCCGGCCGGACCAGAGGACGCCAGGCCTGCTCCGAGGGACGCGGAACGAGGCCCGGCCGGGACGAGCCGCCGGCCACGAAGCCGAATCGGCGGCCGGCCACCTCGACGACCTGACCGTCGCGGTTGGGCAGCAGGTGACCGACCGATTCCTCCCATGCCGACTGGACATCCACGTTCCCCAGGATCAGCAACGCCTCCGGACCCACGGCCTGGTAGACCGCCCGATAGCGCCGGTCGACGACCTCGGCCAGGACGGCGGGCCCATCGTCAAGGGAGGCCCAGAGGCGATGGTTGTAGTCGCGCAGGGCCGGGAAGTCCCCGGCCACCCGCATGGCGGCGAACTGCCGGACCTTGTCCGAGCCGAAGATCGCCCCCAGGATGCCGTTCCCGTGATCGTGGTAGTCGACGTAGTCGAGCAGATCCCCCAGCACCACCAGCTGTTCGGCCTGCTCGGCCGCGCGGGCCAGAGCCTCGATGTTGCCGTGCACGTCGGATACGAACGAAACCCTCACAGCCAGCACGGTAGTTGGTCGGCCGCCGTCATCGGCTGAGCAGGTCGGCCAGGCGGTCGGCGCTGCGCTGCCAGTTCCACCGCTCGGTGATCCATTCCCGTCCCGCGGCGCCCATCCGGGCCGAACGTTCGCGGTCCAGGAGCAGGCCGCTAATGGCCTGGGCGATCCCGTCGACGTCACGGCCGCCGACGACCAACCCGGTCCGACCGGGCAGTACCGCCTCCGGCGCACCTCCGGAGTCACCCGCCACCACCGGCAGTTGCATGGCCGAAGCTTCCAGGAACACGATGCCGAGGCCTTCGACGTCCAGGCCTCCACCGCGAGTCCGGCACGGCATGGCGAACACATCCGCCGCGGCGTAGTGGGCGGGTAGCTCCGGCCAGGGCACGCTACCGACGAAGGTCACGTTCTCGGCCACGCCGACGTCGTCGGCCAGTCGGCGGAGCGCGTCGGCGTCCGGTCCACCCCCGACGACCAGCAGCACCGCGTCGGGGACGGACTCGAGCACCCCGGGCAGGGCACGGATCAGCATGTCCTGCCCCTTGCGGGCGACCAGTCGGGAGATGCAGGCGACGACCGGCCGTTGGCCCAGGCCGAGGGCGGACCTGACCCTCGTCCTGGCCCCCGGATCGGGCCGGAAGACGGTGGTGTCGACCCCGGCCGGCAGATACTCAAGGGCCGCGGTCGGCCCGAGCGCCGCCGCGATCCGGCGGCGCGCGTACCGGCTGACGAATGTCACCACGTCCACCTCCCGCCCGATCGCCCGCAGGGCCTGCCGGGATCCGGGCAGCATGGACCACCCGACCTCGTGTCCGTGGGTGCTGGCCACGGCCCGCACGATGCCGGCCCGACGCAAAGTCGGGGTCAGCAGGGCCAGCGGGGCCGCGGCGCCGAACCAGACCGCCTCCAGTCGGTGACGTTCGATCAGCTTCTTGGCCCGGCGGGCCACCGACGGCACCGGCAGCATCAGCGAGCTCGGGTGCCGGACGACCTCGAAGTCCTGGGCCGCGTCGAACTCCTCGGCTCCGGCCCAGGCCGGGGCGTAGACGACCAGGTCCGCCGCCGGCATCCGCACGGCCAGGGCCTGTACGTAGGACTGGATGCCGCCGGCTCGGGGTGGGAAGTCATTGGTGACGAGCAAGGTTCTACGCACTGCCACAACGTACGGGGTGCGAAGGTGCGGGGTGAAAGCCACTACCGGCTCGGCGGGTTCCCTGGCGCCGGCCTCGAGCCTTGGCCCGGGCGTCCTCACCTCCACTCGATACTGCGCCCCGCGCAACGACCGATTGCCCGGGGCCGGCCGATGCCGGCCACCGGGCAACCGATGGTGAGAGGTGGAGCGGTCAGCCCCGGGGGACGCGGTGACCGGTGGCGTCGGGGCCGGCCCGATCAACCGAGCGGATCACGATGCCCAGCTGCTCGTCGGCGGCACTGACAACCTGTCCGTTGCCGATGTAGATGGCCACGTGGCTGACCGGCGAGTAGTAGGTGACCAGGTCACCCGGCTGCAGCTGATCGAGCGGGACCGAGGGGAAGTTCGCCTGCTCGTAGCTGGTCCGCGGAATGCTGACGCCGGCCGAGGCCCACGCGGCGGTGGTCAGGCCCGAGCAGTCGTACGCGCTCGGCCCGTCACCGGCGTAGACATAGGCCTTGCCGACCTGCTGCAGAGCGAACGCGGCGGCGGCACGACCCGCGGCGTCACCGCCACCGGTGACGGGGCTGGAAGCCGAACTGCTGGCGGTCGTCGCGGAGGAGCCGGCCGAACTCGCGGAACTTGCGGGCGAGCTGGCGGAACTGGACGACGAGTTGCTGGACGTCGCGGACGGCGCCTGCTTCGCGGCGGCCGCCTGGGCCGCGGCGGCGGCCTGGGCCTCGGCCTGCAACTGGAGGGATTGCTGACGGGCCTGCGCGGCCGCGGCGGCGGCGTCGGCCTTCTCCTTCGCCGAGAGCTTTTCGTAGAGCTTCTTGTAGTTGGCCGCGGCGGCGTCGAGCGTTGCCTTCTTGCTGGTCGCGGTGGCGGCGGCGGTGTCAGCCGCGACCTTGGCCGCGTCGGCCCTGGTCTTCGCGGTCTCGGCGGCGACCTCGGCGGCGTCAGCCTGGGCCTTCGCGCTGGCCGCGGTGTTCTTGGCGGCGACGGCATCCTTCAGCGTCTTCTGGGTGTCTTCGGCGACCCGGTTCACGACCGTGGACTCGTCGAGGAAGTCATCGGCCGACTGCGCGGTGAGGATGACGCTGAACTGGCTGAGGTTCGCACCGCGGAAACTCGCGTTCGCGAACGCGTCGAGCTTGGCCTGGTAGGACGCAACATTCGCAGCGGCGGCCGCGGCTGACTTCTGTGACGTGGCCGCGATGTTCTTCGCGGTCGTCAGCTCGTCGCCGGCCTGCTGGGCGGCCTTCTCGGCCTTCGCCTGGGCCTCCTTGGCACCGTTCACCTGCTCGGCCGCGATCTCGGCCTGGTGGGAACTGTTCTCCCAGGCCGCCTTTGCGTCACTGGAGTTGCTCGGCGGGGCCGGGGTGGTGGCTGGCGTCGCAGAGGCGGGGACTGCCCCGGCCAGCGCGACACCGAAGGTGACGGCGACACCGACGAAAAGAGCCTTGCTCCGGCGGAATCTCCGGACACGCGTGGTTTGGTCGTGCGTCGCCAAGATGAGGCGCACCTTTCCTCCTCGACGCCTACCGGGTTAGCTGACGGATTCGGGCCAGGAAGTAGCCCTACCCGACCGTGGAACGAACCACGATCGGGATTCACCCCAACGAACCTGGGTCCCCGGTTCGGCGCTGTCGAAGGCGGCCGATTCGGCGTGATCTTCCAGGTCACCCGACTGGCGTCCTTCGCAGAAGATCTCGATCAGATTACGAGAAGGACACGCCTTAGTCCAGTCGGACGCTTGAAACTTCAACTCATTTTGGCCGGGGCCCGAACTTCGATGATCAACTGGCGGCAAACCGTGCGGAGACGCAAATCGTTACAACCGATTGAGTGACAAGGATCACTCCCCCGGGACGCAACCCGGCGGGGCGGGAAGGGAACCGCCCGGCCGACCTCAACCGGCCTGCCGCGACGAATGATCGACCGCCCGCACCAGCCGCAGAGGCGGCACCAGACCCGAGGCAGCCAGTACCCCAATCGCCCGCTCCTCATCCTCGTCCCATTCCATCCGGCTCGACGGCATACCGAGCAGGACCGTCACCACGCAACCCGAACACGCATCCCCTCGGACCGTGCAGCTGTCGCAATCGATGTGCATGACTCCACCTCCAGCAGCGGCCGGGCGATCCGGCGCGTTGAGCAGGACGTTAAGGGTCGGCACCGACAGCGGCCTCAGGCCAGCAGGGCGAGCAGGACCGTCGACGCCGCCGTCCGGGCGCCACGGCGGCGCACTCCGTCGGCGACCTCCCGATCCGAACTGACGACGACCACCACCCGCCCCAGCGGTTCGGCCGCGACCAGATCGCGGATCACGTCGTCGGCGATCACCCCGGGCGGGGAGAACAGCACCCGGATCCCCCGTCCCGGCGGGGCGGGTACCGCCACCGCGGCCCCGTCGAACACGATCGTCACCTCGGCCGCGGTGCGCGCGGACAGCGCCGCGAGCTGGCGTACCAGCCGATCTCGTTGTTGCGCCAGGGTCAGATCCGGGTATCCCGTCTTGGTGACGTTGTAGCCGTCGACGATCAGGTGCGCGGCCGGCAGAGCGAGCCAACTGGCCAGCCGGGCCGGCTCGGCGGTCGACTCGGGCGCCGTGACGGCGCCCGGCAGCCGCCCGGCCACCAGATCAGCCGGGTCACTGCCACCGCCGATGAGGTCCCACTCCCGACGCAGTCCGCTGACCGCGCCTTCCACGGTCGACAGCAGCAGGTCCAACCGGCGGTCCGCGGTCGCCTTGTGCTGACCGGTCTGCTCGCGCAAGCGTCCGAGCGTCTCCTGCGCGCGGTCGGCGCGCTCGGTGGCCGACCGCGCACGGTCCTGCCAGTTGCGCACCTCGGCCGCCAGGCGGATGTTCTCCGCGCGCAGCGAGCCCAGCTCGGATTCGACCCGCTCGGTGGTCTCGGTCGCGGCCAGTTCGGCCTGACGCAGCCGGGTGCCCTGTTCGCGGAGACGGCGGCGCAGCTTGTCCGCCTCCTCGGAACCTTCCGGGCGGGCCAGGATCTGGGCCTTCGCCTGGTCCCGTTCGGCGGCGGTGCGCTCAAGCTCACGTCGTAGCCGACGCACCGTGCGTCTCAGTTCGACCGTCTCGTCGGCGACTTCCGGTTCGCGTGGGATGCCGGCCAGCAACCGTTCCTCGTCCGGCAACCGCAGGAGGAAGGCTGCCGCCGCCGCTTCGGCCGGATCCTGGCGTTCGTCCGCGGAGCTCCTGGACGAGCGCGCCCGCTCGGCGACCGCGGCCCGAAAGCCGGCGTCGGAATCGATCGCCCCGGCCAGCGCCGGCGCGCCGAGGCGCGCGCGCTTGGCCGGGGTGAACCGGGCGACCCGGAGCAGCTGGTTCGGCGTCTGCGCCGGCAGCAGTTGCCCGAGCGTGTCGGCGGCCCAGCGGACCACCACCGACCGGACCGGAGCGGGGAGATCGGCGACACTCAGCCCGTCCGGCGTCGTCGATGGGGAAACGTGCGGCTCATCGGGGTCGGCGGACCGGCTGGGGGTCTGTGTCATCCGGCCGTCCTCCTCCCGTTCCTACCCGGTGCTCCGCGTAGGCACCGTTGACCTGTCATTGTGCCGCCCGCACGGCGGCCGGCCCCACCGTCGCAGTCGCCCTCCGCCTGGTCGCCGTCACGGCCCGGGTCAACCGACACCCTTCCCGCCACGAATGCGTCGCCACCTGCCGTACCAGCGTCCCTCACCCGACGTCGCTGTCGGTGCCCACGGTTAACGTCTGCCCCGTGAGTACCAGAGGTAACACTTCCCTGCTCGCCGGGCCGCCGTACGGGCAGCGGAGCTTCGACGAACTCGACGATCCACTGCGGGACGTGACGTTCGTGGTGGTCGATCTGGAGACCACCGGCGGTTCACACCTCACCGAGTCGATCACCGAGATCGGGGCGGTCAAGGTGCGGGCCGGTGCGGTGCTCGGTGAGTTCGCCACGCTGGTCGATCCCGGTCGGGCCATCCCGCCGCAGATCGTCATGCTGACCGGGATCACCGACGCCATGGTGATGAACGCGCCGACGATCGCCACCGTTCTCCCCTCCTTCCTCGAGTTCAGTCGGGGATGCGTACTGGTGGCCCACAACGCGGGCTTCGACATCGGGTTCCTGAAAGCGGCGTGCGACCGGCTGGGCATACCGTGGCCGGGAAACGCGGTGGTCGACACCGTGCGTCTGGCTCGGCGGGTGCTGTCCCGGGAAGAGGCACCGAGCGTCCGGCTCGGTCTGCTGGCTCCGTTGCTCGGATCGACAGTGGCCCCCGACCATCGGGCCCTCACCGATGCCCGGGCCACGGTCGACGTCCTGCACGCGCTGTTCGAGCGTCTCGGCCCACTGGGCGTGCAGAGCCTGACCGAGTTGCAGCAGCTCTCCCGGGACGTGTCACCGGCGCGCCGACGCAAGCGCACCCTGGCCGATCATCTGCCGGCCACGCCCGGGGTCTACCTGTTCAAGGGCCCGAACGGCGAAGTGCTCTACGTCGGGACATCGGTCAACCTGCGCCGCCGCGTCCGGTCGTACTTCGGCGCGGGTGAGACCCGCGGGAAGATCAAACAGATGGTCACCCTGGCCGAGCGGGTCGACTATGTCGAGTGCGCCCACGCGCTCGAGGCCCACGTCCGCGAACAACGGATGATCGCCATCCATCAGCCGAAGTACAACCATCGGTCGCGATCCCCCAACAAGGTCTTCTGGATCGTCCTGACCAGTGAGACGTTCCCGCGGTTGAGCATCGTCGCGACGCCTCCGGCTGACCGGCCGGGAGCGTTGGGGCCGTTCACTTCTCGCGCCGATGCGACCACGGCGGTGGAAGCGCTCCAGGAGGTGGTGCGGATCCGGCGATGCTCCCAGCGGCTCGGGCGCAGACCCACGGGATCGCCGTGCGCGCTGGCCGAACTGGGCCGGTGCGGCGCGCCGTGCGCCGGCCAGGAGGAAGCGGCGGCCTACGCGACTCACGTCGGGCGGATCTCCGCCCTGGTCGACGGAGCCTCGGACGAGGTGCTCGACGGTCTGCGGACGCGGCTGGAGAAACTGTCGGCCGAGGGTCGTTTCGACCAGGCCGCCGTCCTGCGGGACCGGCTTTCCGTGCTGGCCCAGGCGGTCGACCGCCGGCAGCGCCTGAGCTCGTTCGCGGGAATCGAAGAGTTGGTGACGGCCCGACCCTCGGCCCACGGCGGCTGGGAGCTCGCGGTGATCCGGTACGGCCGGCTGGCCGCGGCCGGGCGAGCCCGGCTCGGAGTCGATCCGATGCCCGTCGTCGACCTTCTGACCGCGTCGGCCGAAACGGTGGTGCCACGACCGGGACCGCTCCCCGGGGCCAGCGCCGAGGAGACGGCCACGCTGCTGCGGTGGGTCGAGGAACCCGGTACCCGTCTGGTGCACACGAGCGAACCTTGGCGCAGCCCGGCCCGCGGAGCCGGCCGTTGGCGGCCCTTCATGGCCGCCGTCGACCTGGCGCGAGCCCAACTGGCCGGGCCCACGTGGCGCCACTGACCCGGCGATCAGGGGCGGGCCGACCCGGGCGATAGCATCGCGGTGGCGCCGTACCGACCCGCATCACGACAGGAGAACTAACAATGGTGACAGCCATCGTGATGATCGACGTGGAGGCCGACCGGATCGGCGAAGCCGCCCAGGCCATTGCGGACCTGCCCGGCGTCGATCAGGTCTACTCGTGCGCGGGCGATGTCGACCTGGTCGCGATCGTCTCGGTCGCCGACCACGCGGCCGTGGCCGATCTGGTGCCGAGCCGGATCAGCAAGGTGCCCGGCGTGACCCGGACGGTCACCCACATCGCCTTCCGCTCGTATTCGCAGCGCGACACGGCCGACGCTTTCTCCATAGGGCTGCAGGACTGACGCCGCCCGTCCGCGAGCTCCGTGGAAGGAGACCGCCGAAACCCCGGCGAGATCGCCGGAGATCAGGCTCCGGCCGACAGCTCCGCGCCGACCTGCACCCATCGGGCCAGCAGAGCCGCGGCGGCACCTGACTCCAACGCGTCCGTGGCCCGGACCAGGCCCGCGGCGAGATCGGCCTCCAGATCGCCGGAAAGGCCGGTGTGAACGGCGATCGCGGCCGCGGAGTTGAGGACGACGGCGTCGTGCACCGCGCCCCTCTCCCCGTCGAACAGGCGCCGGGCCACCGCCGTGTTGAACGCGACGTCCCCGCCGACCAGATCCTCCGGGGCGGCCGGCCGCACTCCCAGCCGGGCCGGATCGACGACGGCCGTCCCGACCGTCCCGTCCCGCACCACCCACACCGTGGACGTCGTGGTCGTCGTCAGTTCGTCCAGCCCGTCATCGCCGCGGAAGACCAGAACCTCGGCCCCACGGGCGGCGAACACTCCGGCGATGACCGGAGCCATGGCCGGGTTCCCGCAACCGATGGCCGAAGCCGCTGGACGGGCCGGGTTCGACAGTGGACCGAGCACATTGAAGAAGGTGGGTACGCCGAGCTCGCGGCGGGTCGGGCCGGCGAACCGCATCGACGGGTGGAACACCTGCGCGAAGCAGAAGCCGATGCCGGCCCTGGCCACGGTGGCCGCAACCCCGTCCGGACCCAGCATGATCGGTACGCCGAGCCCCTCGAGCAGGTCGGCCGCCCCACATTTGCTGGACGCGGCCCGTCCGCCGTGCTTGACCACGGTCGCGCCGGCCGCGGCGGTCACGATGGCCGACATGGTCGAGATGTTGACCGTGTTCGAACGGTCGCCTCCGGTGCCGACGATGTCGACCGTCCGCCCCGGCACGTGCACGGGCACGCAGTGCGACAACATGGAGTCGGCCAGCCCCGCGATCTCCGACGCCGTCTCGCCCTTGGCCCGCAGCGCAACGGCGAAGGCGGCGATCTGGGCCGGAGTGGCTTCGCCGTTCATGATCCGGTCCATCGCCCATTCGGTGCGATCGGAGGCCAGATCGCGGCCGGCCAGAAGCGCACCGAGAATCTCCGGCCAGGTGAAATCCGCCGCCTGCGCAGAACCCACCGGTCAGACCGAGCCGGACGGCGCCCGAACCGGGGTGCGACGCAGCAGGGACGCGAGGGTCTCCGCGGCGATCACCGGGTCGAGTGGGTGGACCAGGACCTCGTCGGCCTTGGCCCAGGTCGCGAGCCACCGGTCGGCGGCCCGCCGCACGGTCAACATGATCGGCGGAATGACCGTCGCCTCCTGGTGGATCTGGCGCGAGATCCCGATGCCGCCCGTTGGCTGCGCCTCTCCGTCCAGGATCACCACGTCCGCCACCTGGTCGTCGATGGCCATCAGGACGTCGGCCACGCTCGCGCACTCCAGGAAGTCGATCCGCCCGACGTCGGGCGCCGGGCGTCGACCGACCGCCGTCATGATCCGTTCGCGCACGTCGGCCCGGTGGCTGTAGACCACAACAACGCGGTTGCTCATGGACACAGATCCTAGAGGTAGGCCGCGATCGGGACCGCGACCGGGTCGGTCGGCCGCGGCGCGCCGGGAACATCAATTTTTACAATGTGTCGAAGACGATTTACCCGCCCTGAACTGCACAGATGTGAAACCACCGCGAGATCACTGCGGATTTGCGTAGCCCCACGGGCGCAACCGTCGGGCGGGCAGTCCATAATCCACATGTGACGACAGCGACCGGCCGATCAGGGCCCCCCGCCATCAGCTCTCGCATCCACACGCTCAACCGCCCGAACATGGTGAGCGTCGGCGTGATCGTGTGGCTCTCCAGTGAGTTGATGTTCTTCGCCGGCCTGTTCGGCATCTACTTCACCGCCAAGGCGACGTCCACGACGGGCTGGCCGCAATCGCCGACCCATCTGGACATCCCGTACGCGTTGGTCAACACCCTGATCCTGGTGGCGTCGTCGTTCACCTGTCAGTTCGGGGTGTTCGCCGCCGAGCGGGGTGATGTCTTCGGTCTGCGCCGCTGGTACAGCCTCACCCTGCTGATGGGCTTCATCTTCGTGCTGGGCCAGGCGAACGAGTACCGCAGCCTGGTCGAAGAGGGCACGAACATGTCCACTTCGGCCTACGGGACGGTGTTCTACCTGACCACCGGCTTCCACGGTCTGCACGTGATCGGCGGTCTCATCGCCTTCTGCATCCTGATCGCCCGGACGAAGCTGTCGAAGTTCACCCCGGCCCAGGCCACCAGCGCCATCGTCGTGTCCTACTACTGGCACTTCGTCGACATCGTGTGGATCGGTCTGTTCGCCACCATCTACATCGTCAAATGATCCCGGTTCACATCCCGCAGTGCTCCGCCCGCCGCGATACGAGTACGAGGTGCCCCGCATGACCCGACGTACGAAAGCCACCCGCCGGATCACCGGTGGACTGGCGCTCCTGTTCGCACTGATCGCGATGGGATTCGCCTACTCCGCGATCGCGCCGAACCCCCAGGCCGCCTCGGCGGACACCGCCAACACGGCCGACATCGCCAAGGGCAAGGACATCTACCAGACGTCCTGCATCGCGTGCCACGGCTCGAACCTGCAGGGCGTGCTCGACCGCGGCCCCTCGTTGATCGGCGTCGGACAGGCGGCCACCTATTTCCAGGTGTCCACCGGCCGGATGCCGGCCACGGCCAACGGCGCACAGATGCAGCGCAAGACGCCGTACTTCACGGACGAGCAGATCAACTACCTCAGCGCCTACATCGAGTCCAACGGTGGCGGCCCCGAAGTGCCGAAGGGCAGCCTGGTGAACGCCGCGGCCGTGGCCAAGGGCGGCGAGCTGTACCGGTTGAACTGCGCGTCCTGCCACAACTTCACCGGCCAGGGCGGCGCCCTGTCCCAGGGCAAGTACGCCCCCAGTCTCGATCAGGCCACGGACCAGCAGATCTACGCGGCCATGCTGTCCGGCCCGGAGAACATGCCCAAGTTCTCGGACGCGCAGCTGACCCCGGACGAGAAGAAGGCCATCGTCACCTTCGTCCAGAACAACAAGGCCACCGTCGCCCCGGGCGGCTACTCGCTCGGCGGATTCGGTCCGGCCCCTGAAGGTCTGGTCGCTTTCCTCATCGGCATGGGCGCCATCGTGGCCCTGACTCTCTGGATGGGGGCACGGGCATGAGCGGCGGGGAGAACGTGGAGATCCCGTCCGACGACGAGCTCTCGAGGATGTCCACCGAGGATCGTGCGCGTCTCGGCGCCGCCCTCGACGGGGTCGAACTGGTCGAGTACGGCGAGCGTTACATTCCCGGTTCCCCGGCTGACCGGCGGGCCGAGCGCAGCGTGGCCCGCTGGTTCCTGCTGGCCGCCCTCTTCGGCGTCGCCTTCGTCGTGCTGTTCATCGTCTGGCCGGCCGGTTACCGTTCGGTCTACCAGGGTGACGAGCAGAACTGGTACGCCCTGTACACGCCGCTCATCGGTGCCACCCTGGGCGGCTCCATCCTGTTCTTCGGCATCGGCGTGATCGCCCTGGCCAAGAAGATCGCCCCGCACGAGGTGGCCGTCCAGCAGCGGCACATCGGCATGTCGGACGAGATCGACCGCCGCACCCTCGGAGCCGAGGTCGTCGACACCGTCGACAAGATGGGCCTGGTCAAGCGGCGCGGCGTGCTGAAGGGCTCCCTCGCCCTGGCCGGCGGTGCCCTCGGTCTGGCCACCTTGATCCCCCTGCTCGGCGGCGTCATCAAGAATCCGTGGGACAAGGGATCCGATTCCGATCTCTGGGTCACGCTATGGCGCCCGGTGAACAACAAGAAGGTCCGCCTGACGCAGATCGACGGCACGCCGGTCAAGCCCTCCGACCTCGCGGCCGGCTCACTGGCCACCGTGTTCCCCGGCGTCGCCGGTGGGGCCAAGGCCTCCGACTCGGCGGTCATGCTCTTCCGTCTCCGCTCCGACGCACAGGTCAGGATCCGTGACGGTCAGGACGGTTTCGAGTACGGGGACTACTACGCCTACTCGAAGATCTGCACCCACGTCGGCTGCCCGGTGTCGTTGTACGAGCAGCAGACCGGGCGCATCCTGTGTCCGTGCCACCAGTCGCAGTTCGACGTGCTGGACGGCGCGAAGCCGGTCTTCGGCCCGGCTACCCGCCCGTTGCCGCAGTTGCCGATCGAGCTCGACGACGAGGGCTACTTCGTTGCCCGCAGCGACTTCATCGAGCCCGTCGGCCCGGGTTTCTGGGAGTCGTACCAGGGTAAGAACAAGTGGGGATCGCACCCGAAGGGAAGCAAGACCTCATGAGTCGTCTGACCACCCGCACCAAGAAGAAGTCCGGCGGCCCGATGCAGGCCGCGCTCGACGGCGCGGACATCCGTTACCACGGAGCCCGTCCGCTGCGGACGGCGATGAACAAGGTCTTCCCGACGCACTGGTCCTTCATGCTCGGCGAGGTCGCCCTCTACTCGTTCCTGATCCTGCTGCTGTCGGGCGTCTACCTGACACTGTTCTTCGACGCGTCCATGGGCGAGACGATCTACAACGGCGTCTACGACAAGCTGCGTGGCGTCCCCATGTCGCTGGCCTACAAATCCACCGTCGACATCTCCTTCGAGGTCCGCGGCGGTCTGCTGGTCCGCCAGATCCACCACTGGGCCGCGTTGATCTTCCTGGCCTCGATGATGCTGCACATGGCGCGCATCTTCTTCACCGGCGCCTTCCGCAAGCCGCGCGAGGCCAACTGGATCATCGGCGTGCTGCTGCTGGTGCTGGGCATGGCCGAGGGCTTCCTGGGTTACTCGCTGCCCGACGACCTCCTGTCCGGTACCGGCCTGCGTGCCGTGTCCGCGTTCCTGCTCTCCATCCCGGTGATCGGTACCTGGGTCCATTGGGCCGTGTTCGGCGGTGACTACCCGGGGACCATCGTCATCGGGCGGTTCTACTCGCTGCACATCCTGGTCATCCCGGGCATCATCCTGGCCCTGATCGCCGTGCACGTGGCCCTCGTCTGGTTCCAGAAGCACACCCAGTTCGCCGGACCGCGGGCTACCGAGAACAACGTCGTCGGCGTCCGGGTGCTGCCCACCTTCGCGGCCAAGGGCGGCGGCTTCTTCGCCGTCGTCACCGGCATCATCGCCATCATGGCCGGGCTGTTCCAGATCAACCCGGTCTGGACGAACGGTCCGTACAACCCGGCGCAGGTGTCCGCCGGCGCCCAACCCGACTTCTACATGGGCTTCCTGGACGGCATGGTCCGCGTCTGGCCGGCCTGGGAGGTCCGGAACCTGTTCGGGCACTACATGATCCCGGCCGTCTTCTTCCCTGCCATCGGTGGCGCCACGGTCTTGATGATCCTGGTGATCTCGTATCCGTTCATCGAGAAGAAGTTCACCAAGGACTACGCGTTGCACAACATCCTGCAGCGCCCGCGGGATGTCCCGGTGCGCACCTCGCTGGGTGTTGCCTTCATCGGCTTCTACGTCATCAACCTGCTCAACGGCGCGAACGACCTGATCGCCTTCAAGTTCGACATCTCGCTGAACGTGATGACCTGGGTCGGCCGTATCGGCTCCATCGTGCTGCCGGTGATCTGCTACGTGATCACCTACCGACTCTGCCTCGGTCTGCAGCACTCCGACCGTGACGTCCTGGAGCACGGAATCGAGACGGGCATCATCAAGCGACTCCCCCACGGCGAGTTCATCGAGGTCCACCAGCCCCTTGGTGGCCTGGACGACCACGGCCACGCGATTCCGCTGGCCTACCAGGGCGCTCCGGTGCCGAAGCGGATGAACCAGCTCGGGTCGGCCGGTCTGGCCGTCAAGGGCATGTTCAACCCGGTGGACGAGAGCGGGAAGATCGACCACTCCGATCACGCCGGCCAGGGTTCGCTCGAGGTGGGCAGCGACCACTGATCGGCGCCGCACCACGGCGGCCGCGCCAGGGTCGTGACACAGGAGTCAGGATTCGCAGCACAGACCAGAAGGGCCCCACCGGATCAGATCCGGTGGGGCCCTTCTGGCGTCGGTCGACCGAACGTCAGGCGGCGGCCTTGGCCAGCTCGGGGACGATCTTGTCCAGCGCGTACGGCAGAGACAGCACGGACGCGTAGGAGAAGGCCGACGTGACGTCGGTATCGGTCACCCAGACGACGTGCCCGGCCTTCACCGCGGGCAGCGCCTTGTACAGAGCGTCGGCCTCGACCGCCTGACGCTGCTTCTCGATGTCCAGCATGACCACCACATCGGCGTCGATCTCCGACGTCCGCTCCCTGGACACCTCGACGTAGAACGCCTTGTTGCCCAGTGCGGCCACGGCCGGTGCCTGCTCGAACCCGAGCGCCGTCATCAGGTTCAGGCGCGGGTCGATGTCGGTGTAGGCGTACCAGCCCTGCCCGCCGCTGCGCGGCCAGTCGACCGAGACGGTCTTGCCCGCGAACGCGGGGTTGGCCGTCTTGGCCGCCGCTATCTCCGAGTCGACCGCCGCCAGCTTGGCCTTGATCTCGGACTCCTTGCCCATGGCGCGGCCGATCAGAGCGGCCTGCACGTCCTGCGGCACGCCGTAGTCGCTGTACCGGGCCGGCCGGACCAGCGTCGGGGCGATGGCGCTCAGCTGCACGTAGACCTCCTTCGTCACCTGACGGTTCAACCCGATGATCAGGTCCGGCTTCAGCGAGGCGACCTGCTCGACGTTCAGTTCGGCGGTCGGCGCGAACACCGTCGGCGTGGCCGACCCGAGCAGCGACCGGGCCCACGGGCCGACGCCGGAGTCGTAGCCGGCGATCCACTGCTGGATACCGACCGGGACCACCCCGAGAGCCAGGACGGTGTCGGTCTCGGTGTAGCCGATCACCACCACCCGCTTGGGTTCGGACGGTATGACGGTCGAGCCGAACGCGTTGGGGATCGTGACCGGGAACGACGCGGCAGCGGCCGAGGACGTGGCGGCCGGTGATCCCGACGCCGACCCAGCCGAAGACGCGGCCGACGACGCGGCCGACGACGAGGCAGCGGGAGCCGACGACAGGATCGGGGCGTTCGCCGAGGACGCGGGCCGATCGGTCGACCCGCCCGTCGCGTTCGAGCTGCTCGACGAGCTGCACGCACTCAGCAGGGCCGCCACCGCCAGGACGGCGGCGCCGGTGCGCAGAAGACGCAGGGACACAGGAACTCCTTCATTGAGGCCGGCGACGAGCCAGCGGGACTACAAGGGGGGTATGGGTTTCCGGGTCGTCGATGATCCGGCAGGGCAGGCCGAACACGGCCTCCACCAACTCGGCGGTCACGATCTCCGAGGGATGGCCCTCGGAGACGACCCGGCCGTCCGACATGGCGATCAGGTGGGTCGCGTAGCGGCAGGCGTGATTCAGGTCGTGCAGGACGGCAACCAGGGTCCGGCCGTCCCGAGCGTGCAGGTCGGCGCAGAGGTCGAGCATCTCGATCTGGTGGGCGATGTCGAGGTAGGTGGTCGGCTCGTCGAGCAGCAGGATCGATGTCTGTTGGGCCAGTGCGAGGGCCAGCGCAACCCGCTGGCGTTGGCCGCCGGACAACTCCTGAATCGATCGGTCGGCCAGCGCGGCCACACCGGTGGCCACCATCGCCTCGTGCACGATCTCCCGGTCGGAGGTGCTGCTGGGACGGAGGAAGCGCTGATGCGGGTGACGCCCCCGGGTGACCAGCTCGGCCACCGTGATGCCGTCCGGAGCCTGAAACGTCTGCGGCAGCAGTCCGAGTCGCCGGGCGACCTCCTTCGTCGGGTATGCACTGATCGCGGCGCCGTCCAGCAGCACCGTCCCGGTCAGCGGGGCCAGCACCCGGGCCAGGGACCGCAGCAGGGTCGACTTGCCGCAGGCGTTCGGCCCGACGATGACGGTGAATTCCCCGTCCGGGATGCTCACCGTCAGGTGCTCGGCCACCACACGGGACGGATATCCCACCGTGAGATCGATCGCGGCCAGTCGACTGGTGACGGTCGTCATCCGTTGCCCTTTCGCCACTGCTGGATCAGCAGGCCGGCGAGGTAGAGCCCGCCGATCAGACCGGTCGCGATGCCGACCGGAAGTTGGGTGGGCGCGAACGCCCGGGTCGAAGCGAGGTCGGCCAGCGCCACCAACAGACCGCCCAGCAGGGCGGCCGCAACCACCCCGACCCCCGACGACCCGGTCAGCCGGCGGGCGATCTGCGGGGCAGCGAGGGCGACGAACAGCAGCGGGCCGGCGGTGGCCACGGCCCCCGCGGTGAGCAGCACGGCGACGACGATGACCACGGCGCGAACCCGGGACGGGCGAACCCCGAGACCGATCGCGAAATCGTCGCCCATCTCCAGCAGTCCGAGCGGTCGACCGAGACCGGCGAGCACCGGAACGCCCATCAGCACCGCGCCCAGGACGGGCCACAACTGCGTCCACCCCCGGCCGTTCAACGATCCGAACAACCAGGCCTGCGCGGTGATCGCGTCGTTCAGGTCCGCCCTGACCAGCAGGTAGGAGTTGATCCCCCAGAGCATCGCGGTCAGCCCGATGCCGACCAGGATCAACAAGATGCCCGATCCGCCGTGGCGCATCGCGAGCAGCGTGACCACGAGCGCGGTGACCAGCCCGCCGCCGACCGCACCCGCCGCGACGGCTCCCGCTCCCCCGCCGAACACCAGGATCTCCAGCAGGGCACCGGTGGCGGCGCCGCTGGTGAAGCCGATGACGTCCGGGCTGCCCAGCGGATTGCGGGTCAGCGACTGGAACGCCGCGCCGGCAGCTCCGAGGGCGGCGCCGACGAACAGGGCACACAGCACCCTCGCTCCGCGCCAGTCACGGACGATCAGGTCGTTCGCCGGTGTGCCCTTCCCGACGACGGATTCGAGCACCTGGGAGAGCGGGATGTGCAGATCACCCGACGCCATGGCGATCAGCGCCATCACCGGCCAGGCCAACGCCAGCATCCCGACCACCAGGGCCATCCGGCCGCCGACCGGCGCGCGCCGCCTCGCGGCCGACCTCCCGGTGACGAGCGCGGTCATAGCGAAACCGGCTTCCGGCGGCGCACCAGGACGAGGAAGAACGGGGCCCCGAGGACCGACGCGACGATGCCTACCCCCACCTCACCGGGCCGGGCCACCACTCGTCCGACGATGTCGGCCAGCAACGTCACCAGCGGCCCGAGGACGCCGGCGTAGGCCATGAGCCAGCGGTTGTCCGGTCCGGTGATCGATCTGGCCAGGTGCGGCACGGCCAGGCCGACGAAGCTGACCGGCCCGACGGCCGCCGTCGCCGCCCCGGCCAGCAGAGCCACCAGGACGCCGCTGACCAGCCGCGTCCGGCCGAGCGAGACGCCGAGGGCCTGCCCCGCCTCGTCACCAAGGGCCATCATGTTCAGCGAACCGCCGAGCAGGACGGCGACCACCAGACCGACGATCACCCACGGGGCGGTGATCAGCAGGACGTCGGTCCCGCGGCCGGACAGCGTTCCGGTCATCCAGTACCGGTAGGCGTCGAACGTGGTCGGCGACAGGGTCAACAGAGCTTGGAGCACGGCCCCCAGCGCGAAGGTGATGGCCGTGCCGGCCAGGGCCAGCCGGACCGGCGTGGCCGCGCTCCGGCCGGCCGACCCGAGGATGTACACGGCCACCGAAGCCACCGCCGCCCCGACGAAGGCGAAGGGCAGGTACTGCACCGGCGTCGAAGCGGAGAACGCGCCGATCCCGACGACGACGGCCACCGCTGCGCCCGCATTGACCCCCAGCAAGCCAGGGTCGGCTAACGGATTGCGAGTCAGCGCCTGCATCAGCGCACCTGCTACGGCCAGGGCGACCCCGACCACGACGGCCAGCACCGTGCGCTGCAGGCGCTGACCGTTGACGATCACGTCGGCCTCGGAACCGTCGTGATGGAACAGCACACGGAAAACGTCGCTGGGTGACAGACCTTTCGACCCGATGAACAGCGACAGGGCCGCACACAGCACGAGGAGGACGACCAAACCGGCCAGGCCGGAGAATCCGCGGCGAGCGGTCACGGCGATCACCTCGACTGGTCAGCGTTCCCCCTACCGATCGGCACGGGTAAGGGTGACCTTATCTGGCAGAGGACAGCCTGGCCTAACCATCCCACGCAGACGGCCGACACCAGCAACGTGGGAACATTCACACCACGCACTCGGGCGGACGCAGAAGCGCCCGCCCCGGAGAGGCCGGGACGGGCGCTTTGCGGAGTTGCCGGATCAGTGGGCGGTCGGCCGCCGGTGGTACTCGAACAGCAGGCCGCAGACGGTGATCAGCAGGAATCCGATCGTGATGATCATGAGCCAGACCAGGAGGAACGCGGTCGCGACGGCCGTGAACGCGGCGGCCAGAGCCATCCCGAACGGCCAGTACGAACCGGGCGAGAAGAACCCGATATCGCCCGCGCCGTCGGACACGTGGGCATTCTCGTTGTCCTCCGGCCGGGCCTGCTCCAACCGCCTGGAGGCGAACATCAGGAACGTGCCGATGATCAGGGACAACCCCGTCGTCAGGGCGAGGGCGACAACGCCCACCGGTTCCACGGAACCGGCGAAGATCGCGTACAGCACCGTCGCCAGGAAGAAGAAGGCGGTCAGGGCGAGGAAGATCCAGGCCTCGACGTTCAGCCCACGCTTCGGTGGTGCGGCGTCCTCGATCTCGACCTCGGAAGCGTGGTCAACCGCCATCAGTTGCCTCCGGTGTTGAGTGAGGCGGATTTGGCCTCACGGTTGGGGTTGATCGGATAGGTCGTCGTCGACAGGGGCGCGCAGAGCGTCCCGCAATCGGAGTACTTCGCTCCGGTCGCGGTCAGCGCCTCGGCCGTGGTGTACGACTTGCCGGTGGCCGGGTTCTTGGTCTCGCGGTACTTGATGTACGCGTCGTAGATCTTCTGCGGTACGCCGCGCACCTCGAAGTTCATCGACGAGTGGTACGTGCCACACAGCTCGGCGCAGCGGCCGACCATGGCGATCGGCTTGTCGATGCTGTTCTGGAAGTGGTTGTCCGTGTTGTTCGCCGCGGGATCGGGGAACACGTCCCGCTTGAACAGGAAGTCCGGCACCCAGAACGAATGGATGACGTCCTTGGACTCGAGCTTGTAGTCGATGACCTTCTGCACCGGAAGGATCATGATCGGCACCTGGGTGGCCGTCCCGACCGTGTGGACCAGGCAGACCTCCTTGTCGGTGGCCGTGCAGGCGGGATTGTCCGGATCGGCGGTCCCGTCGTAGCTGAAGTCCCAACCCCACTTGAAGGCGGTGACGTTCACGCTGACATCGGGATTCGAGACCTTCTTCAGCACGAAGTTCTCGGTCGTCACCGCGAAGTAGAACAGCACCGCGACCATGACGAACGGAACGGCCGTGTAGACCAACTCCAGCGGCAGGTTCTCTTTCGTCTGCTTCGGGTACAGCGGTGAGTTCTTCTTCTTGCGATGGAAGGCGAAGGTCCAGAACATCAGCCCCCAGACCAGCACACCGATGGCCAGGGCCGCGATGAACGTCCAGGACCAGAAATGCTGCATCTTGGTCGCCTGCGGGGTCTGGCCGACCGGCCAACCGAACCGCGGCAGATCGTCCGCCGAACAACCACTGACCAGCAGGCCGGCCAGCGCCAGCGTGCCGGCGAGCAACAACCTCCGAGTACTACGAGACCGAGCCACTCGGGCGCCCTCCTAGAAGAACCGCGGCGTCACCGAGTGCGGTGGAGCCGTACTGCACGGCGCGCGTCCGGCCGTCTGACGCGCCTGAGATTACTCGACCGGTTGCCCGCTCTCCGTGCCAGGGCAGGCGTGGCGAGTGTCAGATCTACAACTTGTCGAAGACAGGGCAACAATATGCCAGCACAGATCTTTCCGACACCTCTCGCACGCGCGTCAGACATCCTCGTCGGCTCGCCCGACCGCGAGGCGACATCGGACGGCGGGCCTCCTACCGGATACTTGGGGCCAGCAGGTGTAACCGATCAACAGAAACTGGGTGACCGACCTCGTGTGCGGACTGATGGGCTTCCTCTCCTTGACCGGCCGGGCCGGGGATCGCGTGGAGGAGGTGGCCGCGGGCATGCGGTGCGCCCGTCATCGCGGCCCGGACGACGCCGGCACCTGGAACGACGACGACGTGGTGTTCGGGTTCAACCGGCTGTCCATCATCGACATCGCCCACTCGCACCAGCCGCTGCGGTGGGGGCCGCCGGAATCGCCCGACCGGTACGCACTGGTGTTCAACGGCGAGATCTACAACTACCTGGAGCTGCGGGAGGAGCTGGCCGCGGAGTTCGGTGCCCGGTTCCGGACCGAGGGCGACGGTGAGGCCATCGTCGCCGGCTTCCACCACTGGGGCAAGGCGGCCGTGTCGCGGCTCAGAGGCATGTTCGCCTTCCTGATCTGGGACACCGAGCTGCGGGTGCTGTTCGGGGCACGCGACCCGTTCGGCATCAAACCGCTGTTCACGGCGGTCACCCCGGACGGGATCGCCTTCTCCTCCGAGGAGAAGGGCCTGCGGGAGCTCACCGGGGCGGCCGTGGTCGACGAGGCCGCCCTGCAGCACTACCTCGTCCTGCAGTACGTCCCGGAGCCGGCCACGATGGACGTCGCGATCCGCCGCCTCGAGTCCGGGACGCATTTCACCCTGCGTCCGGCGCCGGGTGCCGCGGTGCACCCGGAGCGGTACTTCCACCCGACGTTCGTGCCGTCGAGGGTGACCGGGGAATCGGAGCGCAACGCGCTGTACCGGCGCATCGCCGACGTCCTTGACGATTCGGTGAAGGCGCACATGCGGGCCGATGTCACCGTCGGGTCCTTCCTGTCCGGCGGTATCGACTCCACCGCGATCGCCGCGCTGGCCAAGCGCTACAACCCCGATCTGCTCACGTTCACCACCGGCTTCGACCGGGAGGGCTTTTCCGAGATCGACGTGGCCGCGGAGAGCGCAGCGGCGATCGGCGTCCGGCACGTCGTCCGCAAGGTCTCGGAGGCGGAACTCACGGGCGCGCTGCCGCTGATCGTCTGGTACCTGGACGAGCCGGTGGCCGACCCGGCCCTGGTGCCGCTGTACTTCGTCGCCAACGAAGCCCGCAAACACGTCAAGGTGGTGTTGTCCGGCGAGGGCGCCGACGAGCTGTTCGGCGGGTACAACATCTACCGCGAGCCGGCCTCCCTGGCCCCGATGACGCGGCTCCCCCACCAACTGCGCAAGGGACTGGCCGCCGTCGGCCGGGCTCTGCCGCAGGGCTTCCGCGGGAAGGACATGCTGCGCCGCGGCGCGATCGACCTCGAGCAGCGCTACTACGGGAACGCCCGCATCTTCCGCGAGGAACAGTTGCCCGGGGTGCTGCTCACCTACTCCCCCGACCGGTCGTTCCGGGACGTCACCGATCCGATCTACGCCCGGTCGCTGGGCAGCGACCCGATCTCACGGATGCAGCACGTTGACCTGTTCACGTGGCTGCGGGGGGACATCCTGGTCAAGGCGGACAAGATGACCATGGCCAACTCGCTGGAACTGCGGGTGCCGTTCCTGGACCCCCGCGTGTTCGACGTGGCCCGGACGGTGCCACCGGAGCACCGGGTCCAGGGCGTCGCGACCAAGGTGGCGCTGCGCAAGGCGATGGAACTGATCGTCCCGCCGCACGTGCTGAACCGGAAGAAGCTCGGCTTCCCGGTACCGATCCGGCACTACCTCAAGGAGGGCTCGTACGACTGGGCCCGCAACATCATCACCAGCGCCCAGACCGAGCAGTACATCGACGCCGCCGCGGTGGTGAAACTCCTGGACGACCACCGGGCCGGCGTCGCCGACTACTCACGGCCCATCTGGACCGTGATCGTCTTCCAGCTGTGGCACGAGATCTTCGTCACCGGCTCGATCAAGCCGGAGATTCCGGAGCCGGTCTATCCCGTCTTCCTGTAGCCGACGAGCCGGCGGTGGGCGCCGTCAGACGGTGACGAAGCCCATCGCCCCGGCGATCTCCACGGCCGCGGTCTCGCCGTAGCAGTCGGCCAGGCGGGCCAGGGCGGCCGCCGGCTCGAAGCTGTACTCCTGCGTACCGATGGTCTCCAGCACCAGGGTGGCCATCAGCGAGCCGAGCTGCGCCGAGCGTTCGAAATCGAGGCCGCGGTACTGGCCGGCCACGAAACCGGCACGGAACGCGTCGCCGACGCCCGTCGGGTCGACCTTGGCCAGCTCCGGGACGACCGGGACGTGCAGCCGCGAGCCATCCGCGGCGACGATCTCGACTCCCTTGGAACCCAGGGTGGTGACCCGATGGCCCACCTTGGACAGCAGCTGCGCCTCGGTCCAGCCGGTCTTGGACAGCAGCAGCCCGAGTTCGTAGTCGTTGGAGAACCAGAAGGCCGCACCGTCGACCAGTTTGCCCGCGTCAACGCCGTCCATGCGGGCCAGCTGCTGCGAGGGGTCGGCGGCGAAGGTGAGACCGCGCTGGCGGCATTCCTCGGCGTGCCGCACCATGGCGGCCGGGTCGCCGGCGCTGATCATCACCAGATCGATCCCGGCGACCGCATCGGCCACCGGACCGATCTCGATCTCCCGGGACCGTGACATGGCGCCCGCGTAGAACGAACCGATCTGGTTCATCGCGTCATCGGTCGTGCACACGAAACGGGCCGTCTGCACGTCCTTGAACACGTGCACGTGGGTGCAGTCGACCCCGTGCCGGGTCAGCCAGCTGCGGTAGTCGTCGAAGTCGGCACCGACGGCGTCCAGCAGGACCGGGCCGACCCCCAGAAGGCCCATCCCGAAGCAGATGTTCGCGGCCACCCCGCCCCGACGGACGACCAGGTCGTCGACCAGGAAGGACAGGGAGACCCGGTCCAACTGGTCCGGCAGGAGCGAATCGGTGAACTTCCCGGGGAAATGCATCAGGTGGTCGGTTGCGATCGAACCGGTGACGACGATGGGCACGAGGCCCCTTTCACTTCAGTCAGCGCAAGCGGGCGGGCCCGACGCGCGGAGGGATCCTTCTCCGACGGAAACGACCTTACCGCCTGCGATCCCTACCGACACCGAACGAGCATCGGCCGCCTCCCTCGGAAAACCGAGGGGGCGGCCGACGAACATCTCGTGACCGGTCAGGTCAGTGGAAGGAATCTCCGCAGGCGCAGGAGTTCTGCGCGTTCGGGTTGTCGATGGTGAAGCCCTGCTTCTCGATGGTGTCGACGAAGTCGATCACCGCACCGTCCAGGTACGGCTTGGACATCCGATCGACGGCCAGGCCGATGCCGCCGAAGTCGACGAGCGCGTCGCCGTCCAGGCTGCGGTCGTCGAAGAAGAGCTCGTAACGCAGACCCGAGCATCCACCCGGCTGCACGGCGATGCGGAGAACCATCTCGGCGCTGCCGTCGCGGTCCAGCAACGCCTTCGCCTTGGACGCCGCGGTCTCGGTCAGCGTCACGCCGTGGGCAGCCTTGACCTGTTCGGCCGACTCGGTGGCCTGGACGGGGGCGTCGGTATTGGCGGTAGTCATATGACTCCCTCTCTCAATGATCTCTGGGGGGTCGTGCACCTTCGATGATGCCAGAGGGCGGACCGCACTGGGGTCGGTCGGCCCACTTCGCTGGTCCAACCGCACGTGTTCCGTGGGTATTCCCGGCTCCTGGAGTCAACTATTCTCGTGTGGTGAGCTTTCTTCGCCGTAAGTCGGCTGACCAGGCATCAGACGTTCTCGTCCCCCCGGTTCCGGAGGCTCCGACCGTCGGGAAGGGCCGACCGACGCCGAAGCGGAGCCAGGCGGAAGCCCGACGCGGGCCGGTCGCCCCACCGCCGAAGACCCAGCGCGAAGCCATCAAGCGGTCCAAGGAGGTCGGCAAGACGCTGACCAAGGACGAGAAGCGGACGCAGTCGAACCAGCGTCGCGAGCGGATGATGCGGGGCGACGACGCCTACGTGCTGCCGCGTGACCGCGGGCCGGTCCGGGCCTTCGTCCGGGACCTGACCGATGCCCGCCGCAACGTCGCCGGGATCTTGCTGCCGGTGGCGCTCCTGTCCTTCGTGATCCTGCTCATCCGCAACCAGACGGTGCAGCTCATCGGCCCCTTCATCCTGCTCATCGCCATCCTCGCGGCGGTGGTCGACGCGATCATCTTCGGTCGTCAGCTGAGTCGTCGGGTGGCCGAACGGTTCCCGAAGGGCGATCCGGCCGGGCTCTCCATCCGGCCCCGCGCGCTCGGTTTCTATGCGTTCAACCGCGCCTGTCTGATCCGCAAATGG
The DNA here is from genome assembly GCF_900104535.1 of Nakamurella panacisegetis. NCBI lineage: Bacteria > Bacillati > Actinomycetota > Actinomycetes > Nakamurellales > Nakamurellaceae > Nakamurella > Nakamurella panacisegetis. Next base: position 3,679,569 of record NZ_LT629710.1, on the reverse strand, counting down.
CGCGTGCCGCGCCCGCGGGTCGGTCGAGGGGACGCTGTCTGACCGTGGGCACGGACGACCTGCGACGTGCCGCTGAGGCCCAACGGGAGGTGGTGCGCCAGCGGTACTTCGACCAGGACGGGCGGCTGCACACGATGCCCCGCAAGCAGTCGCGCAAGCTCGCGGTGCTCGACCTGATCGCCGGTCGCTTCATCCCCGGCGTGCACTACCTCGAGGTAGAGGTGAATCGCGAGCTGATCGGCCTCTACGACGACTACGTATCCCTGCGACGAGCCCTGATCGACTTCGGATTCATGGATCGCGCGGACGGCCGGTACTGGCGTTCCGGCGGCACCGTCGAGGTGTGAGATGAGCGCGGTGGAACCGGCCGAGATCGTACCCGGCCGGCGGCGCGGCGGCCGGCGGCTGCACATCGTCACGGCGGCCGCCGACCTGTTCGCGGCCGGCGGCTACCCGGCGGCCGGGATGGATCAGATCGGCGCCGCGGCCGGCATCACCGGTCCGGCCATCTACCGGCACTTCGATTCCAAGGCGGCCATTTTGGCCGCGGTGTTCGACGGGATCATCGACGCCGTCACCCAGCCCCCGGAAGGCTCGTCGGCCGAGCCGGACCCGGCCCGGGATCTGCTGGCCCTGGTCGGTGTGTACGCCAGAGCGGTGGCGTCGCGCCGGCGGCTGATGGGCGTGTTCGTCCGCGAGGTGCATCACCTCCCACCGGAACACCGGATCCGGCTCGCCGAGCGGCAGCGGACGCTGGTCCGGCAGTGGCGGTCCCTGCTGGCGGAGGTGCACCCGTCCTGGAGCGCCGAGGTCATCCGCGCAACCGTGCACGGCTGCTTCGGCATGCTCAACGCGCTGGGTACCTTCGACTCGGCGCTCACCGACGACGAACTGGCCGGGACGCTGATCGATCTGGCCCGGAGGATGCTGGTACTCGACTGACCTCAGCGGCGAGGAGAGAACATGGACGGGTACCAGTCGGGATTCGGCAACGGCTTCGAGACGGAGGCGCTGCCCGGAGCGTTGCCGGTCGGGCGGAACTCACCCCAGCGCTGCGCGTACGGCCTGTACGCCGAGCAACTCTCCGGCTCGCCGTTCACGGCTCCCCGCATCAGCAACGAACGGTCCTGGCTCTACCGGATCCGGCCGTCGGTGGCCCACGGCGGCCGGTTCGTCAAGTGCCCGCCGTCGAACTGGCGGAGCGCCCCCGACGACGAGTGTGACCTGCCGATCGGCCCGCTGCGCTGGGATCCGATGCCCATCCCGGCCGAACCCCGTTCGCTGCTCGACGGCATGTGCACCGTGACCAGCGGGGGCGACGTCGGTACCCACACCGGCTTCGCCAACCACGTCTACCTGATCAACCGATCGATGCGGAGCGAATACCTGTACAACGCCGACGGCGAGATGCTCTTCGTCCTGCAGTACGGCGAACTGCGATTCTGGACCGAGTTCGGGATCATCGACGCCGAGCCCGGCGAGATCGTGGTCATCCCACGGGGGGTGAAGTTCCGGCTGGAACTCGGCGGCGACAGCGCGCGCGGATACGTCTGTGAGAACTACGGCGGCACCTTCACCCTCCCCGAACGCGGACCGATCGGGGCCAACTGTCTGGCCAACCCCCGCGACTTCCTCACCCCGGTGGCCGCCTACCAGGACCGGGACGAGCCCTCCGCCATGTTCGTGCGATGGGGCGGGTCGTTGTGGCGCTCCGAGATCGGCCACTCTCCTCTCGACGTCGTCGCCTGGCACGGCAACTACGCGCCGTACAAGTACGACCTGCGCCGCTTCTCCCCGGTCGGTCCGCTGCTGTTCGACCACGCCGACCCGTCCATCTTCACGGTGCTGACCGGCCCGTCGGAGACCCCGGGCACCGCGAACGTGGACTTCGTGGTCTTCCCGGACCGATGGATGGTGTCGGAGAACACCTTTCGACCGCCCTGGTATCACATGAACGTGATGAGCGAGTTCATGGGCCTGATCTACGGCGTCTACGACGCCAAGCCGCAGGGCTTCGTGCCCGGCGGCATCAGCCTGCACAACTGCATGCTCCCGCACGGCCCGGACACCGAGGCGTTCGCGCACGCATCAACCGTCGAACTGGCTCCGGCCAAGCTCGAAGGCACCATGGCCTTCATGTTCGAAACCCGCTTCCCGCAACGGGTCAGCCGGTTCGCCTCGTCCTCACCGCAACTGCAGGCCGACTACGCCGACTGCTGGCTGGGCCTGGAGAAACGCTTCGACCCGACCCAGCCGTAACCCGGACAAGGCTGGCCGGGTGGCCGGTTCAGCCGCGTCGCGGTCACTTCCGGGCATCCAGGAACCAGCCGTGCGGTCCGGGGAGAGCCGAACCCTGCGCCGGGCCGGTGGAGCCCGGGGCATACGGATGCGGGGCCGGCCGGTGGTCCAGGATCGGCGCGGCGGCGTTCCAGGCGTGGGACAACCCGGCGCTGGTGGTGAACAGCGAGCGGTCCCCGATCGTCACGTCATGGATGAGGGACACGTAGGGCGGCAACGGATCGCCACCGACCACGTCGTCCAGCGACAGATCCACGTCCTGCAGGGTCAGGTCGAGGCCGGGGCCGGGATTCTTCACCACCACCGACAACGCCATCGATCCGTTGCCCTGCATCGAGAAGCTGAGCACCGTTCCGTCCCCGGGGATTCCGGACAGCGGGCCGTCCGGCTTGCGCATCACCAATGAGACGCGTTGACCGCTCTCGTGCAGGTACTTCCCGCTGCGCAGCAGGAACGGCACCCCGTGCCAGCGGTCGGTGTCGACCCAGAGCCGGACGGCGGCGTAGGTGTCGGTGGTCGAGTCGTCAGCCACCTCGGGCAGGTCGCGGTAACCGTCGGCCTGCCCCAGCACCACGTCCTCGGCGGCCAGCGGCCGAAACGAGGCCAGCACGGATTCCCTTGCGTCCTGCAGGTTCTCGGCCGAGAAGTCGATCGGCGGCTCCATCGCGACCTCGGCCGCCACCTGGAACAGATGGGTCACCACCATGTCCCGCAGGGCACCGGTGGCGTCGTAGAAGGCGGCCCGGTCGGCGACGTCGAGCACCTCGGGCACGTCGATCTGCACCTGGGTGACGTGGTCCCGGCTCCAGATCTGCTCCGTCATCCGGTTGGCGAACCGCAGCACGTGGATGTTCTGCGTGGCCTCCTTGCCCAGGAAGTGGTCGATCCGGTAGACCTGCTCCTCCTTCATCACCGAGAGCACCAGCTGGTCCAGCTCCCGGAACGACTCCGGGCTGGTGCCGTACGGCTTCTCGTACACCACCCGCGATCCCTCCAGCAGCTGGTGCGCCGACAAGCCCTTGGTGATGCCCTCGAAGGCGACCGGCGGGATGGCCAGGTAGTGGATGTAGTCCGCGTCCGGGCCCAACAGTTCGTGGGCCTCGGCGAGCACGTCCAACAACGATCCCGGATCGTCCTGGTCGAACCCGCCACCGGCGAACCGGAGCCGGGCCGAGAAATCGGACCAGACCTTCTCGTCGACCTTGATGCCGCCGAATTCCTCCAGCGCGCTCCGCACCCGGGTCCGGAAGTCCTCGTGCGCGACATCCCCGCGGCCGTTCCCGACCAGCACCCACGAGGTGGGCATGAGTCCGTGCTGGGCGAGTTGGTAGAAGGCCGGCAGCACCATGCGCTTGGCGAGGTCGCCGGTCGCGCCGAACAGCACGAACACGGTGGGCTGGTTGGACGGCATCTGCAGTTCCCCTTCGGCGTGACGAGATCGATCAGACTCCCGACCACTGTTCCCTATCCCCGGGTCGGGCCAACCATCCGGGGGGCGGTGGTGATCTGGCCGAAAACGTGGGGACTTTGTCATTTACGCCATGACGAAAGCCCGACAGGATCGAGGCATGACGGCTCCCCCTCCGCGCACCGTGATCTTCCTGGCCGTTCCGGACCTCCAGATCCTGGACCTGGCCGGACCGATGGAGGTCTTCCATGGGGCCGACCGGGTGGCCCGGTCCCAGAGCCGCGCCGGGTACGACCTGGCGGTGGTCAGCGCCTCCCCCGGCCGGCTGATGACGTCGGGCGGCCTTGGCATCCACGCCGAGGCCCTCCCGGACCCGGCCACGCCGATCGACACCCTGGTGCTGCCGGGCGGCGACGGCGCGCGGGCGACACCAACCGATTCCGCGGCCGTGTCGTGGATCCGGCAGGCCGCTCCGCACGCGCGGCGGATCGCCACCGTCTGCACCGGATCCTTCCTGGCCGGGCGGGCCGGGCTGCTCGACGGTCGGCGGGTCGCCACCCACTGGCAACGAACCGGCATGCTGCAGTCCGAGTTCCCGACCGCCGAGGTCGACCCGGACCGGTTGTACCTGCAGGACGGCGACCTGTGGTCCTCGGGCGGAGTCACGGCCGGCATCGATCTCGCCCTGGCCATGGTCGAACAGGATCACAGCGCCGAGACCGCGCAACTGGTGGCCCGTCATCTGGTGCTGTCGTGGCGCCGCCCGGGTGGGCAGAGCCAGTACGCCGTACCGACATGGGCCCCTCGTGGCCGGACACCGCCGATCGTCCGGGCCCAGAATCTGATCGATGCCGATCCGGGTGGCGACCATCGGGCCGCCGTGCTGGCCGCCACGGTCGGCATGAGCGAGCGGCACTTCGCCCGGGTCTTCTCGGCCGAGGTGGGCGAGCCGCCGGCGCGCTACGTCGAGGCAACCCGGATGCAGGCCGCCCGGACCCTGCTCGAGACCGATGACCAGACAGTCACCGCCATTGCCGCCCGCTGCGGCTTCGGCACGGCCGAGACGATGCGCCGCACGTTCATCCGCCGGCTCGGCGTACCGCCTGACCGCTATCGGGAACGTTTCCACCTCACCCGCAGTTCCTGAACGCACGCCGGGCGCCTCCGCCCACGTGACGGCAAACCGTGACCGCACCCCCCGAAAGGACCCCCAGATCATGCAGGTGGCCATCGCGTTGTTCGACCAGATGACGGCGCTCGACGCCATCGGACCCTACGAAGTGCTGCAACGGGTTCCGGACTTCGACATCACCTTCGTCGGGCACTCCCGCGGCGAGATCCGGACCGAGAACGGCATGCTCGGCCTGACCGTGGACGCGACCTTCGACGAGCTCCCCCACCCCGACGTGGTGCTGATGCCCGGCGGCATCGGCTCCCGGCGACTCATCGCCGACCAGGTGGTTCTGGACTGGCTCCGGACGGCCCATGCCAGCAGCCGACTGACCACGTCGGTGTGTTCCGGGAGCCTGGTCCTGGCCGCGGCCGGACTGCTCGCCGGGCGTCCGGCGGCGACCCACTGGAGCGTCTACGACGTCCTGGAGTCACTGGGCGCGGTGGCCACCGGTGAACGGGTGGTGCCGTTGTGGGACGAGCGCATCGTCACGGCCGCCGGCGTCTCCAGCGGGATCGACATGGGGCTGGCCGTCATCGCGCATCTGGTCGACGACGTGGCCGCGATGGCCGCGCAACTGGAGACCGAGTACGACCCGCAGCCGCCGTTCGACTCCGGGTCGCTGGCCAAGGCGACGCCGGAGGTGCGGCAGCGGGTCCGCGAATACGGCCGGGTCAGGAACTGATTCAGCGCCAGGCCGGCATCTGTTGCAGGGTCCAGGCGTTGCCGTCGGGATCGGCGAACCGGACGAACCGACCCCACGGCTGGTCCTCGACCCCGGTGACCTCGACCCCGCGGGCGCTCAGCTCGGCGCGGGCCCGATCGGCGTCGGCCACCACCACCTGGATGCCCTTGACCGAACCGGGCTCGGCCTCGGTCAGCCCCTGGCCGAAGGCGATCGAGCAAGCCGAACCGGGTGGGGTCAGCTGTACGAAACGGGTGTGCTCGTCGACCCGCTGGTCGACGTCGGCATGGAAACCGACCCGGTCCACGTAGAAGGCCTTGGCCCGATCGACATCGCTGACCGGCAGGATGATGAGTTCGATCTTGTAGTCCATCACTGCTCCCTCGCTCGTTGGTGGATCTCACCCTAGGAGCGAATCCGGAAGGTCTGCTTCCTCATTGCGGTGCAGACTGACCGGCATGCTGACCACCTCGGCGCGCCTGCTCAAACTGCTCTCCCTGCTGCAGACGCCACGCGACTGGACCGGACCCGAACTGGCGCAGCGTCTGGAGGTGAGCGGCCGGACGATCCGGGCGGACATCAACCGGCTACGCACCCTCGGCTATCCGGTGGACGCGACCCGGGGCGCCGTCGGTGGCTACCGCCTGGGCGCCGGAGCGCAACTGCCGCCACTGCTGCTGGACGACGAAGAGGCGATCGCGGTGACGCTCGGCCTGCGCAGTGCCACCGGCAGCGCGATCGCCGGTATCCAGGATGCCTCCCTGCGCGCCCTGGCCAAGGTGGAACAGGTGCTGCCGTCCCGGCTCCGCCGCCGGATCGCCACCCTGCAGGCCTACACGGTTCCGGTCCCCTATTACGGCACCGGGCCCACCGTCGACCCCGAGGTCCTGGTCACCATCACCGCTGCCTGCCGCGATCACGAGCAACTGCGGTTCGACTACACCGATCACGACGGAACGGCCACCCGCCGGAGGGCCGACCCGCACCGTCTGGTCAGCTGGGGACGGCGCTGGTACCTGGTCGCGTGGGATCCGGACCGCTCGGACTGGCGCACCTTCCGGGTCGACCGGATCTGTCTGAAGATCCCGAACGGACCGCGCTTCGTCGAGCGCGACCTGCCCCAACCGGACATCGCGGCGTATGTGGCCTCGCGGGTGTCGAACACCACCTGGCGGCGGCCGGCCAAAATCACCGTGCACGCATCGGCCGAGGTCGTGCGCGAGCGGATCAACCCGTTCATCGGCACGGTCGAACCGGTCGACGAACACACCTGCACCCTGACCACCGGCGTCGACGACCCGGCGGCCACGGCGGTCCATCTGGGACTGCTCGGGCACGACTTCACCGTCGTCGAGCCCCCGGAGCTCGTCGAACAGGTCCGGCAGCTGGCCGACCGTTACCGCCGGGCGAGCCCTACGTGCGCTACAGCGAGAGATACCGCTTGAGCTCGAACGGGGTGACCTGCCGACGATAGGCCTCGAACTCGGCCCGCTTGTTCCGCAGGAAGAAGTCGAAGACGTGCTCCCCCAACGCTTCCGGCACGAACTCGGACCGCTCCATCACGGCCAGCGCCGACTCCAGTGACGCCGGGAGCCGGACGTAGCCGAGGGCGCGGCGCTCGGTCTCGGACAGCGACCACACGTCGTCCTCGGCTGGGGCCGGCAACTCGTAGCCCTCCCGGATGCCACGCAGGCCGGCCGCGATGACGACCGCGAACATCAGGTACGGGTTGCAGGCCGAGTCGGGCAGGCGGAACTCCATCCGCTGGCTGGAGGACTTGCCGGGCGAATAGTTCGGCACCCGGATCAGGGCCGACCGGTTGGCCTGACCCCACGACGCCGTGGTCGGGGCCTCCTCGCCGATCACCAACCGCTTGTAGGAGTTGACCCACTGGCAGGAGACGGCGGTGATCTCGGCCGCGTGCTTGAGGACACCGGCCAGGAAGGCCTTCCCGGTGGCCGACATCTGGTACTCGTCGTCCGGGTCGTAGAACGCGTTGGTCTCACCCTCGAACAGCGAGAAGTGGGTGTGCATGGCCGATCCCGGGTGATCGGGGAACGGCTTCGGCATGAAGGACGCCTTCACCCCCTGGGTGATGGCCACCTCCTTCACCACGTACCGGAACGACATGATGTTGTCGGCCATGGTCAGCGCGTCGGCGTAGCGCAGGTCGATCTCCTGCTGGCCGGGTGCGCCTTCGTGGTGGGAGAACTCGACCGAGATCCCCATCGCCTCGAGGGTCTCGATGGCCCGGCGCCGGAAGTGCGGAGCGACGTCGTGGGACGCCTGGTCGAAGAAGCCGCCCTGGTCGGCCGGCTCCGGCGCCGACCCGTCGCTGGGCAGGTCCTTCATCAGGAAGAACTCGATCTCGGGATGGACGTAGCAGGTGAAACCCATCGAGGCGGCCTCGCCCATCACGCGGCGCAGCACGTGTCGCGGGTCGGCCCAGCTCGGGCTGCCGTCGGGCATGGTGATGTCGCAGAACATCCGGGCCGAGTAGACCTTGCCCTCCTCGGTCTCCCACGGGAGCACCTGGAAGGTGGACGGGTCGGGCTTGGCGATCATGTCGGACTCGTAGACGCGGGCGTAGCCCTCGACCGCGCTGCCGTCGAAGCCGATGCCTTCGGAGAAGGCACCTTCGAGCTCCGCCGGGGCCACGGCGACCGACTTGAGGTACCCGAGGACGTCGGTGAACCAGAGCCGGACGAATCGGATATCCCGCTCTTCAAGGGTGCGCAGGACGAACTGCTGCTGACGGTCCATGCCCACACCCTATGTACGCCGTATTTCCGGCTTGTTGCCCGGCCCCTTGTCGGCCGGGGCGCGCGTACCGTGTCCGGATGCGCGGCACCGTGATCTCGTCCAACGGCGTCGACTTCCGGCTGCCGGACACGGGGGGCGTCGAGGGCGTCCGGCTCGAGGTCGATTTCCCCCTCGGCCCCACTGACCTGGAGTTCCGCCGGTCCGGCGGGGAGTGGGCGTTGCACTTGCCGCGGCCCGCGGTCGATCGACTCGAGTACCGGCTCACCCTCCGGTCGGCCGGCGGGACCGCCTGGACCAGGGACCCGGAGAATCCGGCCCACGTCGCCAATCCGTTCGGCGACAGGTCCGAGATCCGGTTCCCGGAGTATCGCCCGCCCGTCTGGGTGTCCAGACCGGAGTCCGGCACCCGCCTGCGCGTCGGCACCCAGGCTGGGGGCCTCGGCGACCCGGTCCCGCTGACCGTGTGGTCCCCCGACGGCCTCGGCCCGCGGACGCCGGCGCCCCTTCTGCTGGCCAACGACGGCACCGACATGGCGACCCGCGGCTCGTTGCTCCGCTGGGCGACCCAGGCGGCCAACCGCCTTCGGTTCCGGGTCGCCCTGCTGGACCCGGCGGACGGGCGGCGGGACAGCTGGTACGCCGCGAGTTCGGACTACGCCGACCATCTGTCCGCTGTGATCCTGCCGGCCGTCCGCGAGCGGTTCGCCGTCTCGGCCACGGTCGGTCTGGGGGCCAGCCTGGGTGCGCTGTCCATGTTGTGGGCGCACCGCCGGCATCCCGGGCTGCTGCAGGGGCTCGCGCTGCAATCCGGTTCCTACTTCACGGCCGTCCACGATCCCCAGGAGAGCGGCTACTCCCGGTTCGGGCACATCTGCGCGGCGGTTCGCGAGTTGACGCAGGGGCCGGCCAGGCAGACCACGCCGGTGCTGGTCACCTGCGGCGCCGTCGAGGAGAACCGGGCCAACAACGAGCAGATGGCCCGCGCCCTGGCGGCGCAGGGATACCGCGTCGACCTGCGCCTGGTGCCCGACGCCCACACCATGATCGGATGGCGCGACGCCTGGTCCCCCGGCGTCGAACAGCTACTGGAACAGGTGTCATGACGAGGACCGAGTACCACCACCTGGACGCTCCCTCGTGGGACGGCCCGCGCGAACTCGCGGTGCACGGGCACTGGGGGCGCCCCGTCCTGTGGTTCCCGACCGAGGGGGGTGGGCCGTCCGAGTTCGAAGCCAACGGCATGCTCGACGCGCTCGGGCCGGCGATCGACGACGGCAAGCTCAAGATCTTCTGCGTGCCGTCCTACGACGACCACTCATGGTCGAACCGCGACCTGCGGCAGGGTGACCGGGCCCGCGCCCACCGACGGTTCGAGGACTGGATCCTCTGGTCGGTGGTCCCCTTCATCCGCGAGCAGTGCGGCGGCCGGGACGACATCGTCACCGCCGGCGCGTCCATCGGCGCGTTCCACTCCGTGCTGTTCGCGCTGCGCCATGCGCACGTCTTCCACCGGGCGGTGGGTTTCTCCGGTGCCTACGACCCGTGGGCCTGGCACGCCTGGGGCGACTCCGACGACGACACGTACCTCACCGATCCGGTGCAGTTCCTGCCCCGCACCTACGGCGGTCACCTGGAACACCTGCGGCGCAGCCTGTACCTGACCCTGGTTGTCAGCAGCGGCCGGTGGGAGGACACCACGGGGGCGAATGCCTCGACCCGGAAGCTGGATGCGATCCTCGGCGACAAGCAGATCCCGCACGAGATGCACGTCTGGGGACCGGAGTGGCCGCACGACTGGCCCAGCTGGCGCGCCCAGGCGGCCACCTATCTCCCACCCCTCGGCTGAGAAGGACACCCGCATGACGATGGCCGGACGAGATTCGACGAATCACCTCATCGGATTGCTGCTGGGCACGGAGGACGACTGGCCGCGCGCCTTCGAAACCCTGACCCGGCGCCTCGGCGCGGTGCACCACCGCGGAAGGGACCACCACGTCAGTACCGAACGGATCACCATCGAGCCGTTCGACCTGCGGGACCCGGTGCGGCACGACCTCGTCATCGACCGGTTGGCCTGGTGGTACTACCACCCCCGGGAGTGGCTGAAGAAGGCGGCCCTGGTCAACGACACGTACCTGTTGAACAACCCGTTCACGTTCCAGGCCATGGAGAAGCACTCCGCCTATTGCGCCATGATCCGGCTCGGCTTCGACATCCCGTCCACCGTGCTGGTGCCGTACAAGAACCCGCTCGACCACGAGAAGTGGGCCTACACCGCCGACACCTACAACCTGCCGTTCGAACTCGACACCGTGGCTGAACGCGTCGGGTACCCGATGTACATGAAGCCGTTCGACGGCGGGGCCTGGCGCGGGGTGTCCCGGGTCGACGACGTCGAGACGCTGCACCGGGCCTACGACCAGTCGGGCCAGATGCTGATGCACCTGCAGGCCGCCGTCTCCCCGTACGACGCGTTCGCCCGATCGCTGACCATCGGGCCGGAGACCAAGATCATGAAGTTCCGGCCCGAACTGCCGATGCACGACCGCTACGAGGTCGCGCATTCGTTTCTCGAACCCGAGGCCGGCATGGAGATCCTCACCCTGTCGCGCACCATCAACGCGTTCTTCCGCTGGGAGTTCAACTCCTGCGAGGCGTTGGTCCGGGGGACCACGGTCAAGCCCATCGACTACGCCAACGCCTGCCCCGACATCGCCGTCACGTCGCTGCACTACTACTTCCCGTGGGCCATCACGCAGCTGATCTCCTGGTCGGTGTTCTGCGCCGTCACCGACCGCCGGCCCCGGGTTGACACCACCTCCCGGGAGTGGTTCGACGTGGCCGACGACCCGGACCTGTCCTGGCACGACAAGCTCGGCCGGTACGGCCTTCTGGCCGACCAGTACTTCCAGGCCGACGAGTACCGGGAGTTCTGCTCCACCTCCCTGGCCTCGCTGCCCGCTCTGGTCCGGGACTGGATCGACTCGCCCGATTTCGACCAGCTGCTGGTCGAGACGGTGGCCGCGACCTACCCGGCGGCCGAGCACGAACGTTTCCTGGCCCACTTCCGCGGGCTCATGTCCCTGTGGGTCGAGGACCAGCGCTAGCCGGTCAGCTGCACGTGGTCCCGGCGGCCGGGAGCGTGAGGTTCAGCAGGTAGGCATTGCCGGCCGAGTTGACGCAGGTGCTGTTGGCCACGATGAACGCGGCGTGCCGGGTGCCCTGGTAGGTCAGCAGGTCGGCGCCGAGCTGTTGGGCCAGGTCGACGCCGTTCTGGTAGGGCGTGGCCGGGTCGCCGGTGGTCGAGATGACGAGCACCTTGGGCAGCCCGGGGACGCTCAGGGCCCCAGGCTTCAACGTCGCCGGCACCGGCCAGTAGGCGCACAGGTCGGGGATGTCGGCCGCCGGGTCGGCGCTGTCCTCGAACGGGGCGGCATCGGCCACTTGCTGGTTGACCTTGATGACTTCGGCCGGATCGGTGACGGCCGGGTCGTCGACGCAGCGGATCGCGTTGAACGAGTCCGGCTTCTCCGAGTACTTGCCGGACGAGTCCCGCTGGTAGTACTCGTCGGCCAGGGCCATCAGCTTCTCACCCTGCCCCGCCTTCAGGTCGGTGAGGGCTTTCTCCAGGTCGGGCCAACTGGAGTTGTCATACATCGCCTCGGCCACACCGAGGGTCGCGTCACCGTAGGACAGGACGCGGCCCTGGGGCAGCTTGAGCGGATTGGCCAACAGCGGACGGCTCATCGCCTGGAAGGCGGCGGTGGCCTTGGACGGGTCAGAGCCCAGCGCGCAGTCGGCGAGCTTCGCGCAAGCGGTGGCGAAGGTGACGAACGCCTGCTGGAAGCCCTTGGCCTGCTCCACCAACGACTCGGAAACGCTCCGGGTCGGATCGACCGCGCCGTCCAGGATCATCGCCCTGACGTTCTTCGGGAATTCCTCGGCGTACACGTAGCCGATGCGGGTGCCGTAGGAGAAGCCGACGTAGGTCAGCTTCGGGTCGCCCAGCACACCCCGCAGCACGTCCATGTCGCGGGCCACGTCACGCGTTCCGACGTTGGCCAGGAAGGTCTTACCGTCGACGTTCCCGGCGGCGGCCGTCTTGGTGACGCAGCCGGCGGCGTATCCCTTCAGCTGGGCCATCGCCGCGGACACCGCCGCCGGCGTGTTCGATCGGGCCGTCTGGGCCCGGGTGGCGTCGAGCTCGGCGTCGGTCTGGCAGACGATCAACGGAACCGACGATCCAACACCGCGGGGGTCGAACCCGACCAGATCGAACCGGGCGTTCAGCTGGGCGTCCAACCCGTAGACGGCCACCTGCGACACGAAGGACATGCCGGACGCGCCGGGGCCACCCGGATTCATGATCACCGACCCGATGCGGGCCGACCGGTCGGTGGCCACCTTGCGCAACACGCCGATCTTGATCGTGGCGCCGGTGGGGTTGTCGTAGGCCATCGGGACGGTCAGCCGCGCGCATTGCAGGGCCGGCTGCGCGTAGATCGACGCGTCGCCCGAGCTCGTGGCGTAGCTCGCGCAGCTCCCCCAGTCCAGCTGCTGACCGTAGAACTTCTCCAGCCCGGCCGGGACGACCCCGGCCGAACCGGTGCTCGTCGCACTGGGCGAGGTGCTGGACGAGGTGCCGGGCGTGGAACTCGGCTGGGTGATCGGCCCGGTCGGCACGCTGCCACTGGTGCTTCCGGAAACGGCCGACGCCTTACCGATGGTCGCCGATCCGGCGATGTTGGTCGCGCAGGCGGCGAGCAACATCAACAGGGCGACGACGGCGGCACCGTGAACGACGGAGCGGGGACGGACGGACCGGCGGTACGGGCGCATACGGTGATCATGACATTTCCCGCTGTGACCGCCGCTTCGCCCACCCGACGCACCGGGATCACTCAGGTGCCGCTCCGGTCACAGCAGCGCGGGCAGCGCGACCGGCGAGGGCACCACGGCCGGCTCGATCGCCTGGTTCCTGGCCTTCGTCTCGTGCCAGGACAGCCCGGTCACCGCGACCACGATGACCGCCGCGCCCACCAGCTGCGACCAGTGCAGGGAGCGGCCCAACATCAGACCGACGAAGGCACCGGTCACCGGATAGGCCAACTCGGCCAAGGTCGCCCGCGAGGCCGCCGTCCGGCGCAGACCGACGTAGTACAGCACCATGGCCAGCAGCCCGGGGACGATGGCCAACCCGACGACGGCCCAGGCGCTGCCCAGATCCGGAACCCAGAATGTGTTGCCGGACACCGCGACCAGGACGGCCGCCGTCGGCAATCCGAACGCGAAGCGCAGGGTGGTCAACTCGACCGGCTCGAGCTCGGTGGCCACCAGTCGGCCCAGGACGGTCCCGCCGGCCCACAACACGGCGGCGGCCAGGGCCAGCAGCACCACGCCGAGCCGGGAGACGGTGATGTCGAACGGATCCGGGAAGGCCAGCAGCCAGACGCCGACGACGGCCGGAACCGCGAACAACGCGAAGCGGGTGCGGACCTTCTCGCCCAGCAACGCCACCGCTCCCCCGATCGCGACCAGCGGCTGCAGGTGCTGCACCACTACCGGCGTCACGAAGTCGTTGTGCTCGCTGGAGATTCGGAAGGCGATCGTGAACAGGACCGTGGCCAGCGCGGAGGCGCCGGCCCCGATGGCCAGTACGGCCACCTTCCCACGCCGGTCCAGACGTCCGAACGCTCGCAGTGATCGGGGCAGGAACGGAAGCAGCACCAGCACCAGGACCAGGTGTTCGGCGAAGACCAGGGTCGGGGCCGACACCTGCTGGGCGAGGGACTGCCGGAAGATCGCGTCGGTGCCCCACAGTGCGGCACCGAGGGCGACCAACCAGGTCAGGTCACGGGCGCGGCGGCCCACGTGAATCGTCACGCCTCATGCAAGGCGTTTGGGTGGTGCCGAATTCCCTACCGCCCGGCCTCCCACTCACGATCCTCTTCGGACTTGCGCTCTTCGCGCTCGTGGATGGTCTGCAGCGCATTCGCCGCAGACTCCCGGTCCGGGAACGGTCCGAGCAGGTCCTTGGCCTTGCTCTGCCCTTCCGGCTCGACCTGGTGCGTCTTGATGTTGTAGTAGAAGGCCGTGTTCTGGCCGATCTCGTCTCCCATGGCTTCAGACTGCCACGAGGGTGACTGCTCCGCCGGGGATGGTGCGCTCGACCGGCGCGACCACGAACGTGTTCGTGTCCTGGTCGACCGAGACGAGCCGGACCGGGCCGATCGAACCTTCGGTGAGACCGGTCGCGGCACAGCGGGCCCGCACGGGCGGCTCGTGCAGCAGCACCGTCGCCTGGTTCTTGACCGTCTCCACCTGCAGCACCGTGGCCTGGAACGTCGCACCCTCGCGCCCGGTCAGCAGGAACACCGAGACCGCGCCGGTACACGCCCGCTCCAGATCCGACGCGCGCCGGCCCGAGGCCGCCATCACCGGCGACAGCTTCGGCAGGGCCTCGCGCACCCACGGCGGCACCGGGTGCCCGGCGCACAGGGCCAGACACACCTCCGTGGCGTACCGGTCGGCCAGCCGGCGAAGCGGAGCCGTGACGTGCGCGTAGATGCTGCCGACGCCGGCGTGCAGCGGTTGCGCCGGCACGGCACCGTCGAACGGTGTGTATCCGGCGCCGCGCAGCAGGTGCACCGCGTCGTCCAGGAAGGCGGCCACCGTCGGTCGGGAACTATCCAGTTCCGCGATGACGTCACCGGCCGGCACACCGTCGGGCCAGGGGATGCCGAGAGCGGCGGCCGACTTCCGGAGCAAGGCCACCTGGTCGGCCGAGGCCGGCGGAAGGGTGCGGAGCAACCCGATGCCGGCGTCCATCATCATCCGCGCCGCGCAGATGCCGGTCAGGAGGCTGATCTCGGCGTTCGCCTTCTCGATCTCGTTCTGGGCCCGCAGGCTCAGGGTCCAGTGCCCGACGGCATCCGGAACGACCTCCGCGTCGGGCAGGTCGAGACTGATCGCGTGACGGCGGCGGGCCGCCGCCTGACGCAACCGGCCGATCTCCGGCAGGGCGGCGATGGACGGATGCAAGCGGCCGGCGTCCAGGTCGGCCTGGACACCGAGATAGTCCAGCCGGGCGACCGATCGGACCAGGGCCCGCTCCACCCGGACATGCCCAGGTTCACCGGTCGGATCGAGTTCGATGCGCCACAGAGCGGCCGGGCGCACGAGGTCGGGCAGCAGGCTGGCCGCCCCCTCGGACAGCTCCCGCGGGTGCAGCGGCGTGGCCAGATCGGGACTGTAGAGGGTCTCCCCCCGGCGCCAGGTTTCGTCGTGCAGCGCCCCGGTCTCGCCGACGAACGACGCCACGTCGGCGATGGCGTAGTGCACGACGAACCCGGCCGGGGTCTTCTCAAGGTGCATCGCCTGGTCGAGGTCCATGGAGCCGATCGGATCGATGGTGACCAGCGGCAGATCGGTGCGATCGAGGGCCGGCTGCGGCGGATCCGCGGCAACGGCAACGGCTTCGGCGTCGGCGGCGGCCGGGTACACCCCGGGTATTCCCAGCCGCGCCCGGATGGCCGGGAAGTCGATGACGGCGGCGGTGACCCGCGGCGGATGAATGCGGCGGATCGGCATTGGGTCAGGGTACGACGCGGGGCCGCGGCCATCAGCGCCGCGGCCCCGATCCCGCCCCTAGTATGGACACATGATCGAACCACGGGTGTACGGGTTGGACGATCACCACTACCGGGCGGTGGGTGAGAACGGTGTCGCCGAGTTGGTCCCGACCGTCTGCCCGCTCGGGCATCCGCTGGGCGCCGACACCGTTCTCATCTCCTCCTCACCCTGCCTGTGCGCCGGCCGCCCCCACCGCACCTGGCGGTGCTGGGCCTGTGACGGAACGGCGAACGTCTCGGTGTGGGTCTGGCCGCCGTGTAGCCGTCATCCCGAATGGACGCCGTGGGCGGTCTGACTCAGGTGGGCTGACCGGTGGTCGGGTCCAGGAACAGCGTCGAGTTGTGACCACGCCGACCGGTGAAGTCGAACAGGCCGTTCAGTGAGCCGGCCAGTTGGTCGAACGAACCAGCGATCCCCGGGAGCCGCCAGTTGGTCTCGATGAATTTCAGGATCGAGGTCTGGTCGGTGAGGGTGTGGTCGACGTAGTTGTGCTTGGCCCATGGCGACACCACCAGCAGCGGCAGCCGTGGTCCGTAGCCGCACCGGCCGTTCTGCCCGGCCAGTGGCGTCACGCTGGTCGATCCACACACCCCGACCCCGGTCAGGAAGTCCTGCGGGCCGGGCGGCGTGGCCGCCGCCGAGGTGTCGGACGGGTTGTGGACCCCGCTGTAGACGTGGTCGTACCAGCCGTCGGAATCGTCGTAGGCGATCACCACGGCCGTACTGGACCAGTCCGGGGTGTGCTGCAACGCATTGATCTCGTTGGTGACGAACTGCTGCTCGTCCAGGGGATCGGAGTACCCGGCGTGCCCGTCCTGGTAGCCCGGGGCCTTGAGGAAGCTGACCGCCGGCAGGTGATCGGGCGACAGGTATCCGCGGGAGATGGCTCCGACCAGGGAGTCGAAATCGCTGGTGTCGTACTGGTGATTGGCCGTGTCGAACTGCGGCACCCCGGCCACCGTGGTCTGGGTGTCGGTTCCGATCGCAGCCAGCGAGGCCGGCGCCAGGTGGTGCGGGTTCGCGGTGGAGGCGTAGTACTGGAACGGCTCGTGGTGCGGGATGTAGTCGTCCTTGTTGCCGTAGTTGCTGCTGCTCGCCGCGGTCCCACCGGTCCCGCCGATACCGGCACCGATCGGGTGGACCGCGTTGCACAGGCCCTGGTCCGCCGCCGGGGCGACGGCGAACTTGCCCTTGAACTGGTCGGGGGTGAACACGCTGGTGGACTGGGTGCCCCCGGTCGCGGTCGCGAACGTGGTGGTCGTGCGGAAGCCGCCCTGGAACCAGCCCCAGCTGACCCCGGCGGCATTGAGGTTGTCGCCGACGTTCCTGCCGGTGAAGCTGACCGCATCGCGGGTCGAGCAGTCGTCGTAGTACGGCTGGGAGTCCGAGATCATCGTGGTGCCGCCGTGGCCGTCACTGATGGTGTTGCCGTTGGTGGCCGCTCCGTTGATCATGAGCCCGATTCCTCCGGTGTCCCCGGAGACCAGATTGATCGCACCCGGCGACGACGGCCCGAAGGTGGTGCCGAACGAGTTGTCGCTCATCGCGTAGTGCTGCGCGTAGTTCCACAGCGCGGTCACGGTGTTGCCGTCGTAGTAGTTCAGTACGTCGGCCGCGCTGCACGGGGCGCCGGTGCCGCTGACGCCCTTTCCGGTCCCGACGGTGGTGATGAACCGGTCCATCTTTCCGCCGTCGAATGCCTTCTGCTCGTCGGCGTAGGTGTGGTCCTGATCGCAGGTCAGTACGTCATTGATGTTCGCCGGGTCGAGACGCCGCGGGTTCACCTGATGACCGCTCGCGTCCGTGTTGGGATTGTTGGTCAGCAGGGTGCCGGTGCCACCGGCGCCTCTGGTGTTGGACAGGCCGGCGGCGCGCGGGGTGCGGTGGGCGGCCCGGAAGGTCTGGCCGGAGGTGTTCGTCGCATTCGGATAGGTGCCGAAATAGTGGTCGTAGGAGACGTTCTCCTGGAAGATCACCACCAGATGTTTGATCGGCGAGCCGCCGCCGTGACGATTGGCCGGAGCCGGAGCCGGAGCCGCGACCGTTCGGGCGCGGGTGACCGGCGTGGTCGCGTTGGCCGAGCTGACCACCGAGGCGGTCAGCAGCACGGCGGCGCCGATCGCGCCGGCCCGCCTCAGGCCGATGGGGAGTCTGGACAAAGCAGTACCTCCTGTTTCGTCGACCGGGTCGATCACGCGTATCGATCCACTTGCGCGAGCGACCACTGGGAATCTGGGTTCACGCCGCGATGCACTTGACGCACAACACGTATCGATGTCGGCCGCGCCTCCACGCGGTCACCCCGATCGAGGCTCGAGGGCGCCGGCGAAGGTTCGCCCGGGGAACGACCCGGCAGATCATCATCCTGGGGGCGCAGGTCGTCAACCCCCTCTTCCTGAATTTCCGGCGAACGGCCGCGGCTCCCGGCAGCCACCGTGCGCGCGGATTCGCTTGTCGCGCTTCCCGGTCGCTCCCTGCACGGCCCGACGATGCGGAGAGCGCCTTTACGATCCGCGGGCCGATCAGGGAGGGTGGGGGTATGAACTGGACCATCGAAGTCGTGAGCGTGCCGGTCTCGGATCTGGATCGGGCGAAGGCGTTCTACGCCGACCAGGTCGGCTTTGTCGTCGACCACGACATCAGCGTGAACGAGACGACCCGGTTCGTGCAGCTGACCCCGCCCGGGTCCGGCTGCTCGATCGTCATTGCCACTGGTATGGGCAACGACATGGTGCCCGGCTCACTGCGCGGTCTGCAGCTGGTGGTGCCCGATCTCGCGACGGCCCACGCCGAGCTCGTCGAGCGCGGTGTGGCCGTGAGCGACATCCAGATCCTGGGAGCGAACCCGTATCCGGTCCCCCATCCGTTGGACAACGTCGGCTTCGTCTTCTTCGCCGATCCGGACGGGAATGGCTGGGGCGTGCAGCAGATCTCCTCGCGCGCGTGACCGGCGCCATCGTGCTGGTCGTCCTCGGCGTCGCGCTCGCCGGGGTGGCGGGAATGGGCCTGGCCCGAGCCACCCCGGGCCGCCGGCTGACCCGACGCTCGGCCGGCCCGCGCACCCGGGCGGCCATACAGCTCTACCTCGGCGCCCTGCTCGTCGCCGCGGTCGGCGGCACCTGGCTGCACCTCGGCGTCCTGGGCGTGCCCGTGGCCGTCGTTCCGGTCGTCCTGTCCGGTGCTGTCCCGATCCTGCTGCACAACCGCCGCTTCCCGGCCTGACAGATGGTGAGCAGCCGCCCCGAGCGCCGGTAGAGTTCGGCCCGGACGAGTTGGTCGGGCGACCGCGTCGGAATCGATCGGCGTGAGCCGGTCGGAGCCGCCGAGGAAAGTCCGGGCTCCACAGGGCAGGGTGGTTGTCAACGGCAACCCGGCGTGAGCCGCGGGACAGTGCCACAGAGAACAGACCGCCACGCCAGGTCCGGCCGCGAGGCCGGATCCGGCGGGGTAAGGGTGAAACGGTGGTGTAAGAGACCACCAGCGTGCCGGGTGACCGGCGCGGCTCGGTAAACCCCACCCGGAGCAAGGTTGAGAGCACCGCCGGCGGCACTTCGGTGCCGACTACGGTGTGCGCAGACGTTCGAGGGCGGCCCGCCCGAGTCTGCGGGTGAACCGCTGGAGCGTGCCGGCGACGGTACGCCGAGATGGATGGTCGCCGAACGGGATCGCCGAGAGGCACCCGGGAACAGGACCCGGCTTACAGACCAACTCGTCCACCTCACGGTTGACGGAGCACCCCGCCCGGCACCGGTAGCGTCTCGCCTCGTGATCACCGAGAAGACAGCTGCGTGAGCCCGGTCGGGGCGAGCATCGTCGGCGTTGCGCTGCTCATCGGCACCCTGGCCTTCGCCATCATCCGGCCCAAGGGTCTGCCCGAAGCGGTCGCCGCCGTGCCGGCGGCCCTGATCGCGCTGCTCCTGGGCCTGATCAGTTGGCACACGGCCGGTGCGACGGTCGACCGGTTGGCCTCCACCATCGGTTTCCTGGCCGCCGTGCTGGTGATCGCGCACCTGTGCGACGTCGACGGTGTGTTCCGATGGCTCGGGACGGTCATGGCCCGGCGCAGCCGTTCCGACCCGAAACGGTTGCTGCTGTTGGTGTTCATCGTCGCCTCGCTGACCACGGCGGCGCTCAGTCTGGACGCCACGGTGGTCCTGCTGACGCCGGCCGTGCTGGCCACGATCAAGCGTCTGAAGGTGGCTCCGGCCCCGCACGTCTACGCCACCGCGCACCTGTCCAACACCGCGTCCCTGGTGCTTCCGGTGTCGAACCTGACCAACCTGCTGGCGTTCCAGGCGTCGGGCCTGACCTTTCTCGGGTTCACCGCGCTGATGGCCGGTCCGTGGCTCGTGGCGATCGCCGTCGAGTACGGCGTCTTCCGGCTGTTCTTCCGATCCGGTCTGCAACGGGACCAGGCGGCCGCCACACCGGAGATCAGGAACGTCTCGGTGCCGACGGTCACGCTGGTGCTCCTGGCCCTCATCCTGACCGGTTTCGCGGCCGGCCCCCTGATCGGCGCCCAGCCCGCCCTGGTGGCCGCCGTCGGCGCCGCGGTGATGGCCATCCGGGCGATCGCCCGCGGCCAGGTCGGACTCTGGACGGTGATCAAGGAGACCAACCCGCTGTTCCTGGCCTTCGTCGCCGCCCTGGGCGTCGTGGTCGACGCGGCCACCGGCCACGGCCTGCAGACCGCGCTGGGAAACCTGCTGCCGCTCGGCAGTGGCCTGCTGGACCTGCTGGCCCTGGCCGTCATCGCGGCCGTGCTGTCGAACCTGGTGAACAACCTCCCAGCCACCCTGGTGCTACTGGCCGCCCTCGGCCCCCACCCGCAGGCGGCGCCGGTGCTGGCCGTGCTGATCGGCGTCAACATCGGGCCCAATCTGACCTACACCGGATCGCTGGCCACCCTCCTGTGGCGGCGGGTGTTGCTGAGCCACTCCACCTCGCCGTCGCTCGGCCGGTTCACCCGGCTGGGCCTGTTGACCGTCCCCGCTTCGTTGGTGGCGGCGACCGTCGCCCTCTGGGCCGGCACGCAGCTGTAGCGATCCTCAGCCGGTGAGGTGCCCCGTCTCGTTGACCGCCCAGACCACAACGCCCCCGTCGACGTCGACGGTGAATCCGGACAGCGAGGCCGTGTCCACCCGGAGGCGGTAGGCCGCTTCGGAGGCCACCCCCAGGGCGCTGGTCAGCAGCATCTTGGTGGTCGCGGCGTGAGTCACCAACACGACGGTGTGCCCCCGGTACAGGCGGCCGACCTCCTCGATCAACGGCCCCACCCGATCGCGGATCTCGTCGAACGACTCCCCGCCGGGTGGCTGCGCGCCGGTGTCGGACCGCCACACCGCGAACTGCTCGGGCCACCGCCGCTCGATCTCGGCCGGCCGGAAGCCGGTCCAGTCACCCAGCAGGCCGTCCAGCAGGCGGTCGTGCACCACCACCGGGGCGTCGGCCGCCGCCCCGATGGCCTGAGCGGTGAGGCGACAGCGTTGCAGCGGTGAGGTCAGGACGACGCTGGGCCGCAGACCTTTGATCCGATCGGCCACCGACGACGCCTGACGGCGACCACGATTGGTCAGCGGCACGTCCTCACGTCCGGCGAACCGGCCGTCGGCCCCCCAGGTGGTCTCGCCGTGCCGGACGATCAGCACCCGCGTTGCTCCGGTCGGCAACGGACCGGGCAGCACCGCGGCCGGGTCGGTGATTTCAGCGGGCGCGCGCGCCCCCGAGTCGATCCCGGAGGCGATCGGGTCACGGCCGGCCAGCCCGGAGTCCATCGCCTCGTTGGCCAACCGGTCGGCGGCGGAGTTCTGGGACCGTGGGATCCAGGTCAGCGACCACGACGAGAAACCGGCGAGCAGCGCGGAGGCGGTGGCGGCCAACGGCTTCATGTCCGGATGCTTGACCTGCCAGCGGCCGGAGAGCTGTTCGACGACCAGCTTCGAGTCCATCCGGACGGCCACCTCGGTCGCGCCGAGGTCGCGGGCCGCGGTCAACCCGGCGATCAGCCCCGAGTACTCGGCCACGTTGTTGGTGGCCCGTCCCAGGTAACCGTTCCGTTCGGCCAGGACCGTCACCCCGTCGGCCGCCACCACCACCGATCCGTACCCGGCCGGCCCGGGATTGCCGCGTGAGCCGCCGTCCGCGTAGACGATGACCGACTCCGTCGCGCTCACCACCGGATGAGGATCGCACCGCATTCGGGACAACGCACGATGTCGTCGGACGGTGCGGCGGCGATGGCGCCCAGTTCGACCCGATCCAGGTCGATCCGGCAGGCATCGCACCGGCCTCCGTTGAGCTTCGCCGCCGCCACCTTTCCCGACTTGCGGATCCGCTCGTACATGGCCGCCAGCTCCGGGGGTAGTCCATCGGCCAAGGCGGCCCGGCCCGCCCGCTGCTCGCCCAGTTCGGCGTCGATCTCGGCGAAATGATCGTCCCGCCTGACCTCCGCCGCGGCCACCTCGGCCGACGCGGAGTCGAACTCCGCCTGCACCGCGGCCAGGGCGGTGTCGGCGGTTTCCTTCTGCTCCATCAGTTCGAGAGCCTCGTCCTCGAGCACGCCCTGGCGGCGGGCCAGGGAGGTGATCTCGTGCTGGAGGTTCTCCATGTCCCGGGCGTTGCCCGCGCCGGAGGCCAGCCGTTGCGCATCCCGCTCCGCGCGCGAACGGACCTGGTCGATCTCGTTGTCCAGCTTGCGGGTGGCCCGCTCCAGGTCGCTGACCTCGGTCTCGGCCATCACCTTGGAATTCCGCAGCTCGGCCAGCCTGGCCGACCCGGCGGCGATGACGGCCAGCTCCGGGAGGTTGGCGCGCCGGTGTTCGGCCGCGTTGATCTTCTGATCGAAACCGGCCAGGTCGAGCAACCGGCGTTGGACGAACGGATCAGCCTTCGGCACTGGGATGGTGGCCCTTCTTCGGTTCGGACATCAGAGGCGGTGCATGGTCCAAGGATCGGTCCGCAGCGCAGAAACGGTAGTGGTGACGCTACCCGCCGACCCACGGTCGGCGACACCGGAGTTGATCACCGATGCGGCGCCGGCGAGCCAGGGCCACTCGCCGGCCCAGTGCGGCACGTCGATGACGGCCGGTCGACCGGGATCGGCGACGTGCTCGGCCACCACGTGGTGCGACAGGTCGGACGTGACGACGGCGTCGGCGCCGACCCGGGCTGCGTCGGCCAGGAACCCACCACCCGCGCCACCGGACACGGCGACGGTGGTGATCAGGCGGTTCGCTTCGCCGGCCACCCGCACACCGGTCGCCGTGCTCGGCAGGGCCGCCGCGACCAGATCGGCCAGGTCGGCCAGGCGGATCGGGGTGGCCAGCTCGCCCACCCGACCGCTGCCGGTCCGCCCGGCCTGCGGGTGCCCGGGCGGCAGCACGCCCGGATCGTCCGGCAGCAGCGGCCGGGTCGACCGCAGTCCGAGCACCGCGGCCAGCGCATCGTTGACGCCGCGGACCGCCTTGTCGGCGTTGGTGTGGGCGGCGTAGTGCGCGATCCCGGACCGGATCATCCGGTGCACCAGGGATCCCTTCGCCGTGTCGGCCGCCACCGACTGCACCGAACGGAACAGCAACGGGTGATGCGTCACCAGCAGTTGCGCACCGAGCTGCTCGGCCTGCTCGACCACCGCGTCGTCGACGTCGACCGCCAGCAGCACACGCTGCACCGGTTCGTCTGGATCACCGCAGGTCAGACCGATGCCGGTGTCCCACGCCTCGGCCAGGGCGGGTGGATAGGCCGCATCCAGGACGGCGATCACCTCGCCGATGGTCACGGGCATCCGGGTGTTCCTCCTGACGGTGCTGCGGAGGGCAAGTGTGCCATTCCCGACGGGGATGTCGGTAAGAATGGAGAGGTGACGTCCCCTGCTCCCTCCCGACCGTTCCACGTCAGCGTGGTCTGCACCGGCAACATCTGCCGATCGCCGATCGGTGAGCAGATGCTGCGGGCGGCCCTGGTCGAGGCCGGTCTCGACCAGGCCGTGCGGGTCAGCAGCGCCGGCACCGGCAACTGGCACGTCGGCCACCCCGCCGACCGGCAGGCCCAGGCGGCCCTCCGCCGCGCCGGCTTCCCGGTCGAACATCGGGCCCACCAGATCACCGAGGACGAGCTGCGAACGATCGACCTGGCGCTGGCCGCCGACCGGGGACATGAGAAGGTGCTGCGCCGGATGACCTCCGACCCGGACAAGATCCGGCTGTTGCGGAGCTTCGACCCCGAGGCCACCACGGACGACGTACCCGACCCGTACCAGGGCCCCGACTCCGAGTTCGACGAGGTGGTGGCCATGACGGCGGCGGCGATCCCCGGGGTGCTGCGGGAGATCCGGCGGCGACTCGGATGACGGCCACCCTCCCCCGCGGCGCCTCCACGTCGAGTCCGGGTCGGTTCGCCTTCCTGCGCCGACCGGGCTGGATCGGGGCGATCGTCGGTGCGCTGGCCTTCACCGCGGCGTGCTGGCTGATCCTGGCTCCCTGGCAGTTCGCCCGGAGCGCGCAGAACGACGCCACGAACGCCCAGGTCAATGCGGCCCTGCACGACGCCGCGGTGCCGGTGCGGCAGTACCTGTCGACCACGGCCCAGCCGTCCGGTGAATCCACCTACAAGCTCGTCACGGCCACCGGCACGTTCGACACCGACCACGTCACCTACGTCCGGTTGCGGCAGGACAGCCAGGGCAATCCGGTGTCCGAGGTGGTGCTGCCGATGCGGCTGACCGATGGCAGCGTGCTGCTGGTCGACCGCGGCTACCAGTCGTTCGGCGACATCAAGGCGAACGTCCCGCTGCCGCCGGTCCCGACCGGCGTGGTCACCGTCACCGGCCGGGTCCAGGCGGACCAGACCGACCCGAGCAACCGGCAGCCCCGGTACGAGGCCGGCCTGCACCAGGCCTGGGCGGTGAACTCGACCGCGCTGGCCGGAATGGACGGCACCGCCGGGGCGAACGGCAAGGTGTTGCTGGGCTACATCCAGCTGGCCGCCCCGAGCCCGGGCGTGCTGCAGGAGATCGGTATGCCGCAGACCTCGGTCGGTCCCTACTTCTCCTACGCGCTGCAGTGGTGCGCGTTCGGCGGAATGGCGCTGTTGGCCATCGCCTACTTCATCTTCCGAGAGGCCACCGACCCCAGGGGACCCGACGAGCGGGACGTGGCCTACCCCGAGCGGTCGAGCTACCCGGCCGAGATCGCCGAAGCGACGGCACCGGCCGGTGCGGTCAGCTCCGTCCCCGCCGTCGCCGAATCGCCGCCGCCTTCGCCCGACCCCGGACCGGGTCGCCGCAAGGCCAGACGCGCCGCCCGTGACGGGTTCGATCGTTCCCAGCTGTTCGACTGACGACGCGCCGACATTCCGCGGTTCCAGCCGTCGCCGAAGGGGCACACCTGTGACCGGACCGGACTGGGCGCACCGGGCGCAGGCGGCCGAGTCCGCCGTGCTGGGCCGTCATCTGCGGACGTTGGGTCTGCCCGGTACCCGACTGGGCGTCGTATCGTGGCCGGCGGCGCCGTCCCACCGGGTGTTCCTGCGCTGGCATTTCTGGTGGCAGGCCCACCTGCTGGACTGCGCGGTGGATGCGTGGCTCAGGTCGCCCGATGCGACCCGCGGCCGCCGGATCCGAGTCATCGCGCGATCGATCCGGCTGCGCAACGGGGGCCGATTCACCAACGACTACAACGACGACATGGCCTGGATCGGCCTGGCCCTGCACCGCGCGGTCGCGGCCGGTGTCGACCCACGGTCGATCCGGCCGATCGTCACCGCTCTCCTGGACGCCTGGCAGCCACCGTCCGGCGGGATCCGGTGGCGTCGCGGCGACGAGTTCTACAACGCACCGGCCAACGGGCCGACCGCGATCTTGCTGGCCCGCACCGGGTTTCACCGACGCGCGGTCGCGATGACGGACTGGATCGACGCGAACCTGCATGTACCCGGCAGCGGGCTGATGGCCGACGGCCTGGTTCCGGGCCAGCCGGTGCAGCCGACGTTCTACACGTACAACCAGGGCTCGGTGCTGGGCGCCGAGGTCGCATTGACGCGAGTCGGCCACGACCGTGGACGGGTGCATCGACTCGTCGATGCGGTGGATGCGGAGCTCACCACCGGCGGGGTGCTGATCGGGCACGGCGGGGGCAACGGCGGATTGTTCACTGGCATCCTGGCCCGATACCTCGCCGTGGTCGCGGCCGAGCTTCCCGGGGACTCGACCGCCGACCGCCGGGCCCGGTCGAGGGCGGCCCGGCTGGTGCTCGACTCGGCCTCCGCGGCGTGGGCGCACCGAGTGGTGGCCCCGCACGGGCCGTTGTTCGGGGCCGACTGGACCGTCCTGGCCCAGATCCCGACCCGAAGGCCGGTGGGCGCCAGCGACGGCGCCCGGATAGACCCGTCGGAACAGCCGGAACGCGACCTGTCGGTGCAACTGTCGGCCTGGATGCTGCTGGAGGCGGCCGCCCGGCTGGCGGACCGGCCACTCGCCGCGGCCGACTAGCGTGGACGCGTGTCCCTCGAATCGCAGGTCGATCAACTGCTGGCCGGCCCCCGCCCGCTTCCCATCGTCCAGGCCGGCCACCCGGTGCTGCGGCACCGGGCCGAACCGTACGACTTCTCCCTGCCGGCGGACGTCTTCGACCATCTGATCGGGGCCATGCGCGAGACCATGCTGACCGCGCCCGGAGTCGGGCTCGCGGCCCCACAGATCGGGTTGGGCATCCAGGTCGCGGTACTCGAGGACGCCGCGCCGGTCTCGTCCGAGGTGGCCAGGGTGCGTGACCGGACCCCGCTGCCATTCCGGGTGCTGGTCAACCCGTCGTACCGGCCCGAGACCGACGACGTGGCCGCGTTCTACGAAGGCTGCCTGTCGGTGCCGGGCTACCAGGCGGTCGTGGAGCGCGCGGCCACGGTCCGGTTGCGGGCCCTGGACCAGAACGGCGCTCCGATCGACGAGATCGTCACCGGCTGGGCGGCCCGCATCGTGGCCCACGAGACGGATCATCTGGCCGGGATCCTGTACCTGGACAAGGCGTTCACCCGGTCCCTGACCAACAACGAGCACTACCTGACCCGCTGGGCCGGTGCCACCCCGCAGGCGGCGCGGGTCGAGCTGGGCTTCTGACTCAGGCGGCGTCCTGCGCCAACCGGGCCAGCACCGCCGCGCGAAGAGCGACGACGTCCACGTCGAGCTCCCGCAAGATCCGGGCGGCCTCGCCGGTGCCCGCGTCGAGCATCCCGATCAGCAGGTGTCCGCTGGAGATCGACGAGCCGGCCCGGCCGGCCGACGGGCCCCGGTCGTGTCCGGCCGCCCGCACGGCGAGTTCGAGACTCTTGCGAGCGGCCGAGCTGAGCGGGAGGTGACCCTTCGGTCGTGGGCCTTTCGGAGCCGGGTCGAGGGCACCGACGCCGAACCGGATCTCGGCCGCCCGACGAACCTCTTCGAGGTCGATGCCCAGGCTGGCCAGGGCCGCCGAGTCGAGCTCGTCCGCCTTCTCCCGACGCAGCCGGGCCCGGAGGCTCGCGGCCGTGATGCCGGCCTCCCGCAGGGCCACCGCGGCCGCGTCGCCGCCGTCACCGGCGAGGCCGATGAGGACGTGTTCGGTGCCGATCCGTGAATCGCGCAGGGCTCTGGCCTCCTGCTGGGCGTGCGTCACCGCCACTCGTGCCTCCTGGGCGAAGCGCTCGAACATCTGGTGTCACCTGGCCTTTCGGAAGAGCGAACGATCCTGTTGGGTGTACTTCTTGTGCACGGCCTGCCGACTGACGCCGATGTGGGAAGCGATGTCCTGCCAGGACCATCCAAGTGCTCGGGCTCGTCCCACCTGGAGCGTCTCCAGCCGGTCCGCCAGCTCCCGTAGAGCCCGGACCGCCCGCAGACCTTCGGCCGGATCCCCGCTGCTCGCCGCCTGGGCGAGCTCGATGTCGGTGGTCATGGCTGTCAATCTAGGTTGACAAACCCGCTCTGTCAACCCAGATTGACAACCGAGGGCACAAAAAAGCCCGCCGCACCAGGCAGCGGGCTCTTTCGCGAACGGATCGTCAGGCCGGGATCCAGTCGAACACGTCCGGGTCGGGCCCGGTCCGCTCGTCCCGATTGAGCGAGGAGATCGACCCCATGTCGCCCTCGTTCAGCTCGAAGTCGAAGATCTCGAAGTTCTCCTTCATCCGGTCGACGTTCACCGACTTGGGGAACACGATGCTGCCGTGCTGGATGTGCCAGCGCAGCACCACCTGGGCCGGCGACTTGCCGTGCGCCTCGGCGATGGCCACGATCGTCGGATCGTCGAGCACCTTGCCCTGGGCGATGGGCGACCACGCCTCGGTGGCGATGCCGTGCTCGGCGTCGAAGGCCCGGAGGGCTTCCTGCGTCAGGTACGGGTGCACCTCGATCTGGTTCACCGCCGGTGGGACGGTGGTCTCCTCGTGCAACCGGCGCAGATGGTGGGCCTGGAAGTTCGAGACGCCGATCGAGCGGGCGCGGCCGTCCGCGTAGATCTTCTCGAAGGCCTTCCAGGTGTCCACGAAGTTCCGCACGGTGGCCAGCGGCCAGTGGATCAGGAACAGGTCGATCTTCTCCAGGCCCAGGTCCTCCAACGTCTGGTCGAACGCCGTCAGGGCGGCGTCGTACCCGATGTTGTTGTTGTTCAGCTTGCTGGTGACGAAGATGTCGTCACGGTCGAGGCCGGACTGCGCGATGGCCTGACCGACCTCCTTCTCGTTGCCGTACATCTCGGCGGTGTCGATGTGCCGGTAGCCGACGTCGAACGCATTGCGAACCGCCGCCACCGTCTCCGACGGCTCGATCTGGAAGACGCCGAACCCGAGCTGCGGGATCTCGACGCCGTTGTTCAGGACAACATTCGGTACTGCAACCATCTGGGGATCTCCTCAGTGAGACGTTTTGTTTTCCCGACCTACAAAATCTACCCGGTTCTTGCGCCGGGGATGCCGGTCGGTGTCGTGGTGGTGCCCCAGTTCACCTCGCCCGAAACCCGACCGCGATGGAAGTCCTTGGAGCACTTTCAGCCATTCGGCTCTGCTAGAGGAATTCTTGGTTTGGGCGGGTTCGGGCTGGGCACCTACGCCGGGTCAGAAGAAACGCAGCACTCTCGTCCCGCCACGTGCCGCGGGCTCTTGAAGGAGAAACACATGCTCGGACTCATCGTCAGCCTCATCATCATCGGCCTCATCGCCGGGGCCCTCGCCCGGCTCATCGTGCCCGGCAAGCAGCACATGTCGATCCTGGCCACCATCGTGCTGGGCATCATCGGCTCGT
This sequence comes from Nakamurella panacisegetis, assembly GCF_900104535.1. Lineage (NCBI taxonomy): Bacteria > Bacillati > Actinomycetota > Actinomycetes > Nakamurellales > Nakamurellaceae > Nakamurella > Nakamurella panacisegetis. The sequence goes on along the minus strand of NZ_LT629710.1, from coordinate 3,650,348 downwards.
TCGTCGGAGGGTTCCTGGGCTACCTGATCTTCCACAAGGACGGTCAGAACGGGTTCTTCCAGACCTCGGGCATCATCGGGTCGATCATCGGTGCCATCATCGTGCTGCTGCTGTGGACCCGCTTCGGCAACCGGTCCCGCTCGACCGTCTGATACTCCGCTCTAGGATCAATCGGTGACCGGATCCCCGACGCTGGCGCTGCTGTTCGATTTCGACGGCACGCTCTACGTCGGGGATCTGCCGATTCTGGCCTACGCCAGGCACGCCGCGGACCTGCTGCCCGACGCGGCCGCCACCGATCTGATCGACGGCGTGCGGTACCTCCTGGAAGGCAGATCCGTGACCGTGCGCACCATCGATCTCCGCGACGCGGAGGACGGCTACATGGGCGTGGAGATGCTGGCCCGCGCCGCCGGGCTCACGGCCGAACACCTCGACGGGGCCTATCGCCTGGCCCGGCAGGACCTCGCCCGCTCGGCCTTTGCCCTGGACGCGCCACAGGGTCTGCCGGAGCTACTGGCCGACCTTGCCGATGCGTACGTACTGGTGGTCACCAACGCGGACCTGACCGGTGTGGCCGAGGTACTCACGGCCGTCGAGGTGGCCGGCCACATCGACGAGATCGTGGCCGAGGCCGACAAACCGCACCGCATGCCCGAGCACGTCGCGGCCCTGCTCGACCGGATCGACGCCGCAGCCACACCCGAGCGTCTGATGGTGGTCGGTGATCGGTGGACCGCCGATCTCGCCGACGCGTTCGCCGCCGGTGCCCGGACGGCGCTGGTCGACCGGTTCCACCGAGGGGACGGCACTCCGCATCTGCGTGGCGCCAGCCTGGCCGAACTGATCCCGGGGATCCGGGACTGGGCCAGGTCGCTGGGCGGCCTGGAGTGACGACCGCGGCGCGTACCCCGGACGGAGAGCCGGCCGAGGTGCCGGACCTGGTCATCGCACACCTGTCGGACACCCACCTGACCAGCACCGGCGTCCGGTACAACGGCCTGATCGACCCCCAACTGGCGCTGCTCGACGTGGCGGCCGCCCTGCGCGCGGCCAAGGCCGACGGTCGTGGCCCCGACATCATCGTCGTCTCCGGCGATCTCACCGATTCCGGCGACCCCGCGGCCTATCGGCGTCTGCAGGCTGCCCTCGACGGCATCGCCCCGCAGGTGATCTACGCGACCGGCAACCATGACGTGCGGGCCGTGTTCCACGCCGAGATGCTCGGCGCAGCCGGGCGGACCGACCCGATGCTGCAGGTGTTCCGTCTCCCGGGACTGCGGATCGTCGTACTGGATTCCACGGTGGTCGGCGCCGGACACGGTGTGCTGACCCCGCACCACCTGGCCGAGCTGACGGCCGAGCTCGGTACCCCGCATCCCGGCGGTTCAATCGTCGTGCTGCACCACGCTCCGCTGGCCCCGGTGTCCCCGCTGCTGACCTACTTCGCCCTCGATCGCGCGTCCCGGCGAGCGCTCGCCGCCGCCTTGGACGGCACCGACACCCGCATGGTGCTCGCCGGGCACCACCATCTGGCCGGATTCGGCCTGCTCGGCCGGATCCCGGTGGCGGTCGCGCCGTCGACCGCCATCCGGACCGACCCGCTGGCCCCGCCCGGGCACGAACGCACCTTCCGCTCGGCCGGCTTCAACCTGGTCAACGTGTACCGGGAGGACATCACGGTGTCGGTGGTACCGGTCGACGGCGCCCAGGAGGTCTTCCACCTTGACCAGGACGGGTGCGCGGCCGTGATCGACGCGCACCCGGTTGACCCGATCTGACGGCTCAGGCGATCAGCAGGGCGGCCCACCCGCCGACCAGCAGGAACGGCCCGAAGGCGATCGACGACTTGAGCTCGAGTCGGCCGGCCAGCATGCCGACGATCGATGCCAGGGCCCCGAGCACGCAAGCCAGGGCCAGCGCGACCACGGCCGCCCCGAGCGAGACGTATCCGGTCAGCAGCCCGATGGTGGGGATCAACTTGACGTCGCCCCGGCCCATGGCAGCCGGCCGGATTCGTGCCGTGGCCGCGAACAGTGCCCACAGCACCGCCGCCACCAGCACCGCACGGTTCACCGAACCGGACGGATGGGAGAGCAGGTACGTGACGGCCACGGTCACCGCCGCGACCGGCAGCGCCGGGAGCGTGACCGCGTCCGGCAGCCGGTGGTGGACCAGATCGACCGGGGTCAGCAGCACCAGCAGCCAGCCGGCCAGCAGGATCAGGGCCAGCGTCGGCCGGGCCCAGCCGATCGCCACGCTCGACGCGACCACGGCGGCCGTCCCCAGCTCGAGTGGCCCCGGAGCCAAGGTCACGCCCCGCCGCAGACGAGCCAGCAGTTGTCGAGCGCCCCACCCGGCCGCGAGGCCGCCGACCGCCGACAGCATGACAACCACCAACTGGACCCCCGACACCTGGCCACCTTCTCACGCGAGGCCGTCAGCGGCGCGGGTTGTCCACACGCATGGACACCGCCCTAGGCCGGCCGGCCACCTCGACGTCCGATCGGGGTCGGGGGGTCGAGCCGGCCCAGGAAGACCACCACCGCCGTCACCAGGAAGATCAGCGAACCGCCGGCCAGGAGCCATGGACCGGCGCCGCTGGTGAACCCGCTGGAGTCGGGCAGGGCCAAGGAGTTCGGCGCCACGATGCGGATGATGCCCCAGGCCAGGCCGCCCAGCCCGCACAGGGTCAGCACCGAGGCCGGGATGCGGTTCGGCTTCCGGCCGTACGCCGGCAGGGCCAGCGCGATCGCCGACAACAGCGCGAATCCACCGATGATGACGCCCAGCAGGCCGGGTCGGAAGGACCCGTTGCCGTTGGCCGCGTCGTTGATGTTCTGCCCGGCGATCTGGCTCCCGCCGGAGATGGCGCCCCAACCGGAGACGAACGTGGTGTGCCCGGCCCCGTCCGGGAGGGCGAGCCAGGTCAACGTGGACGCGAGAATGCACGCGGCGGCGGCCAGCATGGTGACCAGGGCGGCCACCAGCCGCAGGTTCTTGCTGTGGTCGACCGGGCGGCTCTCGCGTGGGTTCCGGCGCGTCCGGGCGCGGGTGGCGTTCACCCGGGCGTCCCGATCGGCAACGGCAGCTCCGTGCCGCTGGCGGCCCGCAGGCCGGCCCTCATCTGCGCGCGGGGTGCGGCCCGGGCGGTGAACAACTCGAACTGGCGGAACGCCTGGTGCAGCAACATGTCCAGGCCGGTGACGGTGACGCGGCCGGCCGGTGAGGCCGCGGCCAGCGGGGTCGGCCACGGGTGGTAGACGACGTCGAACAGGGCGGGTACCGCGGCGAGAGCATCGGCCAGATGGTCGGCTCCCCCGGCCGGGATGGTCGACACGACCAGGTCGACACCGGTGGCCGCCGCTGACACCGATTCCTCGTCGAGGCCGCATTCGGTGACCTCGACGCCGAGGCGAGCGGCCAGCGCGGCGCAGTCGGCGGTGCTCTGCGGACGACGGCCGGCCACGATCAGTTCCGCCACTCCCATCTCGGCCAGGGCGGCCACCACCGATCGAGCCGTGCCACCGCCACCGAGCACCAGCACTCTCCGCGGGGCCAGCCCGACCGCGCTCAGCGCACCCGTCACGCCGTCGACGTCGGTGTTCTCGGCGTACCAACCCGCTGGGCCGCGGTAGAGGGTATTGGCCACCCCGAGTTCGATGACGCGTGGACTCCGGACGTCGGCCACCGCGGCGGCCACCGACTTGCCGGGCATGGTCACCGAGAACCCGGCCCATTCCGGCCCGCAAGCGGCAACCAGCGCCGGGAGTCGCTCGCCGTCACACTCGATCTTCTCGTACGTCCATCCGGTCAATCCGATCGCCGCGAACCCCGCGCGGTGCAGGGCCGGCGACAACGAATGGTCGACTGGGGAGCCGAGCACAGCGGCCCGACGGGCCTCGGTGCCGGGACGGGAGATCATTCGTCGAACACGCCGGCCGCCCGGGCCTGCTCGACACACTTGTTGTGCTCCTCCCCGGTGACCGAGAAGCAGAAGTCGCCCTGCCGGTCGACCTGGACGAAGTAGAGCCACTTGCCGTCGTCCGGATTCAGCGCAGCGTCCAGGGCGTTCGTCCCGGGCGAGGTGATCGGCGTCGGCGGAAGGCCGGTGTTGAGGTAGGTGTTGTAGGGCGTCGCGGTGGCCCGTTGCCGGCTCGTGGTGGCCACGGTGGACAGACCGAGCGCATAGGACACGGTGGAGTCCATCTGCAGCTTCATGTTGATGGCCAGGCGGTTGTACACAACCCGCGACACCTTGCCGTAGATCGAGTTGGTGCCTTCCCGTTGCGCGACGGAGGCAACGGTGAGCACCTGGTAGGGGTCACGGCCCAGCAGCTTCGACCCGGCGACGATATCCGTCTGGTCCCAGTTGGTCGCGGACTGGCTGACCACATCGTGCAGGACGGCCACCGGATCGGTTCCGGGCGCGATGTCGTAGTCCCCCGGAACCAGCATGCCTTCGAGGCGTCGTTTCGGGTCCGGCGCGGCCCGGATACCGGCCACCGCCCAGCTCGGGACGCCGAGGGCGGTCGGATCGCTCGTCTCGGCGACCTTCCACAGCTGGTCGGCGTTGAAGCAGTTGGCGACGCCGTTCAGCGGGACGCACGCCGCCTTGGTGATCAGCGAGATGTATCCGGGTACGGCCTCGCCCGCCTTGTTCTTCGTGTCCTCCAGGCGCAGGCCGGGAATGATCCGCAGCTGGCCGACCTGGGCATTCGAGTCGGAGATGGCGTCGACCGCCGCCTCCGCCGAGGCGTGCAGCTTGACCTTGTAGTAGCCGACCTTGATGCTCTTGATGTCGCTGTTGTCGGAGGCGGCGTTGATGAACGCGGCCGACGATGCCACCACACCGTCCTCGGTCAGCGTCTGGGCGATGTCGGTCAGCGAGTCTCCGCTCTGCACCCGCACCACGACATCAGTCGTACCGTTGCCGACGAAATCGGCGACAGCGGTGGAGTCCTTGCGCCACAGCTTGAACCCGACCACCACGCCGCCGACCAGCAGGGCCAGGACCACGATGGCCAGGGTGGTCTGCCGGATCCGCCGCTTGCGACGGCGGGCGGCGGCCTGCCGGGCCGCCCGGATCTCACGGCGCGGCAGGACGCGCACCGGATCCGGCGTCGTGGCGGACGCCGTCTTGGACAGCGCCGCCCGGAGGTCGTTGAGGTCGAGCTCCCCGGTCTCCTCCTCCCGGCCGAACAGCCCCAGGTGGTCGTTCATCCGCGGCTCCGCTGCGCGGCGCTGATGGCGTCGAGACGGATCTGCAGGATCGCCACCGCGGCCGCCTGATCGACCACACTTCGCCGGTCCTTCTCCCGGATTCCCCGCTCGGCGAGGACCCGGTTGGCCGTGACACTGGTCAGCCGCTCGTCCACGTAGACCACCGGGACCGGGCCGATCAGGGCGCTCAACCGGTCGCCGTAGCTCCGGGCCGCCGCGGCCGCCGGGCCGACGGCACCACGCAGCGTTCGGGGCAGACCCACGACCACCTCCACGACCTCATGTTCCAGGACCAGATCGCGCAGTGTGGCGAGATCCGAACCACCCGTCTCGTCCCGGGGCAGGGTCGCGACCGGGGTGGCCAGAATTCCGTGGGGGTCGCTCCGTGCGACGCCCACCCGCACGGTACCGACGTCCACGCCCAGCCGTACACCCCTGACGAAATCCGGGTTGCTCCCCGGGCCGTGGGCCGGCGAAGACGGCCTCACGACGGAACGCCGCCGAGGACCCCCTTCAGGGCGGCCACGGCATCGGCGATGCCGGCCGGGTTGGTGCCGCCACCCTGCGCCATGTCCGGGCGGCCGCCGCCCCGTCCGGCAATCGCCGGCAGGAAGGACTTAACCAGGTCACCGGCCTTCAGCCCGGCCGCGGTGGCCTCCGAGGTCAGCGCCGTGACGAACGAGACGGCATCGCCGGCCGGAGCGAACAGCGCGACCACGGCCGGGCGTCCGTTCAGACGACCGCGGACGTCGGTGGCCAGCGTCCGCAGATCGGCCGCCGTCGTGCCCTCGGGGGCGGCCGCCGCGACCAGGTGCACCGCTCCGACCGGGGCCGCCGCGTCGGCCAGGGTGCCGGCCGAGGCCAGCGCCGCGGCCGCGCGGAACTTCTCCAGTTCCTTCTCGGCCGTCCGCAACCGCTCGACCAATGTCTCGATCCGGGCCGGCAGGTCGGCCGGCTGCACCTTGAGCGAACCGGCGACGGCGTTCAGCAGGGCACGTTCGGAGGTCAGGCGGTGGAACGCCTCGAGGCCGACGGCGGCCTCGACCCGGCGCACGCCGGACCCGATGGACGACTCGCCGGTCAGCGCGATCGGGCCGATCTGGCTGGAGTGCTCGACGTGGGTACCGCCGCAGAGCTCGACCGACCACGGGCCGCCGATCTCGACGATGCGGACGGTGTCGTCGTAGGTCTCGCCGAAGAGGGCGATCGCACCCATGTCGGACGCCTCCTGCTGGGTGCCGTAGAGCACCCGGACTCCGAGGTCGTTGCGGACGGCCCGGTTGGAGACGTCCTCGATCTCGCTGCGGGTGTCCGCCGACAGGGGGCTGTTCCAGGAGAAGTCGAGCCGCAGGTAGCCAGGTTTGTTGTACGAACCGGCCTGCAGGGCCTCCGGCCCGAGCACCTGTCGCAGGGCCGCGTGCACGACGTGGGTGCCGCTGTGCGCCTGGCGGGCGCCCAGCCGCCATTCCGGGTCCACCTTCGAGCGGACGACCGCACCCTCGGTCAGCTCGCCGTGCAGGATCCGGACCTTGTGGACCCAGAGCTTGCGGTCGACCTTCTGCACGTCCAGCACCTGGGCCGAGAAACCTTCCCCGACAATGGTTCCGGCGTCGGACTCCTGGCCGCCGGACTCGGCGTACAGCGCCGTCCGGTCGAGCACGACCTCGACGGTCCGTCCTTCGCCGGCCGCCGGGATGCGGGCGCCGTCGGCGATGACGCCGCGCACCGTGCCCTCGGATTCCAGTTCGGTGTAACCGGTGAACTCGGTCGGGCCGGCGTCCAGCAGCTGCCGGTAGACGGTCAGGTCGTTCAGACCGCCCTTTCGGGCCTTCGAGTCGGCCCGGGCCCGGCTGCGCTGTTCCTGCATCAGCCGGTCGAACTCCTGCGTGTCGACGGTGAGGCCGGCTTCGGCCGCCATCTCCAGGGTCAGGTCCAGCGGGAAGCCCTGGGTGTCGTGCAGCAGGAACGCGGTCGACCCGGACACCTGGCTGCGGCCGGCGGCCCTGGTCTTCTCGGCCGCCGTCTCGAACAGCTTCGAGCCGGACGCGATGGTCTTGAGGAAGGCGTTCTCCTCGGTCACCGCGACTCGCTCGATGCGCGCGTAGTCGTCGGCGATCTCCGGGTAGGACGGGCTCATCAGGTCGGACACGACCTTCACCAGCCTGGCCATCACCGGCTCGGTGACGCCGAGCAGGCGGGCCGAGCGCACGGCGCGCCGGATCAGCCGACGGAGCACGTAGCCACCGCCCTCGTTGCCCGGAGTGACCCCGTCGGAGATCAACATGACGGCGGATCGGGAATGGTCGGCGATGATCCGCATCCGCACGTCGTCGATGTGCGCGGTGCCGTCGGCATGCTCGGGCTTGCCGTAGCTGACCCCCGATGCCTCCTCCATCGCCGTGATGATGGGTCGGCACAGGTCGGTCTCGTAGACGTTGTCGACTCCCTGCAGCAGGAACGCGACACGCTCGACGCCGAGGCCGGTGTCGATGTTCTGCTGCGGCAGCGGACCCAGGATGGGGAAGTCGTCCTTCCCGCCACCGATCGACTCTCCGCGGATGTCCTGCATGAAGACCAGGTTCCAGATCTCCAGGTAGCGGGAATCGGATACGGCGGGCCCACCCTCGGGCCCGAACTCGGGACCGCGGTCGAAATAGATCTCCGAGCACGGGCCGCAGGGCCCGGGGGTGCCCATCGACCAGAAGTTGTCGGCCATCCCCAGGCGCTGGATACGTTCGGCCGGCAACCCGGCGATCTCCTGCCAGAGCCGGATCGCCTCGTCGTCGGTCTCGTAGACCGTCACCCAGATCCTGTCCGGGTCGAAGCCGTAGCCGCCCGACTCCTGGGACCCGGTGACCAGGTCCCAGGCGTGCTTGATGGCACCGGCCTTGAAGTAGTCACCGAACGAGAAGTTGCCGGCCATCTGGAAGAACGTGTTGTGCCGGGTGGTGATCCCGACGTTGTCGATGTCCAGCGTGCGTACGCACTTCTGCACGCTGGTCGCCCGCGGGAACGGGGGCGTGCTCTGACCGAGGAAGTACGGCTTGAACTGCTGCATGCCGGCGACGGTGAACAGCAGCGTGGGATCGTCGGACACCAACGAGGCGGAGGGCACGAAGGTGTGGCCCGCCCGCTCGAAGTGGTCGAGGAATCGTCGTCGGATCTCGTGGGTCTGCAAGGTGTCCTTCTTCTACGCTGGTCGTACTCAAGGCATGCGAGTGACAGAGCACGGGCGCGCGGCGGCGTCCCGGTGCAGGCAGTTGGCGCGGTTCAGGCGCTCCGACGGCCCCGGACCGGCGCACCGTCGGCGTCGATCCGGTCGGAGGCCACGATGACCTCGTTACCGTCCGCACCGATCGGAGGCGTGGGTCCGACCTGGTCGGCGGCCAACAGGGCGACCGCGCCGGTGGCGTTGTCGATCATCGGCCGGTACGCGGCCCGGCGGTTGGCCGCCCCCTGCCGCACGTCGGCGGCGAACGACCCGAGGGCGTTGCCCAGCTCGGCGATGGCATCCGCGACGTCGGCGGCGATCGCCGACGGGGTCAACTTCGCCGCGAGGGCAGCCCGGGCGGCTTCCTTGGCCCGGCGGGTCCGCCGGGTGGCCACCGCCCCCAGGGCGATGCCTGCGGAGAAGTAGTAGATGCGCTTCACGGTGGCCATTTTCCCTTCGAAGGTCCGCATGAGACAGCAGGGCCAGCCTACCCGGCCACCTGAGGAGATCCGGCGGCCAATACTTCGCCGCCCGTTCCCGGCGGTGACGCGGACCACGTCCTGACCCGCGGGGGCCTTCGGGGTCGGCCCGGTCCGGTCCGTCATGATGATCAACGTGAACGAGTTCAACGGGCTGCCCACGCACATCCTGCTCATCCATCTGGTGGTGATCGCCGTCCCGCTGGCCGCCGTGATCACCGTCGTGTCCGTTCTGTGGCCGGCCGCCCGGCGCCGTCTCGGAGTGACGACGCCGATCGTGGCGCTGCTGGCCCTGGTCTGCGTGCCCATCACCACCCACGCCGGCACCTGGTTGCAGGCCAGGGTGTTCCACGGGTTCAGCAACCCGTTGATCGTCCGGCACGCCCAGCTCGGCGACCAGCTGCTGCCCTGGACGGCCGGGTTGTTCCTGCTGGCCGCACTGGTCTGGGGGCTGCCGGTGCTGGCCGCCCGATCCGGGAGTGCCCCGGCCCTCGGATCGGTGGGGGTGCGCATCGCGGTCGGCGTGCTGGCCGTCGCGGTCGCCGTCGTCGCGACGGTGCAGGTGTACCGGATCGGTGACTCCGGCGCGAAGGCGGCGTGGTCGTCCAACTTCTGCGCCCAGCCCTACGTCGGTGACACCTGCCCGACCACGTGAGGTCGGCCGCGCCGGCTACGGGATGAGCAGCAGCTTCCCGGTGGTACGGCGCGCGGCCAGGTCCTCCTGCGCCCGCCCGGCGTCGGCCAACGGGTAGGTGGCGCCGACGGTGATGTGCAGCCGGCCGTCTGCGATCCAGGTCAGCAGGTCGTCGGCCCGGGCCAGGAGTTCCTCCCGGGTGGCCGTGAAGTCGCCCAGGGTGGGCCGGGTGAGAGACAACGATCCGCCGCGATTGAGCCGCTGCGGATCCACCGGAGGTACCTGCCCGCTCGACCCGCCGAACAGGACGAGCGTCCCCCGTCGCGCGAGGGCGTCCATGGACCCGTCGAAGGTGTCCTTGCCGACCCCGTCGTAGACGGCCTGGACGCCGGCTCCCCCGGTCAGGTCTCTGACCTGACCGGCGAAGCCGTCGTAGCCGACGAGGACGTGATCGGCACCGGCCCGCCGGGACAGTTCGGCCTTGGCCGGGGTGGAGACGGTGGTGATGACGGTCGCCCCCTTGATCTTGGCGATCTGGGTGAGCAGCAGCCCGGCGCCGCCGGCCCCGGCGTGGATCAGCACGGTGTCGCCGGGTTGGATCCGATAGGAATCGGTGGCCAGGTAGTGCGCGGTCAGCCCCTGGAGCGGGAAGGCGGCGGCCTGCTGGTCGTCGACCGGGTCCGGCACCGGGATCAGCCGGTCGACGGCGCCGACGGTCCGGGCGGCGTAGGAACCGGGGACATCGCACCAGGCGACCCGGTCGCCGACCTCGACGAGTGTGACCCCGGGACCGACGGCCAGTACCCGCCCGGCCCCTTCGTGGCCCGGCGTGTACGGGTACTCCACCGGATAGACGCCGCTGCGGCGGTAGATGTCGATGAAGTTCACCCCGGCCGCGGCCACCTCGAGCAGGGCCTGCCCCGGCCCGGGGGCGGGCAGATCGACCTCGGCGATCTGGAGTACTTCGGGCCCACCGGCCCGCTGGACGCTGATGGCTACGGTCATGACTTGCCCTTCGTCTCGACGGTGTCCTTGATGCCTTTGTCCCTGATGCCGCGGATGACCCGGCGGAGCACCGGCAACCGCTCGGCGATGGACCGTTCGGCCCCTCGGCCGACGGGCGTGTAGTAGTCGCGGCCGACCAGTTCGTCCGGCGGGTACTGCTGTGTGGCCACCCCTCCGGGCACGCTCGGCGGATAGACGTACGTCTGCGCGTTGCCCAGTTTGGCCGCCCCCGGGTAGTGCCCGTCGCGCAGTGCGGGCGGGACCGGGCCCGCCTTGCCGGCCCGCACGTCGGCCATGGCCGCGCCGATGGCCTCGACGACGGCGTTCGACTTGGGCGCCGTGGCCAGGTGGATGGTGGCCTGGGCCAATCCGATGCGGGCCTCTGGCAGCCCGACCAACTGCACCACCTGAGCGGCGGCCACACACACCGGCAGGGCCGTCGGATCGGCCATTCCGATGTCCTCGGAGGCGTGGATCATCAACCGGCGGGCGATGAACCGCGGGTCCTCTCCCGCTTCCAGCATCCGGGCCAGGTAGTGCAGGGCCGCGTCCACATCACTGCCGCGGATCGACTTGATGAACGCGCTGGTGACGTCGTAGTGCTGGTCCCCGTCGCGGTCGTACCGCACGGCCGCCCGGTTGACCGCCCGTTCGACGGCGGTCAGGCCGATCTCGGTACCGCCCTCGTCCTGCACGCTGTCGGCGGCCGCCTCCAGCGCGGTCAGCGCCCGCCGGGCGTCGCCACCGGCCAGGGCCAGGATGTGCGACCTGGCCTCGGGCGACAGTCGGAGTGCGCCGCCCAGGCCTCGCTCGTCGGTCACGGCCCGGTCGAGCAACTGACCGACCTCGTCCTCGGTAAGCGGTTGCAGTTGCAGGACAAGGGATCTCGACAACAACGGGGAGACGACCGAGAAGAACGGGTTCTCCGTGGTGGCCGCGATGAGAATGACTGTCCGGTTTTCCACCGCACCGAGCAGTGAGTCCTGTTGGGTCTTGGAGAAGCGGTGGACCTCGTCGATGAACAGCACGGTCTGCTCACCGGTGCGACGGAGGGCGGCGGCCGCGTCGGTGATCACCTGCCGGACTTCCTTGACGCCCGCATTGAGCGCGGACAACTGCGCGAACTGCCGCCCGGTGGCCCCGGCGACCAGGGTCGCCATCGTGGTCTTGCCGGTCCCGGGCGGGCCGTACAGCAGCATGGACGACGGCGAGCCGCCCTCGACCAGCCGGCGCAGCGGGGCGCCCGGGCCGAGCAGATGCGTCTGGCCGACGACCTCGTCCAGGGTGCGCGGCCGCATGCGCACGGCCAGCGGCGCCTGCGGGTCGAACCGATCGGGTGGGCGGACCGACGCGATCGGGTCGATGCCGGCCCCGCGGGCCGGGGACGGTCCGGCCTCGGGGCCGAACAGCCCTGGTTCGATATCGGTCACGACGCGAGGCTACCGGGCAGCACCGACCACCCGGTGCCGTCCGCACCCGGGCCGCCGGCTCCGGGCCGACGCATCCGGGACCGTCGCCCGCGGTCACAGATCGCTGAGCGTCCCGGGTGGTAGAGAAGCCGCCAGCTACCGGGTGGCCTCGACTCAGGTCGGCGCGTTCACCGGTTCGATCCGGAACACGGGGTGGTCGGCCGGATCCGGGAGGTCGCGGAAGAGGGGTTCCACCACCCGGCCGGCGACGGCGCGGTAGGCATCGATCACCGGCGCCCGCTCCGCGACCGGCACTTCCGATGCGACGAAGGGCTCGGCGACGCCGTGGCCGCGGAGTTCGCCCCGGCCGGCGGCCCGCAGGTTGCGCACCCAGTCGGTCTGGCCGTAGGGGCAGACCAGGTAGCGGGACTCGCCGACCCGCACCGGGATCACCGGCACGTCGCGGGAGCGTCCGCTACGACGGCCGACCACGGTCAGGGTCTCCGCTCCCCCGGCGTGCGTCAGGTTGATCAGCGGATTGACGACCCAGCGGGTGAGTGGGTTCGGTTTCTGGTAGCTCATGACGAGACCTTTCGACGGACGACGCTCGACGCGATGACGCTGCCGATCCTGCGAGAAGCCGGCCGGCCGGCCCAGAGCCGAAGGTCCCCGAACGCCCGGGCCCGCCCGGCCGGAAAACGGACTCCGGGCCGGGTCGGCTCAGGCCGCCACATCTCGGCGGCGGAACCCAGCCACGCCCAGTGCGGTCAGGACGGCGACGGTGCCGACCGCCACCAGTACCGCCGGCCAGGACAGACCGTTGATCAACGGGTCGTGCCCGGAGTACTGGTAGAACGGCGAGAACTTCTGGAAGGGGGCAAGCCAGGACACCTGCGGGCCGAGACCGTTGACGATGTAAGCGATCACGGCCGTCACCGCGGGCACGGCCCGGCTGGCGACGACGTGGCCGGTGGTCGCGCCGACGGCCAACGCCAGGGATCCGAACACCATGGCCAGCAGGGCCAGGTGGATCATCGCGGCGATGATCCGGCCGGCCGGCAGGGTCATGCCCGCCAGCGGGCTCTCGACGAGCAGAGCGGCCGCGATGACCCCGGCCAGCAGCAAAGTTCCGGCGATCATGGCGGCCGCCTTGTCCAGCACCAGACGCGTGCGGCTGATCGGGTTGGCCATCAGCAGATCCAGCGTGTGCCGGTCCTCCTCACCGGCGACCGATGCCGATCCGGCGGTGATCGCGTAGATCAGGACGAGCAGCGGCCCCATCAGGGAGAGCACCTCGACCTTGAGGTAGCCGATCGGGGTGCTCATGTCGGCGCCGGACATCGCGAACAGCGAGCGCATGGCCTTCGGCATGTTGTTGAGGAAGTCGGTCATGGCCGGCTGGTCGCGGATGCTCGGCCAGATGGCGATGTACATGGCAATGAGCAACACCAGCGACACGGCCCAGGCGAGCAGGCTGCGGCGCTGGTCGTACAGCGTCTTGGCGGTGACGTTGCGCAGCACGGTCCCCTCAAGTGGCATCGTGATCGCCACCTCCGTAGTAGGCCAGGAAGGTCTCCTCCAGATCGGCCTCGGCGCAGTCCAGGTCGACCACCCGGTGCCGGGTGACCTGTCGGAGCAGCCCGTCGAGCGCCGATTGAGTGGCCATGCAGGTCATCGCCGGGCCGGCCACCACCAGGTCCCGGACGCCGTCCACCGAGCTGAACTCCTCCGCGCCTACCTCGTCGGTGAACCGGGCGGCCACGTGATGCAGCGACTTCACCCGGAGATCGGCCATCCGCTCGACGGCGATCAACCGGCCCGCGCGGACCACCCCGATCCGGTCGGCCACCCGCTGCACCTCGCCCAGCACGTGGGAGGAGAGCAGCACACTGCCGCCGGCCTCGGTGTGCTCCCGCAGGAGGGTGTGGAACTCCTGCTGCACGATCGGGTCGAGCCCGCTCGTGGGTTCGTCCAGGATCAACAGTTCGGGGCCGGACATCATCGCCAGCACCAGGGCCAGTTTCTGCCGGTTGCCCTTCGACAGTTCCCGGGCCGGTCGATCCAGCTCCAGGTCGAGCCGGGCAGCCAGTCGGGCGGCCGACTTGTTGTCCGGGTCCCGGCGCAGATGGCCGAAGTAGGACACGTGCTGGTGCCCGGTCAGTTTGCCGTACAGGGCGGGCTCACCGGGGAGGTAGCCGACCCGGCGATGCACGTCGACGGCGTGCTGCCAGGCATCCTGGCCCAGCACGGTGGCGCGCCCGCTGGTCGGCCGCAACATGCCCATCAGCAGCCTCAGGGTCGTGGTCTTACCCGCCCCGTTGGGTCCCAGGTAGCCGAAGATCTCCCCTCGCTCGATGGTCAGGTCGACGTCCCGCAGGGCGACGGTGCCCTTGAACGATTTGCTCAGGGCGGCCGTCCGGACCACCGCCTCGTCTCCCATGCTTCCTCCGCTCGAGAAGGTGTCCTGCGCTGGAACGTCCACGGCCGCCGCACCTGGACCGGGCGTGGCCGGAGCCCGCACGTCCGATTCTCACCGGGCACCGGTCCGGACCGGCAGAGGCAAAGGTCCCGTCTGCGGCGAGCCACCAGGATCCCCGGGTGACAACACCGGGCCCAGGACGGATCATCGGCCCGTGGGCGAAACCGGCGGCGGTACGAGAGACGGGCGGCCACCCCTGACCCGCTGGTGGCCACTGCTGGGGCTCGGGCTGGTGGGGGTGATCGTCGTCGCGGTCGTGCTGCATCCCCGCACCCCGCTGTCCATCCCGGTGCCCAAGGTGGTTCCGACCACGCGGTCCAGCCCCCAGACCCGCGGACCCGTTGGTGCCACCTCGGTCCCGCTGGTGACCCGAGCGGCCGGCCCGGCACCGGTCGTCGTGGACCTGCACCACTCCGTCCTCGGGGTCACGGCCGGATGGGAGCTGTTCGCGCGGAGCGACGACAGCGTCATCCGGATCGAGGCGGCCCGCGGCCGGGTGACCAGGACCGGCGTTCCGTCGCTGGCCAGTTCCGGTCCGGTCAGCTTCCTCGCCGGGCCGGAGGGGGTGATCGTCCGTCCGCTGGACTACGTGCCCGGATACGAGGTCCCGGACGGCGCACCGGCCCGGGCGCTCCCCGGAGTGTTGGCCGTGGGGGGCCCGGCCCTGCCCGGACCGGACCGCGATCATCTGTGGACGCAGGCCCGACGCGGCTCCGGCGCGTTGACGCTGACCGACTGGGCCGGTCACCCGTCGGCTGTCACGGCCGCTGCCCCGGCCGACAGTTCGGTGGTCAGCGCCGCATCGGACGGTGCCGGGCAGATTCTGTTCTTCTCCGGCGAGCGCGGCGTCTTCCTGGGCGGCACGTCGAGGACCCGGCTGCTGACCGGCGGCACCCTGGACGCGATCAACGCCCGAACGATGGTGGTCACGAAGTGCGATCCGGACGTCTCGTGCGTCACCTCGGTCGTTGACCGGATGACCTCTCGACGAAAGGCGCTGGCTCACGCCGTGGCCAGCTCGATGGGTGCCGGCCTGGTCTCGCCCGACAACCGTCGCGCGGTGATGGTGACCCCGGGGGCGGATACCTCCTCGTCGATGGAGCTGACCCTGCTCGACCTCGGCGACGGGACGCGCACCACCCTGCCGCGGTCACTCGGCATTCCCGACGCGACCCGAATGGTGTTCTCCCCCGACGGCCGGTGGCTGTTCATCGCCACCGACGAGGGACGGATCGCGGCGGTCGATCCGCTCACCGGCCGCATCACCGACCTGGGCATCGCGCTGCCGGCGGTGCGGCAACTCGCAGTCCGGCCGGGCCGCGCCTGACCCACGTCCTCCGGACGGGCGCGACACCACCGGCCGGTCCTACGCGGCCGCCACCAGCTTGTGCACCAGACGCATCTTGCGCAGCACGGCCGGCGGCAGCACGAACGGGTAGAGGTCCTGGTGCCCCATCGACCGGTTGATCATGTTCAGCGACCACGACAGCGGCAGCCACAGCTCGATGATGCGATCGAACCCGGCGTCGCCGGCCAGCGGCCGGTCCACCGTCGCGCCGGCCGGGGCGATACCGAAAGCGGCTGCGGTGTCGATGGTGTCGCGGATGTGCAGGTAGTGGGCGAAGGTCTCGGCCCAGTCCTCGGCCGGGTGCATGGTGGCGTAGGACGAGACGTAGGTGTCCTCCCATCCGGGCGGGGCGCCCTGCGAGTAGTGGCGGTCAAGCGCCTGCTGGTAGTCGGCGTCCGGGTCACCGAACAGCGTCTGGAACTCGCCGCGGGTCGGCCACTGCTCGGCCAGGACCGAGAAGTAGTAGTGCCCGATCTCGTGCCGGAAGTGTCCGAGCAGGGTGCGGTACGGCTCGTCCATCGACACCCGGAGCTGCTCCCGGTGCACGTCGTCGCTCTCGGCCAGGTCGAGGGTGATGACGCCGTTGTCGTGGCCGGTCATCACCTGCTCGTGCTCGCTGGAGAGCAGGTCGAAGCACAACCCGAACTCCGGGTCGACGTCCCGGCCGTTGATCGGCAGGCCGAGTTCCACCAGTTCGACGACCAGTCGACGCTTGGCCGCCTCGGCCGCGGCGAACTCCGGCAGAGCCACCAGGTCGGCGTCGGACGGGCGGGTCCGGGTGAGTGCGCACGAGCGGCACAATCCGGTCGGCGCGTCCATGGGCACGACCCAGTTGCAGGACGCGATGTTCAGGTTGGCGCACATCCGGCGAGGCGGTTGTTCGCCGGTCAGGCCGCTGGGGCCGACCAGTACGAAGTCCCGGGCGTCGAGGTCGAAGCCCAGGTTGCTGCCGCAGTTCAGGCAGACGGAGTTCTCGAAGGCCAGCCGCTGGCCGCAGTTGGGGCACAGGAAGTCGCGCATGTGGTGGTGTCCATCCATCTCCGGCCCAGGCGGTCGGCTTCATCGGTTCGGTTCAGGCGATGCTCGGGCGCGTCCGGACGAAACCCTAGTGGCCCGCCCGCAGATCGCGCGTCAGCACGATTCCCGTGATCCGGCCGGCCAAACCCGATTGCCGTGCAGGCCACACCCTCACAGCGGCGCGACGTCCACCGCGACCTTCATGGTGCTGGTTTCGGCATCGGTGAAGATCACTCCTCGCAGGGGCGGGACGTCACCGTAGTCCCGGCCCCAGGCGACCGTGGTGTATCGCTCGTCGACCAGCTGATCGTTGGTCGGATCGACGGCCAGCCAGTGGCCACCGGGCAGGCGCACCGCCGCCCACGCGTGGCTGGCGTCCACCCCGACCATCCGCTCCCGGCCGGGCGGCGGGTCGGTCGCCAGGTATCCGGAGACGTAGCGGGCCGGCACCCGGTGGGCCCGGGCGCAGGCCACGACCAGGTGGGCGAAGTCCTGACAGACGCCCTCCCGCTCGGCCAGGATCCTCGGGATCGGGGTGCCGACGGTCGTCGCCCCGGACCGGTACCGGAAGTCCGCGTGGATGCGGTGCACCAGGTCCAGGAGAGACTCCCCGGCCGGCCGGCCGGGGGTGAAGCTGACGGCCGCGTACTCCCGGACCTCGTCGGTGATCTGGATGTACGGCGAGGCCAGCAGGAATTCGACCCCTTCGGCATCGACGGCACCGACCTGCGCCTCCTCCCATGGACGGGCGGCCGCGGCCAGGTCGAGTTCGGGCCGTCGTACCTGCACCACCGACACTCCGGTGACCACCAGGTCGGTGTGCGAACTGGTGACGTGGAAGTAGCTGTCCACGTTGCCGTAGACATCGGTGGAGTCGGCGGCGTCGGACGGCGTCGGTTCGATCACCAGGCTGTACTGCTCGCAGTCCTGCCACGGCAGCTCCCGCGGACGCAGATAGCCCCGCCCGTAGGACGCCGAGACGGTGTCCGAGTAGTGGTAAGCCGTGCGATGTTCGATGCGGTATCGCCGGTGCGTGCTCATCGGCCGTACCCGGGGCGGATCTCCTGGCCGAGCGGCAACATCGGTCGGGACCGCCAGAAATGTGACGTCGCAACGGCATCGGCCAGATTGCGCAGGGCGTCGTGCACGTGGGCCAGGAAATCAACCAGTTCGGGCCGGGTGCCGGCGGCGTCGACGTCGTCCATCTGGGCTGGGCGGGCCCGCCGCAACGTGGTCGCCAGTTCTTCGGTGAGCCGCTCGGGTCGGCTGGTACCCGAGGCCTCCGGCAGCATCCTGAGGTCCTCGGAGATCGCGTTCACCTGATAGGCCAGCGAACGGGGATTGCCGGCGTCGAGCAACAGCAGCTCGAGCACCGTCCCGACCTGGACCCGGCCGCGGTAGCGACGGCGGTAGGTCAGCCCGGACTCGGCCACGGCCAGCACCGACTCGATGACGATGCTCTCGACGTCGGCCGGGTGCACCCGGGTCAGCGTGGTTCGGAGCAGGGCGGCCAGTTGCTGGCCGCGCTCCAGCCGGCGGCCGATGTCCATCAGGCGCCAACCGGGGTCGCGGACCATGTTCTCGCTGGCCAGACCGGACAGCGCGAGCATCCCGGACAGGATCGCGGCGTGCGTGGACTGCAGGACGGCGCCGGTGTCGTCCGGTGTCGCCGCCAGTTCGGCGATGGCCCGGTCGACCCCGGCCAGCACCATCCAGGTGTCGCCCGACAATTGGTCGCGAACGGCGCGGGCCGTCTCCTGCAGTCCGGCCAGCGACTGGGCCACGGTGCCCGGGGTGGCGGCGTCGAGCACCACCTGACGCAGCCGGAAGGCCGGGTCTTGTCCCTGGGCCAGTGCCGGATAGGCGGCCGAAACAGCGGTCACCGCGGTCAGGAGCACCGGGACCGAGCCGGCGCCGACGTCGTACGGACGGAACCGGAACGTGTCGGCCAGGCCCCGGGCGGTGATCAGCAGCCGCGTCAGGTCCTCGGTCCGCTCGGCGTACCGGCCGAGCCAGAACAGGTCCTCCAGGACCCGCGGTGACGCGGCGGCCGCCATCTCGACCGGTTCGACCAGCGGGCCGGAGTCCAGCCGGCTGACCGGTTCGGCGCCGGACGTCGGCTCGGCCCGGACGGACCGGACCCAGATGTCCTTGGCCACGGACGGCCCGGGTGTGTGATCACGGGGCGGCGAGGCCACATCGCTGACGACCCGGCCCAGGCCACCGGCCATGGCGACGTACCCGGACTGGTGCGCCACCGTGAACAGCCGCATCCCGACGCGTCGCGCCGCCAACCCGTCGGCGCCGACCGCCGGTGCCTCGGAGAAGGTCGCCCGCTGCTGCCCCACCCAGCGGGTCGGTTCCGCCGCCAGCCGGGTTCGCCAGGCGTCCTGCTCGCCCTGACTGAGCAAGGAGGGCACCACCGATGCGCCGGCGCCGGTGGGGCGCAGCACCATGTCGTCCAGGTGGGCCAGCACGTGGGAGAGGCCGCTTGCCTCACCACACCAGAAGGTCGGCACCGACTGCAGTTTCAGGTCTTCGCCGAGCAGCTCTCGGGCCAGCGCGGGCAGGTACGGCAACAGCCCCGGGTTCTCCAGGACACCGCTGCCGAGGCTGTTCACCACGGTGACGGTGCCGCGACGGCAGGCCTCGGTGAGCCCGACCACCCCGAGTTGGGAATCCGGACGCAGGTCCAGCGGATCGGACCAGTTCGCGTCGACCCGCCGCAGCACCACGTCCACCGGTTCGTACCGCCCGAGGGCCCGCATCCACAGGCGCCCGCCGCGGACGGTCAGGTCGGCGCTCTCCACGAGCGGGAGGCCCAGCATCGACGCCAGGAACGCCTGGTCGAACGCCGTCTCGGAGTGGGTCCCCGGGCTGAGCACGACGATCCGCGGGTTCTCCGCGCCGGTCGGGGCCACGGCCTGCAGGGACCCCAGGATGCTGTGGAAGAAGTTGCCCAAACCTCGGGGGGCGCTGCGCCGGAACAACTCGGGCAGCACCCGGGAGACGACCCGGCGGTCGGCCATCGCGTATCCGGCCCCGCTCGGAGCCTGGGTCCGGTCGCCCAGCGCCTGGAATGCGCCCTCCGGGCCGCGACACACATCCACCGCGTGGAAGAACAACTGGTGCGCCCCGGGAATCCTGATCCCGTGGGCCTGACGCAGGTAGTGGTCGTGTTCGAAGATCAGCTCCGGCGGCACCAGACCGCCGGTCAGCACGCTGCGCGAGGAGTAGATGTCGGTCAACAGCGCGTCGAGCAACACCGACCGCTGCCGCAGGCCCGATTCCAGCCGGGCCCAGTCGCCGGCGTCGATCAGCAGCGGCACCGGATCGAGCTCCCACCGCTGCGGCGCGACCGCGGCCGCGTCCGGTGGAGTGGCCGCCTGCTGCCCGGCGCTGACCGGCGTGTACGTGACGCCGTCGTCCTCGAGTTTGCGGTCGACCAGGTCGGTCAGGGCGGCCAGACCGTCCCGGCCGATCGAGTCGAGGGCCCCGGCGATCTCGGCCCATCCGGGCAGGAGCACGCCCGAGGTCCCGGTCATCTCGTCGTACCGGCGCGGGGTGTCCGAATCGACCGGCGCGAACATCCCGTACCGGCTCAGGTAGCGCTCGACCAGCGACTCGGCGCCGGTCCGCAGGACCGCCGTCATCGGCGGCGCATCCCGGGGGCGCGGGCGAGAGACGCGATCGCGGGGATGGTGGTCACGGGGATGATTGTGACGCACGGACGGCGCCGCCCCGACCGCGTCGACCCACCGAACGGGCCGTCGCCGACGGTTCGGAACCGGATGTCCGCCACCGTGTTCACCGGCCGATGGCGGTGGCCCGCCTCAGGTCCAGGAGGCCGATGGGGGCTTGATCGACCGCCAGCCGGGCCGCCCGCTCGCGGATCAGCGCAACGTCGACCGTGCCGCTGGTGTGGCCGGACGCCTCGAACCGACTGGTCCGGCGGGCCTCGGCCTCCAGGGCGTTCACCGGCGGGGTGTCGTAGGACCGCCCGCCCGGATGGACGACGTGATACGTCGCGCCGCCCAGCGAGACCCCGGTGTCGGTGTCGATCAGGTCGAACACCAGTGGGGCGTGGGGGGCGATGCTCGGGTGCAGGGCGCTGGGCGGCTGCCAGGCCCGGTACCGGATGCCGGCGACCTGGCGGCCCGGGGTCTCGGTGTCCATCAGCGGCACCGGATACCCGTTGCAGGTCAGCACGTGACGGCCGCGGTCGGCGCCGTCCAGAAGCACCTGCATCCGCTCCACCGACGAGTCGACGTAGCGCGCCATGCCACCGGCGGTCGCTTCCTCCCCCAGTACGTTCCACGGTTCGATGGCCGACCGGAACTCGATGCCGACGCCGGCCACGCTGACCGTGCCGATCCGGGGGAACCGGAATTCGGTGAACGGATCGAACCAGCTGGTCGCGAAGTCGATGCCGTGATCGCGCAGGTCGGCGGCGACCGCCGCGATGTCGGCGATGACGAAGTGCGGCAACAGGTGCCGCCCGTGCAGGTTCTCTCCGTGCCGGATCAACCGGGCCTTCAACGGCCTCTCCCAGAAGCGGGCCACCAGCGAGCGCACCAGCAGCGCCTGCACCAGCGACATCTGGGCGTGCGGCGGCATCTCGAACCCGCGGAGCTCCAGCAGGCCGAGCCGGCCTCGCGCCGAGTCGGGCGAGTAGAGCTTGTCGATGCAGAACTCGGCCCGGTGGGTGTTGCCGGTGAGGTCGGTGAGCAGGTGCCGCAGCGCCCGGTCGATGATCCACGGCGACGACGTCCCGTCCGTCGCGGTCTGGCGCTCGATCTCGGCGAAGGCGATCTCCAGTTCGTACACCGATTCCGGACGGCCCTCGTCGACCCGGGGGGCCTGTGACGTCGGGCCGATGAACCGTCCGGAGAACAGGTACGACAGGCTCGGATGGCGCTGCCAGTAGGTCAGCAGCGAGACCAGCAGGTCGGGGCGGCGGAGCAGCGGGGACTCGGCCGGGGTGACGCCGCCGAGGGTGATGTGGTTGCCCCCGCCGGTACCGCCGTGCACGCCGTCGACGGCGAACGTCTCGGTGCCGAGGCGGGTCTGCCGGGCCTGCTCGTACAACGTGGTGGCCAGCTCCACCTGCTGGGCCCAGCTGGACGTCGGCTGCACGTTGACCTCGATGACCCCCGGATCGGGGGTCACCGACATGCTGGTCAGCCGCGAGTCCGGGGGCGGCGCGTATCCCTCGATGACAACGGCGGTCCGCAGGGTGCGCGCCGCGTCCTCGATGAGGCCGATCAGTTCGACGAACGGGTCCAGCTCCTCGAACGGCGGGAGGAACACGTACAAGTGCTCGCCCCGCTGCTCGACGACCAGTGCGGTCGTCGGCAACCCGGCCGGATCGTCCAGCACCACCGCGTGGTGCGGCTCCGGGTTGAGCGGGGCCTTGGTGCGCAGCGGGTCCGATTCGACCGGGGGTTCCGGCGGCACCCAGGACACGGAGTCCAGCGGTAGCCGCAGACCGGCCGGCGAATCACCGGCCAGCAGCACGATCCGGCCCCTGCGCAACGACCAGTTCGGGCTTCCCCACACCTCGTCGTCGGCGCCCTCGGGGGTGACCCGGCACAGCGGCAGCACGAAGGCCGTCGGCTGGTGGACCGTACCGTCCAAGGCCGCGACGAGTTCGGCTCGCCGATCCGGCCCGTCGGCGTCCGGGTCGAGGTCGACCGGCGGTTCCCCGGCCGGCAGGCGCACCTGTTGGGCCAGCCGGGCCACGGCGTCCTCGTAGGCCGGGCGCACCTGCGAGTCCGGCAGCCCGAAGCTGGACGCGACGGCCTGCGCGAACGCCTGCGCGACACTGACCTGCCCCGGGGTCGGGGCCGGGAGTTTCACCTTGGGCGCCAAGGGATCCGCCGCGGCGGTCCCGGCCGGCCTGGCCCACGGATCGGCCAGCAGCGCCGGTTGCCGCCACAGCGGGACGCCGTCCGTCCGCCAGTACAACGAGATGGCCCACCGGGGCAGCGGCTCACCCGGGTACCACTTGCCCTGGCTGCGCTGGACCAGGCCGCCGCGGGCGTAGATCTCGGCCAGCCGGTTGGCCAGCACGCCGGCTCGTTCCCGCTTGGCCGGGCCGTCAGCGGCGACCGTCCATTCGGGGGCCGCGAAGTCGTCGATCGACACGAAGGTCGGCTCGCCGCCCATGGTCAGCCGGACGTCGCCCTCGGCCAGCCGCCGGTCGACGTCGGTACCCAGCTGTTGGATCGCGGCCCACTGGTCGGGCGAGTACGGGAGCGTCACGCGGGGGTCCTCGTGCACCCGGATGACGGTGTTGGAGTACTCCAGGGTGGTCTGCGCGATGCCGGTCGTCCCGGTGATGGCGGCCGCACTGGACGGGTGCGGGGTGGCCGAGAGCGGGATGTGCCCCTCCCCGGCGAACAGCCCCGACGTGGCGTCCAGCCCGATCCAGCCGGCGCCCGGAACGAACACCTCGCACCAGGCGTGCAGATCGGTGAAGTCGGCCGGCGGTCCGGACGGGCCGTCCAGCGACGGGACGTCCGACGCGAGCTGGACCAGGTAGCCGGAGACGAAGCGGGCGGCCAGGCCGAGCTGCCGCAGCACGGAAACCAGGAGCCAGGCCGAGTCCCGGCAGGAACCGATGGCCGTGGTCAGCGTGTGGTCCGGGGTCTGCACACCGGGTTCCATCCGGACGGAGTACCCCACGTCGCCCTGGACGGCCGCGTTGATCTGGACCAGGAAGTCGATCATGCGGGTCTTCGGGGCGATGTTCAGGCCGGCCACCCAGTTGCGCACCACCTCGCCGGGCCCGCTGCCGGGTTCGGCCTCGTCGACCGGACGCAGGTACGGCTCGAGGTCGGCGATGAGGTCAGGGGCGTAACGGAACCCGTAGAACTCGGCGTACTCCTCGATGAAGAAGTCGAACGGGTTGAACACCTGCAGGTCGGCGACGATGCCGACGGTGATCGACAGCTCCGTGGCGCGCTCCGGGAACACCAGCCGGGCCAGGAAGTTGCCGAACGGGTCCTGCTGCCAGTTCAGGAAATGATCGGCCGGGGTCACCGTGAAGGAGTACGACTCGATCTTGGTGCGGGAGTGTGGCGCCGGACGCAGACGGACGACGTGCGGGTTGATGGTGACCAGCCGGTCGAACTTGTAGGTGGTCCGGTGTTCCAGCGCGACCTTGATGCCCACGGAGTTCCTCTCGGTAACGAAGCTGCTCTTCCACTCGCGCCGAGGCGGGCGCAACACCGCAGTGCGTCGGCGGACACACGGCAACGGCTGAACTCTAGGGAAGCCGTGTTTCCAACTTGGAACGCGCTCGGCGCCCGCGACGTGCGGCCCGGAACACGTCGAACCGGCGGACGACGAACAACGTGACCACTCCGGCCACCACGATGCCGATCAGGTTGATCAACAGCTGTAGGGCCGAGCCCCAGACCTGGTGCCATTCGCCGAACACGGTGGCCACCGCCGCGTACCCGGCCGCCGGGACGGTGGTGACGGAGATGAACACCCCGACCAACGCCGCCGACTTGCCGCTGGTGGTGCTGAGCATGCCGGCCGCCCCGGCGAGCAGGGCCACGACCAGGGACAGCACACCCGGCTTGTAGATGAACTCGGTCTGCGTGTTGGTCGCGAGCTCGCCCGCGTTCACCAGCCCGGTCCTCGCCCCCACCCAGGCCGCCCCCGCGGTGAACAGCATGGCCACCGGGAAGCCGACCGCCAGCGTGACGAAGCCCCGCCGGGCCAGCCGCGGGCGGCGCCGGATCAGCCCGACCGAGATCGCCGCCAACGGGCCGAATTCCGGTCCGACCACCATCGCCCCGACCACGGTGATCGGCGAGTCCAGCACGACGCCGATCCCGGCCAGCAGGGCGGCGATGGTCAGGAAGGCCAGGAAGGTGCCGGACAGTGCGGAGTCCGTGCCGGTGCGGGACTCGACCTGCTGCCAGATCACCGAGTCCGGGGAGTTACCCGGTGCCTGCCGCTCGGCCCGGATCGACCCAGCCGACAACGAGAGGTCGACCGGCGACACACAGATGGCGCCGGCCGATGACAGACCGAGCTGCTGCAGCTCCTCGATCAGCTCGTCGGCCGCCTCGCGGACCACGTCCAGCTCGATCAGGTCCCCGGCCGGGGCCAGCGACGCGCCGCGCACCTGGGTCAGGTGGGCGACCCCGGGGTACCGGCCGAGCAGCGCCAGGACGGCGGCGCTGAGCTCGGCCGGGACCAGCAGTCGCAGGTGGGACACCCGGTGCGACTCAGCTCTCGGTCTTGGGCTTGACCGGGACCGCGTCAACACCGGCCTCGCGGCGCTGGGCGGCCGTGATCGGCGCCGGCGCCGCGGTCAACGGGTCGTAGCCGCCGCCGGACTTCGGGAAGGCGATGACCTCACGGATGGACTCGGCGCCGGCCAGCAACATGACGATGCGGTCCCAGCCGAAGGCGATGCCGCCGTGCGGCGGCGCGCCGAAGGAGAACGCATCGAGCAGGAAGCCGAACTTCTCCCGCGCCTGCGCCTCGTCCAGGCCCATGATCGCGAACACCCGCTCCTGGATGTCCTGCCGGTGGATACGGATCGACCCACCGCCGATCTCGTTGCCGTTGCACACGATGTCGTAGGCGTAGGCGAGCGCGGTGCCCGGATCGGTGTCGAAGGTGTCCAGGAACTCGGGCTTGGGCGAGGTGAACGCGTGGTGCACAGCCGTCCAGGTGCCGGATCCGACCGCGACGTCCTCGGTCTCGTCGGCCCGCTCGAACAACGGCGCGTCGACGATCCAGACAAATTCCCAGGCACTCTCGTCGATCAGGCCACCGCGCCGGGCGATCTCCAGCCGGGCCGCGCCGAGCAACTCCTGCGAACTGCGGCGGGTGCCGGCGCCGAAGAAGATGGCGTCGCCCGGGTTCGCCCCGACCGCGGCGACCAGGCCGTCCCGCTCGGCCTCGGAGATGTTCTTGGCGACCGGGCCGCCGAGCGTGCCGTCGTCGGCCACGGTGACGTAGGCCAGGCCCTTGGCGCCGCGTTGCTTCGCCCACTCCTGCCAGGCGTCGAACCCCCGACGCGGCGTCGACGCCCCGCCGGGCTGCACCACGGCGCCGACGTAGGGGGCCTGGAACACCCGGAACGGGGTGGCGGAGAAGTAGTCGGTGAGTTCGGTCAGCTCGCCGCGGTAGCGCAGGTCCGGCTTGTCCGAGCCGTACTTGTCCATGGCGTCGCGAAAGGTCATCCGCGGGATAGGCGTGCTGATCTCGTGGTCGATCAGCTTCCACAGCGAACCGATCACCTGCTCGGCCAGCGCGATGATGTCGTCCTGGTCGACGAAGGACATCTCGATGTCGAGCTGGGTGAACTCCGGCTGGCGGTCGGCCCGGAAGTCCTCGTCCCGGTAGCAGCGGGCGATCTGGTAGTAGCGCTCCATGCCGGCCACCATCAGCAACTGCTTGAACAGCTGCGGGGACTGCGGGAGCGCGTACCAGGCACCGGGACGAAGGCGCGCCGGGACGAGGAAGTCGCGGGCCCCTTCGGGGGTGGACCGGGTCAGCGTGGGGGTCTCGATCTCCACGAAGTCGTGGCTATCGAGCACCGTCCGGGCCGCCCGGTTGACGTCCGACCGGAGCCGGAGGGCAGCCGCCGGGCCGGATCGGCGCAGGTCGAGGTAGCGGTACTTCAACCGGGTCTCTTCGCCGATCTCGGCGTCGCTCTCGATCTGGAACGGCAGCGGGGCCGCCTCGGACAGCACCGTCAGCACGGTCGCGTTGACCTCGACCTGGCCGGTGGTCAGGTCGGGGTTCTGCATCCCCTGCGGCCGGACCTCGACCACTCCGGTGACCTGAACGCAGTACTCGCTGCGCAACCGGTGGGCCTGCTCGAGGATCTCGCCCTCCCGGAACACCACCTGGACCACGCCGCTGGAATCGCGCAGGTCGATGAAGATGACCCCGCCGTGGTCGCGGCGGCGAGCGACCCAGCCGGCCAGCGTCACCGTGCCCGGCGCGTTGTCGTTGCCGTTGTCCCCGGCCGCGGTGGCGTCGGAGGGACGAAGTGAGCCGGCAAGACGGTCGCGAAGCACAGGCAATCCTTTTCGATGAGGGGTTTGCAGCAGGGCGGATCTCACCTGACCCGGGCTGGATCAGGTGAGATCCGATCCTACGGTGCGCGACCCGGACCCTTCACCGTCATTGATCGACGGCTCTCGCCCGGCGATCCAACCTTCCAGAGACGATCAGAGCTTCGAGAGACGGTCGAACGCCACCGAATCCTTCGACGGCACCGTCATCGTCGCCTTGCCGTTCCGGTCGACGGTGACCGTTGGCCCGGAGCAGTGACGGCCGCTCATAGAGCTGTGGATGATGTCGCAGTATTTCCCGGCCGGTAGCCCGGTCTGCACCGTCACAGTCTTGGCCGTGGTCTCGTTGTTCATAGCGATGAACGCCTTGTTTCCGCGGGAGAACGCGGCCAGGTTGTTCCCGTCGTCCCACCAGTTGGTGACCGGGGCCGAGCCGGCGTAGTTGTGCCAGGCCACCATGTTCCGGACTCCGAGGTTCCGGTCGGTGCAGACCCACCCGTTACTGCAGTCGGTGTCGGTGACCATTCCGTTCGCGTCCGACGGCGGCGAGGCATCGGTGGCGTCCCAGGCGAATCCGGCGTAGACCGCAGGCGTGCCGTACCCGTAGGCGAGCATGAATTCGTGGGCGATGTAGTACGCGTCGTTCTTGTAGTTGAGCGTCTTCGGGTCGGTGCTGCGTTCGGTGTCGTGGTTCACCACGAAGGCCAGGCTCTTGTCGCTGGGCAACAGGCCGGACTGCTCGCCGAACACCCGGAGGTCGCCGATGTTGCCGCCCGGAGCGTCGGTGTAACTGCGGAAGGCGGACTGCAGCGCGCTGGCGTAGTCGAAGCCGAGCAGACTGCCCTGCTTCTCGAAGGCCGCCGGGCTGATCACCCCGGGACTGCCTGCACCGACCTCGAGCGCGATGTACGGCCGGGTGCCGTCGGCCGTGCGATGGAGCCGGGACTCGATGGCCGTCAGGTCCGTCTGCCCGATGTGCTTGGCCGCGTCGACCCGGAAGCCGGAGACGCCATAGCCGAGGAGCTTGTTCAGGTAACCGGCGATGGTGTCGCGAACCTTCGGCGAGCTGGTGTTCAGATCGGACAGGCCGACCAACTCGCAGTTGAAGACCTGGGTGTAGCTGTTGAAGTCGGCGATGGTGCCGTTCTGGTTACCGCTACCGGTGGGTGCGACCGGACAGTTCGCCGGTGACGAGTGGAAGTCGGCCGGTGAATACAGGCCCGGGTAGTTGTACTTGGTGAACGTGCGGCCCCCGTAGGACGTGCTGCCCTGGCCCGTCATGTGGTTGATGACCGCGTCCACGATCACCTTGACCCCAGCCTTCCGACACGTACTGACCATCGCCTTGAACTGGGCCTCGTCACCCATCCGGCTGGTCAGGCTGTAGCTGACCGGCTGGTAGACCTCCCACCAGGGATGCAACACCGTGTCGCTGCCATCGCCCAGTGCCGTGCGCTTCGTCGAGTCCTGCGGCGGGGCGACCTGGACGGCCGCGTAACCGGCCGGGCCGAGGACGGACGTGCACTCCCTCCCGACCGACTCCCAGTTCCACTCGAAGAGGTTCGCGATGACGCCACCCTCGATCGACCGGCCCGCCGGACCCCCGCCCCCTGGGTGGGCGGCGACGGCGGTCCCGGCCACCGCGTCCTGGGTCGCCACCGCCCCGGCCGCCGGGATGGCCGCCGCCAGGGCGACCGCGGCGACGACAGCCCCCATCGCCCGCCGGGACCGCCCTCGTTCCGATACCGACCTTCGATCCAGTCCTGTTCCCATCAACGTTCATCTCCCGATCGAGCGCGTTGCGGTTGGCCGGGCCTGGTGGCTCCGACGCCAGTCATGGTGACCTACATCACCGACAACCGCTCGCGCAGTACCCGAGCGCTCGGCGGTCAATCGCCGACACGGGCCGGATGCGGCCCAATATCGTGACCACCGGTCACGTGTCGACGTCGCTGCCCTTCCGGGACCCGCCCGGCAACGAACACACGATGGTCGTCTGGTGCCCTGGTCTCTTGACCGCCCGGTTGTCCTGGCGGGACACCGACCCGCGGCGCACAATGAAATGACCCCTTTCCGATGACGTGAGGAGTCGCCACCCATGATCACCGCCACCGGTGTTGCCGTCCCCGATGACATGGCCGCCGAACTGTCCAAGGACCCGGCGACGCTGGCCGCCTTCGAAGCCCTGTGGCCCAGCGACCAGCTCGAGTTCGTCAACTGGCTGGCGAAGCCGGGCGCGCAGACCCGGAGCGAACGCCTCGCCGAGATCTCCGAACACGTCCGCAATCACAAGCACCGCACGCCGACCGACTGACCGCCCCTGGGCATCGGTCACCACCCCTGGGCATCCGGCCGGCGTCAGGCCCCGTCCGCGCGCCCGGTGAAGAAGTCGCGTTCAGCCGTCGTTCGAGCGGTTGCGGCCGCCCTCCGCCACTCCTGCGCCGCCTCTGGGCGACGACCGAGGCGCTCCAGCATCTGTGCCCGCGCCCCGGCCGCGTACGGGTACCGATCGAGGAGTCCCAGCGCGAGGACCTCGTCCAGGTCGGCCAGACCGGCGGCCGGGCCGTGCGCGTAGGACAACGCCACCGACCGTCCGAGGGCGAACCCGGGCGCCGGGTCGATGCGCAGCAGCCGCGAATACAGCTCGAGGATCTGATCCCAGTCGGTTGATCCGAACGCGGGCGCCGTGGAGTGGGCGGAGGCGATCAGCGCCTGCACCAAGATCGGGCCGCCGCCGCCGAGCGCGACCGCCCGGCGCAGCAGCACGGACCCGGCCCGGATCAGTTCGGGATCCCACCGGGACCGGTCGGCCGATTCGAGTTGCACCTGCTGTCCGTCGTCGTCCACGCGGCCCCCGGTGCGGGCCCGGGTCAACAGGATCAGGGCCAACAGCGCGGCCAGGTCCGGCGACTCGGGACGGATCGTGTGCAGCACCCGGGCCAGGTACTGGGCCCGGTCGGCGAGATCGTCGTCGGTCAGGTCGGTCCCGGCGCCGGCGGTGTGGCCGAGGGTGAACGCGAGATGCACCACCCTCGTCACCGCCGGCAGCCGGAGGTCGACCGTGGCGTCGTCGGGCAGATCCAGCCGCGGACCGGCCGACGCGAGTCTGGATTTCGCCCTGGTCAACCGGGCGGCCATGGTCGGTGTCGAGACTCCGTGGGCGGCCGCGATTCCCGCGGTCGACACGCCACAGGCCAGGCGCAGCGTCAGGACGACCTGGTCGGCCACCGGGATCCGCGGATCGCAGCACAGCACCACCATCCGCAGTTCGTCGTCCCCGATCACCGCCGCGTCGGCGATCGCGTCGGCCGGCCCGGTCACGCCCGACCAACCGCCGGTCATTCTCACCAACGACCGCCGGGCGGCCTGAGCCCGGCGGATCCGGTCGACCGCCCGACGGCGGGCGGCCGTCACCAGCCAGGCTTCGATCGAGACCGGAATGCCGGTGGTGGGCCAACTCTGCAACGCCAGCAGGAAGGCGTCGGCCGTTGACTCCTCGGCGATGTCCAGGTCGCGCACCGACCGGAGAGTGGCCGCCAGGATCCGGCCGGAGAGTTCCCGTCGAGCAGTGGCCGCGGCCGCCGCGACATCGGGTGGGATCAGCTGAACTCCCAGATGGGTCGCATCTCGACGTAGCCGAACGGGGCCGGGCAGAGCTTGGCCA
This sequence comes from Nakamurella panacisegetis, assembly GCF_900104535.1. Classification (NCBI taxonomy): domain Bacteria; kingdom Bacillati; phylum Actinomycetota; class Actinomycetes; order Nakamurellales; family Nakamurellaceae; genus Nakamurella; species Nakamurella panacisegetis. The sequence continues at coordinate 3,619,827 of NZ_LT629710.1, read as the reverse complement.
GTTCCAGCGCGGTGGCGTCGTCCGGCGCCTCGATCAGGTAGTACCCCCCGATGACTTCCTTGACCTCGGGGAGTGGGTTGTCGACCGCGGTGACCGCATCGGTGCGGGTGCCGCGGAGGAAGGTTGCGGTCGAGGTCGGCTGGAGGGCCTCCCCGGACAACACAGTGGCTCCGGCGTCCTTCACGGACTGGCCGAAGTCGTTGTGCGCCTTCATCACCGCGTCGAAGTCAGCGGTGCCGGCCTCGGCGTAGGCGGCCGGGTCCTCGACGATCGACAGAAAGTACTTGGGCATGGCTGGCTCTCCTTGGTGCTCGATGGATCCAGCTTGGTGCCGGATCCCATGCCATGCAAGACGAGCCACCCTCCGGCGATTCGACACGAATCCGGAAGGATCTTCATTTCGTCTCCGGTGTGCGGGAGCTCACCCCGGCGAAGACCAGAGTGATCGGCGTTCCAACTGCTAAGCTGACGGAGTTCTTGGAGTGTGTCGCGCGCTCTCGACGGTGGATTTCTCGCCGGGATGTCATGTCAATCGAAGGCTGCGACCGGAACCCCTGCCAACCGGGCGGGTTCCCGAGCTCCTGCCTCGAAGTGATTGGCCACAATGGCGCCCCTTGCTGCCCCCACCGCCCCTACCACCACGTCTGAATCGATCCTGAACGGCGACGCCGCCTTCCAGGATGCCGATCTGCACACCGAATCAGCGCTGGTCGACAACCTCGACGAGTACGAGGAAGAAGTTCCCGCCTTCGGGTTCGACGCGCTGAACCTGCCCGACTCCCTGATCCGCGCCGTCACCAAGCTCGGCTTCACCACTCCCTCGGAGATCCAGGAGCAGGCCATCCCGGCCCTGCTGGCCGGCCGCGACATCACCGGTGTTGCCCAGACCGGTACCGGCAAGACGGCCGCGTTCGGTCTGCCCCTGCTGGCCGCCATCGATCCGGCCCTGCGCCAGGTCCAGGCCCTCGTGCTCACCCCGACCCGCGAACTGGCGATGCAGGTGGCCGAGGCCATCGGCTCCTTCGCCGAGTTCATGCCCCGGGTCACCGTGGTCCCGGTCTACGGCGGGTCCAGCTTCCTGCCCCAGAAGGCCGCACTGAAGAACGGTGCCCAGGTCGTCGTCGGTACCCCCGGCCGCATCATCGACCACCTCGAGCGCGGCACCCTCGACCTGACCGGCATCCGCTACATGGTGCTCGACGAGGCCGACGAGATGCTCCGCATGGGCTTCGCCGAGGATGTCGACCGCATCCTGCAGGACGCCCCGAAGGACCGCCAGACGGCCCTGTTCTCGGCCACCATGCCGTCGGCCATCCGCAACGTGGCCAACCGTCACATGAACTCCCCGGTCGACATCACCGTCGCCAAGAAGGCCGGCAACACGGTCAGCATCCGGCAGACCTACGCCGTCGTCCCGTTCCGCGAGAAGGTCGACGCATTGGCCAGGATCCTGCAGGTCAGCGAGGGCGACGCCACCATCGTGTTCGTCCGGACCAAGGGCGCCTGCGACGAGGTCGGTGCCGAACTGATCGCCCGCGGTGTCTCGGCCGCCGCCATCAACGGTGACGTCCCGCAGAAGGAGCGCGAGCGCATCATCGAGCGTCTCCGCAGCGGCAAGCTCGACGTCCTGGTCGCCACCGACGTCGCCGCCCGCGGGCTGGACGTCGACCGGATCGACCTGGTCGTCAACTTCGACGCCCCGGGTGAGGTCGAGTCGTACACGCACCGCATCGGTCGTACCGGCCGCGCCGGCCGCACCGGCGAGGCCCTGACGTTCTTCACCCCGCGCGAGATGAGCCGCCTGCGGCTGATCGAGCGGTACACCCGCACCACGCTGGAGCAGGTCACCCCGCCGTCGCAGGCCGATGTGGCCGCCCACAAGGCGACCAAGGTTCTCGAGCAGGCCACCGCTCGACTGGCCATCGGCCGCTTGGAGCACTACCGCCAGGCGGTCGCGACCTACCTGGCGCAGGAAGACCTCACCGCGGCCGAACTGGCCGCGACGCTGCTGGCCCTGGCCGCCGGTGACGACGGCGTGGTCGCGCCCAAGCAGTCGCAGGCGTCCTTCGCCGCCGACCGGCCCGAACGCGGCGGCGAATACAGCGCCCGCCGCGGCGAGTTCGGCCGCGAGGACCGGTTCTCGCGTGATGGCGACCGTGCCGCCACCAACCGTCCGGATCGTCCGCGCAAGCCCAACGCCACTCCGGCCGGCCCGCGCTACCGCGTGGCCGTCGGTCACGCGCACGGCGTCCGCCCGGCCGGCATCGTCGGCGCCATCACCGCCGAAGGCGGCCTGGCCGGCCGCGACCTGGGTCGGATCGACATCTTCGACACCTACTCGCTGGTCGAGATCGGCGGGCACATCTCCCCCGCCGCATTCGGACGCATCTCGGCGGCCAAGGTCAGCGGACAGTCGTTGAAGATCCAGCTCGACACCAGCCCGCACACCGGTGGCGCGTCCTCCGGCCCGCGTCGCAGCGGCCCGGGCAACGAGCGTCCGGCCCGCGCGGGTCACCGCACCGCCCGCTGAGCCGACGTTCCGCCGGTCGGACGCTGTAGCGGCTGATCGTCAGGATGGAAACGAACACGACCCCCGGTCCGCCGTACGGCGAGCCGGGGGTCTTTCGTATTGTTCAGCGTTGTGACTGCTGCCCTGAAGGTTGTCCTGGCCACCCCGTTGGCTCCCGAACTGCGCCATCTGATCACCGAGGTCGACCCCGGCGTCGAGCTGCTCGTCGACGACGATCTGCTTCCGCCCCAACGATTTCCCGGTGACCATTCCGGGGATCCGGCATACCGGCGGACTCCGGAGCAGGCCCGGGCGTTCGAGGAACTGCTGGCCCGCGCCGATGTGCTCTACGGCATTCCGGACGTCGACCCGCGCTTGTTGGCTGCGGCCGTGGCCAGGAATCCGGGACTCCGGTGGGTGCAGACCATGGCCGCCGGCGGTGGATCCACCGTGCAGGCCGCGAACCTGTCCGATGCCGACCTCGCGCGGGTCACGTTCACCACCTCGGCCGGCGTGCACGGCGCCACCCTGGCCGAGTTCGCGCTCTTCGGCGTCCTGGCCGGGGCCAAGGACCTGCCCCGCCTGCAGCAGCTGAAGGCGGCCCGGGAGTGGCCGGCGCGCTGGGCCATGCGTCAGGTCGGTGAGCAGACGGTCCTCGTGGTCGGGCTGGGGGGAATCGGCCAGCAGACGGCCAAGCTGCTCAAGGGCCTCGGCGCGACGGTGCTCGGGGTCAAGCGCACGCCGGCGGCGGTCGACTTCGTCGACGAGGTGCACACCGATTCCGCGCTGCCGGAGCTGGTGGCCCGGGCGGACGCCATCGTCTTCACCTTGCCCGGCACCGACAGCACCTCCGGTCTGTACGACGCCGAGCTCATCGCGGCGACCAAGCCCGGTGCCGTCATCGTCAACGTCGGCCGCGGCACCGTCATCGACGAACCGGCCCTGATCGACGGCCTGTCCGACGGCCGGCTGCATTCGGCCTACCTGGACGTCACGGCGGTGGAACCGTTGCCCGCGGATTCTCCGCTGTGGACGCTGCCCAATGTGGTGATCGCCCCGCACACGGCCGCGTTGAACGACAAGGAGGACGAGCGGATCGCCGAGCTGTTCGCCGCCAACCTGCGGGCGTTCCTCGACGGCCGGCCGCTCCGCAACGTGGTCGACCCGGCCGAGTTCTACTGATCACCGGCGGGCCCGGCGCCGATCCCATAGGTTGGACCGGCCGGCGTCAGGAACTGATCGAGCCGACCGGCCGTTGACCGAGTGCACCGTCGACGCGGCGGGGGCACGCAAGCTGTCCATACCTGTGGAGGAACTTCGATGGCATTCTGGGATTCGCTCAAGACCAAGACGGCGGACATGAACGCCCAGCTCAAGCTGAAGACCGGGCAGTTCAAGAACAAGGAATTCGCTGCCGGCAGCATGGCCATCTGCGCACTGATCGCCGCCGCGGACGGCACCATCGATCCCTCGGAGCGTCAGAAGACGGCCGGATTGATCGTGGCCAACGACGTGCTGTCGATCTTCCCGCCGGCCGATCTGCAGGAGAAGTTCAACTTCTACTGCGACAAGTTGACCCGCGACTACGACTTCGGGAAGGTCGAGGCGATCGCCACCATCGGGAAGCTGAAGTCGAAGCCGGACCAGGCGCGCGCCGTCATCCAGATCGGCATCATCATCGGCGGCGCCGACGGCAACTTCGACGAGCACGAGCGCAAGGCCGTCAAGGAGGCCTGCTTCGCCGTCGGGATCTCGCCGACCGAGTTCGACCTGTAACAGTCGTTCTGGACGCCCCGGGGCTCAGAACAGGGTTTCCTGTTCGGGTTCCCGGGGCGTCGGCATGCTCCCGGCCGGGAACGAGGCGTCTGTCGCCCCAGGAATCCCACGGGTGCCCGGCGGATCCTGCGAGCCGAGGCCGAACTCCTCTCGGATCCCGGCGAACCGGGCCGAGAGCATCCGGCGGTAGTCGGATGCGGCGTTGGCCCCCCGGGCGTACAACCGCTCGTAGACACCGACCAGTTCGGGGTGCACGCGCGCCAGCCACGGGAAGAACCACTCCCGGGCGCCTGGGCGCAGGTGCAGCGTCACCGCGCTGACTCCGGTCACGCCGGCCTGCTTGAGCTGCCCGACCAATTCCCGCAACTGCTCGGGACGGTCGGTGAGATGAGGCAGCACCGGCGCGACCAGCACCCCGCACGGCAGTCCGGCCCCGGTGATCCGGCGGATCAGATCCAGCCGGGCCTTCGGGCTCGGGGTGCCCGGTTCCAGCCGAGCCTGCAAGTCCGGATCCAGCAGCGCGAGCGAAACTCCCAACCCCACCGGCACATCCTCCTGCAGGGCAGCCAGCAGGGGCAGGTCCCGCGACAGCACAGTTCCCTTGGTCAGGATCGAGAACGGGGTACCACTGCCGGCCAGGGCCCGGACGACCCCGGGCATCAGTTGGTAGCGGCCCTCGGCCCGCTGGTACGGGTCGGTGTTCGTACCCATCGCGACATGCTCCCGGAGCCAACCAGGACGGGCCAGCTCCCGGCGCAACACCTCCGCGATGTTGATCTTGACGACGATCTGGGTGTCGAAGTCGTGGCCGGTGTCGAACTCCAGGTAGGAATGGGTGCCGCGGGCGAAGCAGTACACGCAGCCGTGCGTGCAGCCGCGATAGGGATTGACGGACCAGGGGAACGGCATCGGTGACTTCGCCCCGATCCGGTTCAGCGCCGACTTCGAGTTGACCTCGTGGAAGGTGACCCCGGCGAACTCCGGAGTGCGGACCGACCGGACCAGGCCGGCCAGCCGGCCGAGACCGGGCAGCGCCTCGCCGTCCTCGATCGCCAACGCCTGCCTGTCCCACCGCATGACAGTATTCGAACACATGTTTGAGTGCAGTGCAACGGCCGTGCCACTCGACGACGCGGACGCGACGGAACCGGCCCGGCCGCATGTCGTGGTCCCCGGCCGGACGGGCGGGCAAGGTCACAGCCCGCTGGTTTGGCCGTCGAGGCGGGCGGGTGGTGGACTCGAAAGGTTGCCTGTCCCCCAGCCCGAGGATGTCCCTTGCCTGTCCAGTCCCGCCCCGTCGTCCTGATCACCGGTTCCTCGCGCGGCATCGGGGCCGAGACGGCCCGCATCGTCAGCCGTGAGCTGGGCGCGCGCACGGTGATCAACTACCGGGACAAGGCCAAGCGGGCGGAGAACGTGGTGGCCGAGATCGCGGCGGCCGGCGGTGAGGCGGTCGCGGTTCGCGCCGACGTCACCGACGCGGCGTCGGTGACGGCCATGGTCGAGCAGATCAAGGCGACCTGGGGCCGGTTGGATGTGTTGGTGCTGAATGCTTCCGGCGGGATGGAACGCGGGGCCGACGCGGGCTACGCCCTCCGCCTGAACCGCGATGCCCAGGTCGACCTGGTTCGAGCCGCGCTGCCGCTGATGCCGTCCGGGTCGCGGGTCGTGTTCGTCACCAGTCATCAGGCGCACTTTCACGGCCGACAGCCAGGCATCGAGGCCTACGAGGCGGTCGCGGCCAGCAAGCGGGCCGGCGAGGACGCTCTTCGGGCGATGATCCCGGAACTGACGGCGCTGGGCATCGACCTGATCGTGGTCTCCGGCGACATGATCGCCGGGACCATCACCGTGACGCTCCTCGACCGCGCCCACCCCGGTGTCGTCGCCGCCCGCCGTGACCAGGCCGGCGAGATCCCGACGCTGGAGGAGTTCGCGACGCAGGTCGCCGCGGCGGTCCGCGCCGACCACGCGACCGGGCACACCGTGTACGTCGGCGGCGCCGACTACCTGGTCGCGCGGTAGGCCGGACTCACCCGGCCAGGATTGCCGCCACGGCCGACTCCACCTCGGCCAGCGCGACCGGCCTCTGGTCACCGGACAGCAGGTCCTTGACCATCACGGTGCCCTGCTCCAGGTCCCGCTCACCCAGGACGAGCGCCACCCGGGCGCCGGAGGAGTCGGCCGACTTCAAGGCGACCTTCAGCCCGCGTCCGCCGTAGGAGCGGTCCACCCGGATCCCGGCCCCCCGCAGACGACCGGCGATGACGGCCAGCTCGCGTGACGCCGCCTGTCCCATCGGCACTCCGTAGACCTCGCACCGGGCGGTCGGCCCCACCGCGAGTCCCTCGGCCGCGGCGGCCAGCACGGTGCGATCGACGCCGAGGCCGAACCCGATGCCGGACAGCGGTTGCCCGCCCAGTTCGGCCATCAACCCGTCATACCGGCCGCCGCCACCCAGCCCGGACTGGGCCCCCAGCTTCGGGTGCACGAACTCGAACGTGGTGCGGGTGTAGTAGTCGAGGCCGCGGACCATCCGGGGGTTGATGACATACGGGACGTCGAGGCGGTCCAGGATGGCCAGTACCTCGGTGAAGTGCTCGGAGGACTCCGCGGACAGGTTGTCCAGCATCAGGGGCGCATCGGCCAGCATGGCCTGCACGGCGGGCCGCTTGTCGTCCAGGACCCGAAGCGGATTGATCCTCGCGCGCTCCCGGGTCGCGTCGTCCAGCGGCAGGGCGGCCAGGAACGCCTGCAGCTTCTCCCGGTACGCCGGGCGGTCGTTCTGGTCGCCGAGTGAGGTCAGCTCCAGCCGGTAGCCGGTCAGCCCGATGGCCCGGTAGGCCTCGTGGCCGACGGCGATCACCTCGGCGTCAAGGGCCGGATCGTCCGATCCGATCGCCTCGATCCCGACCTGGTGGAACTGCCGGTACCGACCGGCCTGCGGGGCCTCGGAGCGGAAGAAGGGCCCTTCGTAGACCAGCTTGACCGGAAGCGCGCCGCGGTCCAGCCCGTGCTCGATGACGGCCCGCATGACGCCGGCCGTGCCCTCGGGCCGAAGGGTGATCGACCGGTCGCCGCGATCGGTGAAGGTGTACATCTCCTTCGACACCACGTCGCTGGATTCGCCGACGCCGCGGGTGAACAGCGCGGTGTCCTCGAACACCGGCAGTTCGATCGGCGAGTAGCCGGCTCGGTCGGCCGCTGCGACCAGGGTGTCGCGCACCGCGACGAACGTCCGCGATTGCGGCGGCACGTAGTCCGGAACGCCCTTGGGCGCGCTGATGGTGTTGTTCTTGCCAGCCATGGGGGTCATCCGTCATCTCCGCCGCACTCGTGGTGTGGCCGGGGTTGGTGATCGAGAGTCAGTTCAGGAACGGGTTCGTGCGCCGCTCGTCGCCGATGGTGCTGGTCGGACCGTGTCCGGGTAGCACAACGGCGTCGTCGGGACGGGTGAGCAGATGTCGCCCGATCGAGCTCATCAACTGCGTGCTCGACCCGCCAGGCAGATCGGTACGCCCGACCGACCCGGCGAACAGCGTGTCACCGGTCAGGAGGATCTCGGGACGGTCGCCGTCGGATGCGAACCGATAGACCACCGACCCGCCGGTATGGCCCGGAGTGTGATCGACCTGCACGGTGAGCCCGGCCACCCGCAGTTCGGTCACATCGGCCAGCGAACTGACGGTGCCGGGTCGCAACCCGGTCAGATCGAGCCCGGCCAATGCCTCGCGCAGTTGGTCCGACAGGCCGGCCAGCGGGTCGTCGAGCATGTACTCGTCGGCGTCGTGCAGGTAGGCCGGGATGTCCGCCTCGCCGCACACCTGGGCGGCACTGGCCATGTGATCCAGGTGCCCATGGGTCAGCAGGACCGCGACCGGGCGCATGTCGTGTTCGCGCAGCACGTCGGCCAGACGCTCGGTTGCCGCCTCTCCCGGATCCACGACCAGGGCGTCACCGCCCCGTTCTGCACCAATGACGTAACAATTGGCCTGGAACGACCCGGCCGGAAAACCTGCGATGAACACCGCCCAACCCTAACGTGACCGCCCCGGCGTCGGTGATCGAGCACGTCCAGCGGTGTCGCGGCACCGGTGACCGGGCCGCGCCGTGCAGCCACGCACAGGCCGTTCACATCGGTTTGCGCCGGAGCCCGGTCGAAGCGTCACCTAGACTCACCCGCCGGGGCCCATTGCTGGTCTCCAGCGGACCCGGCTGCGCCTTGACCGGTCCGACGTTGAAACGCTCATGGAGGATGACAGTGCCCAGCAACCAGCAGCGACGTGAAGCAGCCAAGCGGAAGCTTGAGCGCCAGCTCGTCCGCCGCGAGGAGCGGGAACGCGGCCGCCGTCAGCGTTTGATCGTCATCGGGGTAGTCGCCACCGTCCTGGTCGTCGCCGGGGGCATCTGGTACGCGACCACTCGACCGAAGTCCTCGACGGCCGCCAGTGACACCACCTCCACCGGCACCCAGACCGCGGCCACCACGTCAGCCCCGAAGACCCCGTGCACGTACACCACGTCGGGCAAGGCCGCCAAGACGGTCAACAAGCCGAGCAACACCTCGCCGGCCAACACCGGCACCGTCGACGCGACCATCAAGCTCAACGGCCAGGACGTGCCGATCACGCTCGACCGCGCCGCCGCGCCGTGCACGGTCAACTCGTTCGTCTCGCTGGCGTCCCAGAAGTTCTACGACAACTCCCCCTGCTGGCGCCTGACCGGCAACTCGGCGCTGAACATCCTGCAGTGCGGTGACCCGACCGGCGTCGGCAACGGCGGACCCGGCTACACCTTCGCCGACGAGCTGACCAAGACGAAGACCTACCCCAAGGGCACCATCGCCATGGCCAACAGCTATGACGCGAACCAGCAGAGCGGGGAGAACACCAACGGTTCGCAGTTCTTCATCGTCTACAAGGATTCGACCCTGTCCCCGCACTACACCGTCTTCGGCAAGGTGTCCGACGCCGGCATGGCCGTGATCGACGCCATCGCCGCCAAGGGTGTCAAGAACAACGCCCAGGACGGCGCTCCGGTCGCCAAGGCCGTCATCGACAGTGTGACCGTGCCGGCCGATTCCGTGACCGCCACGGGCAGCTACGCCTCCAGCGCGACGGCCACTGCGGCTGCCGCTGGTGGGGCTGGTGGGGCGACGACCGCCGCGGCCGCGACGGCGAGCACCTCGGCGTCCAGCTCCAAGTAGTCAGAGCACCGCACAGAACACCGGGCCAGGACCACGGTCCTGGCCCGAAGGACACGACAACGCCCGGAGACCACTGGCTCCGGGCGTTGTCCGTTGTCCGCTGCCCGTTGTTCGGCGTGGATCAACTTCTCACGCATGGACGAAATCGACCACTCCTGTCCCACCCGTCCCAGGACGACGAAGTTGATCCACGCCCGCGAAGTTGACCCACGCCGAGCACGTTGACCCACGCCGAGCACGTTGACCCACGCCGAGCACGTTGACCCACGCCGAGCACGTTGACCCACGCCCAACGAGGATCCGCGCGCAGCGGCCGACGCCGGATGACGATGCGACGACGGAGGGTCAGAGTGACCGGTCGAACGCCGCGGAGCGAAGGATCAGGCGCTGGTGACGCGATAGACGTCGTACACGCCTTCGACGCCCCGGACGGTGCGCAACAGGTGCCCGAGGTGCTTGGGGTCGGCCATTTCGAACGAGAACCGCGAGATGGCCATCCGGTCTTTCGACATCGACAGGTTGGCCGACAGAATGTTCACCTTTTCGTCGGCCAATGTCTTGGTGATATCGGACAGCAGGCGGTGACGGTCCAGCGCCTCCACCTGGATGGTGACCAGGAATACCGACGCCGAATTCGGATCCCACGTGACGTCCACCAACCGGGCGGATTCCTCGCGCAGGGCATCGGCATTCGTGCAGTCCGTCCGGTGGACCGACACGGCACCACCCTTGGTGATGAATCCGAGGATCTGGTCACCGGGCACCGGGGTGCAACAGCGAGCCAATTTGACCTGGATATCCGAGATGCCCTTGACCAGCACCCCGACATTGGCCGTCGGGCGCGGCCGCCGGGCCACCGAGGGAACGGACCGCTCGGCGATCGCGTCGCCGGCCTCCTCGGCGCCGCCCAGAATCGAGACCACCTTGGTGACAACGCTTTTCGCGGAGACATGACTCTCTCCGACCGCGGCGTAGAGCGCAGCGATGTCCTTGAATCCCAGGTCGTGGGCGGCCGCAGCCAGGGCGTCGTGGGAAATCAGCCGCTGTACCGGCAGGCCCTCCCGACGGGCCGCCTTGGTAATGGCCTCCTTCCCGACGTCGACCGCTTCCTCGCGGCGTTCCTTCGCGAAATACTGGCGGATCTTGGTCTTCGCCCGCGACGACGCGACGAACGACAGCCAATCGCGACTCGGGCCGGCGTTCGGCGCTTTCGAGGTGAAGATCTCGATGATCTGCCCGTTGGACAGGGTGCGTTCCAACGCCACCAGCCGTCCGTCGACCTTGGCGCCGATACAGCGATTTCCCACTTCGGTGTGAACCGAATAGGCGAAATCGACGGGCGTCGACCCGGCCGGCAGGGTGTGAATATCGCCCTTCGGCGTGAAGACGAAGATGTCGTTGGAACGGATCTCGTACCGCAGGTTGTCCAGGAACTCCCCGGCGTCGCCGGCCTCCCGCTGCCAGTCGAGCAGTTGGCGCATCCAGGCCATCTCGTCGACCGAGGCACCCGAACCGGCGTGGGTGCCTCTGGTCTCCTTGTAGCGCCAGTGCGACGCGATGCCGTACTCAGCGGTGTGATGCATGTCGTGCGTACGGATCTGCACCTCGAGCGGCTTGCCCTGGGGCCCGATCACGGTCGTGTGCAGCGACTGGTAGACGCCGTACCGCGGCTGGGCGATGTAGTCCTTGAACCGGCCGGGCATCGGGGCCCACATGGCATGCACGACGCCCATCACGGCGTAACACTCGCGCACCGTGCCGACCAGGATACGGACGGCGACCAGGTCGTGGATCTCGTCGAACTCGCGCCCGCGGACCTGCATCTTCTGGTAGATCGAGTAGTAGTGCTTGCCGCGGCCGACGACCTCGGCCGGGATCTTGGCCGCGGTCAGTTCAGCGTTCAGCTGCTCGGTCACCGCCGCCAGGTAGGTGTCCCGCGACGGGGCCCGGTCGGCGACGAGCCGCACGATCTCGTCGTACCGCTTGGAGTGCAGGATGGCGAAGGCCAGGTCCTCCAGTTCCCACTTGATGGTGGCCATGCCCAGCCGATGGGCCAAGGGTGCCAGCACCTCGAGGGTTTCCTTGGCCTTGCGGGCCTGCTTGTCCGGGGCCAGGAACCGCATGGTCCGCATGTTGTGCAGCCGGTCGGCCAGCTTGATCACCAGCACGCGCGGGTCCTGCGCCATGGCGATGATCATCTTGCGGATGGTCTCCGCCTCGGCCGCGTCGCCGAAGTGCACCTTGTCGAGTTTGGTCACGCCGTCGACCAGGTGCGCGACCTCCTCGGTGAAATCCCGCCGGACGTCGTCCAGGGTGTAGGGCGTGTCCTCGACGGTGTCGTGCAGCAGGGCGGCCACCAGCGTGGTCGTGTCCATGCCCAGATCAGCCAGGATCGTCGCGACAGCCAGTGGGTGCGTGATGTACGGGTCACCGGACTTACGGAACTGGCCGCGGTGGGCGTTCTCGGCGACCTCGTAGGCGAACTGCATGACCTTCAGGTCGGCTTTCGGATGCAGCGCCCGATGTACCGCGAACAGCGGCTCGAGGACCGTGCGCCCGGCCGCAGCCGGCGTCCGCTGTCCACTCATCCGGCGGGTCAACCGCGAGCGCATGCGCCGGGTGGCCGACATGGCCGGCTGATCCTCCACCTCGGCGGCGACCGCGGGCACGGCTGGACGCGCCGGACCCGGCTTCGGCCTCGATGGCAACCCTCCCGGCGGGCTCGCGGCCGCACCGGGTACGCCGGCCAGCTGCGGAACGGCGTCGGACGGAACCGAACCCTTGACCTCGCCGGCCAGTTCTGAACTCATCAACACCCCTTCCGCACCACCTGATGGCCGGCCTGGACCGATCCCTGCGAAGTTTAACGCCGTGACCTGACCGGACCTTCCCTCCGCGGCTGTGCGCCGATCGGGCCGATGGGGTCAGTAGAGACGAAGCGCTCGAATCGGAACGTCGCCCAGTTGCGCGCGGCCACCAAGGGCGCCCAACTCGATGGCCACCGAAACGCCGATCGGGGCGGCTCCGGCCCGGCGCAGCAACCGGCAGGCCGCCGCCGCCGTCCCGCCGGTGGCCAACACGTCGTCGACCACCAGCACGCGGGCACCGTCGGCGACATCGGACGGGTTGAGCTCCAGCGTCGCCGTCCCGTATTCGAGGTCGAATTCCTCGGACAGGATGTCGCCGGGCAGCTTGCCCGGCTTGCGGATGGCCAGGACCCCGGTACCGGCAGCCATGGCGACCGCCGTGCCGAGCAGGAAGCCCCGGGATTCCAGCCCGGCCACCACGTCGAACGGCCCGAAACCGACGGCGAGGGCCACTCCGATCAGCCGCAGGCTGTCGGCATCGGCCAGCACCGGTGTGAGGTCGCGAAACAGCACCCCCGGGACGGGGAAGTCCGGCGCGACGCGCGTCAGACGATCGATGGCCGCCCCGGCCCGGGCCGAAGGCTCGCCGGAGGGACCGGTGAGGTCAGCGGCCACGTTTGCCGGTGGGGCGGGCCGCTTTGCTTCCCGGCTTCGGCTTGGCCGTCGGCTGGGGGCGGTTGACCGCCTGGGAGGCCAACTCGGCGATGGAACTCGGAGCCGGCTCTTCGGTGGCAGCGGTGGTCGGAGCGGCCTTCTCGACGACGGGCTTCCCGTTGACCATCTTGGTCGAGGCCGGTCGCGCGGGACGCTGCGGCTTGACGCCGGGCCGCGGCGCGGCACTGGCCTTCATGCCGACCGTAACCGGAGTCACCTTGACCGGGGCGCTGACGTGGCGGACGGTGCCGTCGGCCGTCTTGACCCCGACCGGGTCACCGTCGGCGTCGACGATGGTGCCGTCCTGCTTGCGCTTGGCGAGCACGCGCGCGGTGTGGTTCCGGATGGTGATCTCTCGCATCTTGAGGTCAACGGCCACCGGTACCGCCACGAAGATCGACGAGTAGGCCCCGACCAGCATGCCGACCAGCAGGACCAGCGCGAGGTCCTTGAGCGTGCCGCCGCCAAGCACGGCCACACCGGCGACGAGCAGTCCGACCACCGGCAGGAGGGCGATCAGCGACGTGTTCAGCGAGCGCATCAGCGTCTGGTTGACGGCCAGGTTGGCCGTCTCCGGGTAGGTACGCCGCAGCAGCGAGGTCATGCCCTTGGCATTCTCCTGGACCTTGTCGTAGACCACCACGGTGTCGTACAGCGAGAATCCGAGGATGGTCAGCATGCCGATGACCGTCGCCGGGGTGACCTCGAACCCGGCCAGCGAGTAGATCCCGGAGGTGACGATGACGTCGTGCAGCACCGAGACCAGGGCCCCGGCCGCCACTCGCTTCTCGTACCGGACCCAGATGAAGATGCCGACGGCGATGAAGAAGATGACCACGGCCAGGATGGCCCGATCCGAGATCTGCGAACCCCAGGTCGACGAGACCTCCGAGCCCGAGACGGACGACGCCGGGAGGTTGAACGCCTTCGTCAGCGCACTCTTACCCGCCGCGATCTGCGGTTCGCTCAGCGAGGTCATCGTGGCTTGGAGCGTCTTGCCGCCCAGCGTCTGGACCTTCTCCACCACGCCGTTGCCGTAGGTCTTGTCCAGCACCTCGGTCACCTGGGCGACCGACACCGAGTTGGTGGGGGTGAACGTCAGCTTCGACCCGCCGGCGAAGTCGGTGCCGAGGTGGAAGCCCTTGATGATGATCAGCAGCAGCGACGCCACCACCAGGAAGCCGGAGAGCACGTAGTAGTAGCGCCGGCGTCCGATCACATCGAACGCTCCGGTGCCGGTGGACAGCCGCGAGACGAAACTACCGGTGTGCATCTCCCGGCTGAGTCGGGCCGCCTCGTCGTGCGTGGCCACTGATGCGGTGTCCGTTGCCATCTCAGGCCTCCTTCGCGGTCAGGCGAGCGGTCGCGGCACGCTGGCGGGCGCCGGCGGCAGCGACTGCCCCCAGGCCGGAGAAGCGGGCCGAGTTGAAGATCTTGCTGCCGGAGGCCAGGGCGACCAGCGGGTGCGTCACCAGGTAGACGACCACCAGGTCGAGGACGGTGGACAGCCCCAGCGTGAACGCGAAGCCCTTCACGTCACCCACGGCGACCAGGTACAGGATGACGGCCGACAGGAACGAAACCGCGTCGGCGGACAGAATGGTGCGCTTCGCGCGTTCCCAGCCCCGCGGGACGGCGGACCGGAAGGTCCGACCCTCTCGGACTTCGTCCTTGAGCCGTTCGAAGTAGATGACGAACGAGTCGGCCGTGATGCCGATGGCGACGATCAGGCCGGCCACACCGGCCAGGTCCAGGCTCAGGCCGATCCAGCGGCCGAGCAGCACCATGATCGCGTACACCAGTCCACCGGAGAGCACGAGCGAGCCGATGGTGATCAACCCGAGCAGGCGGTAGTAGACCAGGCAGTACAGGACGACGAGCAGCAAGCCGATGCCGCCGGCGATCAGGCCGGCGTCGAGGTACTGCGAACCGAGTTCGGCGCTGATGGTGGTCGACGCGCTCTGCTTGAAGTCGAGCGGAAGGGCACCGAAGTTCAACGAGTTGGCCAGGTCATTCGCGGTGGCTTGCGTGAAGCTGCCGCTGATCATCGTGGTCACAGTCGTGATCGCCTGCTTGATGGACGGGCTGGAGATGACCTCGCCATCGAGGGTGAAGGCGGTCTGCTTACCGATGTTCGCCGAGGTCGAGGTGTAGCTCGACCACGTCTTGTAGCCGTCGCTCTTGAACGACAGGTTGACGACCCAGCCGGCACCGCTGCTGGTGTCCAGCCCGGCGGCGGCGCTCTTGATCTCGCTGCCCTGGATCAGCGTCTTGTCCAAGACGTAGACCCCGCCCCCGTTGGCGGAGGTTCCGCATGCGATCAGCGGGAGATCGGGCAGGTCGACGCCGGCCGCCTTGTTAACGTCGGTGCAGCTGATGGTTCCGTTGCTCGCCGCGGTCTCCGCCGCGGTGACCCACGCCGCCCAACCTTCGGCCGTGGTGGCGGCGGGCTGGTCCGGGTTCTTCGGGTTGCTCCCGGCGATCGGCCAGGTCTTCTTCAACGCCGCGGTGGTCGCGGCGGCGCCCGACGACGCGACGGCACCGGAGGACGCCGCCGGGGCCGTGGTGGTCGTCGACTTCGCGGTCGACTTGGTGGTCGACGTCGTGGTGGCGCCGGTCGTGGCCGACGTGGTCGCGGCAGCGGCCGCGCGCAGGCCCTGCGGCGACGGAGCGGCGGACGACGTGGTGGCGGCCTTGGTGGACGTGCCGGGCTCGCCGGCGACGACCGAACTCGATGTCTTCGCCCCAGTAGTCGCGGCGCCGCTCGTGGCGGTCCCACTGGTGGCCGTCGACGCGGCACTGACCAGGTCGTAGTCGTACCCCTGGGCGAGTTGCGGGCGAATGTTCAGCCGCGCCGAGTTGGTCAGCGTGGACAGGTCCTGGTTCCCCGGGGTGGTGACGGTGAGCGTCGTGTTCCCGTCGATCTGCACCTGGGCTCCGGTGACGCCACTGGCGTTCACCCGCTTGATCAGGATGTCCTGAGCCTGCTGCATCGCCGTCTTCGACGGCACCGATCCGTCGACGGTGTGTGCCGTCAGTGTGAGTTGTGTCCCACCCTGCAGGTCGATGCCCAGCTTCGGGGAATTGGATCCCTTGGTGCCGAAGACCAGGCCGTAGAGAACGACCACCAGGATCGCGAAGGCGGTGATCAACCGCCAGGGTCGGAACTGACCAGCAGGGCTTGCCACGTCGCGCCTATCTCCTTCAATACGTACCAGGCGACCCCGGCAGTGAACCGACAATCGTCAACCCGCCTGGGCGATTGCGCCCAAGCGTTCAGCCCGGAACCCCGCAGGGTCCCGGGCGTGATGAACGACCTTAGTTGACGTCGTTGCTGCGCTTCTCCAGCGACGGGTGATCATCGTGGATCGGCTCGATCTCCTGGCCGGACAGCTCGGCGTAGTCGGCGTCGTCGTACTCGGTCTGGGCGAACTCCTCGTCGCCGGCCGGGACGACGATCTCGCGGACGGCGGCGCGGACCCAGGTGGTGTAGATACCGGGGGCGATCTCGAGTTCGATGGTGTCGTCGGCGACCGCGGTGACGGTGGCGTGCAGACCGGAGGTGGTCATCACCCGAGTGCCGGGGACGATGGCCGCCTGCAGCTCAGCCGCCTTCAGGGCCATCTTCTTCTTGTTGCGGGAGCCGAAGACCATCATCACGCCGACCGCGCCGAACATCAGGATCAAAAGCGCGAAGTTCTGCATGCTTCTCCTCGAGTTGCTTCTCGGGCGGCATGCCGGTCGGCATCCGTCCATCGGGTACTTCCTGGACCGAAATGTTCCTGCGGCACCGAATACGACTTCCGGTGCACCAAATGCATCTTCAAAGTGTGGTCGTCCCGGCGGCCGAGGTGCACCGGACCAGACGAACACGTGCGCCTCGGGCGGAGAACGCTGGGACGGCATCCGAAGTTCCGGCCCGGTTCGGTTCGGAGGGATTTCGACTGCTCGCCGCTGAGATCCGCGACAGACAGATCCGAGGGTACCGGACGTACGTCACATCAGCGTGCAGCGCACGTCGTGCCGCCGCGGTCCACGTCCGTTCCGGAACCGTGGCTGACCAGCCACGATCAGGCGTCCTCGTCGAACAACGTCCCGGTGAACGCGGTACCCGGCCGCTGCTCGAGGCCGAGGTGCGACCAGGCCAGAGGGGTCGCGATCCGGCCGCGCGGGGTGCGCGCCAGCATGCCCAGCCGGACCAGGAAGGGTTCGCAGACCTCCTCGACCGTGGTCGGCTCCTCACCGACGGCCACGGCCAACGTGGTCAGGCCGACCGGTCCGCCGCCGAACGATTGGCACAGCGCGGTCAGAACGGCCCGGTCCAGCCGGTCCAGACCGAGCTCGTCGACGTCGTACACCTTCAGCGCAGCCCGGGCCACGGCCAGATCGGCCACCCCGTCCGCCCTCACCTGGGCGAAGTCCC
Source organism: Nakamurella panacisegetis (assembly GCF_900104535.1). Lineage (NCBI taxonomy): Bacteria > Bacillati > Actinomycetota > Actinomycetes > Nakamurellales > Nakamurellaceae > Nakamurella > Nakamurella panacisegetis. Next base: position 3,602,392 of record NZ_LT629710.1, on the reverse strand, counting down.
GCACCCGACGCAGCAGTCGGTTGGCGATCCGCGGTGTGCCCCGCGAGCGTTTGGCGATCTCGGCCGCCGCGTCCTTAGGCAGTCCCATACCCAGGATTCCGGCGCTCCGGCTGATCACGCGCAGCAGCTCTTCCGGTGTGTAGAACTCCATGTGGGCGGTGAAGCCGAACCGGTCGCGCAGCGGGGAGGTCAGTTGCCCGGACCGGGTCGTCGCGCCGACCAGGGTGAACGGGGCGATGTCGAGCGGGATGGACGTGGCTCCCGGCCCCTTGCCGACCATCACGTCGACCCGGAAGTCCTCCATGGCCAGGTACAGCATCTCCTCCGCCGGCCGGGCGATGCGGTGGATCTCGTCGATGAACAGGACGTCGCCCTCGACCAGGTTCGACAGCATGGCGGCCAGATCGCCGGCCCGTTCCAGGGCCGGTCCGGACGTCAGGCGGATGGCCGCACCGAGCTCGGCCGCGATGATCATGGCCAGAGAGGTCTTGCCCAGGCCGGGCGGACCGGCCAACAGGATGTGGTCCGGCACAGCGGAGCGGAGCTTGGCTGCGGACAGCACCAGCTCGAGCTGCTCGCGGACCCTCACCTGACCGACGAACTCCGACAGGGTCCGCGGCCGCAACGAGGCTTCGACCTCGGCGTCCCCCGGCAACAGGGCCGGATCGAGTTGATCCTCGGCCCCGGCCACCTGATCGGCCCTGGGGTCGCCCATCGACGTCACCGGTGTCGCCCGAGCAGGCCGAGCGCCCGGCGCAGCAGCAGACCGACGTCGCCGTCACGCACCGCGGCGTCCTCGGTATCGGAGGCCAGGGTGGCGATCGCGTCGTCGGCCTGCTTGACGGTGAAGCCGAGCCCGACCAACGCCTCGGACAGCTTGGGACGCCAGGCCACCGCCGCGGCCGGTCCACCCGAGGCGGTCGCCGTGGACACCACACCGACCTTGTCCCGCAGTTCCAGCACCAGGCGTTCGGCGCCCTTGCGGCCGATACCCGGAGCCCTGGTCAGCGTGTTGTAGTCGCCGGAGGCCAGGGCACGGCGGAGCTCCTCCGGCTCCAGCACCGCGATCAGCGCGAGCGCGATCTTCGGTCCGACTCCGGACACCGACTGCACCAGCTCGAACAGCTCCTTCGACTCGTCCGAGGCGAATCCGAACAGGGTGAGGGAGTCCTCCCGGACGACCAGCGTGGTGGCCAGGCGGGCTTCCTCGCCGCGGCGCAGGCCGGCCAGGGTCGACGGCGTGGTGCGGATGGCCAGACCGACCCCACCCACCTCGACCACGACGTGATCGAGGGTGATGGCGGTGACCGTGCCGCGGACGGAGGCGATCATCGGCCCACGCTCCCGATCCGAGCCGGACGGGCGGCCAACACCGAGGTGGACAACGCAGCGGCCAACCGGCTCTGCATGGGCGACCTCCACAGATGACAGATGGCGAGCGCGAGCGCGTCGGCGGCATCGGCCGGCTTCGGCGCCGCGTCCAGCCTGAGCAGGCGCGTGACCATGGCCGTGACCTGCGCCTTGTCGGCGTTTCCGTTGCCGGAGACGGCGGCCTTGACCTCGCTCGGAGTGTGCCAGGCGACGGGGATGCCGCGCCGGGCGGCGGCCAGCGCGACCACGCCGGCCGCTTGGGCCGTACCCATCACGGTCCGGACGTTGGACTGGCTGAACACCCGCTCGATGGCCACCGTGTCGGGTCGGTGCTGATCGAGCAGGGCTTCGACCCGCTCGGCCACCGCCAGCAGCCGATACGCGATGTCGTCTTCCGGCGGCGTGCGCACCACCAGCACCTCGACCAGCGTCGGCTTCTGGCCCGGTCCCCCGTCGACCACGCCGACCCCACATCGGGTCAGCCCCGGATCGACCCCGAGCACTCGCACCAGGGAACCACCTTCCGACACGAATCCGGCCGCGTGCCGAACACTTGTCCGATGGACGTTACCCGGCCCGCGGGCGTCGATCGGGACCGCCACGCCGGAGGGCGAGGACCGGCGCTACTCCTCGTCCAGGGCGGCCAGGACGTCGTCGGGGATCTCGGCGTTGGTGTACACGTTCTGGACGTCGTCCAGGTCCTCGATGGCGTCGACCAACTTCATCACCTTGCGGGCACCCTCGACGTCCAGCGGCACGTTGAGCGACGCGATGAACGTGGGGTCGGCCGAGTCGTAGTCGATGCCGGCCTCCTGGACCGCGGTCCGCACGGCGACCAGATCGGTTGCCTCGGAGACGATCTCGAACACGTCACCGGAATCGGAGACCTCCTCGGCGCCGGCGTCCAGCACCGCCATCAGCAGGTCGTCCTCGGTCAGCCCCTCTGACTTGGGGACGACCACCAGACCCTTGCGGCTGAACAGGTAGGAGACCGATCCGGGATCGGCCATGTTGCCGCCGTTCCGGGTGACGGCTACCCGGACCTCGCTGGCCGCACGGTTGCGGTTGTCGGTGAGGCACTCGATCATCATGGCCACGCCGTTGGGGCCGTACCCCTCGTAGGTGATGCCCTGGTAGTCGGCCCCACCGGCTTCGGCTCCCGAGCCTCGCTTGACGGCGCGGTTGATGTTGTCGATCGGAACCGAGGTCTTCTTGGCCTTCTGGATGGCGTCCCACAGGGTCGGGTTGCCGTCCGGGTCACCGCCGCCCATCCGGGCCGCGACCTCGATGTTCTTGATCAACTTGGCGAACGCCTTGCTCCGCTTGGCGTCCTTGGCCGCCTTCTGGTGCTTGGTGGTAGCCCATTTGGAGTGGCCGCTCATCTGCGAAGTACCCCTTGCGCATCGGTGCGGGCGACCGCGGCACGGTCGCCCCACATGGTGGTGGACATCGGCCGCGCAAAAGCCCGCGGCGCAGCCGATCGATGAAAATCCTACGTCGGACCACTCACCGCCACTGCCAGTTCACGCTCTGCGGCGTCGGACCGGGGGTCCGGTCAGGGCTTCCAGACCATCAGGACGACCACGACGACGAGCAACAACGACACGATGCCCGAGGCCATGGCGATCCGGGTGTAGTCCTTCGACCGTAGGTTCTCGCCGGCCGGGTCGAGAAGGTGCTCGCCTGCACTGCGCAGGGCGGGCACGACGGCCAGCAGGCTGAGGGCGACCGCCACGACGTACACCAGCAGGGCGATGAGCACCCACGGGGTCGAGATGCTCCAGTCGTTGCTCTTGTCTGCGGTGGCGAGCGCGCCGAACCCGAGGACCGCCACCAGCAGGGAGAGCAGGCTGAAGATCATGGTCGACCGGGCCACTCGTTCGACGATGGCGCCCTCGCCTGCGCGGATGGCCTTCATGGCGGTCTGCGGCAGGATGGCCATCGGCCCGACGATGAACACCGCCGCGACGACGTGCAGGGTGACAAGAAGGGTGTTCATGCCGGTAAGGCTATCGGCCCTCGAGGAACTCCACCGGCAACGCACCGTCGTTGTCGTTGTCGGCCCGGTCACCCTCGGACGAACGGCCGACCTGGCCGTCGCCGGTCTCCGGGGACGGCACCCGCAGCCGCGGCAGGAACAGCTGCAGGAGCGGCCCGATGGCCAGCGCATAGACAGCGGTGCCCAGTCCGACGGCCCCTCCGCCCAACCAGCCGACCAACAGCACGGACAGCTCGATCGACGTACGCACCACGCGCACCGAGCCGATACCGCGGGCCACCATGCCGGTCATCAGCCCGTCGCGGGGACCAGGGCCGAGTCCGGCCCCGATGTACAGCGCGCCGGCGACCGCGTTCCCGATCACCGCGGCCAGCAGGAACAGGATCCGGACGGCGAGCGTCCCGGTGGGGTGGATGACGGCGAGCGTGGCGTCGGTGGTCCAGCCGATGATCAGCACGTTGAGCACCGTGCCGATGCCAGGGCGCTGGCGCAGCGGGATCCAGGCCAGCAGCACTACCACGGAAGCGCCGGTGATCACCGTGCCGTAGGACAGGTGCACCCAGTGACCGATGAGTTTGGTCAGGCCCTGGTGGAACACGTCCCAGGGGTCCAGCCCGAACACGGCCCGGACCATCAGTCCCATGGTGAAGCCGTAGAGCACCAACCCGATGACGAGCTGGCCGAACCGGCGGATCCGGCGATCGGCCGGGATCGGGGCCAGCACGGCGAGTGGGGTACGGCGACGAGGGGTACGGGGCAGGACCGCTTCGGTGGACACTCCGCCATCATGCTGGACAATTGGCCGGTCGCCCCATAGCCACTTTCGAAGAAGTGGCATCCGAAGGCCTGTCCATTGAGGGGCAGACCGGGCAGACTGGACCGCATGAATGAGTCCACTGCCCGGATTTCCGCCGCCACGCTGGTCCGCCGGCTCGGGCCACTTCCGGCCGGCGGGTCCGGCCCGGCCTATCGCAACCTCGCCGAGCGCATCCGCAACGCGGTCCTGGACGGTCGGCTCGCCGTCAGCGCCGGTCTGCCCAGTGAACGCGAGCTGGCCGCCGGGCTGACCCTGTCCCGGACCACGGTGGCCGCGGCGTACACGCTGCTTCGCCAGCAAGGCTGGCTGGACTCACGGCGAGGCTCCGGAAGTCGGCTGCGGCTGCCGGGCACCGACTCCGGGGCGGTGGCGGATCCGGCCCGCAGCGTCGGGCCGGCCGGCTGGTTCGGCGTTCCGGAGCCCAGCGGGCCTGACGTCATCGATCTCGCCACGGCGAGCCTGCCCGCGCCGGCCGAGGCGATCACCGCGGCTGCGGCCAAGGCCGTGGCCGACCTTCCGGCCCACCTGGGCGGCGACGGTTACAGCCCGTACGGGCTGCTGGGGCTGCGTGAGGCGATCGCCGATCGCTACACCCTCGACGGAGTCCCAACGACGGCCGACCAGATCCTGGTCACCAACGGGGCCCAGCACGCGTTCACCCTGACCCTGCAGGAACTCACAGCCCCGGGGGACCGGGTGTTGATCGAGTGCCCGACCTATCCCCTGGCCCTTGACGCCATCCGGGCCGCCCGCCGGATACCCGGTCCGGTCGGCCTGCCCGGGCCGGACCAGGAGCAGTGCGGAGGCCCGTGGGACCCTGATCTGATCGCCGCCACCCTGCGGCAGACGGCTCCCCGACTGGCCTATCTCATCCCGGATTTCCAGAATCCGACGGGTGCCGTGATGGACGCCGAGACCCGGGCCGCCGTCGCCCGGGCCGCTCGCGCCAGCAACACCCCGCTGCTGATCGACGAGTCGTTCCGGGACATGTCCTTCCCGGGGCGGGAAGCCCTCCCGCCCCGGATGGCGTCGTTCGACAGCGGACTGCGGATGGTGTCGCTCGGCTCGCTCTCCAAGTCGTTCTGGGGCGGTCTGCGGATCGGCTGGATCCGCGCCGCCCCGACGCTGATCAACCGGTTGGCCACCGGCCGGGCACTGGGTGACATGTCCGGCCCCGTACTGGACCAGTTGCTGGCGATCCACCTGCTGCGCGATCCGCAGGACGCCCTCGATCTGCAACGGGGGCGCCTCGCCTCCGGGGCGGCGACGCTCACCGGAGCCCTCACCCGGCTCCTGCCCCGGTGGCAGGCCAGCCGGCCGACCGGAGGCGCCTTCCTCTGGGTCGCGCTGCCCGGACCGTTCGCGTCGGAACTGGCCCGGTTGGCGCCGTCGGTCGGCCTTCGCATCGCCCCTGGTCCCCGATTCGGGCCCGACGGAACCATGGAGTCCTACCTGCGGCTACCGTTCAGCCAGCCGCCGGAGAAGCTGACGACCGCCGTGCACCGGCTCGCCGCGATCGCTGACCGCGCGGCCGAGCGCCGACCGACGGACGTGTCCGGTTGGCTGGCCTGAACCGGCCCGCGCGAACCCTCGTGGCGGGCCCACCCTCAGAATCGGAGTCCCGCAGTGAGCCCCTTCCGATCTGCCCCCGCCTACGGCCCGCAGGCATTGGGTGCCATGTACTTCGGGTCCACCATCGCCCCGGATCGGTCGGCCGCACTGCTCGAGCAGTTCGTCGACGCCGGTGGCGTCACCATCGACACCGCCAACAACTACCCGTTCTGGGTGGAGGGCATGACGGGCGACGAGAGCGAGACGTTTCTCGGGCAGTACCTGGCGACCAGAGGCGGCCCGGAAGACCTGCTGATCGCCACCAAGATCGGTGCCCGGCCCCGGCCCGGCGGTTCCGGCTTCGACCAGATGCAGGGCCTGTCCGCGTCCGCCGTGACCACGCAGATCGACGGATCCCTGACTCGGCTTGGCCTGGACCGGGTGGACCTGCTCTACACGCACGTCAACGACCCGGACACCCCACTGGAGGAGACCCTGCAGGCCCTGGACGACCTGGTTCGCGCGGGCAAGGTCGGCACCATCGGATGCAGCAACCTGACGCTGGACCGGCTGCGGGAGGCCCACCGGATCAGCGACGAGAACGGCTGGTCCCGGTACGAAGCCATCCAGATGCGGCACACGTACCTGACACCGGCGGCCGGCGCCGAGTTCTGGCCGCAGGTGGCGCTGGACGATGCCCAGGCCGCGTACGCCGCCGACGAGGGCATGACGGTGTTCGCGTACGCGGCCCTGCTGCAGGGTGCCTATTCACGGCCGGATCGGGCGATTCCGGCGGAGTACCACCACCGCGCCACCGGAGTACAGCTGGAGGCGGTGCGATCCACCGCCCACCGCCTCGGCGCCACAGCGAACCAGGTGGTGCTGGCCTACCTGATGCAGGCATTGCCGTCGTCGGTGCCCGTCCTCGGCGTGTCCAGCCCGGAGCAACTGCGGGAGGCACTCGACGCGGTCGACCTGGAACTGGACGACCAAGCCCTGGCCACACTGCGCGCGGCCCGGGGCCTGCACACCGACTGACCGGTCAGGTGGTGGTGACCACCGCGGTCTGCGGAGCGAGCATCACCCAGGTCTTGCCGGGCTTGAACGGCAGCGCGTGTCCCTTCGCGTCCTGGAAGGTGAACCGCCCGGTCGCCGTGGCCCGCTTCCAGGTGCCGGCGACGGCGTGCCCGTCACGGTAGAGCGTCACCTTGCCCGAGCCGACCGTCTGGGTCAGGTAGGACGGCTGACCGTTGGTGTCCACAGTGCCGTCCGGAGTGTCGGTCACGTGCATGACCAGCACGTTGTCGGCGGCTTCGACCTTGCCCTGGTAGTCGGAGACCGGCGCGTCGTTCCGCATCCGGACGAAGCGTCCGCCGGTCCAACTGAAGTCGGTCAGGCCCGCCTCCATGACCACGGAGATGGACTTCACCTTCGCGCCCGCACTCACCGCGGCCGAGCTCTTGACGAACGTGAGGCCGATGGGCTGGACCGCGCCGAGCCCGGTCGCGTCCTTGGCGATCTTGGTCAGATCGGCGTGCAGGTTGTACGTCCCGGTGGCCACGCTCGACCGGAAGTAGTCGCCGCCCAGAGCCGAGGTGTCGACGACGGCGGTTTTGGCCAGGTCGGCCAGCGGACCTCCCGCGCCCCCGGAGAACACCAGTCCGGGCCGGCCGAAGACGGGCAGGAGCTGGGCATCGGTCGATCGGACGCTGCGAACGGGACCGACCTCGGTCGGCAGCGTGGTGTGGAACACCGCGATGAGGCGGGTCAGGCCGCCCTCGACCTGTTCGACGAAGACGATGTCGGCGTCGGAAACACCGAACTGCGCGACCTCGAAGTACGTGTTGTCGATCTTGACGGCCAGGACCGGGTTCTTGCTCGGGGCCAGACCGGTCAACGGATCGGTCGCGCCCGGCTTCACCGCGGGCGCTGTTGTCTTGGCCGTCGTGGTCTTCGAAGGGGCAGGCGCCGAGGAGACGGGCGGACTGGAGCTCACGGCCGGACTGCTGACCGGAGCGCTGCTGACCACGGCCGTCGTGGACGGTGCCGGGGACTTCTTCGACGAGCAGGCGGACAGGATCAGGACCGGAATGGCAACAGCAGCGAGGACTCGGGCGGAGCGCATGGACTCACCGTAGGTCGCGAGCGCGTATGGAAACAGTCAGACCCGCCGGGGCACACAAATCCGGAGGGACCGACGCAGCGCGCCTGGTCAGCGGATCTCGGTGAGATCGGGGGCCGCGCCCGACCGGTCAAGAGCGGCGACGGCCTCCCCCAGCCGATCGCCCAGCTGCTCGGGATAGACCCGGGCGGACGACGCCGCAGCCGCGAGGTCGTCGGTGGAGAACCATCGGTGCCCGGCGATGACCTCCTTCTCCAGTTCGGTGAAGCCGGCGACGTCGATCCGGTATCCGGCGGGCGCCCGGCCGACGAAGTAGAACTCGGTCTGTGCGTACAGCACCCCGGTGAAGACGAACCGGGCCGACCGACGCCAGATCGGGCCCACCAGATCCCCGGCGGCCACATGCAGTCCCGTTTCCTCCCGCAGCTCGCGCACCGCGGCCGCACGCAGGTCCTCCCCTGGCTCGACCCCGCCGCCGGTCGGGAACCAGACCAGCTGCCCGCTGTCGCGGCTGGCGAACATCAGCACCCGGTGCTTCTCGTCCAGCAGGATGACCCGGGCCGCGGTCCGCTCCGCCGGGCCGACCGGGACGTGATCGGCGATCTCGAAGTAGTCCGGCATGGCCGCTCGGCCGGCCAGCCGGAACATCCGGGTGAACCACACGGCCCGCAAGGCTCTGGTGTCACGCACTGCGTCGTTGTAGAAGCTGCGGGCCAGCACGACGCGCTCGCCGGCGTCGTTCAGTTCGGCCGCCAGTTCCGGCTCGACCACCGGCGGCTGGGCGGCGAGCGCGCGGGACAGGTCGTTCTCGGCGTCCGCCCGGCCGGCCCGCGGCGCATGGTCGGCCAGGCTGGTCAGATGACGCAGCCGATCGGCGTCGGGCTCGGCGAACGCCCCGGCTGCGGCGGCCGCCCGAGTGGCGACGATCCGCCGGGACAGCGCCCCCTCCAGGGCCTGCCACGCCGCCTCGGTCCGGACGTGCAGCCGATCCAGCCGGTTGGCCGTCAGCCACAACCGCAACGCGGCGACCAGCAGCACGACCAACAGGACGACGACGACGAAGGTGGTCATCAGTCGGCGGCCACGACCGACCGGGGATCGGCGGCGATGACGGTTTCGTAGACCTTCACGATCCGACCGGCGACGACCGGCCAGTCGTAGGCGGCGACGGCCGTTCGGGCCGCCGCGACCAGCTCGGCCCGCCGGGCCGGATCGTCGAGCAGGCCGCCGATCGCCACGGCCAGCGCCTCCGGATCCTCCACCGGGCTGAGCACCCCGGCGGCACCGTCGTCGAGCACACGGGCGAATGCGTCCAGATCGCTGGCCACCACCGCGCAGCCGGCGCTCATCGCCTCGGTCAGGATCATGCCGAAACTCTCGCCGCCGGTGTTGGGTGCGCAGTACAGGTCCACCGAGTGCAGCAGAGACGCCTTGTCGGCGGTGGAGATCAGTCCGAGCGATCTGACGTGACCGGCGAAATCACCGGCCATCTCGATCAGTTCCTTCTCGTCGCCGCTGCCCGCCACCACCAACTGCAGTTCCGGGCGGTCCACGCGCAGGATCCGCAGCGCGTCGAGCAGCGTCGACATGCCCTTCCGCGGCTCCTCGAACCGTCCGATGAACCCGATGGTCCCCCCGTCACGGGGATAGCCGGGTAGCGGCCGGGCGGCAGCGTAGGTCGCCACGTCGACGCCGTTCGGGATGACCACCGCGTCCCCGCCGAGGTGCTCGACCTGCACCTGCCGGGCCAGGTCACTGACCGCGATCCGGCCGGTGATCTTCTCCAGGAAAGGCTGGAGCAGGCCCTGGAAGGCGGCGAGCATCTTCGACCGGGGATTGGCCGTGTGGAACGTGGCGACGATCGGGCCGTCGGCCACGATCAGGGCGAGCATCGACAGGCTGGGCGCGACCGGCTCGTGCAGGTGCAGCACGTCGAAATGTCCGGCCCTGACCCACTTGCGGACTCGGGCGTAGGACACCGGCCCGAACGAGAGCCGCGCGACCGACCCGTTGTACGGGATCCCGACGCTGCGGCCGGCCGGCACCACGAAGTCTGGGAAGTCACCGTCGTCGTCCCCCGGAGCGAGTACCGACACCTCGTGTCCGAGCCCGATCAACGTGGTCGCCAGGTCGGCCACATGCCCCTGCACTCCGCCCGGGATGTCGAACGAGTACGGGCACACCAGGCCGATCCTCATGCCCCGGCCCGCGTTCCGCCGGCCGGCCGGTTCGCGGCCGGTTCGGCCGCCTCGTGGCCTTCCGGCAGATCCTCGAGCCAGAGTCTCTGGAGCATGTGCCAATCATGAGGGACCTCGGCGATGCCCGCCTCGAAGGCCGAGGCGATGATCTGCGTGCCGTTCCTGACCCGCTCGGCCAATCTCGTGCCGGGCAACTCGATCGGGGCTGACACGGTGGCCCCCCAACCCCGTCCGGATCCGTCCTGCAGGAAGGTCAGGCGCGCGGTGACCAGGACGGAATCGGTCAGCGCGGCCAGCATCGCCGGCCCGGCCGGCATCCGGGTCTGCTGCCCGAAGAAGGTGACCGGCACGCCGCTGGCCGTCAGGTCGCGATCGCCGAGCAGACACACGACCTTGCCGGCCCGGAGCCGATCCTTGAGCACCGATGACGCCGGTGCCGATCCACCGGTGAGCGGCAGGATCTCCATGCCGAGCGATTCGCGGTAGGCCACGAACTTCCGGTACAGGCTCTCCGGACGCAGCCGTTCGGCCACGCTGACCAGGGATCCCTGTTGGTGGACCAGCATCAGCCCGGCCACGTCCCAGTTCCCCGAGTGCGGCAGGGCCACGACCACACCCCGGCCGGCATCGACCGCCTCGGCGATGTGGTGCATGCCGGTGGAGGCGGCAAGCGCCCGGACGGCGACCTCGTCCTTGTCCATCACCGGCAGGCGGAAGGTCTCCAGCCAGTACCGCGCGTACGACCGCAGACCCTTCCCCGTCGTCGCGTACAGCGTTTCCGGTGTCGCCCCGGGGCCGAGCACCCGCCGCAGATTCCGGGCGTACTGGACCACGGCCGGCCCGCGCCGGGTCATCGCCAGATCGGCGGCCCGATCGGCCAGCGCGTACGCGGCACCGGCTGGGAGCCGTTTCGCGGCGGCCCAGGCGGCCGTGTATCCGAGGCCGATCAGCGCGTCGGAGGTCTCGCTCACCGCTGACGGCCGGCGGCGGGTCCGCGCCCGGACGCGCCGGACGGAGCCTTGGTCGCCGGGTCGCCCTTGGCCTTGGCCGCCTGTCGCACCTGCACCAGCCGTTGAACGACCGTCACCAGACAGGCCGCGGCGAGCAGCCACAGGCAGATCGGCAGTGCGATCTTCAGACCGAGCCCGGCCAGACCCGCCCCGACCAGACCGAGCACGTTGCGCTCGGCTCGCTCGGCCAGGGCGCCGCCGATCCTGAGGTCGACCGAATCGGCTCGCGCCTTGACGTAGGAGATCACCTGTCCGGCCACCAGGATCAGCAGGCAGGCCGAGCCCAGCCACGTGTCGTGCTTGATCACGAAGCTGTAGTAGGCCAGCGAGCCGAACAGGGCGCCGTCGGCGATGCGGTCGCACGAGGCGTCCAGCACCAGACCGAAGTCGGTACCGAACCCGCGGGCCCTGGCCATCGCCCCGTCGAACAGGTCGAAGAAGACGAACGCGGTGACCGCCATGGTGCCCCAGAAGAGGTGACCGGTCCCGAACAACGAGATCGACGCGGCGACCGCGCCGATCGTGCCGATCACCGTCACCAGGTCCGGGCTCAGACCCATCTTGAGCAGCCCACGACCGATCGGATCGGTGACCTTCGACACCGATCCGCGGGCGATCGCATTGAGCATGACTGCCCTTCAGGTCGTGGGTGGCAAGAAGCTACAAAGCAGAGCGGAACGACGGCGGGGCCACCGCCGTCAACCGCAATCGTTCACGATAGTCGGCGGTTCGACGGTTGGGACCCAGGAGCGGCCGGGCCCGCCACGGGCCGCGTCACCAGGCGGCAGCGAGCAGAGCCCTGGTTTCACCGAGCAACTGGGGCAGCACTTTGGTCGCCGCGACCACCGGCATGAAGTTGGAGTCGCCGCCCCAGCGCGGGACGATGTGCTGGTGCAGATGGGCCGCGATCCCCGCCCCGGCGGTCTCCCCGGCGTTGATCCCGATGTTGAAGCCGTGGGGGCCGGACACCTTGCGCAGCACCGTCATCGCGCGGCTGGTGAACTCACCGAGCTCCACCATCTCGGTGGCCGTGAGTGCGGTGTAGTCCGCGACGTGCCGGTACGGCACCACCATCAGATGCCCCGGGTTGTAGGGGAACAGGTTCAGCACCGCGTAGACGTCCTGACCCCGGGCGACGATCAGTCCGGCCTCGTCGTCGAGGGTCGGAATGCGACAGAACGGACAGGTCGGGCCGGCCTCCGGCGCCACCCGCGGCTCCGCTGTGACGTACGCCATGCGGTGCGGTGTCCACAGCCGGGCCCACCGGTCCGGGGCGCCGACGCCGTCCTGGTGGACCAGTTCGACATCGGGCGTGACGAGTCCGGCAGCGCCGTCGGCGTGGTCAGTCACTTTCGGCCCGCGGGGCTTCCCAACCGGCCTGGGTGAGCGCGGCGGCGAACAGCTCCGCATCGGGGGACGCGTTGACCCTGTTGGCGACCCACCCGTCGATGGCGGCCACGGCGTGCTCGATCGGTACCCCGTTGATCTGCGATCCGTCGCGGAATCGGAACGACACCGCCCCTGACTCGACGTCCGCCGCCCCGGCCAACAGCATGAACGGCACCTTGCCGGTGGTGTGGTTGCGGATCTTCTTCTGCATCCGGTCGTCGGAGTGGTCGACCTGGAACCGGATTCCCCGCGCCTTGGCCGCGGTGGCCACGGCCTCCAGGTGGTCGCCGAACGCCTCGGCCACCGGGATCCCGACCACCTGCACCGGTGACAGCCAGGCCGGGAAGGCGCCGGCGTAGTGCTCGGTGAGGACACCGAAGAAGCGTTCGATCGAGCCGAACAGGGCCCGGTGGATCATCACCGGGCGCTGGCGGGTGCCATCGGCCGCCGAGTATTCGAGTTCGAACCGTTCCGGCAGCAGGAAGTCGAGCTGGATGGTCGACATCTGCCAGGTGCGGCCGATGGCGTCCCGGGCCTGGACGGAGATCTTCGGACCGTAGAAGGCAGCGCCTTCCGGGTCGGGCACCAGTTCGAGACCGGACGCGGCGGCCACCTCGGCCAGGGTCGCGGTGGCCTCCTCCCAGGTGGCGTCGTCGCCGATCGACTTCTCGGGGTTGCGGGTGGACAACTCGAGGTAGAAGTCGTCCAGGCCGTAGTCCTTGAGCAGATCGAGGACGAACCGGAGCAGGCTGGCCAGTTCGTCACGCATCTGCTCACGGGTGCAGTAGATGTGGGCATCGTCCTGGGTGAAACCGCGGGCCCGGGTCAGGCCGTGGACCACGCCCGACGGTTCGTTGCGGTACACGGTGCCGAACTCGAAGAGCCGCAACGGGAGTTCCCGGTAGGAGCGACCCCGGGCGTCGAAGATCAGGTTGTGCATCGGGCAGTTCATCGGCTTCAGGTAGTAGTCCTGGCCTGGTTTGCGCACGGAGATGTTGCCCGCGTCGTCCTGCTGGTATTCGGCGTCCAGATGCATCGCCGGGAACATTCCCTCGCGGTACCAGTCGAGGTGCCCGGAGGTCTCGTACAGCTGGCCCTTGGTGATGTGCGGGGTGTTGACGAACTCGTAGCCGGCCTGGATGTGCCGCAGCCGCGAGTACTGCTCCATCTCGTTGCGGATGATCCCGCCCCGGGGGTGGAAAACGGCCAGGCCCGAACCCAGCTGGTCCGGGAAGCTGAACAGGTCCAGCTCGTTGCCCAGCTTCCGGTGGTCGCGGCGTTCGGCCTCGGCCTGGGCCAGCAGGTACGCATCCAGCGCCTCCTGGTTCTCCCAGGCGGTGCCGTAGATGCGCTGCATGCCCGCGTTCTTCTGGTCGCCGCGCCAGTACGCCGCGGAGGACTTGGTGAGCTTGAACGCGGGGACGCCCTTGGTGGTCGGCAGATGCGGCCCACGGCACAGGTCACCCCAGATCCGCTCCCCGGTGTGGGCGTGCAGGTTGTCGTAGGCGGTCAGGACGCCTCCGGCCGAGACCTCCAGCACTTCCGCGTCGTCGATGCTGGACTTGTCGTCGATCAGTTCGAGCTTGAACGGCTCGCCGGCCAGCTCAGCGCGGGCCTCCTCCACCGAGGGATAGACCCGGCGGGAGAACCGCTGCCCGGCCTTCACGATCTGCTTCATCCGCTTTTCCAGGGCGGTGAGATCCTCCGGGGTGAAAGGCTTCTCGACGAAGAAGTCGTAGTAGAACCCGTCCTTGATGAACGGCCCGATGCCGAGCTTGGCCTCCGGGAACTGCTGCTGGACGGCCTGCGCCAGCACGTGCGCCGCCGAGTGCCGGATGACCGAACGTCCGTCCTCGGTGTTGGCCGCGACCGGCTCCACCTCGGCGTCGTGCTCGGGCGACCAGGCCAGGTCGCGGAGCTTGCCGTCCTGGTCACGCACCACCACGATCGCCTCGGCGCCGCTGCGCGGGAGCCCGGCCTCACCCACTGCCTGGGAGGCGGTCGTGCCCGCCGGAACCCTCACGCGCGCAGCGGCGTGGGAATGAGCGACGACAGACACGAGTGGAACTCCTCTTGTTGGCAGGACACCTACGGCGTCCCGGGGCAGGCGCCCGCAACGTCGCCGCGGACTTCGATGGTCTCGATGCTAGTCGCGGCGACCAAGCCCGATTTCCGGGCCGAGCGCCGGTCGCCGCACGGGCCGTTCAGGATCGGAGCAGGTCGGCCAGCGACGTCGCCGGATGCCCGGTCAGTGCGGGGATGTCGTCACTGACTCCGTCCATCTCCCCCGCCGCGATGGCCGTGTAGGTGCTCACCCAGGCATCGAGTTGCCACCGCGGCGCGCCGTACACCGCCCGCGACGCGTACGCCTCCTCCAGGGTCTCGGCGACGTAGCGGACCGGACGGTCGAGGGCGACGGTCAGCGTGGCCGCGACCTCGGCGAGGGTGAGCGCCTGCGGTCCGGTCAGCCGATACGTCCGCCCACGGTGGCCGTCCGGCGCCAGCAGGACCGATGCGGCCACCTCCGCGATGTCGCGCTGGGCCACGGCGGCCACCCGACCGTCGCCCGCCGGCCCCCGGATCGCACCGTCGTCGCCGACCAGGCCGGGGAGGAAGTCCAGGTAGAGGTTGTCCCGCAGGATCACGTGGTCGATCCCGCTCGACCTCAGATGTTCCTCGGTCGCCCAGTGGTCCCGGCCCAGGGTGAAGGTCGAATCGGCCGCAGCGCCGAAGAAGGACAGGTACACGATCAGCTCGACCCCGGCCGAGGCCGCGGCGTCGATGAAGGTGAAGTGGTCCTGCACCCGGTCCGGCTTCTCCGCCGCGGACACCATGAACAGGGTCTTGATCCCGGTCAGGGCGGCCGTGCTGGCCGACGGGTCGACGTAGTCGGCGACGGAGATCTGGGCACCCGGCAGCTCCGGGGCGCGGGACGGGTCACGCACGATCAGTCGCTGGGCGACACCGGCGGCGGCGAGGCGCCGGGCCACCATGTCGCCCACCCTCCCGGTCGATCCGGTGGTGGCGTAGGTCGGATTCGTCATCATGGCTGTGGAGTATCGTCGCCCCTCGCGGGCCTGCGACACGTCACGGGGCGCACGGTGGTGGGGCCCACCGTCACCAACCGCCCGCCGGTCGACGCCGACCCGCGACGCCAACGGTCCCTACACGATCAGTTTCGCCGACCCGCTTCCCGCGGCGTGGCCCAACGTGTAGGAGCAACCATGACGGATCACCCCGGCCCATGGGCCCGGCCTGAGCCGATCGATCCCGATGTCGACCTGGCCTTCGCCGATCAACGCCGGGAGTTGCACGGTCACCACCCGGTCGTGCTGGGTGCGATCGCCGCCGGCGGGGTGATCGGCGCCCTGCTGCGTTACCAGGTCGGCCTCTGGTGGCCCAGCGCGGCCGGGCACTTCCCGGTGGCCACGCTGACCATCAACCTGGTCGGATGCCTGGTCATCGGGGTCTTCATGGTCGTCATCCACGAGGTCGTGACGCCCCACCAGCTACTTCGGCCGTTCTTCGGTACCGGCCTGCTGGGCGGCTTCACCACGTTCTCGACCTACTCGCTGGACATCACGAACCTGCTCCGCGAGGGCCGCGGCGGAACCGCTCTGGCCTACCTGGCCATCACCGCCGCCGGCGCGGTGCTCGCCGTCAGCGGCGGAATGTTCCTGACCCGGCGCATCGCGAGCGGGGTGCGCGCCTGATGGTCGAATATCTCGTCGTCGCCGCCGGGGCCGCGGTCGGGGCCCCGCTGCGGTACCTGACCGACCGGACCGTGCAGGCCCGGCACGACAGCCTGTTCCCCTGGGGCACGTTCACCGTCAACGTCGTCGGCAGCCTGATCCTCGGCGTGCTGACCGGCGCGACCCTGGCCGGCGGCGGTTCCACCCTGCGACTGCTGATCGGGACGGGCTTCTGCGGCGCGCTGACCACCTACTCGACCCTCTCCTTCGAGACGGTCCGGCTGATCGAGCAACGGGCCCGGTTCTTCGCCGTCGCGAACATGCTCGGAACCGTCGTCGCCGGGCTGGGCGCCGCGGTCGTGGGTTTCACCCTGGGGCAGGTCTGGTGACGTTGCCCGGTCTGATGGCCGGGGAGGTCTCGGTCGTCGTCCCGGCTGAGCTCGATCGCGAGCGGACGCTCATGACGGCCGAGGTCGGAGAACTGGAGGCGGCCCTCGGTCCATCACCGAGGGGGATCTGACGTCCGTGGTCAACAGGATGCTCGCCGACGGATGACGCGCGCCCGACCGAACCTTGCCCACCTCCTCGTCGACTGATTCACTCCGATCCGTGAACTGGACCGCGCACTCTTCGTCTTCCCCGGCCCCCCGACCCGGAACATCGGACGCCCCCGACGCCGCCGGGGCCACGGCCGACGGCGTCCCGGTCGGAGTGACGGTCGGGGTGACCCAGGAACTGGCTGCATCCGCGCTGCGCGAGCGCATCTACGGGTCGATCGCCTGCCTGAGCACGCTGCTGGTGATAACCGGTTACACCCCGCTCGAACATCCGTGGGAGAAGGCCCTGGATGTGCTGATCGCGGCCGGCGGCCTGTACAGCGCGAGCGTCCTGTCGGAATTCGTCGCACACCTCGGCGTGCACCGGGTCACCCCGGACGGCAAGGATCTGCGTCACATGCTGTGGGCCTCCGGCCAGATCATGGCCGCGTCGGCGTTGCCGTTGGCGCTGCTCGCCCTGGCCGGGCTGAATGCGGTGCGGTTGCACACCGCGGTGTGGGTCGGCGTGTGGGTGCTGGTGGCCGAAATGGGTCTGTTCGCTCTGCTCGCGGTGCGTCACACCGCCCTGAAGTGGTGGGGGCGCGCGCTTCTGGTCGTGATCCTGCTGGCGTTGGGGCTGGGTGTCGTGGTCCTCAAGACATTGGCCCACTGACTTCTCCCATGTCTCGCCGACCCGGATCCCACTTCGCGGGCACATGCTGCGGCTCAGTCTTGCCCGAGGGGGGTGGGATACCGGCCGGCTTGCGATACTCGATGGCAGACCGGAACAACACGAGGAAGAGCGTGGCGCGACAGTGAGCAACCCCAAGGGCAAGAATCCGCAGGCGGGCAAGAATCGGGCAGCCAATCAGCAGGCGGCTCGTGAGCACGCCCGGAAGTTGCGGGAGGAACGGCTCCGGCGGGATCGGCGCAACCGCCTGCTGAGGACCGTCGGCGCACCGGTCCTGGTCGTGGTCCTGATCGTCGTGGTGTTCGTGGTCGTCAAGGCCAACCAGAAGCCGCCCGCCGCGGCCGCCCCGTCCGGCCCGGCCCCGGCCACCCTGACGGCGTCGCTGGAGTCCATCCCGACCGCGAACTACGACACGGTCGGCAAGGGCAGCACGGACTCCCGGGTGATGACCGCGATCAACGGTGACGCACTGACAGCCGGGGGCAAGCCGCGGGTGTTGTACATCGGCGCCGAGTACTGCCCGTTCTGCGCGGCCGAACGGTGGTCGATGGTGACGGCCTTGGCTCGCTTCGGCACGTTCAGCGGTCTCGGGACCACCAGTTCATCCTCGTCCGACTCCTACCCGAACACCGCCACCCTGACCTTCCACGGAGCGACCTACACCAGCCAGTACCTCTCGTTCACCGGCGTCGAGGAGACGACCAATGTACGAAGCGGAAACGGGTACGCACCGTTGGACAAGCCGTCAGCCGCCGACCAGGCGTTGGTGACCAAATACAACACTTCCGGCAGCATCCCGTTCGTCGACCTCGGCAACAAATACCTGATCAGCGGCGCCTCCTACGACCCGCAGGTGCTCGCCGGGCTGACCCAGGCCCAGATCGCAGCGGCGCTGCTGAAGCCGGATTCCGACATCGCCAAGGGCGTCCTGGGCGGAGCGAACTACGTGACGGCCGCGCTGTGCAGGCTGACCAACAACCAGCCGGCCGCGGTGTGCACATCCTCGGCTGTGACGTCCCAGACGCTTCCGTCATGACGCAGGTCCACTCGACGACCCGTTCCCGGCCGCAGCTGATCGCGTTCGGCCTGTCCATCGCCGCGCTGCTGATCTCGGCCTACCTGACGTACGAGCACTTCACCGGCTCGACCACCCTGGCCTGTTCGGGCACCCAGACGGTCAACTGCCTGAAGGTGACGACCAGTCAATGGTCGGTGATCGCCGGGGTCCCGGTGGCGGTGGCCGGCCTGGCCTTCTTCGTGGTGATGACCTTGCTCTGCGCGCCCACCCGGTTCGCCAAGGACGTCGCCCTGCTGCGGTTGCTGGGCGTCCTGATCGGCACCGCCAGCGTGCTGTGGCTGGTCTACGTCGAACTGTTCAAGGTCGACGCGATCTGCCTGTGGTGCACCGCCGTACACGTGGTGACCCTGTCCCTGCTCGGCGTCGTCCTCTGGTGGCGAGAGACCGACCGAGCGTAAGGCTCGCCTAGGGCACCGGCTATCGTGGTGCACGTGCCCGCTTCGGCAGGTGCAACGGTCCACGGCGGCGGTCCGGGGTGACACCCGGCGGGGCAAGTCCAGCAGTCGTGAGTCCGACGGATCCGGGTCCTTGATCCGGGTTCTGGCTCTACGTCCGTGGGTGGTGGCCGCAATCGGCCAGCCGTCAGCCGAGGAGTTCGGCGAAACCTGCAACGCATCGGTGGCCGACACCGACGCCGAACGAACTCCGTGACCGCCGACGCCCCCGAAGGACTTTCCGTGACCGATCTTCCCCAACCCGTTCTGCCCGATCCCGCCCCGTCGGCCAGTGCCATGCGGCGCGCGTTGCGGCGAGCCCGCGACGGCGTCACGCTGGACGAGACCGAGACCGGGGTGCTGCTGCGGGCCCGCGGCGCCGATCTGGAAGATCTGTGTTCCAGCGCCGCGCGAGTGCGTGACCAGGGCCTGCAGGCGGCCGGACGCCCCGGCGTGATCACCTACTCCAAGAAGGTCTTCATCCCACTCACCCGGTTGTGCCGGGACCGTTGCCACTACTGCACTTTCGCCACCACGCCGGGGCGCGTCCCGGCACCGTTCCTGTCGGTCGACGAGGTGCTCGAGATCGCCGAAGCCGGGCGGGCCCTCGGCTGCAAGGAGGCTCTGTTCACCCTCGGCGACCGACCCGAGGACCGGTGGGACGCGGCGAAGCAGTGGCTGGAGGAAGCCGGGTACGAATCGACCCTCGACTACGTGCGGGCCGTCAGTATCCGGGTGCTCGAGGCGACCGGCCTGCTCCCCCACCTGAACCCCGGCGTGATGAGCTGGCAGGAGATGGCGCGCCTGAAGCCGGTGGCCCCGTCGATGGGGATGATGCTGGAGACGACCTCCCGGGAGATCTTCGAGAACCGGTCGGGCGCCCACTTCGGTTCACCGGACAAGGATCCGGAGGTCCGGTTGCGGGTGCTCGAGGACGCCGGGCGCAGTTCCATCCCGTTCACCACGGGCATCCTGATCGGTATCGGCGAGACGCTGGCCGACCGGGTGGAGTCGATCTTCGCGATCCGGCGGTCGTCCCGGGCCTACCGGGGAATCCAGGAAGTCATCGTGCAGAACTTCCGGGCCAAGCCGGACACCGCGTTCGCCCGGCGGGCCGACGCCGAGATGGACGAGCTGGTCGCGACGGTTGCCGTCGCGAGACTCGTTCTCGGGCCGTCGGTTCGGCTGCAGGCGCCCCCGAACCTGATCGAGGACCAGTTCTCCCGGGTGCTGGCGGCCGGGATCGACGACTGGGGCGGCGTTTCGCCGCTCACCCCCGATCATGTGAACCCGGAACGCCCCTGGCCGCAGATCGATGACCTGGCCGCGCGGACGGCCGAGGCCGGATTCAGGCTGGCCGAGCGCCTGACCATCTACCCCGAGTACGTCCGGGCCGGCGAGCCGTGGCTGGACCCGCGCCTGCGAGCCCACGTCGACGCGCTCGCCGATCCCGAGACCGGACTCGCACGGCCGGATGCCATTCCGGTCGGCCGGCCATGGCAGGAGCCGGAGGAACCGGCCGGCGGACCGAACGGCCCCGGCGGCCTGACCTCGTCCGGACGCACCGACCTGGCCACCTCCATCGACACGGAGGGCCGCACATCCGACCGGCGATCGGACTTCCTGGACGTCTACGGCGACTGGGACGCGCTGCGGGAACGAATCCGCGCGCCGCGGAAGTTCGAATCGGACGTCCTGGCCGCGCTGCGGATCGCCGAACGGGACCCGGGTTCGCTCGACGGGGCGGCCGCGCTGTCGCTGATGACGGCGACCGGGCCGGAGCTGGACGCGGTGTGCGCCCTGGCCGATTCGGTGCGGGCCGATGTCAACGGGGACAACGTGACCTACGTCGTGAACCGGAACATCAACTTCACCAACGTCTGTTACACCGGCTGCCGGTTCTGTGCGTTCGCGCAACGGCGGACGGACGCCGACGCCTACTCCCTGTCCACCGACGAGGTGGCCCAGCGGGCACGGCAGGCCTGGGACCTGGGCGCGACCGAGGTGTGCATGCAGGGCGGCATCGATCCGGAACTGCCCGGCACGGCCTACTTCGACCTGGTCCGAGCGATCAAGTCGGCCGTCCCCGAGATGCACGTACATGCCTTCTCACCGATGGAGGTGGTCAACGGCGCCACCCGGGCCAACCTGTCCATCCACGACTGGCTGGCCGCGGCCAAGGAGGCCGGACTCGACAGCATCCCGGGCACGGCGGCCGAGATCCTGGACGACGACGTGCGGTGGGTGCTGACCAAGGGCAAACTGCCGACCGCGTCATGGGTGGAAGTGATCACCACCGCCCACCGACTGGGGATCCGCTCGTCGTCGACCATGATGTACGGGCACGTCGACACCCCCGAGCATTGGGTCGCCCACCTGGCGTTGCTGCGCTCCATCCAGCGTGACACCGGCGGTTTCACCGAGTTCGTGCCGTTGCCGTTCATCCACACCAACTCGCCGATCTACCTGGCCGGGCTGGCTCGGGCCGGCGCGACCTTCGACGAGAACCGGGCTGTGCACGCCATGGCCCGACTGATGCTGCACGGCGCCATCGACAACGTGCAGACCTCTTGGGTCAAGCTCGGCGTCGACGGCACCCGCTCGATGTTGTCCGGCGGGGCCAACGATCTCGGCGGAACCTTGATGGAGGAGACCATCTCGCGGATGGCCGGCTCGGAGTTCGGCTCGTACAAGACGGTGTCCGACATCGAGGAGATCACCGTCCCGATGGGACGTCCGGTGGTGCAGCGGACCACCACCTACGGTCCCGTTGACATCGAAAGGCAAGAGGCAGCACGCACTTTCGACGGTCTGGCCAATGCTCCCAAGCGCTCGCTGCCGTTGACGGTGTCGTAGCGGTCGGTCCGGTCGGGCCCTTGTGTCCGATCGGACCGCGCCCGTCCCGGGTACGCCCGTCAGGCGGTCGTCGGTTCGTTCTCCGGCCGGTTGATCGCCGCCGGGAGCTTGCGGATCTGGAAGGACACCAGCGCCGCCACCAGGCACATCCCAGCCGCGCCGAACCAGGCGATGGTGTACGCCCCGGTCTGGTCACGGATCACGCCCGCGGCCACCGAGATCGCGGCGGCGCCGATCTGGTGCGAGGCGAACACCCATCCGAAGACGATGTTGCCGTCGTCGCCGAACGCTTGCCGGCACAGCGCCGCGGTCGGCGGAACGGTGGCCACCCAGTCCAGACCGTAGACGATCACGAACGCGACGATGCTCGGATGTATGGCGTCGGACAGCAGACCGGGCAGCATCATCAGTCCGACGCCCCGGAATCCGTAGTACAGCGCCAGCAGGACCCGCGGGTTGACCCGGTCGGTGAGGTAGCCGGAGCCGATGGTGCCGACGATGTCGAAGATCCCGACCACGGCCAGGAGATTGGCCGACGTCGTCTCGGACAGGCCATGGTCGTGCGCGGCCGGGATGAAGTGGGTGCCGATCAGACCATTGGTGGTGGCCCCACAGATGGCGAAGCCGGCCATCAGGGCCCAGAACGTCCGGTGGTGCGAAGCCATCCGGAACACGGAGATGGCGCGCCGGGCCGAGCCTCTCGCCGACAGCGGCCGCACACCGACCGGCTCGTCGGCCGGCGCCCCGTACGGGGTGATATTGCGGTCGGCCGGGTGGTTGTGCAGGAACAACAGCACCAACGGAACGACGGCGAGCGCGGCCCCGGCGATGATCAACGAGGCGAGCCGCCAGCTGCCGTTGACCGTGACGGCGGCCAGGATCGGCAGGAAGATCAGCTGACCGGTGGCGCTCCCCGCGGTCAGCACCCCCATCACCAGGCCCCGCCGTTTCACGAACCAGCGCGAGGCGACCGTCCCGGCGAACACCAACGCCATCGAGCCCGTGCCCAGGCCGATCAGTACACCCCAGGTGAGCAGCAGTTCCCACTGATGCCGGACGAACACGGTCAGGCCGCTGCCGGCAGCCACCAGCACGAGAGCGGAGGAGACGACCCGCCGGATGCCGAACCGCTCCATCAACGCAGCCGCGAATGGCGCCGTCAGGCCGAAGAGCACCAGGTTGACCCCCACCGCCAGCGAGATGATGCCGGTCGACCAGCCGAATTCCTTCTTCAACGGAATCATCAGCACACTCGGCGCGGCCCGGAAACCGGCCGCACCCAGCAACGCGACGAAGGCCACCGCGGCCACCACCACCGCCGGGTGCACGCCGAATGTCCGCCGCGTGCTGTCGATGGCCATGATGCTCCCGCTGATGCACTTTGCCGGTTGACGGTGACGACCGCGATCTGGAGCACCACCGACAGCATCTCCCGCCGGTCACGGTAGACCGGCCTACTTTTCTCCGGCAAGCCACCATTTCGGCCAACCGGTCAATGGGGTCAGCGAGAAAGCTCTTGCCGCAGAAGGTCGATGACGGGCACCTGTCCCCTGATCAGCAGGCGAGCTGCCTCGTCGAGGGTGCACCACCGGGCCCGGTCCACCTCCGGGATCTCCAGCCGGCGGCCCGAACGGGGTGGCCATTCGATCTCGGTCATGTTGCTGGCGATGTGATCGGCGTCGAAATTCCCGGCCCGGGCGAAGATCGTCACCGACTTCGCGGACGACTGACGCAAGGTACCCAGCAGCACATCGTCCCCCTCCGGCGGCGGGCGGCCCATCTCCTCGGTGAACTCGCGGATCGCCGCCTCCCGCGGGTCCGCGCCCGGCTCGAACTCGCCCTTGGGAATCGTCCAGCCGGCCGCGTCCTTCTTCGCCCAGAAAGGTCCGCCCATGTGAGCCAGCAGTAGCTCCGGTTCGCCATCCTCCCGGATGCGGTGGAGGAGCAGCGCCGCGCTGGTCTTCACGGTGTCCCGCTTCCGATTTGCCCGGGACGCCCGGTCCCGGTTCCGGCTTGCCGTGCGCGCCCGGCTTGCCCGGTGCACCAGGCTTGCCCGGGACACCCGGTGCGACCGGTCCGCTCGGCTTGCCCGGCGCAAAGGATCGTGCGGGCCGTATGCGACGCCGGTCGCCGACGGGGCAGCGGACTCGCCTGGTCGGCACTACGCAGCGTCATTTGGTCCACCGGTCAATGGTGTCACGTGCCGGTCGAGCCGCGCCTCGGGTTCGGCCGCTCGGCAGGGACCCCAGCTCGGCGTGTCGCGGACCGGCGGACCGGCGGACCGCTCGTAATGCCGCGTGCGCGCGCGTCATACCGCCCTGCGGGGCAGCGGGTGACTCGTAATGCTGCGAGTCCACTTGTCATACCGTCGGGACCATGACGGGTACTCGCAGGTATTACGAGTACCCGGGCCGGGCGAGTAACCCCGCCCGTGCCGGCGACGCAGACGCCAACCGCAGACCCCGCCCGTGCCGGCGACGCAGACGCCAACTGCAGACCCCGCCCGTTCCGGCGACGCCGACGACAACCGCCCACGCCGACCGCCGAGGCGAACCGTCCACCGCCGACCGCCGAACGCCCACGCCCACGCCCACGCCGACCGCCGACCGCCGACGCCAACCGCCGACCCACGGCCAGGCCGCCTTCCTTCGGGGCCGATCACCGTGCGGAGTAAGGTCGCGGGCCATGAGCACACATCCGATCACTCTTTTCACCGGGCAGTGGGCCGATCTTCCGTTCGAGGAGGTGGCCCGACTGGCGTCCGAGTGGGGTTACGACGGTCTCGAGATCGCCTGCTCCGGCGACCATCTCGACGTCGAACGGGGCGCGGTCGACGACGACTACATCGCATCCCGGCACGAGATCCTCGATCGGTACAACCTCAAGGTCTACGCCATCTCGGTACACCTGCAGGGTCAGGCCGTCTGCGACGACCCGATCGACCAACGCCACCAGGGCATCCTGTCCAGAGGGGTCTGGGGCGACGGAGACCCGGAGGGTGTGCGGCAGCGCGCCGCCGAAGCGGTGAAGAACAGCGCCCGCACCGCGGCCCGCCTCGGCGTGAAGACCGTCATCGGATTCACCGGTTCCTCGATCTGGAAGTACATCGCGATGTTCCCGCCGGCCTCGTCGGCCATGATCGATGCCGGCTACCAGGACTTCGCGGACCGCTGGAACCCGATCCTGGACGTCTTCGACGAGGTCGGCGTGCGCTTCGCCCACGAGGTACACCCGTCCGAGATCGCCTACGACTACTACTCAACGCAGCGGGCGTTGGAGGCCATCGGCCACCGCGAGGCCTTCGGCCTCAACTGGGACCCCTCCCACATGGTGTGGCAGGGCATCGACCCCGTCCAGTTCATCTGGGACTTCAAGGACCGCATCTACCACGTCGACTGCAAGGACACGAAGGTCCGCACGCCCGACGGGCGGCGTGGCATCCTCGGCTCGCACCTTCCCTGGGCCGACCCGCGCCGCCGCTGGGACTTCGTCTCCACCGGACGCGGGGACGTCGACTGGGAGGACTGCTTCCGCATGCTGACCACGATCGGCTACGAAGGACCCATCTCGATCGAGTGGGAGGATGCCGGCATGGACCGCCTCCACGGTGCCCCGGAGGCGATCGAGTACGTCCGATCGCAGCTCTTCCCGCCGCCGGCGACATCTTTCGACGCTGCCTTCTCCACGCAGGACTGAGCATCTGGTCGAAGCTGCGCGTCAGGGCGGACCGGGCAGGCGGCCGAGGAGCCGCGCGGTCCGCCCGGCCCCGCCGACCCTGGAGGTTCACTCGCCTCGCCCGGTGATGACGTTGTGGCGGGGCCCGTTCCTGACGAGGCCGGGAACCGGCGCGGCCGCGCACCCGCCCGAGCCGGCACCAGCAGCGCAGGGCATGCTAGGCGAACCATCTCGCCTGGCGTCGACCGGAAGGCAGACATGAACAAGTTGGCCGCGAGCACCGCCGATGCGGTCGCCGACATTCCTGACGGCGCCTCCTTGGGCGTCGGGGGGTTCGGCCTGGCCGGCATTCCGTGGGTCCTGATCGACGCGGTTCGGGCCAGGGGCACGGCCCGACTGACCGTGGTGTCCAACAACTGCGGCGTCGACGGGGCCGGTTTGGGTCGACTGCTGGAGGCCCGCCAGATCGAGCGAGTGATCGCCTCGTACGTGGGCGAGAACCGGGAGTTCGCCCGCCAGTACCTGGCCGGCGAGTTGCACGTCGAGTTGACCCCGCAGGGCACCCTGGCCGAACGGCTGCGCGCAGGCGGTTCCGGAATCGGCGCGTTCTACACCCCCACCGGGGTGGGCACGCAGGTCGCGCTCGGTGGACTCCCCTGGCGTTACCACGTCGACGGCACGATCGCCGAGAGCTCACCGGCCAAAGAGGTCAGGGAGTTCGCCGGTCGACCCATGGTCCTCGAAGAGGGGATCCGGACCGATTTCGCCCTGGTCCGGGCGGCCGTGGCCGACGCCGCCGGGAACGCACGGTTCCACTCCGCGGCCCGCAACTTCAACGTTCCGATCGCGATGGCCGGTGGGGTCACCGTGCTGGAGGCCGAGCGGATCGTGCCGATCGGAGCGATCGATCCGGACGACGTCCACCTGCCCGGGATCTTCGTGCAGCGGGTGGTCGCCCTGACGCCCGAACAAGCGGCGGCCAAACAGGTCGAGAAGCGAACCGTCCGCAGGGGCGACGACGCGCAGGGGGAATCCTGATGTCCTGGACCCACGAGCAGATGGCCGCCCGCGCCGCCCGCGAACTGTCCGACGGTCAGTACGTCAACCTGGGCATCGGGCTGCCGACCCTGATCCCGAACCACCTGCCGGCCGGCGTCGAGCTGAACCTGCACTCGGAGAACGGCATCCTCGGGGTTGGCCCGTACCCGCTCGACACGGATGTCGATCCTGATCTGATCAACGCCGGCAAGGAGACCGTGACGGTGCTGCCGGGTGCTTCCTACTTCGACTCGGCGACCAGTTTCGCGATGATCCGGGGCGGTCACATCGACGTGGCCGTCCTCGGCGGGATGGAGGTCTCGACCTCCGGCGACCTGGCCAACTGGATGATCCCGGGCAAGATGGTGAAGGGCATGGGCGGGGCCATGGACCTCGTGCACGGGGCGAAAAAGGTCATCGTGCTGATGGATCACACGGCCAAGGGCGCGCCGAAACTCCTGACCCAGTGCGCTCTTCCGCTGACCGGCCAGGGTGTCGTCGATCGGGTGATCACCGACCTCGGTGTCCTGGACGTCGCCGGCGACCACTTCGAGTTGGTCGAGCTGGCACCTGGGGTCAGCGAACAGATGCTCCGGGACGCCACCGCCGCTCCGGTCACCGTCACCGTTGGCTGACGCCGCTCGTCAGCCGCGCGCCGTATAGACGGTGGCCGCCCCGCCGGCGAGGTCGTCGTCGTCCGGGACGGCCCGGTCGATCCGTGCCATCTGGAACAGATAGGCCAGGTGAGCGATCGTCTCGGCCAGTGCGGCGCGGCGCTGGAATCCCGTCACGTTGACCCACCCTCGCGACCAGCTCAGCCGCTCGGTGACCTGCCAGGACGTGCACGGCCCGAGATCGGCCATGACGGTGAGGATCTCCTCGCACCGGTCCTCGTGGTGGGCCAGCAACTGCTCGATCCGCCGCCGCGCGCCCCGGAAGCGCCATTCGTGCGCGGGCAGCACTTCGGCGCTGTCGTAGCCGAGAAGTCGCCGTAGCGAGTTCAGGTACGGGCCGAGGGGCGGGGCGGCGGAGTGCGGCTGCAAACCCACGTTGGGACTGATCCGGGGCAGGATGTGGTCGCCGGTCAGCAGCAGGTCGTTGTCCACGTCGTGCAGGCAGAGATGCCCCGGCGTGTGGCCGGGCGTGAAGACGGCTCGGATCTCCCGTCCGGCCAGCGCAATCCGATCTCCGTCGGAGATGAGTACCGTCGGCTCGGCCATGGCCCGGAAGGTGTCGATGCCGCCCTCGGACATCCGCAGCGCATCGGCGAGCTCGTCGGGCACGCCCTGTTCGGAGATCCAGCGCGCGTCGCTGGCCGCGACGGTGCCGGCCGGGTAAGCATGGGTGGGCAGGGAGTCCCGCTCGGCCGGGTGCATCCCGATCCAGGCGCCGGACGCCGCGGCCAGTCTCGCGGTGATGCCGTGGTGATCGGGGTGCGCGTGGGTGATCACGACCCCGGTGATGGCTCCGATCGACGCCCCGGCCGTGGTGACGCCGGCCTCGAGCGCCGCCCAGGCCGCGTCGGTGTCCCAACCGGGATCGACCACCACCAGTTCGCGGTCACCGAACAACAGGTAGCACAAGGTGTATCGGATCGGATTGTCCGGAACCGGGACCGGCACCGACCACACCCCGGGCCGCACCAGTTCGACCGGCGGCCATCCCTTGGCCCACCAAGCATCGTGCTGGGTCGTTCCGGTGACCTCCAGTCCGCCGGCGGAGCTCGGCGCAACGGGTGCCTCTGGGCACATGGCGCGCCTCCTTCTTCGGGGCCGCGGCCACCGTCAGGTGCCGCGGCGAAACCCGTGTGGTCGGTATTTCCCCTCGGCGAACCATCTCACGGAGCGGGGGCGGCCGGAGTTACCGCCCCGGGCTACTCAGGCGAACCATTCCCGCGGCGGGTGATCGACGGCCGGGGCGACCCGGGGGACGTCCGGCTGAGCGGCCCATTCCACCCCGTTGGCGAGTACGCGACGGATCTCCGGCTGCTGGTACACCGGGTACTCCTGATCGCCGGGTGAGAAGTAGAAGATCCGACCCCGTCCGCGGTGGAACGTCACTCCGGATCGGAACACTTCGCCCCCGGCGAAGGAGCTGATGAAGATCAGATCGTCGGGCTCGGGGATGTCGAACAGTTCGCCGTACATCTCCTGGTGCGGGATGACGATCGGGTGAGGCAAACCGGCCGCGATGGGGTGGGTGGGGTTGACCGTCCACACCAGTTCCCGCTCGGCCTCGTTGCGCCACATGAGCGAGCAGGTGCTGCCGAGCAGTTTGATGAAGATCTTGGAGAAGTGCCCCGAGTGCAGGACGAGCAACCCCATGCCGCCCAGCACGTGACGGTGCACCCGTTCCACCACCTCGTCGGACACCTGGTCGTGGGCGACATGTCCCCACCAGAGCAACACATCGGTGCCGGCCAGGACCTCCTCGGTCAGGCCGTGCTCGGGATCGGCCAGGACCGCGGTCCGCACCTGGGCCTGCGGCAGCAGTTCGCGCAGACCATCGGCGATGGCACCGTGGATGCCGTCCGGGTAGTCGGTGGCCATGCTGGCCGGGCGGCCGGAAGCCTCGTGGACGGCTTCGTTCCAGACGGTCACCTGCAATGGTCGACTCACAGTTGGATCTCCCGGTTCTGGGTAGCGGAAAGGTAAGCGGCGTCGATGATCTCGGCCCGCATCAGGGCCAGAGAACCGTCGTGCCGGGCCCACGCCGCCGGTCCGGACCGGATCACTTCCACGAAGTCCTCGACCACTTGCTGGTGCGCCCGGCCCGGCTCGGCCGCGACCACACGGTCGGCGTTGCGGCCCTCGGACTCGGTGAACACCGATAAGGTCCCGACCGGGGTGAAGGACGCGCCCTCGATCCGCAGTTCGGCTCCCCCGTCGGTGCCGTACACGGTGAAGTCCATCAGATCCTTCGGGCTGCGGTAGCCTGCCCAACCCGCCTCGATCAACAACGTCGCGCCCCCTTCCAGTCGCAGGAACGCCGACGCGAAGTCCTCGACCTCGAAGGGCGACACGGTCGCGTCGGCGGCCGTGCGACCGGAGCCGCCGCGGCCTCTGGGACCGAGCTCGGCGTACGTCACCGCCGATACGGCAAGCACCTTCGGCTCGCCGAGCAGGTACAGGGCGAAGTCCAGCACGTGCACGCCGATGTCGGCCAATGGGCCCCCACCGGCCAGTTCCCGGCTGGTGAACCAGCTATTCAGCCCCGGGATCCCGGCCCGGCGCAGCCAGGAGGCCTTGGCGTAGTAGGGGCGGCCGAGCTCGCCGGCCGTGATGATCTGCTTGAGGGCGCCGATGTCGCCTCGACGACGGTGGTTGAATGCGACGTCGAGGACGCGCCCGGCCCGCCGGGCGGCGTCGACCATGGCCCTGGCCTCGTCCCCGTTCCGGGCGATGGGCTTCTCGCTGAGCACGTGAATGCCCTTGTCCAGGGCGGCGATCGCGATAGGGGCGTGCAGGAACGTCGGGACGGCCACACTGACCGCGTCCAGGTCGAGTCCGAGCATCTCCTCCCAGCTGTCGAACCGCCCCTGCACCCCGTGCTTGGCTCCGAGTTCGGCCAGCAGGTCGGTCTCCTTGCCGGCGAGACCGACCACCTCGACCCCGTCGATCTGCTGGTAGGCCGCCAGGTGCTGCTGGCCCGCCCACCCCAGACCGATCACGCCGACCTTCAACGGTTCTGACTTCGTCGTCGACACCTGCTGCTCCTTCGCTCCCGGACCGTGGCACCCGGGTGCCTCCCACCATAGGTACTGGGCCGGGTGGCCCTGCGACCGCCCGCCGGGCCGGTGCTCAGCACCGCGGGGGCCCGCTGCTGGAACGCACCTTCACGTGGGTCGGCAGGACGCGGCGCCGCGACGGACCGCCGGCCCGACGGCTCAGGTACAACTCGCCGGCTATCCGGCCTTTGTCGGTCAGCGGCTGACTGACCGTGGTCAGCCCGGCCGCCGCCGCCTGGGGGATGTCGTCATAGCCGGTGACGGTGAGATCGCCGGGAATGTCGAGACCGCGGTCCCGGGCCGCCGCCAACGCGCCGATGGCCATGACATCCATCAGCACGCACACGGCCGTCAGGTCGGGCCGGCGGTCCATCAGCGCGTGGAGTGCGTCGGCTCCGGCCGCGTGAGTGTTCTCGGGACGTTCCTCGATGGGCAGGTCGTCCAGGCCGGCGGCGCCGAGCGCGTCGCGAAGCCCCTGGATACGGCTCCCATGGATCGACGCCGGCAGGTCGGCGCTGCTCCGGTGTTCCGCCGGTCCGGAATAGCGGGCCCCGCGCAGGCCGGCCGTGATCGCGCCGATCCGGCGGTGACCCTGCTCGATCAGCACCTCGGCCAGTTCCCGCGCGCCGGCGCGGTCGTCGGGTCCGACCCAGTCGACGGCATCGGTCGGCGCCGGCGTGTCGACCAGAACCGTCGGCAGCCGGCGGTCGAGGATGCGCTGCAGGTGTGGGTCGTCGGCGCGGACGGCATAGACGACGAACCCGTCGACCACGGCGGCGCGGACGGCGTCTGAGGCGTCTGAGTTCGATGTGGCCGAGATCAGGAGCAGGTTCTGCCCTGCTCCCTGGCAACTCGCCGCCAGCCCCTGCAGGAACGCCACCGCGGCCGGATCGGTGAAGGCCAGCGGAAGTTCCTCGGTGAGCAGCAGACCCAGGGTGTCGGTGCGGCCCCCGCGGCTGAGTTGACGGGCGGCCGGATCGGGGCCGGCGTACCCCTGCCGAGCGGCCTCGGCCAGCACCTTGGACCGGACCGTGTCCGACACCTTCTCGGGCCGGTTGAACGAGTTCGAAACGGTGGCCGTCGACACCCCGACGCGGACCGCCACCGTGGCCAATGAGGGACGCGCAACGTGACGGGGCATACCGACACCGTACCGAACATGGTTAATGGTTAACCAGGCGATCGGGATCGCGATTCAGACCGAAACCGCCATGAATATCGCATTTGACAACCGGTTTGACGAGGAGTGCATCAAACGCTTGAATGATCCGACCGCATCGTTCGACCGCTTCGAATCCGAGGATCGCCGTGACCACCGCGCAGCTGGACCCGACCGCCACCCCGGCCAAGACCGCCCCGTGGTGGCGCTCCGCGGTGATCTACCAGATCTATCCCCGCAGCTTCGCCGACGCGAACGGCGACGGGATGGGCGATCTCAACGGCGTCCGGTCCCGGCTCCCGTACCTGGCCGCGCTCGGGGTCGACGCGCTCTGGCTGAGCCCGTTCTACGCGTCCCCGCAAGCCGACGCGGGCTACGACGTGTCCGACTACCGAGATGTCGACCCGTCCTTCGGCACCCTGGACGACGCCCGCGCCCTGATCAGGGAGACGCACGAGCACCACCTCCGGATCGTGGTCGATCTGGTGCCCAACCACACCTCGGACCAGCATGTCTGGTTCCAGGCTGCGCTGGCCGCCCCTCCCGGCAGCGCCGAGCGCGCCCGCTACATCTTCCGGGAGGGCCGCGGACCGACCGGTGAGCTGCCGCCGAACAACTGGACGTCCAACTTCGGTGGCCCGGCCTGGACGCGCGTGCCCGACGGTTCGTGGTACCTGCACCTCTTCGCGCCGGAGCAGCCCGATCTGGATTGGACCAACCCCGAGGTGGTCGCCGAGTTCCAGAGCATCCTGCGGTTCTGGCTGGACCTCGGAGTCGACGGCTTCCGGATCGACGTGGCCCACGGTCTGGCGAAAGATCCGGCCTTGACGGACATCTCGGACAACGGCTATCTCCTGACGGCGGCCAGCAACGGGGATCACCCGTTCTGGGACCGCGACGAGGTGCACGACGTCTACCGCGGCTGGCGCGAGGTGATCGACGAGTACGGCGACGACCGGATCTTCGTCGCCGAGGCCTGGGTTCCGAATCCCGACCGATTCGCCCAGTACCTGCGGCCGGACGAACTGCACACCGCGTTCAACTTCAACTACCTGCAGGCCGGCTGGGACGCGGCGGCCACCCGGAAGGTGATCGACCAGACCCTGGGCGAGTTGCGCGACGTCGGAGCACCGGCCACCTGGGTGCTGTCCAACCACGACGTGGTGCGGCACGTCACCCGTTACGGCGGCGGTGATCTCGGTCGGCGCCGGGCCCGCGCGGCCACCGCGCTGATGTTGGCGTTGCCGGGCGGGGCGTACATCTACCAGGGCGAGGAACTCGGGTTGGAGGAAGTTCTGGACATTCCCGCGGAGCTACGTCAGGACCCGATCTTCGAGCAGACCAACGGGGAACGTCTCGGCCGCGACGGCTGCCGCGTGCCGCTGCCGTGGTCCGGAGCCTCTGCCCCGTTCGGGTTCGGCCCGACCGGCACACCGTGGCTGCCCCAGCCCGCGGACTGGGCCGCCGAGACAGCTGAGGCGGAGGAAGCCGATCCCGGTTCCAGCCTGTGGTTCTACCGGACCGCCCTTGCGCAGCGCCGGCGCAACCCGGCTCTGGGGGAGGGCGACCTGCGCTGGCTGGAGACGGCCGAGGGCGTCCTGGCCTTCCGGCGCGGAGCCGACTTCGCCTGCGTCATCAACTTCACCGACGCCCCCGTCGCGCTGCCGACCGAGTTGATCCGGGCCGCCGTCACGTTGGCCAGTTCCGCCGCCGATGAGGGTGTCGTGCCGGCTGCCACCGCCCTGTGGCTGACCATCTGACCGTGCGGTGACGCCACCCAGACCGAGCCGAATCGGCGCCGGTGACCCACAATGGCGGGCATGCCCAAGATCGCCATCGATGCCGCGTCATCCGTCCCGCCGTTCGAGCAGGTGCGCTCCCAGATCGCGGCCCAGATCCAATCCGGTCAGCTGCCGGTCGGCGCCAAGCTGCCCACGGTCCGTGCCCTGGCCACGCAACTCGGCCTGGCCGCCAACACCGTGGCTCGCGCCTTCGGCGAGCTCGAGCACGCCGGTCTGGTGCACACCCGCGGCCGGGCCGGCACCACGGTCAGCGGAGCGGGTGACACCGGCCGTGAGCGGGCCGCCGCAGCCGCCCGCGACTTCGCCGCCACGGTTCGCAGTCTCGGATTGAAGGACGAGGAAGCCATCAGCATCGTCCGGGCGGCGCTCGATGCCGGCTGACCGGCCGCCACGCTCGCGGGTGGCCGTCCTGGACGACTACCAGCAGGTGGCCGCCCGGTTCGCCGACTGGGCGGGTCTCGACGCCGACGTGACCTTCTTCGACCGGCCCATCGCCCAGTCCGACCTTCCGGCGGCCCTGGGTGAGTTCGACGTGATCGTGGCCATGCGAGAACGAACGCCGTTCCCGGCGACCGTGCTGCGGCAGCTCCCCCGGTTGCGACTGCTCGTCACGACCGGAGCGCGCAACGCCTCGATCGACCTGAAAGCCACTGCGGCGCTGGGCATCACGGTCTGTGCGACCGGGTACCTACCGAGTCCGGCGGCCGAACACACCTGGGCCCTGATCCTGGCCGCGGCGCGCCGGTTGCCCACCGAGTTCGCGGCCGTGGCCGCCGGCGGCTGGCAACAGACGGTCGGCATGGGCCTGGCCGGCCACACCCTTGGCCTCGCCGGTCTCGGCCGGCTCGGGAGTGCCGTGGCCCGGGTCGGCCTGGCCTTCGGGATGAACGTCATCGCCTGGAGCCAGCACCTCACCGTCGAGCGTGCGGCCGAGGTCGGTGTGGCCGCCGTGAGCAAGGAGCAGCTGCTGACCGACTCGGACGTGCTCTCGATCCACCTGGTGCTCAGCGCCCGCAGCCGGGGCTTGTTCGGTGCGGGCGAGCTCGCCTTGATGAAACCGTCGGCGATCCTGGTCAATACGTCGCGCGGCCCCATCGTCGACGAGCCGGCTCTGCTGGATGTGTTGCGGCGCAATGCCATTCGCGGCGCTGCGCTGGACGTCTTCGACATCGAGCCGCTGCCGGTCGATCATCCGTTCCGGACCCTGCCCAGCGTGGTGATGACCCCCCACCTGGGATACGTGGTCGACGATCAGTACCGCATCTTCTACGCCGACGCCGTCGAGGACATCGCCCGGTTCGCCGCCGGGTCGCCGGTGCGGGTGCTCGCCCTCTAGGTGCGGCCGGCCGGCGGCAGGGCGACCGGTCGGCCGGTGCGTACCGACTCCTGGGCGGCGGCCACGATCTCCAGGGTGCGGTAGCCCACCTCGCCGTCCGGCTGGGCGGGACGGCCCGAGCGCACCGCCGACAGGAACTCCTCGAGCATCAGCGCGTCCAGATCAGGTCCGAAATCGACCCAGGCCAGGCCGGCGGCGCGATCGTCGAACAGGTCGAAGCGTTCGGCGAAGGCATCGAAACCGGCCGAGGACCGTTCGCCGTCCAGGGTCAGCGTCAGGCCGCCCCATGCGGGAAAGCTGCGCGGAGCGCTCCAACTGCAGTCGATGCTGGCCACCGTCCCGTTCGCGTAGGTCACCAACACCAGTCCTCCGGTCTCCACCGGGACCGAATCGCCGTGGATGATCCGGTTGGCACACGCGTAGACCTCGACCGCCTGACTCCCCAGCACGTCGTCCAGCAGGTCGGCCAGATGCACGGTGTGGTCCATCAGCGCTCCACCCCCGGCCAGTTCCGGATCCACGAACCACCGGCGACTGTCGATCGGGGCCTGCCCGTTGTTGGTACCGGTGGCCAGGACGATCTTGCCGAGCGCGCCGGTGGCCACGGCCTCGCGGAGAGCGATCCAGGCCGGGTGGAACCGCACCGGATAGGCCGTCATCAGAGCCACCCCGGCGCGCGCGCAGGCCTCGATCATCGCTCGCGCATCGACCGGGGTGGTGGCCAGGGGCTTCTCGCACAACACCGAGACACCATGGGAGGCCGCCAGTTCGACCAGGGGGCGGTGCCGGGACGTCTCCGCGCAGACCACCACTGCCGCCGGCCCCCACGCGAACAACTCCTCGTAGGAGTCCACGATCGGAACCCCGAGCTCAGCCGCCAGATCCCGCCCCCGCCGCTCCTCGGCCGGAGCTGACCCGGCATCGGGATCGGCGACCAGCAGTTCCACCCCCGGCCACTGCCGGAGGAGGCGCGCGTATCCGGCCGCGTGAACGTGCGCCAGCGACATCAATCCCACCCGGAGTGGCGTCATGCGGTCATCTCCCGCGGGTCGACCGGATCCCCGGTCCGGACGGATACCGTAGCGGCCAGGGCGATGTCGAGGGCAGCCAGCGAGTCGGCCGCACTGACCCGAGGCGCCGGGCCGCCGGCGAAGGCGGCCGCGAACTCGGCCAGTTCGGTCCGGTACGGCGAGACGCCGTTGGTCTCGGGCAGCAACGCGCCGCCACCCCGGCCCGGCTCCTGGTCGTCAAACCTCAGGCTCGGGCGGTCGGCACTGGAGTATCGGATCAGGCCGGCCGCACCGGCCAGCGCGAAGGACGTTCGGAACGGTTCGTTCGGGCGCCCCCATCCCCCCAGCACGTGGCTCAGCGCTCCGTCGGCGTGGGTCAGCACGACCAACCCGATGATGGGCGATCCGTTGCCGCCCAACTGTTTCGCCTGCACCGCCACGACCTCTCCGGCGATCCATCGGGCGAAGTCGAAATCGTGGATCATCTGGTCGACCATCAAACCTCCGGACAATGCCGGGTCGGCGAACCAGGGCGCCACCGGGGTCGCCCCGCGACGGGTGAAGCGCAGTACCGCCGGTGTGCCGATCCGGCCCGCCAGGACCGACTCGCGGGCGGCCGCGTAGGCCGGGAAGAACCGCACCACCTGCCCGGGATAGAGCTGTACGCCGGCCGATCGGCACGCCTCGATCATGGCCACCGCGCGAGAGTGGCTCAGCGCCAACGGCTTCTCGCAGACCACGTGACGACCGGCGGCCGCCGCGGCCAGGACGAGCTCGTCGTGCACCGCCGTCGGTGCACAGACGTCGACGATCTCGCTCCCGTCGATCAGCTCCTGAAGGCTCCGACAGGCTCTGGCCCCGTACTGGGCGGCCACGGCCGGCGCGTTGCCGTCGGTGGAGAAGACCAGGGCCTGGTACCCGAGGTCGGCCCAGGCCTGCAGATGGGGATGCGCGATGCCACCGGCACCGACCACACCGACGGTTGTGCGATTCACCGAACTCCTGCCTGGGACCGAGCGAAATGAGGAATGGTCAACCCTTCAGCGCGCCCTGCAGCATGCCGCCGATGAACTTTCGCTGGAACACCATGTAGACCAGGAAGATCGGGAGCAGGACGATGATGGTGCCCGCGCACAACACCGGGACGTTGCTGGAGTACTGACCGACGAAGAAGCCCAGACCGGCCGGGGCCGTGCGCTTGTCGGGATCCTGAATCAGGATCAGCACGAGCAGGAATTGGTTCCACGACCACATGAAGAACAGCACGGCCATCGTCGACAGCGATGGGCCGGCCAGCGGCAACAGCACGCTTTGCAGGATCCGGCGTGGCGACGCCCCGTCCAACTGGGCCGCCTCGATGAGTTCCTTCGGGGTCGCCCGGAAGTGGGTTCGCATCCAGAACACGCCGAACGGCATGAACAGCGCCGATTCCGATGCGATGACCCCCCAGTAGGAATCGGTGAGGCCGATGCCGCGCAGGTCGAAGTACAGCGGGATGACGATCAACTCGACCGGGAGGGTCAGTCCGACCAGGAAGAACGAGAAGATGACCCGTCCGGCCGGCACCCGCAGCACTCCGAGGGCGTAGCCGGCCAGGGTCGACAGCAGCACCGAGATCGGCACCACCGCCACTGCGATGATCAGGCTGTTCACCAACAAGTGCCCGAAGCCCGCCGTGGTCCAGGCCTCGGCGAAGGCGTCGAGGCGAAAACTCGACGGCCAACTGATCCCGGCCACCAATGCTCCGGACGGCTGGAAGGAGGCCAGGATGATGCTGACGAAGGGCAGCAACGTGGTCAGCGCCATGCCGATGAGCAGTACGTACCCCGCGACGGATTCGGTGCGGGTCGCTTTCATTCGTCGTCCCGGACGGAGACCAGCCGGTTGATGATGAGTACCACGATCAGGATCAGGACGGTCAGGGTGACCGCGAGGGCGGAGGCCTGGCCGACCTGGCCGTCGGTGAAGGCCAACCGGTACACCAGCAGCCCCGGCACCGTGGTGGTGTCACCGGGGGCGCCGTTGGTGGACACGTAGATGATGTCGAAGCTGGCCAGAGCGGCGATCGTGGTGACGGTGAGCGCCACCGCGATCTCGCCGCGCAGTGCAGGCAGGGTGACTGCCCGGAACTCACGGAGCGCACCGGCCCCGTCCAGCCGCGCCGCTTCGTACAGATTCGGCTCGACCTTCTGAGCGCCGCTGACGAAGAGCATCGTGCACAGTCCCGACAACGCCCAGGTGCCGATCAGACCTACCGCGAACAGGGCCAGGTCGAAATCACCCAACCAGGCCCGGGTGATCCCACCCAGCCCGATCGCGCGCAGGATCTGGTTGACCGCGCCGTCCTGGGTGTACATCCAGCGCCACGTGATGCCCACGGCGACCAGCGGCACGATCTGGGGCAGGAAGAAGATCACCCGGAAAAGTGACATCCCGGGCCGCCGGAACCGGGCCAGCACCGCGGTCAGGGCGAGCCCGAGCAGGATCGGCAGGCCGGCGAAGAACAGGACGAGGACGAATGCGTGCTCGACCGCCCCGCGGAGGGCGTCGCTGGTGAAGACGGCCTCGTAGTTGGACAGCCCGGCCCAGGTCGCCAGCGTCACGCCGTCCCAGGTGAAGAGCGAGATGTAGACCGTGTGCAGCGCCGGGATGATCACGAACAGGCCGTAGAGCAGGAACGCCGGCGCGATGTACAGCAACGCCGACCAACTCGGTCCGCGCAGCCGCGACCGCCCCGCGGGCGCCTCCTTCCAGGACCTGGTGCTGGCGTCGGCGTCGCGCGGAACCCGGCCGGCCACCGACAGCGGACGCGGTGCGGAGGTCACGTCACTTACCGTGGTAGGCGGTCCACACCGTTTGCAGCGACTGCAGGAAGTCCTGCGCCTGCATACGCCCGGCGATCACCGACTGCAGGCCCGACTCCAGCGAGTCGAGCATCGCCGGCGCCGCGAAATCGGGGAACGGGATCAGGCCGTCGGCTGCCACCACCGCCTGGTTGGCCTTCTTCAGGTCGCCCTTCACCCCGGTCGCGGCCGGGGCGGCCGAGGCATTGGGCGGCAGGAATCCACCCTTGTCCTCGATCACCGATGCCTCCGGGCTCTGCAGGAAGTTCAGGAAGGCGGCCGCCGCCTCCGGGTGCTTGGACTTGGCCGAGATCGAATAGGAGACGCTGAAGCCGTTGCCGACGGCCTGTCCGCCGGCCTTGGCCGGAGGCATCACCTCGAACCCGACGTTGGCGCCCATCGCCTTGTCCAGTTGCGCGGCGGCCCAGTTGCCGTTGATGTGGAAGACGCTGGCTCCCTTGGAGAATGCCGTGGCCGAGTCGTTCTCGCCGGTTCCGTTGGCCGCGGCCGGAAAGTACCCGGCTTTCGCCCAGTCGGCGAACGTCTGCGTGGCCTTGACCGCCTCCGGCGTGACGATGTTGCTGCCCGCCTTTCCGTCGATCCAGTTCTTCTGGGCCGTGACGTCCGTACTGACGTTCATCAGGGACGCCCACACGTGCAATCCGCCGGTGTCCAAGGCACCCACCGAGATCGGAGTGATGCCGGCCGCCTTCGCCTTCGCCAGGTCAGCCTCCAGATCGGTCAGAGTGGCCGGCGGCGCCGAGACCCCGGACTTGGCCAGCAGTTGTTTGTTGTAGTACAGCCCCACCAGGGAGAGGCCGCCGGGTACCGCGATCAGCGCACCGGTGCCGAGGATCTTGCCGCTCGGGTCCACTCGCAACTCGTCCAGGGCCGACTTCGGAAAGGTCTTGTCCCAGCCATAGGCCGTCTCGTAGGCCGACAGATCTCGGATCAGGCCGGCGGCGACGAACGTGTCGAACGCCGCGTTGTACTGCGCCAGGTCAGGCGCGCTGTCCGAGCTCATCGCGAGCTTCAAGGACTTCACGTAGTCGTTGAACTGGGTGTACTGGCTGGTGATGGTGACCTGGGGGTACTTCTTCTCGAAGGCCGCGATCAATTCCTTCGTCATGTCCGGGCTGTCGGTGAAGGCCAGCTTCAATTCGACCTTCTCGGACGGGACCGCCGTGTTCACCGTGCTGCCGGCCCCGGCCCCGGCCGACCCGGAAGCCACCGGGGCACCAGTGGCGGACGCGCCGGCCGAGACGACCGGGCCGGCTCCCGTCGCCGAGGAACTCGAGCTGGAGGCGCTGCTGCCCGGGGTCAGGGAACTGCAGCCGGCCAACGCCAGACCGGCAGCCGCACCGAGAACGAGAAGACGGCGGCGGCCCCGCGGCATTGAAGGAAACGAGCTCATCGTTGACTACCCCTTCGAACGGTCGGCCAGATGTTCCAGGCGATGTACGAGCGTTGGTCTGACCCAAGCAGCCGCGTCATGACCTGTCAAGGGATAAAGGTGGGGAGTCTGACTTAATAGAGGTTCTCTCTGAATGCTGTTGCCGCATTGGATTGTTGCCGACCATGACATACCGTTACAGTCGTGACGGCAACCGGACCGACCGTGCGCACCCGGGATTCCCCGGCCCTTGTCGGGGTGACCACCTCTGGGCGCGGGCTGTTGTCCTCCTCCGATGTCGGGAGCGCCAACCGGGCGCGGCTCCTGCAGTCCCTCGTCGACGACGGCCCGGCCTCGCGCGCCGAGTTGGCCCGCCGGATCAAGGTGCCGCGGGCCACGATCAGCTCGATCGTTTCCGGCCTCCTCGACTCCGGTGTCCTGATCGAGGAGGAGCCGCAGCCGCCGGTCGACGGCATCGGGAAGCCACCGCGTCCGCTCTGGTTCGCCCCGGATGCGCTCCAGTGCGGAGCCATCTCGGTCAGCCGCGGTGCG
The DNA here is from genome assembly GCF_900104535.1 of Nakamurella panacisegetis. Classification (NCBI taxonomy): domain Bacteria; kingdom Bacillati; phylum Actinomycetota; class Actinomycetes; order Nakamurellales; family Nakamurellaceae; genus Nakamurella; species Nakamurella panacisegetis. The sequence continues at coordinate 3,562,113 of NZ_LT629710.1, read as the reverse complement.
GTGGACGTCGCTGTGGTCAACGCACGGGGTGAGATCCTCTCGCGCCGGCGCGTGCCGATCGCACCGGACGGTCGGACGGCCGAGCTGGATCGGCAGATCCTGGCGGCGGCCAGCGCGGCTCTGGCCGATTTCCGGGGGCGGTTGAGCGGGATCGGCCTCACCGTGCCCGCCCTGTGCGACAGCCGGACGTCGGCGGTCGTGGCCTGCACCCCCGTTCCGGGACTGGTTGGTACCCGGTTGCCGCAGCTGCTGGCGGAGCGGTTCGGCGTCCCCTGCGTGCTCGAGCAGGACGTGCGGGCGTTCGCCGTCGGCGAGAAGTGGTTCGGACAGGCGCGCGGCGTGCGGGATTTCGCCGCCTTGCAGTTCGGCGTCGGCGTGGGGGCCGGAGTGATGCTGCTCGGTCACCTGGTGTCCGGCCGGGACGGCCACACCGTGCAGCTCGGCCACACCTGCGTCGATCCGGCCGGACGGCCCTGCTCCTGCGGACTACGTGGCTGCTGGGAGACCCTGACCAGCAGCCACTGGCTGCGGTCCGAGGCGGTGCTCCGCGGTATCCCCGGGGGGCGGGACACCACCCCGAAGCGGCTGGCCGGGCGGGCCGCCGCCGGCGACCAGCTCGCAGCGAGCCTGCTGGCCGACTTCAGCGACAACATCGCGATCGGCATCGCCAACCTGGTCCAGCTGCTCTCGTTGCAACTCTTCATCATCCACGGTGACGTGGTGCACGCCGGCGAGTCGTTCCGGGCGCACCTGCAGGCCAGCGTGCTGCAACGGTGCATGCCGGCCCTGGCCCACGGCGTACGGGTCGAGTTCTCCGAACTCGACCAGGATTCCGGTCTGCTCGGTGCGGCCGCCACCGTCCTCACCCGCGAGTTGGGCGTCACCCTCTGACCCAACCGGACCGCACACGTCACCGGCGCCGGATACCCTCCAGAGCATGCGACTGGTGATCCTCGGCGGCGGCGGATTCCGAGTTCCCCTGGTCTACCGGGCTCTGACCAGGCGGCCCGAGCTGGGTATCGACGAGGTGATTCTGTACGACGTCGACCGGCATCGCCTCGACGTCATAGCGCAGGTCCTGCAACCAGTTCCGGGCCTGCACGTGCACAGCACGGATTCGCTGCCCGATGCGCTGGCCGGGGCCGACATCGTCTTCTCGGCCATGCGGGTGGGCGGCGCCGCCGGTCGGGTGCGGGACGAGCGCCGGGCGCTGGAGCGCGGGCTTCTCGGCCAGGAGACGGTGGGCGCCGGCGGGCTGGCCTTCGGGCTGCGGACCTTGCCGATCGCTCTGGAGGCCGCCGCGATCCAGCGCGAACTGGCCCCCGATTCGTGGCTGATCAACTTCACCAACCCGGCCGGGCTGATCACCCAGGCGCTGTCCGGTGTCCTCGGCGGCCGAGTGATCGGCATCTGCGACTCCCCCATCGGACTCGTCCGCCGCGCCTGCCGGGCGCTGGGGGTACCGCCCGACGAAGTGCGTTTCGACTACGCCGGTATCAATCACCTCGGCTGGCTCACCTCGCTGCGTCACCGCGGCACCGATCTTCTCCCCGACCTCATCGGCGACGAAGCCCGACTCAACACGACCGAGGAGGGCCGGCTGTTCGGCTCCGGCCTGCTGCGCGCGCTCGGGGCCGTTCCGAACGAGTACCTGTACTTCTACTACGCGGCCCGGGAGATCACCGCCGCGCTGAGTGCCGGACGGACGCGCGGCGAGGTGATCCTCGGTCAACAGAACGACTTCTACACGCGCGCCGCTGCCGGGAATGCCGTTGCCCTCTGGGAGCAGGCCCGGCGCCATCGGGAGGAGAGCTACCTGGCCGAGGCGCGGACGCAGGACCGGGACGAGAGCGACCTGTCCGGAGGGGGCTACGAAGAGGTCGCTCTCGACCTGGCCGCGGCCCTGACCACCGGACGACCGGCCGAGATGATCGTGAACGCGGCCAACGGGGACGCCTTTCACCAGTTTCCGGAATCGATGGTTCTCGAAACTCGTTGCACCGTCGACGCTTTCGGCGCCACTGTGATACCCGGCCCCGATCTGCCGCTGCATCAGCTGGGTCTGGTGGCCGCCGTGCGCGCCGCCGAGAACGCCGTCATCCAGGCCGCGGCCACCGGCGACCGCGACGCCGCCGTCCATGGGTTCGCCATCCACCCACTCATCGGCTCCCGGGATGTGGCGTCGTCCCTGGTCGATTCGGTCGTGGCCGACGAGTCGACGGTGGCGGCGCTGTTCGCCGGACGAACCGGGACGTCCGGCTGAGCGGACCGGCCGGTCAGGCGTCCGAGAGCCGCGCGATGGTGGCGATGGCCCGTCGCAGCGATATCGCGGGGTGGCTGGGCAATTCGTCGGCCAGGAAGCCGTAGCTGTTGGCCAGCACGGCGGCCGACCGGGAACCGCCGGCCGCCGCCTGCCGGACCCCACCCAGCCAGTCGGCCAGGTCACCCCACCCGGGCGCGGCCAGGGAACCGCCGACCTGCTGCACCGACAGGGCCGCACAGAGATTGGCGAAGGCCATCCGGTTGCGCAACGGCCATTCGCGCAGCGTCCCGAGGATGAACGCCGCATCGAACACGTCCCCGGCTCCGGTCGCGTCGACCGCGTTCACCGGCAGCGACGGCACCCATTCCTCCTCGTTGGTGATCGAGTCGATGCCGATGGCGCCCTGCCCGCCGCAGGTGACCACCACCACCGGCACCAGCTCGGCCAGATCGAGCAGGGCCGCCCGCGGGTCCTCCGTCCTGGTGTAGGCCATCGCCTCGGTGCTGTTGGGCATGAAGGCGTAGAGGTCGGTCAGACCGGCCAGCCGGTCCGGGTGCCATTCCCCGCTCGGATCCCAACCGACGTCGCCGAACAGTTTGGCCCCCTTGGCCTTCGCCTGACCGGACCATGTCTCGGTCGCCCCGCCGAGGCTGACCACCCCCACCTTCGTGCTCGGTGCCTCGACGATCAGATCCGATACCGGGATCGGCGAATCATGGGCGTGCGTGACCATGGCTCGGTCACGTTGCACGGCGAGCGACACCGTCACCGGTGAATGCCAGTCGGCGACCCGCTGGGAATGGGTCAGATCGACGCCCTCCTGGATCAGCGTGCGCCACAGGAAATCGCCGTAGACGTCGTCGCCGAAGGTCGAAGCCAGGCCCGTTCGCAGCCCGAGGCGACTGGCCGCGATGGCCAGGTTCGCGATGCCGCCAGGACAGGAACCCATTCCCTCCGCATGGATCTCGGTGCCCGGGACGGGCTGGGACGGCAACCCGGTGAGCACCATGTCGAAGAACGTGGTGCCCTGCATGAAGACGTCGAGGGCCGGCTCGGCGGGCGAGCCAATGGAATCGTGCATCTCCTCAGCCTTGCACGAAACGCGCCCCCGCGACCAGCGCGACCGACCGAGTGGGCGCGGGGGGCCGAGGTCGCGTCACATCGAGCGGCCGTGGCGTAGACGGATCCAGCGGTATCCCAGCCCGTTGAGTTCGAGCCGGCGCAATTGGGCGGTCGGTCGCCGGTAGGGGCCGTCGGCGAACATCTCCCACGGTCGGTCGGTGCCTTCCTGCGGCCCGATGTCCACCACCACCGGCGCGTCACCCAGGTTGTGCAGCAGCACCATCGAACCTTCCGGGGCGTCGAACCGATGCACCAGAACCGCGGGCACGGACGGCACGTCGAGCACCGACCAGGTTCCGACCCCGATCTCCGGGCATTCCCGCACGGTGGAGATCAGCTGCTCGAACCAGCGCAGCAGCGAATCGGGGTCCCGTTGCAACGCACGGACGTTCACGCGGCGCGCGCCGTACGCTCCGGTCATGGTCACCGGCGCCACCAGAGGATCCACCGCCGTCGAGAAACCGCCCGATGGGCCGTCGTCCCACTGCATCGGGGTTCGGATCGCGTCCCGGCCGGGCAACGAGAGATCGTCGCCCATGCCGATCTCCTCGCCGTAGCGCAGTACCGGCGTGCCCGGCATGGAGAACTGCAGCGAGTAGGCGAGCTCGATCCGGCGGCGATTCCCTCCGAGCATGGGGGCCAGCCGACGGCGGATCCCGCGTCCGTAGAGCTGCATGTCGGGCTTCGGGGCAAACGCCTTGAACACGTCGCTCCGCTGCTCGTCGGTCAGCCGGCTCAGATCGAGCTCGTCGTGGTTGCGCAGGAACGACGCCCACTGGGCCATGTCCTGCAGCGGCGGGAGGGCGCTCAGCGATTCGATGATCGGTTCCGCACTCTTCCGGGCCAGAGCCAGCCACAGCCGGGCGTTGAGCAGGAAGGAGAACAGCATGTGAGCGCGGTCATTGGGCCCCTCGGCCGTGCTTCCGGTGTACTTGTCGATCTCCCCCGGGCCGACGTTGGCCTCGCAGAGCAGGATCGCCTCGCCCGAGCGCCACTGCACGTTCTGCCGCCAGTCGTCCAGGATCGAGAAGTCCAGCGTGGTGGGCTGCCCGGCGTTCACCAGTTCCAGCACGAACGGCGCGGCGTCGATGCGGAATCCGGACACACCCATCTGCAACCAGAAGGACATCACTTTCCGGATCTCGGCCCGCACGGCCGGGTTGCTCCAGTTCAGGTCGGGCTGGAAGTCGTAGAAGCGGTGGAAGAACCACTCCCCCGCTTCCTCGTCCCAGCTCCAGGTTTCGGTCTGCTCCCCTGGAAACACGATGCCCTGACGCCGATCCGCCGGCTCCTGCTCGCTCCAGATGTACCAGTCCCGGTAGGGCGACGTCCGGCTGGACCGGGCCGAGCGGAACCACGGGTGCTGGTCCGACGTGTGGTTGACGACCAGATCGATGATGATCCGGATCCCGCGTTCGCTGGCCTGGAACGTGAGCTCGGCGAAATCACCCAGGTCGCCGATCCGCGGATCGACGTTGTAGTAGTCGCTGACGTCGTACCCCTGGTCCCGCTGCGGCGACGGATGCACCGGGTTCAGCCACAGGCAGGAGACGCCCAATCGCGACAGATAGTCGAGCCGTCCGATCAATCCGGGCAGGTCACCGCAGCCGTCCCCGTCCGAATCGGCGAACATGTCCACCTGGATGCAGTAGACGACCGCTTCCTTGTACCAGCGTCCCGACATGCGACGGACCTCCTCGACCGAACCCGACGAACCACGACGTCCTCCGGGGATCACCCCAGAGCGCGGGTCAGGACCGGAAGTATCCCGCCACGTCGGCGACCAGGTCCGTCTGCCCCCCGGTGACGACGCCCATGTCCACCACACCGGTCGAGCTGACCTGGCTCATCGACATGTTGGCCACCGTCTGACCTCGGTAGAAGTTCAAGTTGGACGTGGCCGGCACGATCGAAAGATCATCGGAGAAGACCGTGACGTAGCCGGCGGCCGTCGGGCTCACCGCCAGCATGTTGAGGAAGACGGCCGCGACCCCGCTGGTCGGCACGCCCCCCCGGCCGGTGATCTGCGCCGGCAGGATCTGCCCGCCGAGCAGCGGCGAGGAGTACCCGCCGTTGCCGGTCCGGGTGTCCACCACCCGCGACGGGGTCAACGCGACGAACGAGCCGCTGACCGACGGCGAGGCCGACTTGAGGTAGTACCCGGCGACGTCCAGGATGACGTCGGCACCGCCACCGCCCATGTAGAGCTGGATCTTCCCGTCGTTACCGACCGGGACCACCGCCATGTTGGACATCGTCACGCCGGTCGCGAAGTTGACGTTCGATGCCACCGGTCGGATCGGCTTGGTCGGCGAGCCGCTGGGAAACAGGGTGATGAACCCGGACGACGCGGCGTTGACCACGGTGGCGGTCACGACCACGGCGGACAGGCCGGACGTCGGCAGGTTTCCGCGACCGGCGATCTGAACACTGAGCGTGGTTCCGGGGACGACTTTCTGCTTGGCCGCCCCGATGCCGGTCCGGCTGTCCAGGATCCGCGACGGCGTCACCGGCTTGTAACTGCCGGTGACGCTGGGCGCTCCCTGGACGTAGTAACCGAACACGTCGGCCACCACGTGGGTGGACAGGTTCGTGAACAGGTTAACCGTGCCGTCGGCACCGACCGGAGCCGTGACCAGACTGGAGCTGTCGATGTTGGCCCGGTAGTTGAGGTTCGAGGTTCCCGGCCGGGTGGTCCCGCCGGCGTAGACCGTCAGATATCCGGCCCCGCTCTCCTGGGTCACCGTAACGTTGAGCAGCACGGTGGAGACGCCGGTGAGGGGCACCCCGCCGCGTCCGAGCACCTTGAGGTTGACCACTCCGGGACCGGCCACCTTTCCCTTCGGGGCACCGAGCCCGCTGCGGGTGTCCAGGAGCCGGGACGGTCCCACCGAGGCGAACGTCCCGGCCACCGCCACGCGCCAGGTGAAGACCGCCGTACTGGTCGCCGAGTTCGCCGTGGCCGTCACCCGCACGGTGCTCGTCCCCAGGGTGGTCGGTGCGCCGGTCACGATGCCGCCCGAGCTCATGGTCAGACCGGCGGGCAGGCCCACCGCCTGGTAGGTGATCGTCGCCCCCACCGCCGATGCCGTCGCCGTGACCGTCAGGTTGACCGCAGCACCGACCGTCGAGACCTGGGTGTCCGGATTGACCATGGTGACCGACTCCGCGGGCGCGGTGAACGCCGCGGTTCCGTTGGGCGTGCCCAACCCCGTCGGGCCGTCCCAGCCGAAACCTGCGGTGCACAGCGGGGCGGCGGAGCAGTTGCCGTTGACTCCGGTCGTCACGTCGTTGAGGGCGGAGCTCTGGGCGTACAGGCTGGACGCCGGCGCGGCGGCCGGCGTGCCGGCCAAGGCGTAGGTGGACGCGATGATCGGCGCCGCGGCGCTGGTCCCCCCGTAGATGTCCCAGGCGCCGTTCACGTACACGGCGACGCCGGTCTGCGGGTCGGCGACCGCCGAGACGTCGTTGATGGCCCGGTTGGTGCACGTCGACCCGGCGACGATCTGCTGCCAGGCCGGCTTCGGGGTGTAAGCCGAACACCCTGAACCCGTGCCGTCACCGTAACCCGCCCCCCAGGTCGTCTCGGTCCATCCCCGGGCAGTTGAGGAATCAGAGACCAATCGGGTCCCGCCGACGCCGACCACGTTCCGCGAGGACGCCGGGTAGCTGGTGCCGTCGCCATAGCCGAAGTCACCGGAGGAGGCCACGTAGGCGACGCCCGTCGCGGCGAAGAACTGGTGGTCGTAGCTCCCCTGGCCGCTGAATTCGGATCCGCCCCAGCTCATCGAGACGTACTTCGCGCCGAGGGTGGTGGCCTGCTGGACCGCCAGGAACAGGTTGTCGGAGTCGTCGTTGGCCTGGATCAGGGTGATCTGACAGTACGGGCAGGTGGCCGACACCATGTCCAGGTCGAGGGCCGTCTCCTGGACCCAGCCGGAGCTTCCGGCCGGCGGCGGTTGGGGGTCCCCGTCCTGGTTGAGGATCTGCAGGCAGCCACTCGCCGTCGTGCAGGGGCGCAAGCCGTACTGCGCGCGGTAGGCGGCCAGGTCGGCCTCGGCCCCGGCGTAGCCGAACGCATCGATGACGAAGACGCGGGCCCTCGGGTCGGCGGGGGCCGCCGGCAGGTTGTAGGCCCCCTGGATCTGCGCCGGCCCGAATCCGGGTGGCGCGTCGCTCGGCCGGAGCCCCTTCACGTGGGCATTGGTACGGCGGAGCGCCAAGCAGGCGTACTGGCCGACCCTGGGCTTGGTGGTGCAGACGGGCGCGTAGTCCACGGCCGGAGCACTCGTACCGGTGGCCGTGGCTCTGGTTCCAGGCACCGGCGGGGTGGCCGTCGCGGGCACCGTCCCGAGCACGGTGAGAACCGCGACCATGAGGATCAGGCCGAGCCGTCGGGCATGCTTCATGTCCAGTTCCTCCGAGGTGTTCGACCATCACGTTGCCCCGCGAAAGTTGCGGGGCAACGGCCGGGAGAGGTGGACGGTTCGTGCACCACCAGCCCTGCGCGATCGTCCCACAGCCAGATTTCGATTCGGTCGTGCTTCCCACCGGCCTCGGGTTTTCACTCTCCCGGGCCGATGCGAACCCGGCATCACGATGCGTCACCGTCTGGACCAGCCGCGCAATCGCTCCGACGCCGCCCGCCGTCGATCAGTTGCGACGGCTGGTGGCCGGATACTCGGCCACCGGGTCGGACCGCGGGTTCGGTCGAGCGGATATCCGTCAGACGGCCGTCACGATCGGAGGTGGTCGGCGAGCAGGGCGGCGGCGTCCTGGAGACGGGTGCCCAGATACACGCCGGGCAGCTGAGCGCGACTGCGCGGAGTGCTGAACGCGTTGCCCGCGTAGAACACCGGTATACGGAGGTCGTGCACGGCGGCGATGGAGGCGAGCGCCCGGCGCCGGCCGGTGGGCAGATGGGCGACCACCACCACGCCCGCGGCCGCGGCCGCCCGCGCCGAGGTGACCAGGGAGTCGGTGGACGTCCGGGCGCCGAGCACTCGGCACGGCCAGCCATTTTCGCGCATCAGCAGGGCCAGCGCCTCGAGTCCGATGGTGTGCAGGTCTCCCGGGCCGCAGGCCAGGATCAGCGGATTGGACATCACCGGGGGCGGGGCGAAGGCCATCCGCTTGTCCAGCCAGGAGCGGGCCGCCTCGGTGGTGAGATGCTCCTGATCGACGTCACACCGCCCGGTCTGCCACCACTGCCCGATCTGCCGCATCGCCGGCAGCAACACCTCGTCGACCGCCGGTCCGGTGCCGAGCAGGTCGGCCGCGCGGCTGAGCTCGTTCCGGATCCCTTTGGGGTCGGAGCGATCGGAGGCGGCCAGCACGCTCTGGATCAGCTCGCCGGCCGGTCCCTCGACGCCGAGCAGCGCCCGGACCGACCGCGCGGCCAGGCTGGCCCGGGTGCCCCGGGCAATCTCGTCACGCATGAGTCGGAGGGCGTGCATCTCGGCCGCCGTGTACCGCCGGTGCTTGCCGGAGACTCGATCCGACTCGGGAATGCCGTACCGCAGTTCCCACGACCGCAACGTTGGCATCGGGACGCGGAGCAACTTCGACGCCTGGGCAATCGACACGGCGCCGGAGGACACCCCTTCGGGTTCGCCGGCGGCGAGCTGATCGGACACGCTCATGAGGGCAACCTCTTTCCACCTGTGCTTGCCTCAACAGTGCCCGATCTCCGGGTTGCTCAACCGAGTGCATCTATGCAGACGGCGTCGGTCAGTGCAGAGTCTGGACGGGCCGGTCGGTCCTCCTCGGGCCCGAAGATCACGCCGGGGCGTACTCCAGCGGCACCTGCAGCCGGTACCGCGCCCGAACGGCCAGGCCGCAACTGAGCACGACGGCCAGCACCGCCGCCGCGAACGAGGCCGCTACCCCCAACGAGTCGATCAGCACGCCGGCCACGGCGGTGCCGGCGGCCCCGCCGGTGGTGTTCGACGTCGTCAGCCAGGCCTGCGCTTCGTTGTGCCGGCCGGACGGGGCCGCCCGGTCGACGACGGTCTGCAGCATGATCAGCGCCGGGGCGATGGCCAGGCCGGCCAGGAACAGCAGCGGCATCAGGCTCCACAGCGGCGGCCGCCCGGCCGAGATCAATGCCGGAACGGGGGCCAGGCCCAGGGCGAACAACCCGAGTGCGAACGGCAACCGTCGGTGCTCGCGGTCCTGACTCGACCGTGCCCCGTAGACCAGGCCGCCGACCACACTGGCTCCGGCGATACAGGCGAACAGAAGTCCGAGCTCACCTTGGTGACCCAGTACCTGACGCGCGGTCGCGGCCAGTGACGTGTCGATGACGCCGAACCCGATCGACATCAGGGCACTGACCCCCAGGATCAGGACCAACGTCGGCGACACCAGTGCGGGCCGGTCACTCGCGGTCCGCTCCCCGGGCACGGCAAGGCGTTCCGGTCGTCGTCGGGCCGGTTCGGTGGAGCAGTACAGGGCGCCACCAACGGCCAGTAGTCCGGCGCTGACCAGCAGCGGCACGGCCGGCGGAGTGATCACCACCAGCAGGGACAGGATCAACGGACCGCCGACGAACAACGATTCGACGGCCACCGCGTCCAACGCGTAGCCGGCGCGACGGTCCGGGCCGTCGGGCAACACCATCCGCCAGGTCGACCGCATGGCCGCACTGAACGGCGGAAAGGTCACGCCGGCCAGGGTCGCGAGTGTCACCAGGGCGGGATTGCCGGCGCCCTGCACCGCCCCGATGGACAACGCCGCCAGCAGGGCCGCGCTGGCCAGCACGATCGGCAGGATGATCCTGGCCTGGCCGAGGCGATCCATCAGTCGCCCCCAGATCGGAGCGCCGATCGCGATGCCGACCGCGAACGCTCCGGTCACGACCCCCGCGATGCCGTACGAGCCACGCACGTGCTGGATCAGCACCACCATGCCCAGCGGCGCCATGGCGATGGGCAGCCGGGCGACGACGGTGGCGGCGAAAGGCCACGCGGCCGGCCCGTGCCGGAGCACTCCGAGATACGTCGCAAGACCCATACCCGCCACCGTTTCACGGCCGGAGCCGGAGACGGAAACCGGCCGGACCCTTGCTGGCCCGGCCGGCCGTCAGGACGAAGGCGCAGCGGCCCTAGCCCTTCTTCGCCTGCACCTGGTCCGACTTGGCCGAGCCCGCCTCGAGGGAGTCACCGGCCGGCAGTTCGTTGTGACCGCCGAACTGTTGACGCATGGCCGACAGCACCTGGTTCGCGAAGTGGTCCTCGCCCCGGGAGGCGAACCGTTCGAACAGCGACGCGGCCAGAACCGGGACCGGAACGCCGATGTCGATGGCGGCCTTGACCGTCCAGCGACCCTCACCGGAGTCCGAGACACGGCCGGCCAGACCGTCGAGCGTCGGGTTGGCCTGCAGCGCCGCGGCGGTCAGGTCGAGCAACCAGGACGAGACCACCGATCCCCGGCGCCACAACTCGGCGACCTTCGGGGTGTCGACGTTGAACTGGTAGTACTCCGGCTCCTCCAGTGGAGCCACCTCGGCCGAGTGCTCGGCCGAACGGATGCCGGCGTCGGCGTTGTCCAGGATGTTGAGACCCTCGGCGAAGGCGGCCATGATCCCGTACTCGATGCCGTTGTGCACCATCTTGACGAAGTGTCCCGCGCCCGAGGGTCCGCAGTGCAGGTAGCCCTGCTCCTCCGGCGCCAGCTCGCCCGTGCGGCCCGGGGTGCGCTCGATCTCACCCGCTCCGGGGGCGATCGTCTTCAGGATCGGCTCGATCGTCGCGATGGCCGAATCGTCGCCTCCAACCATCAGGCAGTAGCCCCGCTCGAGACCGAAAACGCCGCCGCTGGTACCGATGTCGACGTAGTGGATGCCCTTCTCCCGCAGTTTCGCGGCCCGCCGCACGTCGTCGCGGTAGTTGGAGTTGCCGCCGTCGATGATGATGTCGCCCTCGTCGAGCAGGGCGGAGAGCTTCTCGACGGTGGCCCCGGTGATACCGGCCGGGATCATCACCCAGGCCACCCGGGGCTTCTCCAGCTTGGCGACGAATTCCTCGAGGGTCGGAGTGCCCGTCGCCCCTTCGCCCTCGAGGGCAGCGATCGAATCAGCACTGACGTCGTAGACCACGCAGTCGTGTCCATCGCGCATGAGCCGGCGCACGATATTGGCCCCCATACGACCCAGGCCGATCATTCCGAGCTGCATAAATAGGACTCCCTCTGACGTGCTGCAGGCAGCGCTGGCCACCGCAGCGGGCGATGCTGACTCAGACAGGCTAGGCCCTGCCGATCAACATTCCGTTTCCGGTGGGTGGACCGGACCCGTCGGGCAATGCGGACGCCCGTTCACCGGATGCGGCCGGGACCGTCACTCAGAAGGCGGGCCTGCACCTCGGAGATCGACCGGAAGGCGTCCCGGACGTACCGACGCGTCAACGGGTCGAGAGTCTTCGGATCGACGTGGTGGTCCAGGTCGGGCCGACCGGCGCGGATGGATTCCACCTCGCGCCGCAGCAGCAATGCGTAGATCTCGTCGAAGGACCCGACGAGGGCCTCCACCTCGTCGGCGGTGAAGATCCCGGCCTCCTGTCCCCGGCGCAGCCGGTCCACGGTGCTCCCGCGGCCATCCCCGGTGAGCACCGCGGCCCACCGACCCAACGAGGAGATCGGTAACAGCCCACCGCGTTTGAGGTCCACCTGACCTCGGTGGACCCCGGAGTGCTCGAGCACGAAATCCTTCACCAGACCGGTCGGGGGTTTGCTCGACACGGTGAATCGCAGCAGCGGGTCCAGGAATTCTCTGGACCGGGCCACCTCGAGCAGAGCGTCGAGCACCCGGCGGCCCAGTCCCAGGTTGGTCAGCGGACGGCTGTCGGCGATCATCGAGGTCAACAGCAGGGAACGGCCCCCGGACGGCTGAGAGATCCATCTCGGCGCCGCCGCCGTCCAATCGCTCACCGACCGGCTGAACAGCGGATTGGACGCGTTGGCCCCGTCGACGCAGCGCCGCAGACCGCAGGTCTCCAGGTCGACGATGATCTGTTCGGCCACGCCCCGCAGCAGCTCACCCGGCGCGCGCCCCTCGGTCGGGTCGGCCCACACCAGGGCGGTGTCCACGTCCGACAGCGGCAGTGGTTCCCGGCGCGCCAACGATCCCAGGACCAGGAACGAGGTCTGACCCCGGTGGTCGAGCTCGGACGCGTGGAAGGTCAGCAGCCGCTGCAGGACCGATTCGGTGACCGCGGCCAGGAGCCCGCCGATCTGCCGGGCCGGCACGCCGGTGTCGAACAGCTCGACCGCGGTGCCGCCGATCATCCGCGTCGCGTCGGCCAGTTCGGCCACGGTGGCCGACGCGCGGATCGCGTCCCGCACCAGCAAAGGGTCCCTGACCTCACCGGCCGTCATGTCGGTGAGCCGGACCACCCCGGACGGTGAGCCGTCCGCGCCGGTGACGACCAGATGGTGGACGTCCCGGTGCAGCATGGTGAGGAACGCGGTGGCCACGCCCGTGCCCTCCGGCACGCTGATGGCCGGAAACGTGGCCAGCCGGACGATGTGGTCGGAGGCCGCGACGTGTCCGGTGGCCAGGCCCCGGCGGAAGTCGCTGTCGGTCACGATGCCGAATCCGTGCCGGGCGGCCACCAGGGCACAGGACTGCCCGGCCTCGGTGATGTACCGGGCGGTGTCGGCGATCGTGGCATCGGGGCGGACCTGGACCACCGACCGGGCGAAACGGGCGACCGCTCCGCGGCTGTCGTCCAGGAGCCCGGGCCGGGTCAGACCGGACGGGACCATGCTGTCCTGCGGCAACGGGGATCCTCGCTCGCGCTCGGTGGGCGCCCGCGATGCCGGTGGCCCGGTCAACTCGCGCCGGTCAACTGAGGCCGCAACCGCGCCCGGCGGCGCGCGGCCCGGGCCGGAGATGCGCCAGCGGACCAGCGACGCTCAGTTGTAGCGGTGGTTCTTCTCGGAGTGGCCGGCCGGACGGCGGCAGCTGCGGTTGTTCATGCTCCGGTGCCCGCACAGGGCCTCCTCGTCCGCGACCGGGCCGGACCCGACCGCCTGATCGGTGTCGACCGCCCGGTCGGTCTCGCCGCCCTGATCGGTCTCCGGCGCGGACGTCCCGACGGCGGTCGCCTTCTTCCGCGCAGCCGGGATCGGACGCGAGGCCGTGGCGGTGCTCGTGGGAGCCAACCGGGCGGCGTACCGCGCCTCCCGCATGGCCTGCATCGCGTCGACTTTGCTCATGCCGACACCATAGAGCCTGACACCGACACGTCCGGTCGACCTGGCCGCCCGGCCGGAAGGCGGGACGTCGGCGGAGCTGGCGATCAGAACGACGAGCGGTCGAGGCCCCGGACCGTCGCCCGCCGGGCCCGGCGGGTGGCCAGGCCGATCAGGCGGCGCAGCGGCGCCACCGAGCCGACCAGGGCCGCACCGACCACGACGAGCCGCCACATGGTCGGCTCCGGGAACACGAGGTAGGACAGGACGACCCCGGTCGCCAGGGCCAGCAGCGCTCCCACCGTTGCCGTGGTGAGCAGCAGCACTGCGGCCACGTCAGGCCGCCGGTCCGTCGGCCGGTGGCCGACCGTCGTACGGCGCTCGTGGGTGGTGGTCATGTCAAGATCCTCCGGAACAGGCGGGCTGCGGTCGTCCGGACCGCTCGGGGTCCGTCACGTGGTCAGGAGCAGTCCTTCGCGGTACTGATACCGCCCCTGCTCACCGCGTTTCGACGGCGGTTGCGCCGATGCGGTTCCCTGACCGAACAAACGAACCGGACCAACCGGACCGAACAGACCGACCCGACCGGCTCGGCGGCTCGTCCCGGCCGCGCCGCCCCTGGGCGATGGGTCAGCGGTCGGCTTCGACCCGGCCGAACATCAGCTCCCCGCCGACCCAGGTCTGCCGTAGCCGGAGCCCTTCGCCGGGCCGATGGTCGAACCGGATCAGGTCGGCCGGCTCCCCCTCCCGCAGGCCCGAACGTCCGACGAACCGACCGGGATTGGTGCTGCCGAGCTGGAGCACCTGGGCCAGGGTCAGATCGGCCATCCGGATCGCCGACCCGAGGTCGTCGAGCAGGCCGCGGGCGGCTCCGGCCAGAAACCCGGTGTCGACGCTGGTCAGCCGGCCCTCCGCATCCAGGATGACGTCGCCGCCGACCGGGGTCCGGTAGCGGCCGGGGGCCACCCCGGCCAGCGCAACGGCGTCCGAGACGAGCACTGATCCCCCGATGCCCTTCGCTCTCAGCATCACCCGCAACGTGTCGGCCGGCAGATGGTGACCGTCAGCGATGAATCCGGCGGTGAGGCGGTCCTCGGCCAGCTGGGTCCAGAGGTAGTTGGGGTGACGGGGCAACACGGCATGGGCACCGTTGCCGAGATGGGTGGACAGGGTCGCCCCGGCATCCACCACCCGGCGGATCTGATCCGGCGTGGCGTGGGTGTGGCCGATGGCGACGTGCACGCCTCGGTCGACGAGCGCCCTGGTGTAGTCGGCGGCCTGCGGGTAGTGCGGCGACAGCGTCACCATCCCGATCAGGTCACCGGCTCCGGCCTGCCAGTCGTCGAACTCCTCGAGCGAGGGCGGCCGGATGAACCGGGCATCGTGCACTCCGCGCGGACCGTCCTGATCGGAAAGGTGCGGACCCTCCAGATGCACGTACGGAACGCTGTGCCGGGTCAACGGATCCTGCGATCGGGCCTGCGCGATCACCCGCAGGCCGGCCGCCGTGCGCTCGTGGTCGGCCGTGATCAGGGTGGGCAGCCAGGTCGTCACCCCGGCGGCGAACATCAGCCGGCCCAGGCGGTGCACCTGGTCCACCGTGAGGTCGGCCGCGTTGACGTCAAGGCCGCCGAATCCGTTCACCTGGAGATCCACCAAGCCGGCCGACAGGTACGGACCGTCCGTGGCCGGCCCGTGGCGCACCGCGGCGATCCGGCCGTCGGTCACGGTCACCTCCAGCCGGCGTCCGCTGCTCGGATCGCGGCCGGAGATCTGCGCCGTGCTGCTCATCGATCAGGCACGCGCTCGGGCGGCAGTTGCGACGCCGACGCCTCGTCGAGATAGAGCGTGCAGTCCGGATGGGTTCTCAGCACGGTGGCCGGGCACGGTGCGCCGACCGGCTCGCTCAGCGCCCGCCGCACGGCTGTGCTCTTGTGTGCACCCGGCACGACGCAGAACAGCCGGTCGGCGCGGAGCAGGCGGGGCAGGGTGAGAGTGACCGCGGTCCGTGGGACGGCGTCCAGGGTGTCGAAGCAACCGTCGTCCACCTGTTGCTGACGGCAGGCCAGGTCGAGCTCGACCACCTTCACATCCAGCGGGTCGTCCGGATCGGCCACCGGCGGATCGTTGAACGCCAGGTGGCCGTTGACACCGATTCCGAGCACGACGGCGTCGATCGGAGCTTGCGCCAGCAGGTCGGCGTACCGCGCGGCGGCGGCGGCCGGGTGCTCGCCCGGCGCGAGCAGTTCGACCCGTCCGGGGCGGGCCGGCGAGAACAGGTTGAGCGTCAACCAGTTCCCGAAACCCGCCGGCGCGTCCACCGGCAAGCCGACGTACTCGTCCATGTGGAAGGCGGTCACGGCGTCCCAGGGCACGTCGAGTTCGAGTAGCGCGGAGAGCATCGTCGACTGGCTGGGCGCGGCGGCGAACACCACTCGCGCGGCCCCTTTTGCGGCGACCACGTCGCGCAGGTGGGCGGCGACGTCGAAGGCCGCGCACCGGCCGAGAGCGGCGGCATCCGGGAACCGCAGGACACGCAGAGCAGGTTCGTTCACCCGGCCAGCCTCGCACGGCCGGTCCGCGGCCTTTCGCCGGGCCGGGCCGGAAACGCGGCGCCGGTAGAATGTGACGGCCGGGAGCCACCGGTCGTCGTGCCTGGCGCCGGGGTGGAGACGGTTTAACCTTGACCTAGGGCCCGCCAGCCCCGTCGACCCACCGCAACAGAGCAGGAGCAACATATGAGTGCCACCGATTCCCAGCCGATCGCCGGGACGGTGTGGTCACCCGATCTCATGGCTCACCCGGCGCCGGGCACCGTGCCGCCGGCTCTGACCGATCCGGCACCGGCGGCCGGGGGGCGGCCGGGTATCCGGCTGGTCGTCCAGGTCCCCTGCCTGAACGAGGAGGAGACCCTGGGGCTGGTCCTGTCGACCATCCCCAAGGAGATCCCCGGGGTCGCCGAGATCATCGTCCTGATCATCGACGACGGTTCCTCCGATCGCACGGTCGAGGTCGCGAAGTCCTACGGCGTCACCCACTTCGTGCGGCACGCCCGCAACCGCGGGCTCGGCCGTTCCTTCCACGACGGGGTGCAGCGGGCGCTGGAACTGGGCGCCGACATCGTGGTGAACACCGATGGCGACAACCAGTATCCCCAGGAGCGGATCGGCGACCTGGTGCAGCCCATCCTGCGCGGCGAGGCCGACATCGTCATCGCGGATCGTCAGGTGCACCTGGTCGAGCACTTCTCGAAGCTGAAGGTGCAGTTGCAGAAGTTCGGCAGCGGCGTGGTCAACCGGGCGGCTGGGACCAAGCTGCCCGACGCGGCGAGCGGATTCCGCGCCTATTCGCGCGACAGCCTCATGCTCCTCAACACGATCACCCGGTTCTCCTACTGCATGGAGACCATCATCCAGGCCGGCAACAAGAAGCTGAAGATCGCCAGTGTGCCGGTCCGCACCAATCCCAAGACCCGGGAGTCCCGGCTGTTCGGCTCGATGCGCGAGCACATGATGAAGTCGGCCGGCGCCATCATTCGGTCGTACATCATGTACAAGCCGTACGCGATCTTCTCGTTCTTCGCGGCCATCTTCGGCGCCCTCGGCCTGTTCTTCTTCGCCCGGTACGCCGTGCTGCAGTTGCTCGGAGACGGCGGCAGCCACGTGCAGTCGATCCTGGTCGGCGCGGTGTCGCTGATCGTCGGGACGCTCTCGATCATGATCGGCATCACGGCCGACCTCATCCGGACGAACCGGATGCTGATCGAGGACACCCTGGAACATACGAAGAAGATGCGCTTCGGCCGGGGCAGCGAGTACACCTCACTCACCGACGCCCAGGTGGAGCTTCTGGCGTCTGGCTCGGTCGTCGACCGCTGACCGGTCAGCCCAGGGCCGACCGGTCAGCCTCACCTCGCGGCCAGGACCAGGAACGAGACGGCGCCGGCGGCCACGCAGTAGATCGCGAACGGAATCAGGGTCCGGGTTCTGAAGTACTTCTCCAGGAATCGGACGGCCAGGTAGGCGCAGACGAACGAGGCCACGCTGCCGGCCAGGATCTGACCGTGGATTCCGGCGCCCAGCGGCCCGAACAGGTCGGGCACCTTGAGCACGCCGGCGGCCAGGATCACCGGGGTGGCGAGCAGGAACGAGAACCGGGCGGCGTCGCGGTGCGACAAACCCTGGGTCAGGCCGGCCACCATCGTCGAGCCGGACCGGCTGATGCCCGGCAGCAGGGCCAGGATCTGGGCGCAACCGATCAGCACGCCCCGCTTGAACGTGATGCCGGACAGCCGGGTGTCCGACCGGACGTCGGCCTCGGCTTCGGACAGGCCGGCGTCCAGGTCGATCGCGGCCGACGGATCGCCCGCTCCGGCCGCCACCGCCACCGGCGGCGCCGCGACCGGGGCACGGCGACGAAGCCGCTCACCCAGTAGCAGGATCAGCCCGTTCGCGAACAGGAACGCGGCCGCCGGCATCGGCTTGCCCAGCACCGTCCGGAAGAGGTGCTCCAGCAGCAGGCCCGAGATGCCGACCGGGATCGTGGCCAGCACGATCAGCCAGGCCAGCCGTTCGGCGTCGGTGCTGATCCGCCGGTACCGGACGGAACTGACGAAACCACCGATGATGCGGACCCAATCTCGCCAGAAGAAGGCGAGCAGCGCCAAGGCGGTGGCCACGTGCAGCCCGACCACGAACGCCAGATACGGGGATTCGGGGGCCGACACGCTCAGGTCCTGCGCCCAGCTACCGCCCATCAGCGCCGGGAAGATCACCGAGTGGCCGAGGCTGGACACCGGGAACAACTCGGTGACGCCCTGCATCGCGCCTACCACGATCGCTTCGAGGTAGGAGATGGTCCCGCTCATGCGGCGTCTCCCGCCCGGTGGATGACGGGGGTGCCCGGATCGACGGCCGACGCACGTTCCCGGCGCATGCGCCTGAGTTCCAGCGCCACCGGGATCAGCGACACGATCACGACGACGGCGATGATCGGCAGCAGGTACTTGTCAATACCGGTGATCTGCGAACCGAGCCAGAATCCGAGCATGGTGACGCCCAGGGACCAGACCAGCCCGCCGAGGATCTGCCAGGTGGTGAACAGGCGCTGGGAGATGCCGATCATGCCGGCCATCGGGTTCATCACCGTCCGGACGACCGGGATGAACCGGGCCAGCACGATGGCCTTGGCCGGTCCGTAGCGCCCGACGACCTCGGTCACCCGCTCGGTGGCCCGCAGCAGCGCCGGACGGCTGGCCCTGGCCAGCAGTGACGTACCCAACGTGCGCCCGATCCAGTAGCCGATCTGCGCGCCGATCAAGGCACCCGCGGCGGCGACCACCAGTACGCCGGCCAGTGGCAGATGGAGGGCCCCGTGGCTGGCGGCCAGCAGTCCCGCGCTGAACAGCAGCGAATCACCGGGGAGGAAGAACCCGACCAGCAGCCCTGTCTCGGCGACGAGCACGCAGAAGATCCCGACCAGTCCGGTCGCCGCGATCACGCTGGTGGCATCGAGGGGATTGAATCCAGCAGCAAGGCTACTCATCGTTTCCTACCTCCGGGTGAGTCGGCTGTGAGCGCATTCATCTCTCTCCTTCGGTGCTGACATGTCACACTGATAACGACAAATTCGTTAGTACTAAGTTGGGTCAACTATTGACTCGGTAGTATCTACTACGCAGGTGATAGTAACAGCGGAGGATGGCGCGTGACGGATCGACGGGTTTCCGGCCCCCTGGAGACGGCTGTCCTGGCCGTGGTGGCCCGCGCCAGTGCGCCGGTTTCGGTCGCTGATGTGCAGAAGGAGCTTCCCGGCGGCCCGGCCTACACCACCGTCATGACCACGCTGTCCAGGTTGTCGGCCAAGGGCGCACTCACCCAGAGCCGGGAGGGACGGGCCTTCAGGTACCTGCTGGCCGCTCCGGTCGGGTCGGTCGACGACGCCGTCACGGCCCGCCGGATGCGTCGCCTGCTCTCGGACGGATCGGACCGCGCCGGCGTCCTGGCCCGTTTCGTGGCCGAACTGGATCCGGAAGAGGAACGCCTGCTGGCCGAACTTCTCGACCGCACCGACCACCAGGCCGGTTGAGGCGATGACGCTCCCGCTGATCGCGGCCCTGGTCGCTGTCCTGGCCTGCCTTCTGGTCGGGCGAAGCGCGCATCTGTTGCTCCGCAACATGCGTCCGGCCCAGGCCGTTGTCGTCCTCGCGCTGGTGTCCGTCACTGTCTCCCTGGCCAGCGGAATGGCGCTCACCGCGATCGCGGTCGCGGTGATCGCCAGCCTGACCGCGGTGGCCTCGGACGGGCACTGGTCGGCGTCGATCATCCGGACCGAGGTGCCGATTCCGGGGTGGCTCGGGGCCCTGGCCGCGCTGGCCGTTGTCGTCCTGATGGCCCGCGGGGCCGTGCGCACCGTCAGCATCGTGATGGCCCTGGTCCGGGCCGACCGACTGTGCCGGGACATCCGCGCCGACGGCGGCCCGGTCGTGGTCGTCGACGACGAATCCGCCGACGCCTACACGGTGGCCGGAATACGCGGTTGCGTGGTGATCAGCCAACGACTGCTCACCCGGCTCACCGCGGACGAGCGACGCGTGCTGACCGCCCACGAGCTGTCCCACCTGACCAAGCGCCACCACCTGTACGTGCATCTGGCCGACATCGCCGCCGCCGGAAACCCGCTGCTGGCACCGGTCTCGGCGGCGGTTCGGCTCGGCGTCGAACGCTGGGCCGACGAGGATGCGGCCACCGGGATCGGCGATCGCCGGGTCACCGGTCGCGCGCTGGCCCGAGTCGCCCTGCTCCGCTCGGAAATGTCCAGGGCCATCGCGGTGCCGACCGTCGGACCGTTGCTGGTCCGGGTGCCCGTGCTCGGGGTCGGGGCCCTGCTGGTGGCCTCCCGGGTCCAAGCGCTGTTGCAGCCGAAACCGCGACCGTATCCCGGCCGGGCGGCGGCCTTCCTTTTGTTGTCGGTCCTCGTCCTTCTCGTCGGCGTGGCCAGCCTCAACCACATCCACGACGCGATCGAGGGCGCGGCCCCGTACCTGCGGCACGGCCACTGACCCGCGCGCCCATACTCCTATCAGGTTCCGCCGTTGCCGTCAGGCGTTCGCCCGACGGCCGCCGAACAGGAAGGGCCGGCTCGTGAAGGGTTGCCACCGATGATCGACCGTCTCGATGACCTACTGGGCGGAGCCCTGGAACGAACGGTGGATCGCCACCACCGGAGTCGGCTGCGCCGCCTCGGGCAATCGGATGCGCTGTCGCCGGCCGGGCCCGAACTCGGGACGTCCGACCGTCCGGTACGTCATGGATGCGCGGTACACGTGCTGATCGACGGCGACGAAGCACTGGCCGCCGTCGCCGACGCCCTGGCCGGCGCCCGGTCGCACGTCCACATCGCCGGTTGGCACCTGACGCCCGGATTCCGTCTCCGACGCGATCCGGGCACACCCGCACTGCACACCGTCCTGGCCGAATTGGCCGAGCGGGTCGATGTGCGGGTGCTGCTGTGGGCCGGTCCTCCGCTGCCGTTGTTCAGACCCACCCGTCCGATGATGAAGGACGTGCAGACCCAGCTGATGCGCGGGTCGAAGGTGAAATGTGTCCTGGACGCACGGGAGCGGACCATGCACTGCCACCACGAGAAGGTGATCGTGATCGACGACGAGGTGGCGTTCGTCGGCGGCATCGATCTGTCCGATCTCAGCGGTGATCGCTGGGACCGCAATGCGCATCCGCCGCGCAGTGCGACCGGCTGGCACGACGTCAGCACACGTCTGCAGGGTCCGATCGTTGCCGATGTCGCACAACACTTCCGAGACCGATGGCAGGAAGTCGCCCGGGAGGATCTGCCGCCCCCCGCGGTTCCGGAGCCGGCCGGCGAGGTGACGGTTCGGCTGCTCCGCACCGTGCCCGAGAAGACGTACGACTTCGCTCCCCGCGGAGAATTCTCGATCCTGGCCGCCTATCTGCGGGCCCTGGGTTCGGCCCGGGAATTCATCTATCTGGAGAACCAGTTTCTCTGGTCGACCGAGATCGTGGACATTCTCGCCGAGAAACTCCGCCACCCGCCGCAGCCGGACTTCCGGATCGTGCTGGTGCTTCCGGTGCGACCCAGCAGCGGCCGTGACACCACCCGCGGGCAACTCGGCCGGCTGCTCGACGCCGACGGCGGGGCCGGCCGCCTGCTGGCGACGACCGTGCGGGCTCACGCCGACGGGCGGGCCGACCCGCTGTATGTGCACGCCAAGGTCGGCATCGTCGATGACGCGTGGCTCACCATCGGTTCGGCCAACCTCAACGAGCACTCGCTGTTCAACGACACCGAGGTCAACATCGTGAGCCAGGACCGCACCCTGACCCGTTCGACGCGGCTGCGCCTGTGGGCCGAACATCTGGAATGTGCCGTGTCCGAGGTCGAGGGTGACCCGGTGGCGGTCATCGACTCACGATGGAGGCCCCGCGCGGTGGAACAGCACGAGCGGGATGTGGAGCACTCCGCGGTCACCCATCGGCTGGTCGAACTGCCCGGGGTGTCACGGCGGACCGAGCGCCTGTTGGGTCCGGTCAGAGGCCTGCTGGTCGACGGCTGACCGTCACGAGGGCACCCCAGCCGCGGGCGGCGGCCACCGCCGCGCCCGCAGTTGGCGCGCGGTCGTGCACAGCAGCAACCACCCGGCGCCGCAGAGCCAGCCGCCGAGCACGTCGGTCGGCCAGTGCACCCCCAGATACAGCCGACTGACCCCGATCGCGGCAACGAACACGGCGCCGACCACCGCGGCCGCCACGCGGAGCCGGGTCGCTCGCAGAATGGGCCGCAAGAGCACGGCCAGCGCCCCGATGATGGCGATCGACGCCAACGCGTGGCCGGAGGGGAACGACTGGTTCGCCTCGACCACCAGGCGTTCGGCCATCGGCGGCCGGGCCCGGCCGATCAGGGGCTTGGCCGCGCTCACGAACAATCCGGCTCCGATGGCGACCACCGCCAGGAACACTGCGTCGGCGCGGCGGCGGCGCCACAGCAGGACGACCACGACCACGCCGGCCAGTGATCCCATCGCCAGGGTGCTGCCGGTCTGGGTGATGACCTTGAACAGCGCAGTCAGCGGACCGCCCCGGTGACCAACGAACCAGGACCATGTCGGGCGGTCGATCGCCGTGAGGCCGTCGCCTTCGGTGGCCGCGTCCGCCAGCAGGGCAATCGCGGCGGCGATGACGGCCAGGCCGGCCCCGCGGAAGGCCAGCCAGGACCAGGTCGACTGAGTGGTCCGGCCGCGGAAACGGACCGCCCACACCACCGACAGCCCGATCAACAGCAGCGCGGCGACGGCGTAGGGCACCCACGCGTAACCGAGGGTGGTCACCGCTGCGGTCGATCGCCTCATGCCCGCATCCGTGTTCGGCTGCATCCACATCGATAGCCCACCCTCCGGTCTCGGTGCGTGGATCAAGTCTTTCATGCGCGGCGACGTCAATTACTACCCGCTTGATAGTTGTTGGGCCCGGCTGCGTCGGGTGAGGCGCCAACCAGCAGAATCATCGACGAACCGAAGGAGGCGGCAAACGTGCCCACACCCGCAGAACCG
Organism: Nakamurella panacisegetis; assembly: GCF_900104535.1. Classification (NCBI taxonomy): domain Bacteria; kingdom Bacillati; phylum Actinomycetota; class Actinomycetes; order Nakamurellales; family Nakamurellaceae; genus Nakamurella; species Nakamurella panacisegetis. The sequence continues at coordinate 3,538,948 of NZ_LT629710.1, read as the reverse complement.
TTGGCCAAGCTGGGATTTCTGACCATCGGGCTGTTCGACGGTGACCATCCGGCCGACGGGCACGAATCGACCCTGAAGATCATCGAACTCGGAGAGCAGCTCGGTTTCGACAGCGCCTGGGTACGCCATCGGCATCTCCAGTACGGCATCTCCTCGCCGGTGGCCATCCTGGCCGCAGCTACCCAGCGCACCTGCCGGATCGAGCTCGGAACGGCCGTCACTCCGCTCGGCTGGGAGAACCCGCTGCGGTTGGCCGAAGACCTGGCCACCGTGGACATCCTGTCCGGCGGCCGGCTCAACCCGGGGATCAGTGTCGGTCCGCCGATGCGGTGGGACGAGGTCAGACAGGCCCTGTACCCAGACACCGCCGACGTCGAGGACTTCGGCTACGAGCGGGTCAACCGACTCCTCCGCCTGATCAGTGGCGAACCGGCCACCGGATTCAGCGGCGTGGCCGGCATCGAGGTCTTCTCCGATCGCGTACAGCCCCACTCCCCTGGCCTCCGGGCACGCATGTGGTACGGCGGCGCCAGCCTCCGATCCGCCCAGTGGGCCGGCGAGAACGGCATGAACCTGCTGGCCAGCAGCGTCGTCCGGGCCGAGGAATCCGAGGACTTCGCCGACATCCAGCTCTCGCACATCCGGACCTATCGAGCACACCATCCGGACGGAGCGGCGGCCCGCGTGTCACAGGGACTGGTGGTCATTCCCACTGATACCGCCTCGTCCGAGCAACAGGCGAAGTACTGTGCCTACGCCGACTCCCGGCTGGCCCGCACCACCGCACCACAGGGCCCGGCCCGGATGATGTTCGCCCCCGATCTGGTCGGCTCGTCCGAGGAGATCGCCCAGATGCTCTACGCCCACGCCGCTTTCCGGGAGGTCGACGAGGTCGCGTTCGCCCTGCCGTTCAGCTTCGAACACGAGGACTATGTCCAGATCCTGACCGATATGGCCACCCGCCTCGGGCCGGCCCTCGGCTGGTCGGCCCGCACCGCGGAAGGCCGGTGACCCCGCCGGAGCCGGCGGAGACGGCCGCGCGTCCGCCCGCAGCGAAACCGTCGCCCGCTCCCAGGCACATCCGCCGGGACGCCCCTAGAGTTTCTTCATGGATGCTGACCAGGAAAGCCAGGTAGTCGAACTGTTCCCCCGTCGGCGCCGGCCCGAGCCGCTCTGGCGGGAACTGGTGGGGCAGGTGCTCCGGTCCGAACGGATCGAGCAGGGGCGCACCCTGCAACAGGTGGCCGAACGGGCCGGCCTCTCCCCTCAGTACCTGTCCGAGGTGGAGCGCGGGCGCAAGGACTCGTCGTCGGAGATGCTCGAATCGATCTGCGGCGCAATGGGTCTGCGGTTGTCCGACCTGCTCTCGGCCTCCAGCCGGACCCTGCACGGCGTCTCGGCCCACCCGGGCCGACCCACCACCATGCCCGCCGTGAAACCCGCCGGACCGACCGTGCGGCCCGCGGCCCGGCCAACGACCCGACCGTCCGGCGTCACGTCGATGGCGGCGTGAGAGCTTCGGCAGCGACCTTCCGGGCCGGCACGATCCGGTCGGCCAGGCCGTAGGCCAGCGCCTGCTCCGCGTCGAACACCCGGTCGCGTTCCGTATCGGCCAGCAACGTCGCCACCGTCTGGCCGGTGTGACGGCTCAGCACCTCGTTCATCTGGGCCCGGACCCGCAGCACCTCCTGCGTCTGCAGGGCCAGGTCCGCGATCGTCCCCCGGGCGTCGGTCGACGGCTGATGAAGGACCACCCGCGCATGAGGCAGCAGCGACCGATGTCCGGCCGAACCGCCGGCCAGCAGCACGGCCGCCCCGGAGCCGGCCTGGCCGACGCAGGTCGTTGCCACCGGAGCCTGCACGGACTGCACGGTGTCGTAGATGGCCATGGTCGCCGACATCGATCCTCCGGGGGAGTTGAGGTAGATGGAGATCGGCTGACCACCTGACTCCGAGTCCAGATACAGCAGCTGCGCCACGACGACATTGGCCACGTCGTCGTCGATCTCGGTGCCCAGGTAGATGACCCGTTCGGACAACAGTCGCGAGTACACATCGACGATCCGTTCACCCGACGGCGTCTTCTCGATCACCGTCGGCACGGTGTAGTGACCCATGTCAGTACCCCAGCCCGGTGGTGCGCCCGGTCGGCCGGATCTCGTCGAGGGAGGTGATGACTCGGTCGACGAATCCGTAGTCCCTGGCCTCCTCCGCGGTGAACCAGTGGTCCCGGTCGCTGTCCGCTGCGATCGTGTCGACCGGCTGACCGGTGAACTGCGCGTTGAGGCGATTCATCAGGGAGCGGGTGTGCTCCAGATTGGCCGCCTGGATCTGGACGTCGATCGCTGTGCCCTGCACGCCGGCTGATCCCTGGTGCATCAGAATCCGGCTGTGCGGCAACGCGTATCGCTTGCCCGGGGTACCGCCGGACAGCAGGAACTGACCCATGCTGGCGGCCAGCCCCATCGATAGGGTGGCCACGTCGGGACCGATCGCCCGCATGGTGTCGTAGATGGCCAGGCCGGCCGAGACCGAACCTCCGGGGGAGTTGATCATCAACAGGATCTCCTGACGCCGGTCCTCGGCGGCCAGGAGCACCAGTTGTGCGCACAGGCGGTTGGCGACCGCGTCGTCGACCTCCTGACCCAACTGCAGGACACGGCGACGATGCAGCTGGACGGTCAGTTGCTCGCCGAGGTTCTCGGTGACGTGCTCGGTGGTTGTCATGCCCCCACCGTGCCGTCCCCGAGCCACCCCGCGCGAGCAACGCTGCTGACAGCGGATCCGCCTGCAGCAGCGACGCTAGGAGGTGGAGACCGCGCCGCCCCGGCTCCACTCGGCCCAGGACAGGTTCCAGTCGCCGTAGCCGTCCCAGACCGGCATGTCGCCACCGCCGGTGTTCTTGTAGACGGCGACGTCGCCGATCAGGGCGAAATCGAAGAACTGCTTCGCCGCATCCACATTGAGGTTGGTGCATCCGTTGGAGGTGCTGCGCTGACCGATGTTGCCGCCGTTCCAGCTGGCGGCGTGGATGAACTCACCCGAGTTGGTGAGCCGGCACGACCACGGCACCTCGAGGTCGTACTCGTCGCCCGGCGTGGTGCCGATCATCCGCTCCAGCTTCGCCCGCTCCATGATCACCTTGGTGCCGTTGAACGTCGGGGTGGAGGCCTTGCCCAACGAGACCGGGAAGTTGAACTTGACCAGTCCGTCGCTGGTGGTGACCAGCCGCTCGGTGGCGCCGTCGACCATGGTGATGTTGGCCGCCCCGGTTTTGATGCTCAGGGTCAGGCTGTCGTCGAACAGCAGGCCCTTGCCGGCCGAGACGTTCTTGATCGGCAGGTCCAGCGAGATCGCGGCGTGGGCCGGCCAGTACGTCTGGGGACGGTAGTGCGCCTCCATCGGATACCCGCTGTAGATCGCAGACTTCTGGAAGTACCAGGCGCCCTGGATGACCGTCCCGTTGACCTTCACCGTGGTCGCCTTCACGAATGCCTTGGCATCGGTGATCACCTTGGACATGTAGACGATGATCGGCAGGCCGACGCCGTAGGTCTTGCCGTCGCCCTGGTACAGACGCACGTGCACCGGTTTCCCGGTGGGTGCGGCGGTCGTGGTCGGGCTGGCGGTCACCGGTGGGGTGGACGCCGCCGGCGCGCCCGAGGACACGGCTCCGGATGCGGGGGCAGCACCCGACGACGCTGCCGCCGATGACGGGGCGGCTCCGGCAGCGGACGACGGCGCTACACCCGCCGACGACACCGGGTCACCCGGCGTCACGGTGGTGGTGACCACGACGGGGCTGGACGAGCTGGTGCAGGCGGTGAGCACGGCCTCCAGTCCGCCCAGGGCGGCCACGGCCAGGAAGGTGCGGCGGGACAGGGACAACGAACTCATGGGCGGCACCTTTGTGGTCACGTCGATTGACACCGAACAGTCCGCCAAGTTACGGCAGCCGGATCAGCGCCGAACCCGCATCGAGTGCGAGCGTCGTGACAATCCACTGTGCGGGATCGACCCGATCTCATCCGGAATTTACTCGGACGTATCGAGCCGAACCGTGACAGCCAGGCGGCGCGAGTCTACGGTCAGACGAGCGGCGGATCCCCCGTCATCGGCCGGACCATCTGGAGGATAGTCGATCTTGATTCGTCGCGGAGTTGCCCTGGTGTTCGTGGTCGGAGCCGTCGTCCTGAGCCTGGGCCTGGCCGCGCTCCCCGCAGCCGCCGACCCGGCGCCGCCACCGGGCACACCCACGGCGACGAGTTTCGCCGGCGTTCCCTTCGTCGGCGCGGTCTTCGCCGACGGCCTGTCCAACCCGCACAGCTGCTCGGCCAGTGTCGTGCACAGCCCCCGGCACAATCTCGTGCTCACGGCCGCGCACTGCATCAGCGGCACCGGACGCGGGCTCCAGTTCGCCCCCGGTTATGACAACGGCAGCACACCGTACGGCGTGTGGACCGTGCAGAAGGCCTGGGTCGCCCCGGCCTGGATCGCGTCCCAGGATCCGCACGCCGACTACGCGTTCCTGCAGGTGGCGCCGCAACGGTGGGAGCGCCGGAGGGCCAATGTGGAGGATCTCACCGGTGGGTCGATCCTGGGAATGGCCCCATCGCCGGGCACCCAGATCACCGACATCGCCTACGCCTACGGCCTCGACGACCAGCCGATCCGGTGCACCAATACGGTCACCCTCACCGTCGGCTATCCGACCTTCAACTGTCACGGCTACCCCGGCGGCACCAGCGGCAGCCCGTTCCTGGTGACCCGCGGAGATCTGCCCTCGATCGTCGTCGGCGTCATCGGCGGGTTGCACCAGGGCGGCTGTTACGAGTGGAACTCCTTTTCCTCGCCCTTCGGCGCCGAGACCTATCGCACGTATCTCAGGGCCGCCCTCGGCCTGCCCGGCGACACCGTTCCCGTGGCCGGCAGCGACGGCTGCTGAACGCCGGCGGGCCAGCGGCGACCCGGGCGACCGCAGTCAGCGGGCGGCCAGCACTTCGTCCAAGGGCAGCCGCTCGCTGCGCGGCGGATCTCCGGCGTCGTGGGACAGCCGCAGCACCAGCATCGGAGCCTGACCGGCCGTCAGGCCGACGACGTCGGCGAACCGGGAGGACAAGGCACCCAACCGTGACTGGAAGGGTTCCGACACGTTGGCGAGGTCGCGTTCGTCCCGGGCGTAGAGGAAGACCGGCGACACCGGTTGGACCCCGAGCCCGTCCTGCTCGGCGGTGATCCACACCCGTTCCACCGCCGCCCCACCGCGCAGGTAGTCCTGGACCCCGTCGCCGTCCATGGCGACGACGGCGACGGCCGAGCTGGTCCGGACGCGGTCGCGGGTGTTGTCGCCCAGCGCCACACCGCCGCCCCAGGCCGCCAACAGCTCCATCACCTCGGGGCGTCCGGCCACCTCCAGCTTGGCCAGGTCCACCTCGTCCAGTCCGAGTGTTCGCACGTCGATGCCCAGCTCGAGGCGGTCCCGTCCCGGCCATCGCAATTCACTCATCATCTGCGTGTGCAGCAGCGGTGTGAGGTAGCGGAGCCGGTCGGACTCGGCCAGGATGTCGGCCACCTGGCCGAGCCGGTCCGGGTCCTCGACGAGACGGACGAAGCCGCCCTCGATCGCCGCCGCGGCGGCCAACCGATCCCGCACGGCCGCGGTCAACGGCGCCCGCCGGCCCAGGTTCCGATTGGAGATACGGCGGATCATCCCCGGGTAGAGGCCGGGCAGCGACGGATCGGCACCATCGACCAGGGTGACGGCCACCGCCGCCGATGGGTCGCCACCGGGCCGGAAGTCGACCTCGGTCCCCCGCCCGTGGGCCGCCGCGGCCACCCGGGCGTTGAAGGCAGCAGCGCCGATCGCCACGTAGCTGCCACGGAACCGCTGGTCCATGGCCGAGGTGCGCTCCGGTACCAGCGAGATCCGGACGCTGGGCCCAGACACCTCGACCGCCCACGGTTGGACGTTCCCACCGGACGGCGCGAGGCGGATGGCGTGCACGACCGCGTCCAGGACGTCGGCGGGTCGATCCGCGGTGAGGTCGGTTCGCGGGCCGTCGGCGGACATTGACCGGCCGGGCGCCAACGCCGGGTCCAGACGGTCGAAGCTCTGCTCGAGATCGACCCGGATCCGCCCGGACGGCAGGTGCTGCCCCCGCCCGAACCGGCGGACCGCGGTGGCCACCATCGACGCACCCAGTGCGATGTCCCCGCCCAGCTGCGGCCAGGTCGACACGGTGCGGTCGATCTCCACCATCGATGCCGCCATCCGGGCTGACAGCTGCGTCGCCTGGAGGATCCGCATCACGTGCGGGGCCTTGTCCCGGGTCGGCAGACCGCGTAGCGATCCGGCGTCCACGTCACCGAGCAGTCCGTGGAACGGAGGCCGCGACGGCTCAAGGTCGAACCGCTCCACGTCGAACAGACCACGGTCGCTGGTCTCCATCAACACCGGAATGCCACGGCATCGGGCCTCCTCGCGCACCCGCACCTTGATGTCCAGGGAGTCGCACTCCTCGATCACCAGGTCGAGCCCGTCGAAGAACTCGTCCATGGAGTCTTCGGTCAGCCCGTCGGGCAGCACCCGGACCGGAAGATACGGATCGAGCTCGGCGATACGCCGCGCGGCCACCACGGCCTTGTTCACCCCGAGATCGAACACTCCGGCCGGGATCCGGTTCAGGTTCGACAGTTCGATGGTGTCGAAGTCGGCCAGGCGCAACTCGCCGCACAGCCCCTCCAGGGCGATCGTGTGGGCGATGGCGTGACCCACACTCAGACCCACCACCCCGATGACGAGTCGTCCGAGCTGATCCTGTTCGGCCCCGGTGATCTTGTTCCGGTTCCGGTCGGTGCGGATTCGGCGGTAGGCCAGGGGGCCGGGCAACCGGACCACGGTGTTGCGCCACGGGAAGAAGGCCCAGCGGGTCCCTTCGGACACCTCGTCGTCGGTCGGCGGCGGCTGCAGACGGCGCAGTTCGTCCCGGCCGTGACCCGTCTGATCGAGAACCCGCAGCCCGGGACGGGACCGGAGCTCGGACAAGGCGGCCTCGTCGACCCAGACCGGCTGGTGACCGTCCTCCGACACAGGCGTCACGCCGCGACCGGAGCGATCGTCTCGAGTTGCCCGGCGTCGGTCGCGGACAACTGCGCGGCCTCGTAGACGATGTGCGGCAACTGGTGCGCCGCGGACAGATCGGCGAAGGTTTCCCGATCCCACCACATCGGCACCGTCTGGTAGCGGGCGTCGGGATAGGCCACCGGGCAGACGTCCTCGCTGACGGTGCCACCGGTCGTCTGCCACCGGCGGCGGGCGTGCCGCGCCACCGTGCCCAGGGCGTAGCGAACATCCATCAGGGTCAGCGTGTGGACGAATATCCTGGCCATGGCATTCGTCAGGGCATCACGGCCGGGGAACAGGTCATCAACCCAGCCGGTCTTCATCTCGACGACGCCCGCCGACAATCGGGTGCGGATCTCGCGCTCGAGTTCGTCGCTTCCTTCGGCACCACCCCACTCGGCGATCGCGTGGGCCTGCGCGACCTCGCGGTACGGCCCCTGCACGCGCATACCGCCGACCACCGACCCGTCGGGGGCAACCGCCGCGAAGAACATGGCCGTGGAACGCCCGTCGACGACCTGGTCGTACTCCAGCACGGACTCCACGTCGTGCTTGCGGTAACTCTGCTGCGCACCCGCCAGGTAGGCCCGCCAGAGGGTGGGCTGTTGAACCGGGCGAGCGACCAGGAACCGGCATCCGGTGTCCAGATCCCGATAAGAGGCGACCAGTGGGCCACCGGTGGTCGGGGCCTCGATCGGGGCGGTTCGAGGGCCTGGAGACAGCAGATTCGTGCGCGTCATACACCAATACTAGGATTAAGTCTCGCTCCGCTGACGGCCGGTCGATCGGAGATACGCCACAGACCAACGAGCGCTCAGGACCGAAAGCCTGACGGACCCCCCGGTTGGAGGTATGCATATCGTGCAAAGCCCTTCGTTCAGGCGCTTGGCCCGAGGAAATTCGGCTATTTCGGCTACGATCTGCGACAAGTCGACCCGCATAGTCGAATCCCTCACGACAGCGAAATATGATGAGTTGTCATCGCAGCGGGCAATGACTCTGAGCTGCGTGGCCGAAGGATGACCCCATGGACGAGACGACGGATTCGGCACTTCCCTGCCGAGTCTGGTGGGACGAAGAGAACCAGGTGGCGCACAACGATTGGCTGCCTGGTTCGGTGTGCGACCTGGCCGCGGCGCGTCGGGTGACCGCAGCCGTCAGCGCATTCGGGCGGGGTCCGGTCCCGGTCCTGGTCGACATGAGGTTTCTGGCCAAGGCGGACCGGGCCGCCCGGGAGCACTTCACCAGCCCGGAAGCCCAGGCAACGGCCGTTGCCCTCCTGGTCGCCTCCGCGGTGAGCAAAGTGGTGGCGAACTTCGTGATCAGTGTGCAACGGATGCCGGTGCCGGTCCGCATGTTCACGGACGAAGCATCCGCCACCACCTGGCTCAGGGAGCAACGTGAGTGACGCCGCGCTGACGGGCCGTTTCGATGCCGTGATCTCGCTCCTGACTCGACTCGCGGCCGGACAGCTGGAAGCACGAGGAACACCATCGGATCTGGACGACGACATCGACTCGGTGATCGTCGGTATCAACATGCTCGCGGAGGAGTTGCAGGCCAGCCACGAGGAGATGGAACGCCGCGTGATGCAACGGACCCACGAGTTGCAACAACTCAACCGCGACATCACGCAGCTCACCGAACTGGGCAATCTGCTGCAGGCATGCGACAGCGTCCAGGAGGCGTTCGACGCGATGAGCACATCGTTGTCCGCCTTGTTCGACGGCCTGTCGGGGGTCATCTACGTCTATCGATCGTCGCGAAACGTCCTGGAACCCAAGGTGATCTGGGGCGATCTGGTGGACGTCCCGCCCCTGGCCCCGAAGGACTGCTGGGCCCTTCGGCGGGGACAGTCACACGTCGTCAAGGCGGAGAACCCCGCGCTCGTGTGCCAACATCGGCTCGAACGGCAGGGTGACTCGGTCTGCGTACCGATGTCGGCCCACGGTGAGACGAGCGGTCTGCTCCACCTGGTCGAGCCGGCCCGGCCCGGCCAATCGCCCCGCCCCCAGCCGGGCCCGCTGACCCCGGCCAAACAGAGCCTGGCCGCCGCCGTCAGCGAACAGAGCGCCTTGGCCCTGGCCAATCTCGAACTCACCGAGAAGCTGCGGCTGCAGGCCCTCCGCGACCCGCTGACCGGCCTGCTGAACCGCCGTTTCGTCGACGAGTGGATCAACCGGGAGGTCGCCCGCACCGATCAGACCGGCCGATCATTCGGCGTCATCATGGCCGACATCGACCACTTCAAGCAGATCAACGACCTGCACGGCCACGATGCCGGGGATCAGTTGCTCAAAGCGGTGGCGCACAGCATCCGGAACGCATTGCGTCCGGGTGACCTGCCGTGCCGTTACGGCGGCGAGGAGTTCCTGCTGCTGCTCGCCGACATCGACGCGGATGTGCTGCGCGACCGGGCCGAACAGGTGCGGACGAGGATCTCCGAACTCCGTGTCAGCCACCGCGGCGGCACCCTGCCGACGGTCACCCTCTCGGCCGGCATCGCCGTCTATCCCGAAGACGGTCGGACTGCGACCCAGGTCATCGATGCCGCCGACGCCGCTCTGTACGCAGCGAAGCGCAATGGCCGCAACCAGATCGGGGTGGCTCACCCGATCTCGGACGCCGAAGGCACCGGCGCCTGAGTTCTAACGCATCCGCCACTCGGGGTCACGCTTCTCACGGAACGCCGCGACCCCCTCGCCGACATCGGACGTGGTGAGGGCCAGGGCCAGTTGGGCCTGCAGGTGGGACAGGGCCTCCCCCAGCGCAAGATCGCGGGTCACGGCGAGCGCCTGTTTACCCAGACGCATCAGCAGCGGCGACTTGGCCGCGATCCGTCCGGCCCAGGCGTCGACGGTCGCCGCGAATTCCGGCGCCGGGACCACCGCGTTGACGATGTGCAGCGCGAGGGCCTGATCGGCATCGATCAGGTCGCCCAGCATCATCAGTTCGTTGGCCTTGGCCCGTGGGACGCTGCGGTAGATCAACGCGGAGATCATGAACGGGAACACCCCGACGTTGATCTCGGGGCACCCGAACCGGACGCCGCTCCGGGCGATCACCAGGTCGCAGGCCAGGGCCAGTCCGAAGGCACCGGCCAGCACGTCGCCCCCGGCGGCGCAGATCGTCGGCTTCCCCAGGTCTCCGATCAACCGGAACAGCCGCGGGAAGCGGTCCAGGCCGGCGTACTTCTCGATCACCGGACGGTCGTCGGCGAACGCCTTCAAATTCCCACCGCTGGAGAACACCCGGTCCCCCGACGCGGCCAGCACCACGACCCGGACCGCCTCGTCGTCACGGGCGGACTGCAGGTGACCGATCAGCTGGTCGAGCAGATCATCGCCAAGGGCGTTGCGGGTGGCCGGGTCGTCGAGGGTCACCGTGGCCACGCCGCGGCCGTCGACCCCGTATCGAACCAGATCTGTTGTCACGGTCGGATTCCCGTCTGTGGTCGGCTCTCTCGTCGGCGCTCGGTCGGCGATCCGGGAGATCGCATCCGGCCGGCCGCTTCGATGATCCAACACGATCCGGACGGTCCCGGCGAGTGGGGTCAGCCGGAGGGCGAGTTGTCGCTGATGACGTGAGCCGCCTGATCGATCACCGTCCGCCCCCAGTCCTCGGCCTGGTCGATCAGCACCTGATGCGCGTAGTCGACGTCGAAGCCGTTGAGCTGCACCAGAACTCCGACGGCGCGCTGCACCGTGATCTCGTCGGCCAGCGCACGACGCAACACCTCCTCGGCCGAGGGCGACGGAGCGGAGTTCTGGAAGTCGGCCAGTCCACGACTGGCATATTCGGTGAGCACGGTCAACAGGTCTCGATCCGGCATCGGCACCACCGGGTCCTGGCTGTACAGGTTCATCGCTCCGACCGACCGGCCGTTGGCGTACAGCGGCAACGCCAGCACGGCGTACACGCCGACCTGGCGGGCCACCCGGGCCAGATGCGGCCAGGCGCGAGCCAGTTGGACGTCGGTCATGGCGACCGCCGTCCCGGAGCGCATGGCCCGTAGACAGGGGCCGTCCTGGTTCTCGTACTGACGTTCATCGACGATCAGTACCCGGGAGTCGGTGTGTGCAGCCGTCAACGGCGGTCCGTTGAACTGCGCGGTGATCCCGGCCCAGCCGACGTCGGGGAACAGCCGCACCGCCTCCCGGGCGATTCGACTCAACAGGTCCAGCAGCCCGCCCACGTCCACGGCCCGGCGGTGAAGGGCGGCGATGAGATGCGCCATCTCCTCCGGATGAGCGGACAGGGCGCTCATCAGCGCCGGCGATTCGGGAGGGGGTGCCGCGCGGAAATCGGCGATGACGGACTTCTTCCCTTGGTGTCGCATCGTGACTGACGACAGGTTCGTGACCGAAAGGCGTCGCGCGATGCGGTCCCGGCCTAGCAGAGCATCCGCTTTCACGCTAGTCCTCTTCACCCGCCTTACACCGAAATCGCGGCACCTTACAGTCGTCTGCGGGTCCTCACCGGGGTCGGTGCCCGAGCGAGCGCTGCAGTTCGCGAGCGAAGGAAGAGGGCACTTCGAACATCGGGAAGTGCCCGCCCCGCTCGGCCACCTGCCAGTAGGTCAAGTCGCAGAAGCGTTGCTCCACCCAGCGGCGCGGCAGCTTCTCGATGTCAGCCGGAAAGATCGTCACCGCGGTCGGCACCTCGACCACCTCGTCGTTGCCCGGGGGCGGAAAGTTCTCCCAGTAGAACCGGGCGGAGGAACCCCCGGTCCCGCTGAGCCAGTAGAGCGTCACCGTGTCCAGCATGCGGTCCCGACTCACGGCCGCCTCCACGAGGCCGTCGTGGTCGGTCCAGCTGTGGAACTTGTCCAGAATCCAGGCCAGCAGGCCCACCGGTGAGTCGAGAAGGGCGTAGCCGATCGTCTGCGGCCGGGTCGATTGCACCAGCGAGTAGCCCCCACCGGAGCGCCAGAAGCGGCGGGTGTCGGCCACCCAGCCGGTCTCGACCTCGGTGAGGCTCCCGTCACCCTGGGTCGGCTCGCTCACGTACGGGGTGTGGGTGTGGACCGCGGCGACGGTGTCTGGATGACGATGGCCCAGAGCAGTGGTCACCCGCCCACCCCAATCGCCGCCGGCGGCCAGGAAGCGTTGATACCCCAGGCGCCGCATCAGTTCCACCCAGGCATCGGCGGTCCGATCGACATTCCATCCGGCACGGCTCGGCTTGCCCCCGAACCCGAAGCCGGGCAGCGACGGGGCCACTACGTGGAAGGCGGGGGTGGTCGGCGACGCCGGGTTGGCCAGTTCATCGATGACGGCCAGGGGCTCGAGCACCGAACTGGGCCAGCCATGGGTGAGAACCAGCGGTCGGGCATCCGGTCGGGGCGAGCGCACGTGCAGGAAGTGGATGTCCAGCCCGTCGATCTCCGTCAGCGACTGGCCGTGATCATTGAGTTCCCGTTCCACCCGCCGCCAGTCGTACACGTCGATCCAGTAGCGCACCAGCTCAGCGATGTAGTCCACGGGCGGGCCCTGGCGCCAGTCGAGGCCGCCATCAGGACCGGTGACGGTCTCGGCCTCCGGCAGACGCGCTCGGCGCAGCCGTTCCCGCAGGTCGTCCAGCTCGGCCTCACCGACCTCCAGCAGGAATGGACGGACATCTTCAGACTTGGACATCGTTCAGCTCCCTTCCCAGTGGCCCGCCGGCCGGTGACCGGCGGTCGAGTGCTCCGGAGGTGACAGCCAGGGCGACGCCTCCGACCGCCATCCCGGCGCCGACCCAACCAATCGCCGCATACCCGGCGCCGACCGACAACACGAGTCCGCCGGCCCAGGCGCCGATGGCGTTCGCGGTGTTGGTGGCCGAGTGCATGATCGAGGCGGCCAGGGTCGGTGCGTCGGGCGCGACGTCCAGGAGGCGGGCCTGCATGCTCGGCATCGCGCCCATGCACAGCACCCCGAGCAGGAACACCCCGACGACGGCGGTCACCGGATGGTGGACCAATACCGTGAAGGCCGCCATCAACCCCGCGAACGCGATCAGACCGGCCGTGATCGTCCCGAGCACCGACCGATCGGCCAACCGTCCACCGACAACGGTCCCGACCGTCATCCCGACCCCGAAGAGCGACAGGACGGCCGGCACCCATCCGTTGGAGATGCCGGAGACGTCGGTGAGCGTGCTCGAGATATAGGTGTATACGGCGAAGATGCCGCCAAACCCCACGACGCAGGTGGCCACCGCCATCCAGAACTGCCCGTTGCCGAGCGCGCGCATCTCCCGCGTGAGACGACCGTTGCGCCCCCGGGGCAGCACAGGGACGAAGAGGCGGACCGCGAGGACGCTCGCCAGGGCCACCACGGCGACCAGGGCGAAGGTGGCTCGCCAACCCCAGTACTGACCTATGGCGGTGGACAGAGGGACCCCGGCGACGTTGGCGACCGTCAATCCGAGAAAGACCGATGCGATCGCACGGCCCCGCCGCTCGTCCGGCACCAGGGACGCCGCGGCCAGAGCAGCCACACCCAGGTATGCCCCGTGCGGCAGCCCGGCGACGAACCGAGTGGCCGCCAGGGCGGGAAAGTCGGGCGCGAGGGCCGAACCGGAGTTGGACAGGACGACCAGAGCGGTCATCACCAACAGCAGCGAGCGGCGCCGCATCCGAGCTCCGAGGACGCTGATCACCGGGGCACCGATCACTACGCCGAGCGCATAGGCCGAGATCAGCAGGCCGGCCGTCGACTCCGGTACGCGGAGGGATGCCGCCACCCCCGGCAGCACACCCATCGAAGCGAACTCGGCCGTTCCGAGCGCCGCCCCGCCCAGCGCCAGGCTGAACAGGGCGAGGGACGTGCCGCCCGGGGTCAGGGCGCGGCAGTCGTCATCGGCGGTGCGACCGGCCGGTGCGGGCGTCGAGAAGGGCATGACGCGACCGTAACTGGTTATACCGGTTTCATCAACCCCGTGTACCGGTTTCATGCCCAGCTAGACTGACCACATGACGGAGGCGCGAATGACACCCGCCGTGGCCAAGCGGTTCCGGTCGGGACGGGCCTGCCTGGATTTCGCGCACACGGCCGAGACGCCGGACTGGCGGGAACCGGAGCTCGTCTACGACCGACCCAGCCTGGAACGATGGCTGAGTCACATCCTCGGTCTGGCCGCAGTGCGGACGGAGCCCGGCGACGTGGCCGAGGCCCACCGCCTGCGAGCAGCGATCCTGCGGCTGGCCCGGGCCCGCACCAGCGAACAGCCGTTCGACCCGCAGGACGTCGATGTCCTCAACGCGTTCGCCGCGGCCGCGCCGCCGATCCCCCGGCTCACCGCGAACGGTGCCCTGGCCCCGTTGGCCGCCACCGCCGTCGCCGGTCTGTCCGCGATCGCACGCGACGCCATCGATCTGTTCGCCGGCCCGCTGGGCCATCGGATCCGGGTCTGCGCCTCACCGGACTGCGCGTACATGTTCGTCGACGCATCTCGCCCGGGCACCCGGCGGTGGTGTTCCATGCAGCGCTGCGGCAACCTGGCCAAGGTGCACACCCACCGCGACAACCAGGCGGTCAAGGACCTGGCGCGGTAGTCCCGCCGGCGAGGTCGCGGCTGGATGCCGAGTGGCGCCGAGGCAACCTCGCAGGCCTGCTGAACGACGCCACGTACAAACGCCGAGGTCGCGGACGGCAGCGGCACCGTGTCTTCCGTTTCGGGTCGGCTCGGCTGGACTGGCGACCTGGCGGTCGGGGTGACGCTGACCATTGACGAGTGAGCCCAGATGTTGGCCCTGTCATCCGATCCGAGTGTTTCGTCCGACCTTGACATCGGGGACTGATCCCTCCGACGGGCCAGGACGAAGCGCTCCACCCGTCGGCGTCCGCCCGTCGAGGTCGTCGGCACTCAGTAGCTGAAGGTGACGACCGGGTCGTCACCGATCCACTCCCACAGCTGGACCGTGCCCCCCAGGGCCGCGTTGCCGCTCACGGACGCCGCCTCCAGTTGCCGGGCGGTGAAACAGATCGGGCAGACCAGGAACTTGCCGCCGGCGTCGGCGTATCTCTGCATGAGCGACGGCAGCGGTGGGCACCCGTCGCAGGCGACACCGACCGGATACCCGGCCAGGGCCAGCCGCACGGCCTCCTTCGTCAGGAACATGACCGTCTCTCGTCCCGCCTCGGCCGCGCCCACCGCGACCAGCATCGCCACCGTCACCTTTTCCGGGTCCTCCATGCCGGTGGTCAGGCTCACCGCGGTCCGCGAGGTCATCGGGGTTCCTCCTTCTCGACGTCGGGTCGGGTCGCGGTCGGTCGCCAGACGGACCCTGACGATGCCGGGATGTCTTGCCGCGCCCGGATGTTCGGTTCCGGATGAGCGCCCGGCCATGCGCAGATTCTGTTCATGAATAGGTTCTACGTCCGGGACCCGGCGGCTCACATCGGTCGTTCTGCCGATGTTCCGCCGGCGTCAACGAGGCCGTGTCGGAGGGCGAACATCGCCGCCGCGCCGCGCGTCGAGACCCCGGTCTTCGTGAAGACGTGTTCGATGTGCGTCGCCACCGTCCGCGGTGTGACCGACAACCGGGCGGCGATCTGCTTGTTGGCCAATCCACGGACCAGCAACTCGAGCACCTCGGCTTCGCGAGCCGTCAGGCCGGCCACCAGTCGCGTCCGGCGGCCCACCGCATGCCCGGCGGCGGCCAGCACCGCGCGTGCCGCGGCCGCATCCAACCGGCCGGCGTCGACGTCCGCGAGCAGCGCGGCCCGACGCTGCGGAAATGGCAGTGCCGGCCTGGTCGGGCGTTCTTCGGCGAGGTCCTGATAGGCCGCCGCCGCCGCCAGGATGCGAGCCGGCACCGGGATCGCCGCGGCCCGGAGACCCCGCGGGTACCCGGTACCGTCGGATCGCTCGAACGCCATCCCGGCGATGCTCCCGATGCCGGCGAGCGTGGGCTGGCGGGAAAGGATCCGCTCGGTGAAGTACGGGACCTGCCGCACCCGTTCCTGTTCGGCCGCCGACAGCCGTCCTGGCTTGTTCCAGATCGACGTCGACACCCCGGTCGCACCCAGCCGGTGCACCAGGCCGGCTCGCCGCACCAGCGCCCGATCTGCTGCGCTGCAACTCATCTCGACTGCAGCCGCGTCGGCCAGCGCAGAGACCGCCCGTGAGTGCCCGAGATACCAGGGGGATTTGAGGTCGGCGTAGTCCGCGAAGATCTCCAGCATCTGATCGAGCTCAGCGAGCCGAACCGGCCGGTCGAGATCGGGACAGGCCTCGATCACCAGGCTCCAGGCGTCCACCTCGTGAAGGCCGCTGAAGATCCGCTCGGAGTGGGCCAGGCACGTGGCCACCAGAGCCGGATCGAACTCGCTGCCGCGGCGGCTGCGCAGCATCACCCCGGCCGCATCAGGTCCGCCGGTGGAACAGAACACCTCGGCGTCGTCGGCGATCTGCACGACCCGCATCACCGCCTCGATCTGTTCGCCGCCCGCCGTTCCGGGCACGCCCTTGCCGTCCCACCGTTCGAAGGCCTGACTCAACGCGACCTTCACCCTGGCATTCATGCCGAGCCGGTCGGCGACGTCGCCCGTGGTCTGGCAATGCGCCACGAATCCGTCGACCGCATCCCGGAACCCGCCGGTGAGGAAGCGCCCGATCGTGGTGATCCGGCGCAGCGGAGGTGCATCGGCACCGACGTGAGTCAGCATCAACCGCATCATCGGCAGCCCCACCTTGTCGACCTGATAGCTGTCGGCCCGGATCTGTCGGTCGTCCCCGAACCAACGCGACAACTCGTGGGAATCGGCAATGCAGCCGACCCAGGCCAGCAGCGACACGTAGAACGTGTCGGCCTGCGCCGCGTGGTCCAGCCCGGCCGCCTCGGCCAGCCGCATCGCGATCACCGTTTGTCGCAGGACATGCTCCTGCGGCAGGCCGAGACCCAGATCAGTCGCCAGAGACAGCGACGCGATCAACTCGGCCAAACGCGGCTCGCCCTTCATCGATCTATTCTACGGCTCTGACCTGCGGTGATGTCGGCGATCGGGCCGTGTTTCACCCCGATGCGCTTCGGCCGAACGGTGAGTGGACCTTTGATGCGTTTCGGCAATCCCCCACCCCTGGCCCGATCCGGCGCGTACGTTGTCCCGGACACGGAGCGGCCGTGTCACTCGGAACGGTGAGGTGGCTGATGGCGACTGCTCAGGTGGTATTGACCGTGGACGGAGTCGGTGCGCTGGTCGCCGCCGTGGAGGCGCAGCTCTCCGACTACCGGGTGCTTCCGGCGACGGCCGGTCGTGCGTACGAAATCGAGGGGCCCACGCTGCTCGACAACGGATGGCTGTCCGGCACGGTGATCGTGCCCATGGCCGATCGGAGTGGCGAGAACGGCATCAACGCAGTCGCCACCACGCGGATCAATTTGTCGCTCCCGCACCAATCAGTCCTCGCGCTGATCCACTCGGTGCGGCCGGCCGAGAAGAAGTAGCAGCGGCACCGGGCCACGATCGGCCGGTCTGGGTCCGGCGGTCCACGGGCCAGGTCGCGCACCGCACCGGCGAGATATCGGCCATGATCGCTGGATGAATCGACTGATGGTCTGGGAGCGACGAACCGAGTGGCCGCTGGTGGTGGCCGCGTTGATGTTCCTGCTCGGCTACGCACTGCCGATCCTGGACCCCGGCGTACCGCCGGCGCTGCGGTCGGGGTGCACGGTGATTCTGGCGGCGACGTGGCTGGTGTTCGTCGTCGACTTCCTCGGCCGGATCTGGTTCGCCGAACGCCGAGGTCACTATCTCGTCCGTCATCTACCCGACCTTCTGGTGCTGGCGGTACCGATCTTGCGGCCCCTGCGCCTGTTGCGCCTCCTGGTCCTGGTGAAGGTGCTCAACCGACAGGCCGGGAACGCTCTTCGCGGGCGGGTGGCCATCTACGTCGGCGCGGCTGCCGTCACCGTCATCTTCTGCGCGGCTCTGGCCGTGCTGGACGCCGAGCGCGGTCGTCCCGGGGCCAACATCGCCACCTTCGGAGACGCGGCCTGGTGGGCGGTCACCACCGTCATGACCGTCGGCTACGGCGATCGCTATCCCGTCACGGTGGAAGGCCGATTCGTCGCCGTGGGCCTGATGGTCGCCGGCATCGCGTTGATCGGCGTGGTCACCGCATCATTCGCGACGTGGCTGATCGACAAGGTGCGTCAGGTCGAGGCCGAGTCCCGCGCCGCGACCTCCGCCGATGTCAACGCGCTGCGGACCGAGATGACAGCGCTACGCGAGCAACTCGCCCTGCGGGCCGACGAATCGACCGGCAATGGCTCGACTCAGAAGCCCTGATTCGACCGGTTGCGCATCCGAGTTCCAGGCCCGCGGAGCGGACAGGCTTCGGACCACGCGATCACCCGGTCGGATCGGTGCTGTGTTCCAGCTGGTGCAGCAGTTGGTCCACGGCGGTCAGCACCGAACCCTGCAGCATCCACAACTCGGGGCGGCCGGTCGGGTCGACCTGCAGCGTCATGAGTTCCGACAGCACGGCCCGGGTCTCTTCAACCGCGCTGCGCGTGCGGGACATGGCCTCCTCGACGCGATCCGCCTTGTCGGTGCCGTACTGCGCGCTGATCAGGTCACCGTATGCGCGGAGTCCGTTGGCCAGGTCGTCGAACACGACCGCGAACGCCCCGGGCAGCTCGGCGCCGAAGGGCTCGGCCGCCCCGTCGCGATCCATCGGCGACGCCTGCCCGACGACGACGACCAGGGCTCGCTCCGCGGCCAGGCAGCGGTCCAGTCGGTCCAGAGCGGACGGTAGACCCGGGTAGGCCTGGTTGGTGATCAGGGCCCGAGGGTTGAGCCGCAGGCTCTCCTGAACCGCGTGCACGGCAGCGGAAGCGTCGTTGACGTCCCGGGCAATGTCCGCCGTCCAGTCGGACCACGCCCTGACCTCGTCCGGATGCGGTGGGCCGTCGCCCAGGGTGAGGGCGATCTCCTCCAGCAGGGCGGCCTGCGAGCGGGCCACGACGCGCAAGGCGTCGCTGGCCCGCTCGCTGGGGATCGAAACCGGCAACAGCAGGCTGAAGGCGATGCCGACCGCCGTACCGATCAGGGTGTTGACCACCCTGACCTCGGCCGCCACCTCCGGTGAGGAAACGGCCAAGATGAGCATGGCGCTGATCGGCGCCTCCAGGGACTGCTCCCCCAGCCGCAGTACCTTGGCCAGCACCAGCGAGGCCGAGATCACGGCGGCCAGACTCCACCACGACAGACCGAACCAGGTGGCCATGCCCACCGCCACCAGCACTCCGGTGAGGACGGCACCGACCCGGACCAGTCCCATTCGCAGCGTTCCGACCGTCGAGGCCTGCACCACCAGCAGGGCGGTGAGCGGGGCGGTGAGATCGAGGATCCCGGGGGACACCGCGGTGGCCACCAGGTAGGCGATGACGGCCGCCGCGGTGAGCCGGCCGATTTGCGCGGCCCCGGGGCGCACCCGCGCCGGAATGTCGGACCAGGACGTCGGGAACGACGGCCAGACCCGCCAGGCCAGCCGGTGCCACCGCGACTGCGCCCGGCGGAGCCGTTCGTGCGGCACGGTCATCCGCTCCTCGGTAGACGCCCGGCCGACCCCGCGGGCCGACGTCACATCCCGGCGGACGCCCCGACGAGCTGCGGCGCGTCACTCACGCCGTAGTAGAGCACCAGGAACGCCAGGATGTCGTCGATGTGCGGCAACAGATCCGGTAGGTACGTCGTGACCGCGTGGCGTGCGGCCGCGACGAAATCACCGTAGCTGGCGGTACGCCCCCGGACGAAGGGCTCGAGGGTGCGAATCAGCTCGTAGTTGCTGCTGATGTTCAGGGCGGCCAACGCCTGGTCCAACGGCTGGGCCGTGCTGTCCACGGCCGCCAGCACCCGACTGACGTATGTCACCCGGTGCAGCACCCGCCACGCCGGGGGCCGCTTGCCGTCCTGTCGGGCCTGCCGCAGTGCCACGGCGGCCGGATCGCTGCTCTGGTTCAGCCAGATCGGGTCGACCACCTGATTGAAGAAGGCGTCGTAGTTGTCCGAGCGAGGCGAGAGGTAGAAGGTGAGCCACCGGTACGCGTCCACCTTTCCGGGCACCTTCACGTGCCGTCCGGTGCCGTCGACCATCGTGATGTCCTGTTCACCGGTGGCGACGACGTCGACCTCGAACGACTTCTGCGCATCCATCGCCTTGCTCACCGACAGATCCAGGTGGCCGCCGAACATCGCGGAGAGCTCGAAGTTGATCGCCACGCCGAAGATCGAGACGTCGGCGCTGACGGTCCCACCGGCCATGCCCTGGAAATGGTATGCGCCACCAACGGTCTCGCTGTAGGTGTCCAGGGTGGACACCGTCTCGGAGAACTGACCGCCGTCGGCCGTCCAGACGTAGGTGTTGACCAGATCCCGCTGCACCGCCGTCACCATGTCCGGCAGTTGGCCTCCGGACAACTGGTTGGGATCGACGCTGTGCTGGGCGTAGAGGGTGGACAACCGCTGTTCCTGCTGTTGGATCTGCGTCTTCAGTCCGTACGCCTCGATCGGCTTGTAGTAGCTCAGGTCCGTGCTCGGGCCGACACCGGCCGGGTAGTAGTCCGGGTCGACTTCCCCGCCCACCTTGCCGTCCAGCACTCCCTGCTTGATGTACCGCGGATCGATGGGGAAAGTGATGATGTTGTAGTCCTTCGGGATATCCGGATTCGGCTGCATCTGGTAAGCGACCAGAGCGCCCGTGTGGGCCAGACGCAACGCGAAGACGTCGGCGGTCTGTGACTGCACCAGGGCGAACCCGTTGTTGTTCGGCACGAACCGGGGCCCGACCGACTCGTGGGCGGCCTTGGTCTCCTTGCTGCCGGTCAGCTGCAGGCTGCTGATCCGGGTGGCCGTGGTGCCCTGCCCACTGCTGGTGTCGTTGAGCCAGGACAGGGACGTCTCGAAATTCGCCTTGGCCGAGAAGGTCACACCGCCCTCGACCGCGGAGGCCAGTTCGATCTCGCCGACGCCGATGCCCAGCGGGGCTTCGAGTTCCAGCAGGCCGACGAATGTCTGCGCCTCGGCGCCGGACCCGGCGCTCAATTCGAACGTGGCATTGAAGCCGGAATCCCGGGTGGAGGCGTAGGTGTAATTGGTCGTGGTGGCCTCGGTCAGGGCGACTGAACTGACACCGGTGTAACTGTCGGCGACGGTGAGATTCTCGCTCGGCACGGGCGGAGCGCCTTCCAAATAGCCGATCAGCTGCGGATCGAATTGGGCCTGACCGACCCATTGGGTGGTCAGGTCACCGACCTTGAAACCGGTGACCAGGCGCCAATTCCCGGCCGAGTCGACGAATGCGTAACTGCGCTTGAGGGCCCCGGTGGTCGCGCCGGCCGCCGTGCTTTCCAGCGTGGCATATTCGGCGGCCGCCGGCGCGCTGTCGATCACCCCGTTGAACTTCGTGCGCAACCCGAGCACGGCATTGCGGGCCAATGGGGTGTCCTCACCGATCGGGGCGGTCGACAGCACCCAGCCGCCCCCGGTGACCAGCAGGTCGTTGCCGCGTAGTCCGTTGTCGGCCACCATCGCTCCGGCGCCGAACGGGTAGTAGGCGACCAGATCGGCGTATTCACCGGTCAGGCGACCGAACAGGTTGTCCTGCAACTCTTCCGACGTACGAGTGGTGCGCCAGACCCGGACCTCTTCCAGCTGCCCCTTGAAGAACTCAACCGGTGTCGGATTGCCCAGCGCACCCAGGGTGAACTGCGGCGTGGACGCGGTCAGGGATGCGGGATTCAGGGCCGTGGTGGCCACCGGTGCCCCGTCCAGGTACACCGACAGGGTCGATCCGCGGCCGTCGGGGGTGTGCACCCAGGACACCGAACCGTGCAGCGTGGCGTCCCGATGCCCCTTGCGGTCGGATGCGACGTTGCCGAGTCCGTCCTGCATGCGCCACCACGCCACCAGGCCGACCTCGGTCCCGGTGATCGTCGCGCCGATCACCGAGGCCTCCCGGGCGGCACTCCACAGCCGGACCTCCGACAACGCGCCGCGCAGTCCCATCGTGACCGAGCCGGGCCCGAAGCAGCGCCCGATGACGGTGGTGCCCTGGCTGGAGCCGACGTCCGGCCCGTCGTACCGAGTGGCCGCGCCGACCTGCGTTCCGTCCGCGTAGAACGTGACGTCGTCCCACGCCGACACCACCGCGCTGCCGCCCTTGGCTCCGGCGCCCGAGGTGTCGACCAGGACGTTGTGCTTGCGGGTCACTGCGATGCGGCGGAACACGCCGGGCGACAGCAACCCGGCCGAGGAGTTGAACTGGTGCACGCCGTGGTTCTTGTCCTCGAAGGCGAAGACGAGCGCGCCGTCCCGGCCCACCCAGAGCGCGTACGGCACGTTGTCCGGTGTGCCGTCGTCCAGCACCCCGCGGGTGATCAGGCCGTGCGGGGCCGAGAGGTCGTCGATCCGCACGCCCACCTCGATGGTCAGGTCTCGAGCCAGGTTGAGCGAGGTCGAGTCGCCGGCATCGAGGTAACCCCCGGCCGCGACCTGCACCCCGTAGAACTGCTCGAAGGTCGCGGCGACGTGATTCCATGCGGCGCCCGTCAGCCACGGAATCGTCTCGGCCCCCTGGTCGCCGACGGTAGCGATCGCCGAGTACACCGGGTTCGGCCCGGGATAGGCCACGCCGAGTCCGTTGACCGTGCCGTCATGCCGTCCGGGGGTCGCATCGCGCATTGCCTGGCCGTCGTATCGCCAGGCGCCGACCAAGGACGGTTCCGTCCCGACCGCCGGCTTGTGCATCAACGCGGCCACGTCGGCCTGGGCCAGGCCGGTGTTGTAGAGGCGGACCTCGTCGATATCCCCGGAGAAGTTGCGATCACCGGACAGCGAACCACCGATGGTCCACCCACCGCCCACGGGAATGGCGCCGGTCGGGTTCGGGGTGGAGCCGAGCAACGTGCCGTTGCGGTACAGGTGCCATGCCGTGCCGTCGTGCACACCAGCCAGATGTACCCACTGGTTCAGGTCGCCGGAGGGGATCTGAACCGTCACCGCGGCATCACTCGCGCCGGCGTTGTAGTTGCCGACCTGGTAGCTGCCGTTGGACAGGCGCAGGAACACCTCGGCCGGGGGGTTGAAGGTGTAACCGTGGGCGACGATGTCGCGCAGACCGTCGGCCGCGACCGGCCGGATCCAGGCCGAGATGGTGATCGGTCCGGCGATCTGCAGGGCGGGGACGTTCGGCAGCGCGACCTGGTGCCCGGCGCCGCCGTCGAAGTGCAGCGCGGTACCGCGCTGCCGCAGCGCCAGACCGTAGGAGGAGGCGTCGGAATGGTGCACCAGTACCCGGTTCACGCCAGGGCCGGTCGGATTGACCCAGGCTTCCATGGACACGTCACCGGTGATGTCGAAGCCCGCCAGCCGGGCCAGCGCGGGCGGTGAGGTCACCTGGACCGGTGAACCGACCGCTGTCACGGCCACTGGCGATGCGTCATGGTCGACCAGCGCACCGGCGTCCATGTACAGGTACGCGGCGAGCCCGGACTCGGTACCGGTGAGCCGGTGGTTCATGCCGTCGGTGATCTCCTGCGGACCCAGCGGGCGGTTCCAGATCCGCACCTCGTCGACGTCGCCGGCGAAGAAGCGGTCGGTGCCGGCCGCCGACGTGCCGACGGCCCAGGTGGACGGCGTCGCGACCGCCCCGACCTGGTCGTCCGCGGATGCCAGCAGCAGGCCGTTGCGGTACAGGTGCCAGGCGCTGCCGTCGTACACGCCGGTCAGATGGACCCAACTGCCGATGTCCGCGGCCGGCACCGGTACGAAGGCGAAATGGTCGGTGCCGTCCCAGGACCCGATCTGATAGTTGCCGTTGAGGATGCGCAGGTACACCTCGGCCGGCGGATCGAGTGTGTAGCCGCGGGCCACGATGTTGTGGAAACCGGTGGAGGTGGCCGCCGCCGGGCGGACCCAGGCCTGCAGGCTGATCGTGCCGGTGATATCCAGGTCGGTGTGTTCGGCCAGTCGGAAGCCGGAGGAACCGTTCAGGTGCGCGGCCGTGCCGGCCAGCACACCGGCCCGGGTGCTCGTGCCGTTGAAGTCCACGGTGGTACCGGGCGGGGCGGCGAACCACTGGCAGGACGGGGTGCTGCCCAGGGATTGCGCGGTGCCGAGTTCCACCGCGCCGTCGGCGCCCCGGGCGTCGACCCCGACCAGGACGGAGCCCTTCCGCAGGTCCGCTCCGGCCCGGGTGGAGGTGGCCGCCGAGTAGTCGTAGACGAGCCGGTGGACGGGGGTGGCCCCCGGAACCGCCAGGATCAGCGGTTCGATGGACACCGACGTCGCGCCACGTCCGACCGCGGCGGTGGTGGTCAGCAGCCAGCTGCCCGCCTGCAGCAACGATCCGGACGCGACAGGCAGCGAGAGCGGCGCCTCGAACTCCACCGTGTCGACCTTGCCGTTGGTCGCGACCAGCGTGCCCAGGAACACCGGCTGGGTGGTGCCGCCGAGGATCGAGGACAGCACAGAGGCGTCGCGGGGCACCCGGGCCCACGTTTCGGTGACCCCGACCGGGCCCGGCAGCGTGACCGTCAGGGTGCAGGTGGCGTCGTCGTCGCCGGCGCTGACCTCGACGGTCAGGTTGTCCAGCTCGCCGGCGGTGGTCCGGGCGACGAAGGTGACGTCGCCGGCGGCGGCCGGTTGGTGCAGCATGGCCCGGCCGGTGAACGTGTCGTAGTAGGCCAGCAGGAACTCCTCCGCCTGGTCGCGGAAGTACAGGCTCACCCGTCCCAGAGCCCCGTCGAACAGCACCGGTGAACCCGCGGCCGGCGCGAAGCCCAGCACGGCACCCGTGCAGGTCAGTCCCGCCGGGTCCACGTGCAGCAACGGCATGGGCAGCGCCGTGTCACCGTTGAGCAGGTGTTGCAGGGTGGCCAGGTTGGCCTGGGCGGCCGCGAGTTGCGCCTGGTCGTCGGTGATGCCGGCAGCGGCCGCCGAGATCTGCTGCGGCAGCGACTGGCTGAACCCGACCAGGGCGTTGCGGTCGGTCTGGATCTCGGTCTCGGTCTGCTGGATGAAGGGCTGCAGGAGCTGCGCGAAGCCGGAATTGTTCAAGTCCTGCAACCGGGACTGCGCGAAGAGGTAACCCTCGATCGTGCCGGCCACCTCCGGGAACTGGGCCGGCACGGGACCGGCGGAGGTTCCCGCGAGGGTGGCGGTCACCGCGGCGAGCGCGTCCTGCGCGGCTGCGAGCAGCGCCCGGTCGTCCGCCAGCTTGCTGGTGAGACCGGCCACGTCGGACTGGGCGCTGAACACCTTGGACAGCACGTCCGCACCGGTCCCCGAGCCGCCGCCGGGCACGTCCAGCTCGGTCAGGTCCAGTTCACCGGGCAGCTGGGCCAGGGTGCCGTCCAGACCGACCCCGAAGTCGAGGGCGAGCACCGTGCCCGGCGTACCGGCGTCGGCGGAGCTGACCGCGGCCAGCATCACCCGGGCGGCCTGCTTGAGCCGAGCGGCCGGTTGGCCGGCGTATCCGCTGACCGCTGTCTCCTGCTGGTAGTACAGGGTGGCGCCGAGCCCGCCGGTCATCATGCGACCGGACAGGCGCAACGCGGACCGGGACAGTCCGGGAGCGCGCGCGATCGGAGCATCGGAGGTCACCCAGCCGGGTCCGTCCAGCAGGCCCTTGGCGGAGGAGGCGGCGTCCCAGACCGCCGAACCCACCCCTTCGTCGAACCGCCAGTAGCTGGCCAGGCCGGCCTCCAGGCCGGTCAGAGTCGTCCGACGCCCGGCGGCGATGTCCTGCGCCGGCAGCGCGACCGACCAGATCCGGATGTCGTCCACCAATCCGGCGTAGCCGGCCGTCGGTGCGCCGACCGCGGCGATGGGGGTGGTGCAAGGGATCGCGCCGCCGAAGCTGCTGACCGGGTATTGAAGCACTCCGTTCACGTAGACCTGCAACAGCGACTTGGCGTAGGTGACGGCCACGTGGTTCCAGACGCCGGCTGCGAGGATGGGCGGGGTGGTGACGTCGTGCCAGGCCTTGCCGTCACCGAACCCGATACGCAGCGTCTGCGGGTCGGGAAGCCAGATGGACGGCCCAGCCGTCTTCTGGTCGCCGGCACAGGTCAGCAATGCGCGTTCGCCGGTAGCGGCCGGGTCCGGGGACAGCCACGCCTCCACAGTGAACTCGGTTCCGGTGGCGTTCACCCCGTCCAGCGTGACGACCCCCGAACCGTCGGTCGGGAAGGACAGCGCCGTCCCACTGGCGCCGCCGTCGGGGATCCTGGCCACCAGGGCCTTCCCGCAGACCACCGTCGGATCCGCTACCGAGGGCCGGGGACAGGTACCCGGCGTCACCGCAAACAGGTCGCTGTGGTCGGTGCAGGTCAGTGGCTGCCGCCCCAGGGTGTCGAAGAGTCCGTCATCGGTCCGCTCGATGCTGTAGGACCAGATGACCTGGCCGGCGGTGTCGCAGGTGAACAGCTGCCAGCGCCATATCTCGGCGACCTGCGTCGGCACCAGCACCGCGGAGAAGCTGCCCCGGCCGACGGCCGGCACGAACCGCAGGTTCTGGGTCGGCTCGACGAACGGCACCTTGTTCAGGTCGGCAGCACCCAGGCTGTCGGTGCTACCCGCCGGGCGGGTCCGGCTGCGGCTCCGCTGGTAGCGGACCTCGAGCTTCGGTTCCAGTACGGTCCCGACCAGGACGAACCGGTCGACCAGCAGGGTGCCGGCCACGACGGGGACCCGCCGGGCGTTCGCATCCAGCACGGCCGCGCCGGCAGCGTCGGTGACGTAGACCATGGCCTGGTGATCGGCCACCACATCCTTCGCCTGCGCAATCGCCGCCGGACCGGCCTTCGGGTCGAGCAGGGTCAGCTGCGCGGCGTTCAGGCCATCGGGGGTCGGATCAGTGATGGCCTGACGGAACACGTAGACGTAGCGGCCGTCGGATACCACCTGGAATGGGGCAGCGGCGGAGAACCGCGCCGTGGTCGAGAGGTATGGATCCAGTTCGTCGGCGCGGACCGACTGGCCGGCCGGTACGGCGGTGGTGCTGCCTTTGCGGACGGCCGGCAGCCGGTATTGATCGGCCACCCCGATTCCGACGCTGGCGATCTCGTTGGCGAAGGCCAAGGGCTGAGGATTGGGTGACCAGTGGTCGGCGTCGACCATGCTCATCGAGCCGGCCGGGCTGAAATCCAGAACCGAGTAGTGGATCTGGCGGCTCGCGTCCATCGCGAAGGCGAGGACGACACCATTGTGGCGGACCATCGTCGGGTATCTGTACTGCCGGTCGGCGTAGGTTTTGACGATCAGGTCGGAGGTGGTGGCGCTCATGAGGGGTTTCCTGTCTGTTCATGGCGGGATTCGGGTCCGGAACGCTGCGACGAACGGAATGCTCAAGGATCAATCGGCTCGGGACCGTCTCGACCGCGCGCGTTCACATCGGTCGAGCCCAAATGGGGCGGTGCCAGACAGATCGGGACCGGCGAAGAGTAAAGCGCAGGTCCAACGTCCTCACTTGCCGAGATCAACTGCCCTGATTGGATGATCCGGGTCACCGGATCAGCGGTCGCCATTGTGTTGGCTACCCACAATGGCTCATCGATTCGCAAGAGAGCTCCCAGGAACGGAATGGTCCGGCATCGACCATCGGCGTCGACAATGAAGGCTCTCAGGGCATCCGAGTGCTCGCAAGTGCTGCAGGACGCCACAATTGATCCCGACCGCATCCAGCCGGACGAAAGTGCGCTGGAGGGATTTCAACCTCAGGAAATCCTCTGAAAGTGCGTCGGGGCCGACGGCCGCGAAACCCCCATTTGTCACTGTGTCCGTCCGGCGCCGGCCGAGCGCGCGCGCAGCGCCCCGGCCGACCGCACCAAGTCTGTGCGGGCTCGGCGGTCTACGCGAGCACCACGGCCGGCGCAGGGAACGGCTGCGCGTTCACCACCTCGAGTTGGCTCAGCGTGTAGTGCCGGAGTGCGCTCAGCCGCCGAAGGTCGAGCCGGTCGCAGATCCAGTCCCAGTGCAGCGAACACCAGTCCCCGGGACGAAGCCGGCCGCTGAGACCGCGCCCGGCCAGGGACAACATCGCTGATTCCTCCCGCCGCGCCGCCAGTTCGAGCCGGCGACCGTCCCAGGTGAGCGGCCGGGACATCACCCGGGCCTGGGCACCATCGATGATCTCGACGACCTGCCCCCACCGAATCCGGCAGCGGTCCAGGACCCGCAGCGGTTCGTCGACCCGGCCGCCACGCAGCAGACCGAGCCACGGGTAGACGCCGAACACGTGAAAGCTGTGATGCGGCAAGGCTCCTGCAGGCACCGCGTTGACCAGCCGGTCGAACGCCCGGCGACCCACCCGGCCGCGGAACCGATCGTCCAGCGACCGACCCAACGCCATCGGCCCGACCCGTTCCAGCAACCCGTTGCCGACCCAGTACGCCTGCACCACCCGAGCATCGAGCGGATCGGAGATCTCGGCCGCCCCGGCGATGAGTTCCAGATAGGGCCACGCGCCCTCGAAACCTCGGACCAGGCTGCGCAGGGCGCCGTCGTCGGCGTTCGCCGCCACCTGCTCGAGCAGCTGGTCGTGGGCGTCCGGACCGCAGTAGCCCAGCTCGTTGGGCGGATAGGCGTAACGCCCGAACAGCACCGCCCCACCGGGTGTCCCGGTTCCGCCGCCGATCGTCGCCGCGTCCGTCATCACCCCGGCCACCCTGCGGCCGGGACTTCCTGGGGCCCGCGACGCCAGGCCAGGAACCAGACCAACGCGCCGCCGGCCGCGACGACCAGCAGCCAGCCGAGCTGCGGTCCCAGCGGGGCGCGGTGGACCACCGCGTTCAGGGCGGCAGTGATCAGTGCGGCCAGTACCAGCACGGCGGTCACGTCCACCGCCTTGGCCCGGGCCAACGCGGCGAACCAGGTGGCGACGTAGCCGGCCAGGATCACGCCGGTGAGCAGCACCCAGCCCCACTGGGAGGTATCCATGGTCAGCAGCACCCGACCGGACCCGGTGGCCAGCACCCAGCCGATGAGAACCACCGAGCCGAAACCCATCCGGGCCAGTCCGATCGTCCAGGACGTCAGCGATCCGAGAAGCCGTTTGGCCACCACCACCTCCACCGCCCACAGCAGGGTGGCCGCGAGGATCATCAGCTCACCCGAGGACATGGACGCGGTGAAACCACCGGACAGCCCGGCCTGGCCGACCAGCAGCAATCCGATGGCGATCCAGTGCCAGACCTGCAGCCGCTCCTTGAGCACGGCGGCGGCCAGCACCGCCACCCACAGCACCAGGGTCTTGTTCAGAAAGGCGGCCTGGTTGGACGATGCCCGCGCGAGACCCTCGAAGAACAACACGAACGGCACGCTGCCGCCGATCACCCCGACGGCCAGCAGCCTCCACCACTGGCGGGGCCCACGCGGCCGGTCCACCGTCACCCCACGCCCCCGGCCGCCGACCGCGACGCCGCACAACACCGCGGCGGCGACCGCGTTCTTGGCCGTCGTGTAGACGGTGGCGTTGCCGATCGCCTTGACGCCGTAGGCGTTCAGGAAGATGGCGATGCCGCTGATCACGGCGGTCACCAGGGCCAGCATCAACCCCGCACGTCTGGTCCGGGGCAGCAGCGTTCTTCTCATCGGGGTCTCTCCGGGATCGTCGGTGATGTGGCCCGCAGCGCGGCGGCCTCACGGGCTTCCTCCGGGGTCAGCCGGGCCAGGGCGAATCCCGAGTGGGTGAGCACCCAGTCCCCGGGGGTCAGCCGGTCCGCCAGGGTGAGCAGGCTGACCGTCCGAATGCGGTCGCCGCTGGACACGACGGCGGTGGAAGGGCCCACCTCGGTCACTTGCGCGAGTTCACCCAGACACATCAGGGATCGACCCCCCGGGTCACCCGGATCGGAGAGCCACCCGACCCGTGAGAATGTCGGGAACCCGTCGCACCGGCCTGCACCAGGATCCCGCAGGCCGTCTCGACCGCGGGGCCGACGGCCGCACTCACCGCGGGCGAGAGCGGCTCGCCGTAACCCAGCTGCGCGGCCTCGATCCCGATGAGCACCAGTCGCCGGGGCAGCCGGTGCAGGGCCCGGGACAGTTCGACCGCCGCAGCCAGGCCGAACGCATGGGTTCCGCCGCGTCCGGTACCGCTCCACACGCCGTCCGGCAATCGCGGGTCGTCGGCGCCGGATTCCAGGACGATCAACGTGCCCGGGATGCCGTTGGAACAGACCGCGTCCACCACGACGGTCGTCTCCCGGTCCGTCCACAGATCGATCAGCGAGGTCGGGTCGACCCGCTCGAGCACCTGGACGCCGGGAAGCCGGAGTGCCGCGACGTCCAGGGCGACGACGGGACCGACCCCGTCATCGCCGCGATCGGGGCGACCCAGCCCGACGAGCAACGCCGGAGGCAGACCGATCGGTGAGGCGGTCATGAGCGTGTCACGGTCAGGTCCAGGAAGTGCGTTGCGCACGAGATGCACGGGTCGTAGTTGCGGATGGCGTGCTCGCAGCGATGGGACAGGGCGTGGTCGTCCAGCTCGGACCAGGAGTGCACCATCGTGGCCAGGTCGGCTTCGATGCTCGGCTGGTTCTGCGACGTCGGCGGAACGATCTGGGCGTCGGTGATGATCCCGGCCGCGTCGAGGACATATCGGTGGAACAACACACCGCGTGGTGCCTCGCTGGCACCGAACCCCTCCCCGGCCTGCGCCGGCACCGGTACGGACGGGGCGATGCCGTCCCGCCAGCCGTCGATGATCCGGATCGCCTCGTCGAGGGCGTAGACCAGTTCGATCGCGCGCACGATGATCGACCGGAACGGATTGCGGCAGGCGGTGCCCAATCCGGCCTCGCGGGCGATGCCCTGCGCGAGCGGCGACAACCGGTCGAAGTTCAGCGTGTACCGGGCGAGCGGGCCGACCACGTAGGGGGACTCACCGTCCAGCGTGGCGTGCAACGCATTCGACCACGGAACGTGCTGTTCCTGAATGTGCTGGGTGAATTCGCGGACTCCGAACGCTTTGCCCGCCGTGGTGACCACCCTGCCCGATTCGATCGGATAGCCGACCTCGGGCCGGAGCGAGAGATACTCGTAGGGTTGTTCCATCTCCGGGAAGTCGAAACCTGAGACCAGCCGCACGGTTTCGACCGCGTCGTCGCGGGCCCGTTCCAGCACCGGTCGGATGCCTCGCAGTTCCAGCCGGGTCGGCATCTTGTAGAAGCCGCCGATCCGGACGTTGATCGGATGCACCGAGCGGCCGCCGACCAGGTTCATGAGGTCGTTGCCCGCCCGCTTCAACCGCAGCCCGCGCTCGACCACCGTCGGGTGGTCCGCGGCCATCTCGATCGCTCCGTCGTAGCCGAGGAAGTCCGGGGCATGCAGCAGGAAGATGTGCAGCGCATGGCTTTCGATCCACTCGCCGCAGTACAGCAGCCGCCGCATCGATCGGATGGCCTCGGGAACCGTGACCCCGCAGACGTCCTCGATCGCGGCGCAGGCGCTCATCTGATACGCGACCGGGCAGATCCCACAGATGCGCGCCGTGATGTCAGGTGGTTCGGTCCAGGCCCGGCCGCGCAGGAACGCCTCGTAGAAGCGGGGCGGCTCGTAGATCCGCAGTTCGACCTTGGTCGCCCGGCCGCCGGTGTACTCGATGTGCAGGGCCCCCTCGCCCTCCACGCGCGACAGCGTGCCGACGTGCATCACCTGGCCGCCGTCGGTCAGCTTGTGACTCATGACGCCCCCTCCCCCGACTCGGCAGTCGTTGGTGTGGAGAGCGTTTCGTGGCGTTCGGACTCGCGCCGGAAAGGCTCGGCGGCCGCGTTGAAGGTGCGGTAGATGCGCATCACGTCGCCCTCCCGCATGCCCAGCGAGAGCAGCCGGCCGGCCAGGGAGGAGGTGTTCGGGGTGTCCTGCGGACCGAAACAGCCGTAGCAACCGCGGTCGAAAGCCGGACAGAGGGCGCCGCAACCGGCGTGGGTGACCGGCCCCAGGCACGGCGTTCCGTGCGCCACCGTGACGCACACCGTCCCCCGCCGTTTGCATTCGACACACACGCTGTAGGCCGGGATCCGGGGCTTGCGGCCCTGGATCGCGGCGGCCAGGACCTCCAGGAGTTGATGTTTGTCGATCGGGCAACCCCGCAGTTCGAAGTCGACGCGGACGTGCGCCGAGATCGGTGTCGAGCGGGACAGGGTCGCGAGATACTCCGGATGGGCATAGACGATCGACCGGAACTCGGCGACATCCCCGAAGTTGCGCAGCGCCTGGATGCCGCCGGCCGTGGCACAGGCCCCGATGGTGATCACTTGCCGGGACATCTCCCGGATGCGCTGGATCCGGGAGATGTCCTCCGGCGTGGTTACCGAACCCTCGACGAGCGAGACGTCGTACGGACCTTCGACGACGGCGCGGGTCGCCTCCGGGAAATAGGCGATCTGCACCTGGCTGGCCAGCGGAATGAGTTCGTCCTCGCAATTGAGCAGGGTCAGCTGGCAGCCGTCGCACGAGGCGAACTTCCAGACCGCGAGCTTCGGTCTGGTCCGGGTGCGGTCGGCCGCGAGCGTCATCTTTACAACTCCGCACGGAAGATCAAGGGCGCCAGCCGGTCGTAACCGAGCACCGGACCGTCGACGCACAGGAACAGCTCACGGAGCTGGCAGTGCCCGCACAGCCCGACTCCGCATTTCATGTTCCGTTCCATCGACAGCCGCAGCCGCGCCGGGGGCACACCGCGGTCGGACAGGGCCTGGGCCGCGTACCGCATCATCACTTCCGGGCCGCAGACCAGGGCCAGCGTCCGGGCGCCGTCGAATCCGGCGCGGGTGATCAGGTGGGTGACCAGGCCGACCCGCCCGCGCCACGCGTACTGCCCGTTGTCGACGGTCACCTCGACGTCGATGCCGTCCCGCTCGGTCCAGGCCCGGAGGTCGTCGGCGAACAGGATGTCCTCCGGGGTGCGGGCGCCGTACAGCAATACCACCCGGTCGTAGGATGCCCGGTCGGCGACCACCTCCAGGATGGCCGGGCGGAGCGGGGCCAGCCCGATGCCGCCGGCCACGAACACGACGTCCCCGCCCCGGGCCGCCCCGACGTCCCATCCGGAACCGAACGGCCCGCGCACGCCCAGCACCGTCCCCGGCTCGGCGGCGACCAGCGCTGCGGTGACGGACCCGACGTTGCGGATGGTGTGTTCGAGCCGATCCGATCGGCTGGGGTCGCCGCTGATCGAGATCGGGGCCTCGCCGATCCCGAAGGCGTGCAGCATGGTGAACTGGCCCGGGTGCCAGGGCAAGGGAACACCATCGGCCGGCTCGAGTTCCAAGGTGCAGGTGTCGGTCGTGTCCCGCCGATTCCGGCGCACCCGAAATGGGCGTGGCACCATGGGATCCGGCCGTCCCGACGTGGTGGTGCCGCCCGGTTCGAGCGCGGTGACGCTAGCCATGGCGGCCTCCGCCGTACATGTCGATCAGCCGGACCCGAGCGGACTGCAGCCGTTGATTCATCAGCCGGACGAAGCGCGTCATCAGGTCGTGGCCCAGGCGCGGGTCGTCCTGGCAGTGGGCCCGGAGGCACGCCGCATCCAGGGCCACGGCAGTCACGTCGGTGATGGCGCGACCGTCGAACGTCCACCGGTACGGGGGCACCACCCACGACCACCCGGTGACTTCTCCGTCCTCGACGGTGTCCAGCACGATCGCGCCGCCGGGCGTGCGACTCTCGATGGCGACCCGGCCGTGCCGCAGGAGGTAGAAGTGGGACGCCGGCGCTCCCTCGCGGAAGAGGAACTCGTCGGCGCGCCGGTGGACGGCCACGGCGCAACCCGCCAGCAGTTCCGTGGCCGCGGGGTCCAACCCGGCCAGGAAAGGGTGGTCGGGCAGATAGCGCGCAACGGTCTGCATGAGCGGCTCAGAACGGACGGTCGGGTTGCGGCGTCGCCCCGCGGAGCGCGGCGGCCTCGGCGGTGATGTCGATGGCGGCGGGGCACCATGTGACGCAGCGGCCGCAGCCGACACACCCGGACGTCCCGAACTGGTCGATCCAGGAGCCGAGCTTGTGCGTCATCCATTGCCGGTACCGGGATTTCGTCGAGGCCCGGACCGTTCCGCCGTGGATGTAGGAGAAGTCGGCGTCGAAGCAGGAGTCCCAGAAGCGATGACGTTCGGCGTCGTCGCCGGTCAGGTCCCCGATGTCCTCCACCGTGGTGCAGAAGCAAGTGGGGCAGACCATCGTGCAATTGCCGCAGGCGAGGCACCGGGAGGCGACGTCATCCCAGCGAGGGCTCTCCACGCTCGCGTACAGCAGTTCCTTGATCCCGTCGGTGTCCAGCGTGCGGCCCATGCGGCCGGCCGCCGACTGCGCCACCTCGTCCGCGGCGGCGAGATCGTCGGGCGGGGCCGGCGAAGCGGAGATCTCGGTCAGTACCTCGGCGCCCCGTGCTGAACCGACCTCGACGACGAAGCGGTGGCCACCTCCGTCCAGCAGTTCGGTCAGCGAGAGATCGAACCGGGCGTCGGGGCCGTTCTCCGGACGCGGGCCGGTGCCCATCGAGACACAGAAACAGGTGCCACCGGGATCGGTGCAACTGACCGAGACGATGAAGGCGTCGTCCCGGCGGGCGACGTAGTGGGCGTCGGCGCGTACCCGGCCGCCGAGCACCCGGTCGTGGATGGCGATCGCGTGCAGGTCGCAGGACCGGACGCCCAGGAGCGCCACCGGGCCGGCGCCGTCCGGTGCTGCGCCGCCTTCGACGTCTGACTCGACCGTGACCTCCCCGTGGGCGCGGCGCCCTCGCCACAGCAACTCGTCGGTCGGGAAGAAGACCGGCTTCGCCGATTGCGCGCCCGAGGCGAACCCGAAGTAGGCGTCGTCGTCCCGGTGACGCAGCCGATAGTGCGCGGCGTCCTGGTCATCACCCCAACCCCGGGGCAGGTCGTCGATGGTCCGGATCGGGGCGTTCACGATCGCACCGCCGCTGATCGTGGGCCCGATCACCGTGTACCCGCGCCCGGCGAGCACATCGATCAGCGCCTGCAGGCCGGCCGTGTCCAGCTGTCGTGGGGAGACCGATGCCGCTACGGGCAGCGTGTCGGCCCGCCCGCCGCCGGGCTCGTCCGCCATGAAGACCCTCCTGTCCTGACCCTCCGGTCAATGGTGGACAGTCCCGTCGGCTCACGTAAGGGACCAAAGTCACGAAATGGGGCGATAATCCACAGTCACGTCAGGTGGTGTCGTCGGAGCGGATAGGCACCTTCGGCTTCGCCCCGATCACGTCGATCAAGGAGGGGCCGTGTACTGCACTCGATGTGGCGTGTTGGTCGGTGACCAGGGGATGTTCTGTGGGCATTGCGGCGCGCGGCTGTCGGCGGGGGCGACCGCGCAAACGTCATACGGCGCGTCGACGACACGAGGTACGGAACCGACGGCAATTGGGTCGGCCAAGCGGCGGCTGGGTCGAGGGACTCTCATCAGTGCGATCATCATCGCGGTTGCTGCGGCCTCAGCTGCGGTCTTCCTGCTTGTCCAAAGGCCTGGGCCAGTCACCGGCGGCGCCTCTGCGATGACCCGATCAGCCGCCTCGACAGCAGCTGCCGACGGCTCGGTGGGCACCGCACATGACAGCCCACCGGCGGTCCGCCCCGTATCGCCCAGCACCGGTCAGTCCGGCACGCCGATCAAGACCGCAACGACGCTGGTGTCGACGAGTGCGACCTCGGTCGAGACGACCCGGAGTCCATCGGCGGACTTTGCCGCGATTTACGCAAAGCAACAGTCCGGTGTCGTTCGTATCGAAACGGTCAGCTGCTCGTCCTCAGGCATCGGCACGGGGTTTCTTCTTTCTGCGACTCTGGTCGCCACCGTCGACCATGTCGTGACGCAATCGGCCGTCGTCAGCCTGATCACCGCTGCCGGCCGCACGACCGGCACCGTGATCGGCACCGACCCCACGCGAGATCTG
Source organism: Nakamurella panacisegetis (assembly GCF_900104535.1). NCBI lineage: Bacteria > Bacillati > Actinomycetota > Actinomycetes > Nakamurellales > Nakamurellaceae > Nakamurella > Nakamurella panacisegetis. The sequence continues at coordinate 3,502,920 of NZ_LT629710.1, read as the reverse complement.
GCCTTGATACGGGCCGACCAACCTCTCACCGGGTACCACTTTCACTTCGCCAGAACAACTCCCGGCGTCGGTGACCCGGTCGCTGCCATCGGGTTTCCCATCGGGGACCCGATCACCCTGACCCACGGTGACATCAGTGGGCTCGATCGCACCATCACCGTTGACGGCACGACCCGCATGGGGCTGATCGAGACTGACACCCCCATCAATCCCGGCAACAGTGGCGGCCCCCTGATCGCCGCCGACGGATCCGTGGTGGGACTGGTGGACGCCCTCCGCACGGACGCGAACGGAATCGGCTATGCGGTGCCGGCCAGCCAGGCCAGCGTTGCCGATGCCCAGTGGGCGTCGGCTCCTGTTCCGCAACCACCTGCGGATTGCCAGAACCCGCTTGGGCCGTCTCAGCAACAGCAGGCAGTGAGTCCCACGACGGGGGCCGACTCGGCACCGGACCCCAGGCTGGCCGGGATAATCCAGAGCCTCAATACCTACTTCGAAGGTATTGACAGCGGGGATTACGCCGCCGCCTACAGCGTTCAGGCCCCGGATCAGCAATCCAGTGCGGGAGTTGTCGGGTTTGCAGCGGGCCTGCGCACCAGTTACGACTCCAACATCGTCATCCTGGGTGCCAGGGCAGTCGACGCCACCACCGTCGACGTGGACCTATCCTTCAACAGCCTGCAGACGCCGGCCAACGGACCAGATGGGGACAGCTGCGACAACTGGACGCTGACTTTCGTCATGATTCAAACCGGTGACGGCCGCTGGCTGATGGACGGCGCCGGCCCTTACCACGGCCGAACCCACACCCCCTGCTGAGCTGGCTCCTTCCTGCTGGCTCGCGCCGGGTTGAGCCTGGTGACGTGTCAGAGCCGGCGACGGGCGGCCTCACTTCTCCTTGCCGGGCTCCTCCGGAGCGTCGAGCACCGTCACCGGGATTCCGTAGGGCAGGAACCGCACCATCCGGCGGGGGTCGGTGTTGTTCTTGTTGGCCCGCAACGCATCGAGCTCCGCGGCGAAGACCTGCTCGACCTGGGCACCTCCGTCGTCGCCGACGGTGTAGATCACCCACACCCCGTCGCCGGTCTCCCCCGTGGTCTCCGGCTCCGGCGTGGGCCGGGCGCGGCGCGCGGACTCGGTGAACGGGCCCGGCCACCCGGGTCGGCCGGTTCCCTCCCCCAGTCCACCGAACACACCGCGCAATTGCTCAGCCGCGCTCCGAAGCACACGGTCGATATCTTCCGGATCGATCCCGAACGGTCCGCTGTTGGGCATTGCGACCTCCCTGCCGGTAACCCCGCAGCACGCGCTGCGTGAGACCAGTGTGCGCCTTCTGCCGTCCCCTCGGGGCGGCGTAGACACCGGCCGACGGTCGATCCGTCGGTGATCCCGGAGCATCCCGGATTCTCCGGTCAGGCCGGGGGCACGCACACCGCGATGCCGCCCGGAATGACCGACACGCTCAGGGTGTCCGATGGTTCGATCACGTCACCGTCGAGTTGCCGCGGATGCGTCCGGTCGGACCGGACGTTGATCCGGCTCCCCCGCCAGGTGGTCATGCGGGGCACTGTCCGGCGGCGCAGCACCACGGCCGCGGCCAACCCCAGCCAATGGCCGAGATGGTGGGGTTGCAGGATCGCCACCTCCATCGATCCGCTGTCCGGTTCGGCGTTCGGCAACAGGCGCACCCCGCCCTGCAGGGTCCCCACATTGCCCACCAGCACCGATCGTGCACGACACCGCACCGTGGGCCGGTCGTCGATGTCGATCTCCAGCCGCATCGGCCGGTCGCGGAGGTGCCGGAGCGCGGAGAACACATAGGCGACGGGCCCGAACCTGGCCTTCAAAGTGTCCGACGCGTCGTCCATCATGGCCGCGTCGAATCCCATCCCGGCCATGACCGCGAACACCTGACCATCGACCTGCCCCAGGTCCAGCCTTCGCCGTTCGCCGGCGATGACCAGCCGGACCACCTGAGCTGGATCCTCGGGAAGGTTCAAGTTGGCGGCCAGCAGGTTACCGGTGCCGGCCGGCAGCACGGCCAGCGCCGCATCGGCGTCCAGCATTCCGGCGATCACCGCCCGGACGGTGCCGTCGCCACCGCAGGCGAACACGACTCTCGCTCCGGCCGCGACCGCGCGGCGGGCCTGACCGGTGCCGGGATCCTCGGGAGTCGTCTCCGACCAGGAAGGCGCCGGCCATCCCGCGTCGGCCAGCACTTCCTCGATCATCTGACGCCGCCGGCTCAGGTCCGCTACTCGTGCCGGGTTCGCCACCACCGCAGTTCGCCACCCCACCTCGGACGGAACATCTTTCTCGGCGACCGGTGCGTCGAGCGCACTCATCGGGTGGTGCTGCTGAGCACGGTGGAACTGTCGATCTTCAGGACGCCGCCTTGTGATTGGAGGTGGTACACGGTGGATTCCACGGCCGTCCGGCCGTCTTTGAAGTAGTAGGTGATGGTGGCCTCGGCGGTGTCCGGGCCGGTGCCGCGGGGGTCGGTGGCCGTGACCCGTTGGATGGAGTCCCAGAAGCGTTGGTAGTACTGCCGATTCTGAGCCGTCCCGGTCTGGAAATTGCTGGTCAGGCGAGCCCAACCCTGGTCCGTGTCATTCGGCAGCAGCGCGTAGTAGTCGGTGATGGCAGCCGCGAGTTGTGCCGCCGATGGCGGGACGTCGGTCACGGACGACGCCGCGCTGCTGGTCCGAGGCTTCGGTGGCGTCGATCGGGTCGATGCCGTCCTCCTGGTCGGTGTGACGACCGACGGTGACGGGCTGTGGGACGGAGCGGCCCCGTTCGCGCGAGAGGCAGGCGCCGAAGTGGTCTTCACCCGGGCGACGCGCGTGGGCGAGGCGCCGGCGGTCGGCGTCGCGCCGCCGCGAGAGGTCGGTACCGATGACTGCGAGGTTCGGCCGGCCACAGGACTGTTCACCGAGCCGTTGCCGACGGACGGTGAGGCACTGCGGCTCCCGCCGACGAACTCGTACGTCCCCCAGCCGGCCAGCAGCACAGCCGCCACCGCGAGCAAGACACCCACTCGTTGTCGGCGGCTCCCACGGACCCGGGGTGAAACCGACGGTACCGGGTCACCGGGGCCTTCCCTGCCCCCCACCGTGTCCGGACTGGCCACGTCCTGATCGGCGGGCCAGGCGCGAATGGTCGACGGCGGGACGGCATCGGTCCGAGCCGTCGGCGGGATGGCCGGCGCGGGCGGAATCTTGAGGTCCGCCATGAGCCGGGCGACGGTCGCCATCCCCGGCCGGGCGCCGGGATCGGCCGCCATCATCCGCACCAGCAGCGAGGTCAGTTCTCCACTCCGCCGGGGCGGAATGATCTGGCCGGAGGCGACCTTGTGCAGGATGGCCATGGCATTCTGGTCGCTACCGAACGGCGGCGTCCCCTCCAACGCCGCATACAAGGTCGCACCGAGGGAGAACACGTCGGCCGGGAACCCCGATGGAGCACCACGCGCTACCTCCGGAGCGAGAAAAGCCGGTGTGCCGGTGACCATCCCGGTCGACGTGAGGCTGACATCACCTGCAGCATGGGAGATCCCGAAGTCGGTGATCAGCGCGGCCCCCGAGGCGGTCACCAATATGTTGCTGGGTTTGACGTCGCGGTGGGTGATCCCCACCTGGTGGGCGGCGGCCAACGCGGCGGCCACCTCGGCGCCGACCGTCGTCACGAAGTCGATGGGGAGCAGACCTCGCTCGGCCAGGATCGAGTTCAGGGTGCGCGACGGTACGTACTGCAGGACAAGGCAAGGCTGTCCCCGGTGGTCGATCACGTCATACAGGGTGACGGCGTGCGGGTGGTGCAGGCGCGCGGTGATCCGTGCTTCCCGAATCACGCGGCTCCTGGCCATCGCGACGTCGTCCCTGCTCACACCGGGCTGGGGCAGGAGTTCCTTGATCGCCACGCGCCGTTGCAGCAGTTCGTCCCAGGCCTCCCAGACCGACCCCATACCGCCCGTCGCAACCGGCCGGATCAGGCGGTAGCGTCCGGCCAGCACATCCCCGGGCACCGTCATCAACGCCTCCGAATGTCCACGACGAGCGGTCTGGCCCAGGTCGTGGTGACCCGCCCGCATGCCGCCATCACACCGCGGAGGAACGACCGACGGTGCGCACCAGGGGATCTACTCACTCGTCGCGAAATCCAGCGGCGTCGATCTTGCGGTGGTAGCGCGTGCCGACCTTGCCACCCAGCAGCGCACCCAGCAGGGCGGCGAGCAGCGCGGCGGCAATGGCGATGACCCCGACGGTGGTGACGGCACCCTCCTGCACCGGGATGCGCGGGAGGTTCAGGTTGGCCAGGATGTTGTACTTGGTCCCGGCGATGGCGGCGGCAGCGGCGATGACGGCGGTCGTGATGATCGCCCACAGCCACACCCCGAGGCCCTGCTTGAAGCCATCGAAGCGAGCCATCCGGCCGGCGACGTAGCCGCCCGCGTAGTAGGCCAGGAACAGGATGACCAACAACAGGATCGCGCCGATCAGGCCGACGGTCTTGGCGGTGCCGGTGCTCTGGTTCGCCTCCTGTACCGCTTGGTTGACGTTGCTGCTGCTGGTGAGGCCGAAGGCGACGCCGGCCGCGGTCAGGATGGCCAGCAGCAGCACGGCCAGGCCGGTGGCGGCGAGCCACCCGAAGAAGGCGGCGCCCAGCTTCATCCCGCCGAAGGTCTGGCGCTCCCGCGCCAGGACCGTGTCCCGGTCCGGAGGCAGGACGGCCACGGGTCGTTCGACGATCGCCGAATCCTCGGCCATGACGGCCGGCGCTGTCGAGTGGGGCTCGAACGCAGGCTCGGAAACGTCGCGTCGGTCGCCGAGAGGCGTGGCGACCTCCGCCGGCCTCCCGCTCTCCGGTAGCGACTCGGTCCGAACGTCTCGGCCGGTGCCCGGTGCCGACTCGGTCCGAACCGCTCGGCCGGTGTCCGGAAGCGACTCGGTCGGAACCGGGCTCTCCGTTCCCCGGTGCCACGGCTGGCCCGGTCGCTGATCGGCGTAGCTCGTTTGCCGAGTACCCGCGGAGTCGAGCCGTTCGTGCTCGGGTCCGGCGGCATGGTGGGGGCCGACATCACGCCCGGTGGATCCGGAGTCGTTCTGGTACGGATCGGGCGGGGAATCTACTGGAGTGCTCATCTGGTGCCGTCTTTCGTCGTGTCATCGGGAACGGGAGCATGCGGCGGACCGTTGCCGGAACTGGACCAGCCCGGCCGCGCCGCGCGGGGGACGCGGACGGTGACGTTGCCGCGACCCGCAGACAGGAACTCACCGCAGAGCTGGTTCCGGCATCGTCATCGCGCACCGACCGCTCGTGCTCTGGAAGCGGGTACCCGCGCTGGCCGGTCGGCAAACCCTTCCGGCCACAGCCGTCGCCGGCTGGTGATCAGTTCGTTGTCGCCCACAACGAGGCCAGCGGGCTGGAGTCCACATTGGCCAGCAGATGCGCCGGATCGTCGTACACGGCCGCCGCCCCGGCCGTGCGCAGTTCGGCCTCGGCCATCCCGCCACTGCGGAGGCCGACGAAGGCCACACCAGCTCGCGCGGCGGCTTGTCCGTCCCATACCGTGTCGCCGACCATGACGGCGTCGCCCGCGGCCGCGCCAACCTTGCCCAGGGCCGTCTGCAGGATGTCCGGGTCGGGCTTCGCCGTCTCCGCGTCCTCGGCCGATGTCACCGCGGTCAGGTACTGCTCGGCATCGAGGGCGGTCCGTAGGAGCTTCAGCTCGTCCTCCGGCGCCGACGTCGCCAGCACCACCGCCACCCTGTGCGCGGCCACCGCGGCGAGCAGGTTACGAGCACCCGAGAACGGCCGCAGCCGACCGGACAGGGCTTGATACGCCGTGCGGTGGCGAGCCTTTGCATCGTCACCGAGCTCCGTCGCCCGGTCGCCCAGCAGGGTGTCGAGCAGCTTCGATGAATCGAGCGCGATCGCGCGATGGATGCGCGCGTCATCCACCGGTTGACCCACGGCGTCGAAGGCCTCGGACCACGCCTGCACCTGCAGGTAGTTCGAATCGATCAACGTTCCGTCGATGTCGAACAGCACGGCGGTCGTTCGGGAATGGTGCTTCACGTGACTTTCCCCTCTGGGGCCGGATCAACAGGGCCTGAATGCCGGAGGCGGCGGCGACAGGAGCCCGGAGGCACGCCTGTCCCACGATCCGGCTGCGGCGCAGCCTGATTCAGAGCCTCCTCAACTCCGGCAGGATCTCCGCAGTCGCGGCCCGGAAGAAGCTGTCCTGCTGGTCGGCCCCGATCTGCACCAGAGCCAGATCGGTGTAGCCGGCATCGAAGAACTTCTTGGCCGCGACCACCACCGCCTCCACGTCGTTGCCGCAGGGGATGGCGGCGGCCACGTCCTCCGGACGGGCGGTCTCGGCCGCGCTCGCGAACGCGGCCGGGCTCGGCAACTCCGCATTGACCTTCCACCCGGGCAAACTCCAACGGAACAGCTCGTGGGCGCGCCTGGTCGCCGCCTCGACGTCGGAATCCCAGGAAATGGGTAGCTGGGCGACCTTCCTTGAGCGCCCGTCGCCGGATTTGTCCCACCACTCGACCAAGTCTGGGTCTGGGTCGATCCCGATCATGACATCTCCCATCGGCCCGAACGTCTCGCACGACTGGCGACCGGAAACGGCAATACCGATCGGGACCCGAACGTCGGGGAGATCCCATAGCTTGGCCGAATCCACCTGCAGATATTTGCCCTGGAAGTTGACCGAACCGCCGTCGAACAGCCGGTTGATGATGTCGACACCTTCGACCAGCCGAGCCTGCCGGATGTTCGCACCGGGCCAACCGGAGGCGATGATGTGTTCGTTCAGTGCCTCACCCGAGCCGAGCCCCAGAGTGAACCGATTCTGCGAGATGATCTGGAGGGTCGCCGCCTGCTGCGCGACCACGGCCGCATGGTAACGAAAGGTCGGGGAGGTCACATAGGTCATCAGACCGACCTGATCGGTAGCCTGGGCCACCGCGCCGAGTGTGACCCAAGCGTTCGGCGAATGGCCCATCTCCTCCAGCCAGGGAAAGAAATGGTCGCTGCACACCTCGAAATCAAACCCGGCACGCTCGGCGGCCGTGGCGTGCGCAATCAGCTCACGGGGGCCGGCCTGCTCGGTCATGAGGGTGTAGCCGATTGCCGTCATGCCAACCATGATGCCAGAGCTGAAGCCCTTGTGCAGCAGGCTCTGTGGACACACAAGAAAGACACTATCGGCGTTTCACCACAGACCGTCCGGGGTATCGACCGCTTTCCTGCGGTCAGCACCGGACGGATGAACTTGAGCAGACCACTGGATCGGCGGGCGACTCGACGACGGATGTCGGTCAACAATTCCTCAGTGTTCAATTCCACAGTGTTCAATTCCATTGTTCGACGTATCAGACAACGAGGGACCGGGTTTGCCCCACACCGAGGCGGTAGGCCAGATGACCGCCGAGGTAGGCGCCGGGACCGACGAGCCCGAGGGCGAGCAGCGCCAGACGCCGCGCCGCTGGCCGACGGCCGTTGCTCCTCAGGACCGAAGATGCGCTGTACAGCGAGACCGCGGCGGCGTTGAGGGCCCAGTGCACGGCGGCGATCCGACGCGCTTCGCCCTCCGTGGGCAGAAACTGCGCGACACCCGCCAGCGCCGTGGGAACGGCGGCGGCCAGGCCCAACCGAAGGGTGGCGTCCGCCACCGCCTCGTCGTGGGGATCCTCGGTGGCCACGCCGCGCCGGTCGTACCACGCGCTCACCAGCCAGGCACCGGCCGGCACGACGACAAGAGCTGGGTGCAGCGCATGGCCGAACCACCGTTCACCGGACAGGGCCGCGACCACTTTCGCCGCCGGCCCGTGATCGGTGCGGCGCACGATCGCCTGCTGCAGGCCGGCGGCCCACCGGTCGAGCGCGCTGCCGGCTCCGGGCAGGTGGGTGATCGTCGGTGCTGTGGTCACGGCTGACTCCTTCCGCTGGCGATCCGGGATTGACCGTCCTCGACCCAGTTCCCCGGATCCGGTTCGGCAACCACGACCGAGCGGGAATGGGCCTCGATAGTCTGGAGGAACGCGGATGAAGGGTGGTGCTGACCGATCGTGATGACCGACCACGGCGAGGCGGGTGGACAGACGCACTGGAGGAACCGGCTTCGGTCCACCGTCGAGGCCCTGACCGGTGAACTGGCTCGCCTCGAGTCCGAGCTCCTGTCGACCCGAGCGGTTCGCGCCAACGGCGGCGATGACGACGAGCATGATCCCGACGGCATCCCGCTGAGTTCGGTCCTGCAGACGCTGGAGGGGCAGAAAGCACGGGCCCTGACCGAGATCCGGGTCGCCGAAGATGCCCTGAACGATCTGCAGCACGGCCGGTACGGCGTTTGCCGGGTCTGTTCGATGCCCATCCCGGCCTCGCGACTGGAGATTCGACCCGCCACCACCACGTGCGTCAGTTGTGCCGCCCGGGCTCGATGACCAGGGGGCACCGGGGCTCCGCTCGTTCAGCCGTTGATCGGAGCCCCGGTGTCAGGCGGGACTACAGGCCGGGCAGGACGGCCGTGTGCTCGATGCGGACGGCCTGCAAGGCGTTGGGGTTCAGACCGAGCAGACGCAGGATGGTCGGGGCGATCTGAGTGGTCCTGACGCGACCCGAATTCACGGCGCGCTGGGTGACCGGACCGGAGACGACGAGGGCGACGTCGAGATCGGCCGGCGCGTCTCCGCCGTGCTCGGCGATCTTCTTCACGCCGCCGGTGTAGACAACGCCCGGTTGGGTGATGCCGATCAGGTCAGGTGCGTGCGAATCACCGTTCCTGGCCCGCACCAGGGTGTCTGCGGCCCTGCCGGTGTAGACGCGGGTCAGGCCGGACCGGTCGACCGTGGCCGAGTAGACCCCCTTCGAATCCGTGGCCAGGTTGGCCGGGGCAGCGTAAGTGAGCAGGAAGTGCTGGGCGAAGTCCAGGGCGGCCGAGGATCGGTCGGAGAGCCAGAGCAGCATGCCGTCGTCGTCGACGGAGAACGACACCAGCGGCGCGGCGGCCGGATGATCGGCGGCCCAGGCCGAATCCAGGGCGGCGATGATCTTGCCGTCGTCGACGCGGCGCAGCGTGCTCTCGTCGACGGGAGCCTGGCCGTGTTTGGCCGACAGGATGATGGCGGTGCTGCCGGTCAGGCCATTGCGGCGGATGGCCGCGGTCATGGTGTCGACCTGGGTGTCGATATAGGTCAGCGCCCTCTGCACCAGCGGCCCCGGGGTGCCGTCCGCGTGGTACCCCCCGGCGAGGCCGTCCGAGACGGGGAGTTTCTGGGCGGTCGACACCGTCTGGAAGTTCATCCCGAAGATGGCCGGCGTGCCCACCCGGCGACTGCCGGAATGGTCGAAGCCGTTGATCTCATTGACGATCGCGGCGACCTTCGTGCTGTCGTACTCCTGCGTGAGGGCGTTGTCGGTGGTCCAGTCGTCACCGGCGTTGTCGGCGACGCCGTTGATCTCCGGGGTGAACAGATCCTGCACTCCGGCTCCGGACGGGCCGTTGAGGATCTCGTAGGCCGGGTGCTTGTCCGACCACGCCGTGCGCAGACCAGCCGCGCGGGCCACTTCGAAGACGGTGTTCACCCTCAGATACTGGCTCGGGTAGACGGGGAGGCAGGTGGTCGGGTTGACCGGCAGCGTGGCCGGGTCGATCAGGGCCTGCGGAGTCGGGGTCATCTTCAGGATGGCGGCGGTGACGCCGGCCGAACTGGCGATCGTCTCGGCCAGGGTGTTGGTGGGCAACGCCGTGAGGACCGGAGCGGACAGCTTCTGTCCGGCGTCCAGGGTGATCGGGCTCTGGGAGCGGTCGGCCGCCTCCGTCCACGACACCTCGGTGCCCGGGGTTGCCGTCGAGCAGTCGAGGGTGCCAGCCGGGAGCAGTGCACGGTTGTAGGTGTCGTCGTAGAAGACACCCGAGGTCCCTGGGCCGCCGCCGGTCAGCGCCGCGACCATACCGGGGAACGAATCCGAAGGAAACGTCGTCTGGGCGTTGGTGTATTCGGTGCCCGAGGCAACCAACGAAGCGAGGGCCGAGTGCGGATGGGTGCGGATGTACCAGGCCAGATCGGTCTGGTGCAGACCGTCCACCGAGAGCACGAGGACGTGTTTGGCCAGGACGTGATTCTGTTGCTTGACGGGCGACCCCTTGGTGCCCGCGGCCGACGTTGCTCCCGCCTCGCCGGAGGAGACAGACGCAGCCAGAAGAGTCGCTGCCAGTACAGCCGCACCGATGCGGTACCGCTTGTGCACGAACATGGTCGTCCTTTCCGAGCCGGCGGTCGCCGTCTCGGGAACAGTCCTATTACTATCGAGCGGGTAGTAAAACGCCGATTCGGGCAACATCAGCTGAACATTCCGCGCATCGCTTGCCATGCCCCGGAACCGAAGTGGCTCGGCCGTTCCCCACCTGGCCTGCACCCCAGGGGCATACTGAGAGCATGCTTGCCATCCTCGGAGTTCTGTTGCTCGTATGGATCGTCGTTGCCGTTCTCGGATTCGTCATCAAGGGCTTGATCTGGCTCGCCATCATCGGGATCGTGCTGTTCCTCGCGACCAGCATCTTCGGCTGGGTCCGGCGCAAGACGACACGCCGCTGACGCGACGCAACCGGGCCGGCACGACCCGGATTCGTCCAGCATGCCCCGCCCACGATCCGAGCAGTCCCGGAACCTCGCTCCGGTCGAACTCGTCGAGCCCGGCCATCTCGGAAGTATGACGACTCCCCGTCCAGCTTTACGCCGATAGGGTGGTCGGCATCCCTCGGTCACCTCGTTGGGGGGTAATCGCCTGTCGCAGGACTCCGTCGTGACTTAGGGCAGTACCTTTGAGTGAACCTCAGGGGTGTACGGGACAACGGCCCAGGTCTCAGGGGTGTAAGGGACAACTGCCCAGGTAAGGACGGTCGTGTGGTGGAGATTCGACGCAACACTGTCGTCCGGTTCCTGTACAGCCGTGGACGCCTGCGCCAGGCCGGGCGAGCACAGCAGGAATTGCCCGATCGATTCGACAGCGAGCAACAGCAGCAGCTCTTGCAGGACCTGGGCGTGGATGCCGGCACGATCGAGCGGAGTTTCCCGCCACCGACCCCGATCCCGGCCCCTACCTCCCCGATGCCGGCGAGTGCTGCCTCTCCGGTCGAGGGCCCCAAGGTCAACCGGCGGTCGGACTGGGCGACCCTCGAGTCCCTGGCCGACACGGCATCACGAACGACGGCCGACCCGGTTACTTCCGCTGCCGAGCGAGATCTGACCTGGCGCGCCCTCAGGACTTGGCTCTCGGACCGGGACGTGCCGCCGTCGGCACCCGAGTCGCCGGACACGGGTGTTCTCGGCATGGTGTTCGGTCCCGCCGTCACACGCGGCTGACGCAGGGCGGGATCGAGCCCGTCGAAGAAGAGTTGCTTGACCAGTCCGGCATGGCTTGGGATGGCGTCGCGAGGGGCGGCCTGGCCGCGGGCCGTGAGCAGCATGTCCGTGGCCCTCGCATCGGTCGCGGCAACCCGCCGGGCCACCAGCTCGCGCCTCTCCATGCGCAGCAGCTGATGGGAGACCCGGCTGCGTTCCCAGCCGATCCGCAGTGCGAGGTCGCTGACGGACAGGTGCTGATCCGGCGAGTCGGTCAATGCGTTCAACACGTCGAAATCGGCCGACGACAGATCACTGTGCAACTGGAGTTCGCGATTGATCTCGAACCTCAACCGCAGCGCCACCCGCATATAGGCGAACCACGTCTGCTGCAGCGAGCTCTTCGTCGACGGCGGTGACGAGCAGCAGTAGCGACGAACGGATCGGCGGGGGCGACGGCTCGGCCCGCGCCCCGCGCCCCCCGTCCGCCGTCACCGGCAACCACGTCGCGCGGGCCACGGAGATCGGCGGTCGTAGTGCCGGTTTCGCACCGCCGTTCGTGACGTCAAAATCTCAGACGTCCTCCGGCCGGCCCGATTCCCCGAGCCCGGAGGCGGCTTTGGTCAGCATCGCGTGCAGCGAGGTTCTCTCGCTGACGGTGAGGATCCCGATGCTGTCGGCCAGCACGCCGTCGACGATGCCCGAACCGGTCCGGTAGGCGGCCTCCCCTTCATCGGTCAGGCGATGACGCACCGCCCGCCCTGGTCCAGCAGCCCGGATCACCAGACCACGGTCGACCATGCGTTTGGCCAACTCGCCCATCGACTGGTCGGTCTGGAAGGTTGCTGTCGCCAGGTCGTGCAAGGACGCGTCGGGCTCGCGATGCAGGTGTCGCAAGACATCCCACTGGACCAGAGACAGGCCGGCCCCGGTCCTCAGGCGGCGGTTGGCCGTCCGGTGATGGCTCCACTGCAACTGTTTGACGGCGAGACCCACGTCCTGCAGCGACGGCTTCATGGTCGTCACGATAGGCAAGCCAACCGATGAGATCAAGTTCCTTATCTACGGGTCCTTGCGCTACCAAGGACCCTGACCTAAGGTTCCTGATATACCGATCCGAACACCGCCACCGCACCTCACGAATGGACCTCATGATGAGCAGCACGACCAGCCCGGTCACGGGCCTCCAGTCCTCCCACACCAACACGTTCGCCGCCGGCGGCGTGGAGATCACGTTCTACGACCACGACCGCGCCCGCGTCTTCCTGCTGCTCCACGGTGGGGCGGGAGCCGGCAGCGTGCGCGGCTTTGCCGACCTGCTCGCCGAACGCACGCGTTCACGCGTACTCGTGCCCACCCACCCCGGATTCGGGGGAACGGCGCGGCCGGAGGACCTGACGACGACCCGCGATCTCGCCGCCGCCTACGTCGCGCTGCTCGACGAGCTCGACCTCACGGACGTCACCGTCGTCGGCAACAGCTTCGGCGGCTGGATCGCGGCCGAGATGGCATTGCTGGCCAGTCCGAGGGTGTCGAGCGCGGTGATCGTCGACGGCATCGGTATCGAGGTCGATGGCCACCCGATGACGGACGTCGGCGGGCTCGCCCCGGCCGACCTGGCCGCGCTCGCCTTCCACGACCCGGCCAAGGCTCCCCGACCGCCGGCCGGCGCTGCGGGTGGCCCGAGCCCCGACGTCGCCGCGATCATCGGGTACGCGGGCCCGACCATGTCCGACCCCAGCCTGCTCGACCGGTTGTCCGTCCTCGACGTCCCGGTCCACGTCGTCTGGGGTCAGAGCGACGGGGTCGTCGGCCTCGACTACGGCCGGGCCTACGCCGACGCCATCCCGACCGCCACGTTCACCGTGCTCCCCCGCAGCGGCCACCTGCCACAGCTCGAAACGCCCGAGGAACTGCTCCGGGCGATCACCGAGGTCAACTGACGCTCGATTCGTCATCGGCCGGTTGCGCCCTTCCTCAGAGTGTCGCCGGGTGGGCGCTACCGGGACCCTCATTGGCCAGACGGCCACACCGCCGACGGATCGGGTCACAGGTCCCTGATCGGCGAGACCTTCGGCCCTGCCGCGGAAACGTCCGAGGGATGAGCCTGGCATCGGCGCGCCGAGACGCGCGATCACGGATGCCGATGGAGGCGACGAAGATGCCGGCCGTTCACCTGCCGCGCGGGGCCCTGCTGGCCGTCGTGGCGGCATTCGTCCTTGGCGGGTGCAGTACCTCCACTCCTGGCTCGTCGACCCCGGCCGCGTCGACCGCGTCCGCAGTGGCCTCCCCGTCGGCCGCGGCATCGGCTTCCCGGCCACCGAGCACCCTCGGCTCGTCCCCGGTCGCGACGACCGGAGCGGCTGAGCCGTCGTCCACCACGTCCACGATCGCCACCCCGAGCCCGACGGCCTCCAGCAGCCCGACCACCACCGCGCCGGCGTACAGCGCGACGACGAGCCACAGCCGGACGAGTTCCCCGGCCTCCTCTTCCGCGGAGCCGACGCGCACCGGAGATGGCGTCCTGCCCACCGATCTGAAGGGCGTGGTCTACGGGTACATCAAGGCGGTGGACGTCAAGGCATCGCGCCTGACCTTGGACAAGGTCGACTGGTTCACCGGCGCCGCGGCTCTGAAAGCCTGCGAGGAGGACAAGGTCTCGCATGAGGCCTGGGTCAACGGATGGTGCTCGAAGTACTACATCCGCAACGTCAACCCGACGCTTCGCGTCGTCTCCGTCAGCCCCCACGTCTCGGTCACCACACTCAACGGCAACGGCCAGGTCACCGGCGATCTGGCGTCCCTCAAGAGGCGAATCGCGACGGTCACCGGCTCGGGGCGGACGTATCGACTGACTGTGCACAACGGAATGGTCACGACGGTCACCGAGATCTATTCGCCCTGACCACGGAGCCTCGAGAACGCCGACGACGGATGATCCACACGGCGATCCCGAGCACCACCAGACCCAACACGACCCAGCTGAACAAACCGGCATAGTTCTCCAGCTTGGTGTAGCTCGCCCCGGCGAGAAATCCCAGCACGCCGAATCCGACACCCCAGATGATCCCTCCGGCAGCGTTCCAGGTCAGGAACGTGCGGTACCGCAAGCCGACGGTCCCGGCCATGCCCGGCATGACCGCCCGCAAGAAGGCCGTGAACCGAGCCAGGAAGACCGCGCGGCCGCCCAGCCGTCGCAACCGTTCCTTGCCTCCGTCGAGCGCAGACTGATGCCGGCGAAAGATCGGGAGTCCCAGTATTCGGTTTCCGAACAGCCGCCCCACCTCATATCCCACCGAGTCCCCGACCACAGCCGACAGGACGACGACGATCAACAGCAGTGGCAACGAGATGGAGTGCCGGTAGGCCAGCACACCGCCGAGGATGACGGCCGTCTCCCCCGGCAGCACGAAGCCGACGAACAGCGCCGCCTCCGCGAACACCAGACCACCGACCACGGCATAGGCCGGCCAGCCGTGAAAGGTCAGGACCGGGTCGACGATGGCGCTGATCAGACTCATGACCCGGCGATCGACGAGCCTTGGCCGACGCGGATCGATGGCGGGCCGAAGGGCGGGTGTTCCATGGTTCGAATACTACGTCCTGCGTAGTAGCGGTGCTGTTCTGATCCAATCACGTTGGCGCGCAATGCGTACCGCCACCGTCGAAGGGATTCGCCTCAGACGGCGCGCACCGCGCGCACCAGGGGTGCCAACTCCGGCCGTTGTTCGGCGGCGTTGATCGCCTGCCGCAATGCATCGTCGTGGGTGGGGCGGGCCGCAGTCAGCAGCGCCGTGCCGGCGGGAGTCACGTCCGTGTAGATACCGCGACGGTCGGTCGGGCACAGGTAGCGCGCCAGCAGTCCGCGATCCTCCAGTCGGGTCACCAGCCTGGTGGTGGCACTCTGGCTGAGCACGACCGCCTGGGCGACCTGATTCATCTGCAGATGTCCACCCTCGCCCGAGTGCTGACGGCTCAGCACATCCAGCAGCGAGAACTCTCGGATGCTCAGTGCGTGGCTCGTCTGCAGGGCACGCTCGATGGTCGACTCGATACTTCCGTGCAACGCCGACAACGCCCACCAACCGTCGATCAGCGAGGGATCAGTCGCCGTCATCGGTGCCTCCTGTCTCTCCGGTCACGTCTACCCGATATTACATCGAGCAGCGGCAACCCGCGATTGCAATAGCCCGCGCCTGCAATTAGTGTAGGCGCCTGCTACCACTGATCGCACAGAAAAGGTCGTTCATGCCTCTCGCCCTGCTCGCCTTGGCCATCGGTGCCTTCGGGATCGGCACCACCGAGTTCGTCATCATCGGACTGTTACCCGAGATCGGCGGCACCTTCGCCGTTTCCGTCCCCACCGCCGGATGGCTGGTCACCGGTTACGCACTGGGCGTGGTCATCGGCGCGCCGCTGATGACGGCACTGGGGACCAAGATCCCCCGCAAGACCATGCTGATGGCCCTGATGGCGGTCTTCGTCGCCGGGAATCTCCTCTCGGCGGTCGCCCCGACGTTCGCGGTGATGCTGTCCGGACGGCTGCTGGCTTCGCTGGCGCATGGTGCGTTCTTCGGGATCGGGGCGGTGGTCGCCGCCGACCTGGTCGCCCCGCAAAAGCGCGCCGGAGCGATCGCGACCATGTTCACCGGCCTGACGATCGCCAACGTCGTCGGGGTCCCACTGGGCACCTACATCGGACAATCGGTGGGGTGGCGCACCACCTTCGGCCTCGTCGCCGCGCTCGGAGTGGCCGGGTTCGTCGGCATTGCCGCTCTGGTACCCCCTGTCGCCAAGCCGGCCGGAGTCCACCTCCGGGCCGAACTGACCGCCTTCCGGAACGTTCAGGTGCTGCTCGCCATGGCCATGACGGTGCTCGGTTTCGGTGGGGTCTTCGCGGCCGTCACCTACCTGGCCCCGATGATGACCACGGTCGCCGGGTACTCCGCGGGCGCTCTCACGTGGCTCTTGGTGATCTTCGGCGTTGGCATGGTCGCCGGTAACCTCCTCGGAGGCCGATTCGCCGACCGCTCGCTGATGCCGATGCTGTAAATGACCCTCGGATCGCTGGCTGTCGTACTCGGCCTGTTCACCTTCACGGCGCACAACAAGGTGCTGGCAGCCGCCAGCATCGCCTTGGTCGGGGCCTTCGGCTTCGCCACCGTTCCGCCCCTGCAGAAGCGCGTGCTCGACCAAGCTTCGGGCGCCCCGACCTTGGCCTCGGCGGTGAACATCGGAGCGTTCAATCTCGGCAACGCACTGGCGGCCTGGCTCGGAGGCCTGGTCATCACGGCCGGCCTTGGGTACACGGCACCGAACTGGGTCGGGGCGCTGCTGGCCGTCAGTGCCCTGGCACTGGCCGTTCTCTCGGGAACCCTGGAGCGGCGGGCCGTTCACCCGGGCTCACGGACCGGGACCGAGCCGTGGACCGTTGACGCACACTCGAGCGGCACCATTCCGGTTCAGATCCACACGAATCCCTGACCATTCGCGACCAGCGGTTCATCAGCGGCACTACCCTGTTCTGATGAAGTGGGCCGCCAGTTCCCAGCCTCCACAGCAGATCAAGTTCTGCAATGCGCCGGACGGCGTGCGGATCGCGTACGCCGTGCACGGTCGCGGGCCGGCCCTGCTAATTTCCACCTGTTGGCTCAGTCATCTGCAATTCGATTGGCAGAGTCCGGTCTGGCGACACTTTCTCATCGAGCTCGGGAAGATCGCCACGGTCGTCCGCTTCGACGAACGCGGCCACGGCCTGTCGGACTGGGATGTCACCGACCACAGCTTCGAAGCCCGGGTCGGCGATCTCGAAGCCGTCGCCGACGCCGCCGGCTTCTCGACCTTCGCGCTGATGGGCATGGCCCAGGGCGGCCCCGTTTCCGTCGCCTATGCCGTGCGGCACCCCGAGCGCGTCACGCGAATGCTCTTCTACGGCAGCTTCTCCAACGCTGGACGACTGATGACGGCCGAGGACCGCGAACTCGACGATGCGTTCGAACCAATGATCAAGGCCGGCTGGGCGCGTCCGGACTCGACGTTCCGCCGCGTCTTCACCTCACTCATGATCCCCGCCGCCACCGAAGAGCAGATGACCTGGCTGGATGATCTGCAGCGGATGGCGACCTCCGCCTCGACTGCCGTCATCGCTCGCCAGCAACGTCGCCAGAGCAACGTGGACGAATTGCTGGGCGAATTGCGCGTGCCCACCTTGGTGCTGCATGCGACCGGTGATCGGATGAACAGATTCGAATTCCGACGTGAGCTGGCCTCCGGGATTGCCGGGGCCCGGTTGGTGGCGTTACCGAGCGACAACCACATCGTCCTTCAGGACGAACCGGCGTGGCCGATCTTCGTCGACGAAGTGGACCGGTTCCTCGAGGAGGATCGAAGAACATCGAACGCCGAGCCGCTGCCCGACAGCCTGTCCGAACGCGAGCTCCAAGTGCTGCAATAGGTTGCCGACGGCCACGACAACCATGCGGTCGCCGCCACCCTTCACCTCAGCGTCCGGACCGTCGAACGGCACCTGCAGAACATCTACGCCAAGCTGGGCCTGCAGGGGCACTCGGCCCGCATCGTGGCCGCCGCCCGCCTGCGCGCCTGAAGTCTGCGCGTTCGCCGCCACCTCGGCGATCCGGGCGACGGCACAAATGGGTAGGGACGCGGATGTGACGCGCCCAGTCGTCGATCTACCTTCGATTCACCCCCCGAACCGAAGGAGAGAACACCATGACTGAATCATCGATCACACTCGATCCGATCAAGAGCAAGCATCGGGCCATATGGGCCCTGGGCGACTACGACCGCGTATCGGTCGAGGTGGTCGGCGGGCTCGGTCCGGCACTCGTCGAGGCGGCCGACATTCGCCCCGGTGATCGGGTTCTCGATGTTGCCGCCGGGTCGGGCAACGCGAGCCTGCCCGCCGCCGCGCGCGGTGCTTGCGTCGTGGCCACGGATCTCACACCCGAACTCATCGAGACCGGCCGTCAGCGTTCGGCCACACGTGGCCTGGCCGTGGACTGGAAGGAAGCGGACGCCCAGTACCTGCCGTTCGGAGACGACGAGTTCGACGTGACGCTCTCGTGCGTCGGCGTGATGTTCGCGCCGTTCCACCAGCCGGTGGCCGACGAACTCCTCCGGGTGACCCGGTCGGGCGGCCGGATCGCCATGATCAATTGGACCCCGGAGGGCTTCATCGGACAGATGTTCGCGGCCATGAAGCCCTTCGTGCCGGCTCCCCCGCCGGGCTCCACTCCCGGACCCCGTTGGGGTGCAGTGGATCACGTTCGCGAACTGTTCGGCGATCGGATCGCCGGCCTGCGGGCGGAGCGCCGGTTGCTGCCGGTCGACCGGTTCACCTCCGGTGCCGATTTCCGCGACTATTTCGCCACCCACTACGGACCGACCCTGGCCGCGTACCGCAACGTCGCCGACGACCCGGATCTGACCGCGGCTCTCGATGGAACGTTGATCGAGCTGGCCAACGACCATGGCGCCGTCGACGGACACATGGACTGGGAATACCTGCTGGTCGTCGCCGAGGTTGCCTGAGCTACCGCCGAGCCTTCACCGGTCGTAGCCCGCAAACCCCGACTACCTCCCGACCCGATATCCGGACGGGTCCCAGCGCGCGTCTTCAGTCGCGAGCCCCACTTGTAAGAAGAAGTTCGGTACTCCTCTTGCCGCCCCTTGCTCGAAGTGATGCGCGCGCTGGCCGCCGACGGCATGACGATGGTGGTCGTCACCCACGAAATGGGATTCGCCCGCGACGTAGCTGACCGGGTCGTCGTTGTGGACGAAGGCGTCGTAGTCGAGTCGGGTCGGACGGACCGGTCCGAACTGGAGCAACCCGCATCGTCCGGCCCAGGCCGCAGGGTTACCACGACGGACGGTGAAGGTTCCTGCCCGCTCTGCGAGCGACGTTTCCGGGCGGGGTTAGTCGTTGTCGATCTTGTCGATGAAGTTCAAGAGCGCTGCGGCTAGCTGGTCGGGCGCTTCCTGGGCCACATAGTGGCCGACGCCGGTCAGCTCAATCGCTGAGATCTCGTTCGCACTGACCTGCTGGAGGGCGGAGGCGGTGAACGCGCCCCCGAACGCCCCGATCGCGAGAACGGGCATCGTGAGCGGAGCGGCTGACGCCAAGGCTCGGATCTCGGCTCCTTCATTCAGCATCGAGCGGTAGAGGCCGGTGGCGCCGCGGAAGCCACCAGAGCGAGCATAGGTGCGGACGAACTCCGTGGTATCGGCCTGGGTGACGGCCGGGGCGACCACGCCGAAGGACGGGTAGAGGTGGCCGGCGATGAAGTCAGATTCCCTTCCGGTGAAGAGAGTTTCGGGAATCCCGGGGGTCACGAGCGCGCCGATGTACCAGGCGCCACCCTTGGTCACGTCAGCCAGCCGTTCCGCACCGAATCCCGCCAGACCTGTCTCGACACCGGTGAGGCTGAGCACATCCTCGGGGTGAGTGGCCGACAGCCGGAAGACGACGCCGCCGCTGATGTCTTGACCGAGCACGTGCATCGGTCCGACCGCGAGGTGGTCGATCAGATGGTGAAGGGCGTCCGCTGCCAACGCGCCGTTGTAGTCCCCTTCGGCATTGTCCGAATCTCCGAACCCACGCAGGTCAACGGCGTAGACCCGATGTTGTCCGGCCAGTAGCGGAATCAGCTTGTGGAAGGCCCACCACGTCTCGGGGAAGCCGTGGACGAGCAGAATCGGAGAGCCACCCTCGCCGGCGGATACGACGTGTTGCCGGGCGCCGTCGATCTCGACGAGATGGTGGCGGACGACCGGAATGGTGGCTCCGGTGGGCGACGTGAGAGTCATGCAGTCTCCTCAGAGTAGACAACGCGGTTGTCGACAACATAGACAATTAGGTTGTCGACGTCAACTCGTCCGATAGGCTGCGGCGTGTGAGTCGATCCGGTGCTGATCTCGCTTTGCTCCTACTTGGCGGCTTCCGTGTCTTGGCCGATCGTGCGAGTGCCGAACTCGCTGTCCGCGGATACGAGGACGTGCGTCCGGTGCACGACTTTGCGTTGCGGGCGATCATGTCCGGGGCAGACAGTGCCTCCGAGCTGGGACGGCGCATGGCGGTAACGAAGCAGGCGGCCGCCAAGACAATTGCCACGCTCGAGGAACGCAACTACGTACTGCGCGAGGTAGATCCCTTGGACAAACGGTGCATGCGCATCCGGATCACCGACCACGGGCTCGCCCTGCTGCGCACAGGCGAAGAGCTCTTCGATGAAATGCGCGCGCAGTGGGAGGCCGAATCAGGAGCCGACACCATTGCTGCGGTCGAGAACGCGCTTCGTCGCCTGGTCGGTGTCAACGCTATTCGGATCGACATGCCGGGCTGGGACGCGCGCGACCTGTGAGTCACGCCGGCCTGCCCTGGCCCTGGCCTCGTGGGGCCGATGTTCGTCGACACCTCGCAAGCGGGCACCCGTCGATGCTGCGGCATGATCGAATGCGGTAGCAATGCAAAAGGTCGCAGCCTTCCGAGCCCGGCGCCGTGCCACAACGGGTCGTCGAGGTCCGCCTCGGGTGAAACCCTGGTGCGTCGCTTCTGCATCGACATATCGCCGACGTCGGCGGCGCAGGTCCACTACGGGATCTCGACCGAATCCCTAGGTGACTGAGCCTTCGGCGGCGCCATCTGACGCGAGACCGTGAAGGTAGGTGGACAGGATGCGCTTGCAGGTTGCGTCCCAGCCCGGGCCGTGCGATCGCGGTTGAGCGAGCATCGCGCCGAGCGCGACGATGTCACGCGGGCTGACGTCGGCCTTGATCGTGCCGTCTCGACGGCCACGGTCGATCAGGCACTGAACAGTGCGGTGGACTTGGTCGCGAACGGCAATGGTGGCCTCATCCGTGACCGGCGGGCCGCCGTGCAACGGCAGGACGAGCTGATCCCGCAATGCGATCGCGGCCTCGATGAACTGCCGCAGAGCGTCGCTGCCGGTCGATCCGAGATTCTCGGCCGCCGTTGCATTGGCCAGGACCATCTCGAAAGATCGGTGCGTGAGGTAGTTCAACAGGTCCTCGCGGGTTGCGAAGTGTCGGTAGAGGGTCCCGATGCCGACACCGGCGTCTTCCGAGATGGTCGACATTCGCACGCGTAACCCCTCGCGATGTACCGCCGCTATGGCCGCCTGCACCAGGGCGTCACGATTGAGAGCGGCGTCGCTGCGCTGCTCACGCGCGCTCCGTGGGATCGGAAGGTCCATGAGTTCATCTAACCGCCGTTTCTGCTTCCGAGGTCGTGAAGTATGCTCGGCCCGCCCGGAGGAAATCCTCCGGTTAGCAGCCACCTAAGAGGAGCGGCCCGATGCGAGTGCTGACTATCGGTGCGACCGGCCAGTTCGCGGGCCTCGTGGTACCGACGCTCGTTCGCCGAGGCATCCAGGTTCGGGCCTTGATCCATGACCCCGACAAGGCGGGCCGACTCGCGGACACCGGAGCCACAGAAACAGTCTTTGGCGATCTGCGAGATCCGGTCAGCATGGGCGCGGCGCTCGACGGTATGGACGGCCTCTTCCTCGTCTTGCCCGCATTCGCCCCGGATACCGCCGAACTGGGGACCGCCATGGTGGCTGCCGCTCAAGCGGCCGGTGTCCGGCGCGTGGTCTTCTCCGGCGTCTACCATCCCTCGCTATCGCTGGTGAACCACGCAGACACCCGCCGGATCGAGGAAGCTCTCTTCAACTCGGACCTCGAGTTCACCGTGCTGCAACCCGCGATGTTCATGCAGGGCATCGTGTCCGGCTGGAGATCGGCCGTCCGCGACGGCGTATTCGCGATGCCCTACTCGAAGGACTCGGCGATGACATTCGTCGACTACCGCGACGTGGCCGAGGTCGCGGCGATCGCCTTCGCCTCCGACCGCCTCGTCAACGGAACCTTCGAGCTGGCCGCCGGTGGAATGGTCACACGCACCGAGTTGGCCTCGCTCATGAGTCGCCACGCGGGGCGGGACGTCGCGGCCGTCGACGTCGAGCCTGACGTCGCATTGCAGGGCATGCCCGACGGGGCGATGCGCGAGGGACTGGCGGCAATGTTCAGCGCCTACACCGCCCACGGGTTCCACGGCGGCAACAACCTCGTACTGGCCAGCATTCTCGGTCGCGCGCCCCGCACGCTCGACGCATTCTTCGCCGAGCTCGAGCACTGACCGGTGGCACGGTCGCCCATCAACTCCATTCCATCGCCGATCCGCACCACGGCCGATCTGTACCACCGCTGAGGAGAACCGTGACCGATCACGCTGCCCCCGTGCCACCCGACGACCACTCTCGCGCGTTGACCATTGCGCGCCCGGACCAGGATGAACGCCTGCCGCACATCGGATTGGTCGGCGACACGTACACGATCCTCGTCAACGGGAGCGAGACCGCCGGCAAGTACACGCTGATCGACATGCACGTCCCACCAGGTGGAGGTCCCCCACCCCATCGCCATGACTTCGAAGAGATGTTCACCGTCCTCGACGGCGAGGTCGAGGTGACCTTCCGGGGTGAGACTATCGTTGCCCGCCAAGGCGAGACGATCAATGTGCCGGCGAATGCCCCGCACTCGTTCACCAACTCCACCGACGTACCATCGCGGCTGCTCTGCTTGTGTGCACCGGCCGGACAGGAGGAGTTCTTCACCCTCGTCGGCCAAGCCGTCGCCACTCGCACACAGCCCCCGTTGCCACTGAACCCCGACGAGCAGAAAGCGTTCATCGAGAAGGCCCAGGCGCTCGCACCGCAATACAAGACCGAATTGCTTCCGCCCCCCGGCACCACCCAGGAGAAACAACGATGACGTTCTCGATGGATCCCCAAGTCGACGCCGTGCTGGCCGCGGCGTTCGCATCCAACGGCCCGCCGCCGGCGCCACCCGCGGGTGATGTCCAGGGCCGCCGCGCCGCACTGAACCCGATGCTGGATTACTTCAACAACCAGGCCCAGACCGCGCCCGACGGGGTCGAGATCTCCGACCACCAAGTCCTGGCCGCCGACGGCACCGAACTCTTGGCCCGCTGGTATCGCCCGTCGGCGGGCGGCAGCGGCGCGGCCGTGCTCTACCTCCACGGCGGCGGAATGATCCTCGGCTCGGTACCGATCTTCGACGGCCCGGTCGCGCGGTACGTCGCCGGAAGTGGCGTGGCCATGCTGTCCATCCAATACCGGCTCGCTCCCGAGCACCCTCACCCCACACCCGTCGAGGACGCCTACGCCGGGCTGACGTGGCTGGCCAACCACGCACCACAGCTCGGCGTCGACCCGGACCGGCTCGCCGTGATGGGAGACAGCGCGGGCGGCGGTCTGGCCGCCGCCCTGGCGATCCTGACCCGCGACCGCCGCGGCCCCCAACTGACCCACCAACTACTGATCTACCCGATGCTCGACGACCGCAACACAACCCCGGACCCGCAGATCGTCCCCTTCGCCGGCTGGTCCTACGACGACAACATCACCGGCTGGGACGCGCTTCTGGGGGCTGGACACGAACACCGCGACATCGACACATCCGCTGCCCCCGCCCGGATCACGGACGCCACCGGACTCCCACCGGCGTACATCGAGGTCGGGCAGTTGGACATCTTCCGCGACGAAGACGTCCGGTACGCGCTCACCCTCAGCCAGGCCGGCGTCCCCGTCGAGCTGCACCTGCACCCAGGCGTGCCCCACGAATACGACGCAATCGCCTCCACCTCTGACGTGGCCCGCCGGGCACAATCCGACCGCGAGCGGATACTCCGCAGCCTCTGAGCACCTCGATTCACCGGACATCGCAACCTATGCCATCGGAGGAACCCGAGAATGACCGCAGCACCCGGGAATCAGAACGAGCGGATCATCGCCGAATTCCGCGAAAAACAACGGACAGGTCGGCGGCAACTTCGCCGGAGCGCCGCTACTGCTCCTGCACACCGTCGGCGCCCGCAGCGGACAACCGCGCATCAACCCGATGATGTACCTCGAGGACGGCGACGCATTCCTCGTCTTCGCCTCGAAAGCCGGATCGGACCGGAATCCTGACTGGTACTGGAACCTGCGCGCGTCCCCTGACGTCACTATCGAGGTAGGAACCCAAACGATCGAGGTCCACGCCACCGAGCTGGTCGGCCCGGAGCGCGATACGAAGTTCGGCATTCAAGCCGCCCGGTATCCAGGGTTCGCCGGTTATCAGCAGAAGACGAACCGGGTCATCCCAGTCATCAAACTCCAACGGCGAGTTCCCTGACCCCGCAACATCCGAAGGGATCACCGAAGCCGAGACGGCGATCCCGACCGTCATCCACCTGGTCACAGTCCGTTGGCCAGACGCGAAGATCCTTGTGCACCTGAGTGATCGTCAATGATCCGCTTGAGTGTCGGGTGTCGCGACGGGACGAAGCAGGCGCTCGATTGCGGTTCGGATGGTTGCTCGACGTGCAGCCAGTTCCTGGCCCCCCAGTTCCTGGAACACGTCAGCCGGGATCGCCCATGCCAGCAGCAATGCGAACATGAGCGCGAGTAGGTGGTCTGCGGGGAGTCCCGCGGTAGCCGCTGCGCCGGCGGCCTCTACCTGCCGGATCATCTCGCGGTAGGTCGCATCCTCTGAGGCCGGTGTTGCGTTGAGTTCGATATTGCGCCAGGAGAACAGCCGCAACGAGGTTGAGTTCTGCATCCAGTAGTCGAACAGCGCGACCGCGTAGTCAGGCAAGGAGCCCGGCGTGAACGGTACCGCAGCGGCGACCCGCTCGACGTTGTCCGCCAGGACCGCGTCGAACAGGCCTGCCTTGGACGTGAAGTGGTCGTAGATGAGTCTCTTGTTGACGCCCGCCGATGCGGCGATGGCATCGATTCGTCCCCCGGCGAAGCCGTTTCGCTGAAATTCCTCCCGGGCGGCCTCGAGCAGCTTCTGCCTGGTCGCGGCGGCGCGATCGGCACGAATCCCCATCAGAGGATGCCCCGGCAGTTCGGGCTAAGCGGCAAGCTGATCAAGGACGCTCTTGTTATCGACCCGTACATACTCCTCGACAAGACGCCCCTCGTCGTCCATGCGGAAGATGTTGATGAGATCGAAGATCACTCGCTTGCCGTTGGGCGGGAGCGGACCAGCAGGGGACTGGGTGAACTCCCGGACGAAGGTGCCCTCGATCCAGGTTTGGCAGGCGATGTCGTTGCCCTCCACCAGGATGATTCCTCGCCGGATCGAACGGTCATCGAACGCGGCGCGCACCGACTGGAAGTACTCGCTCAAGCCTGCGAAGTCGGACTCGAACCCGCCCGGACCATGGAACCGAAAATCAGGGCTGAAATAGTCCGCCACCTCCTCCGGAGCCTCACCTGAGACCTCGAGCTCTCCCGCTCGCACAAGGCGGGCAACCAGCTCATCACGGCTGTACTGCTGTGTCATTGGTCTTCACTTCTCCTCGGCGGCCGAGCGGCCGTTCGGTAACTGACTGGATACCCAGGACACTACTCCTCCGGTAACCAGATAGTTACCGAAACCCATGGTGTCGACGATCAGATCGACCCTGGACCAGTCAGAGGGCGCTGTGCCACCTCGCTGGGCGCTTCACGCTGGACGAGGTCGCCGACCAGGTGGCGCTCACCTCGGGGACGGCGCACCGGTCCGAACTGGAGCAACTCGCTGTCGGCTTTGGCATCCTCCGACCTGGGCCGCAAGGTGACCTCGAAGGACGGTGAGCTGTTCCTGCATACTCTGCTGGCGACATTCCGGGAATCGAACTCCTAGCGGACTCTGGACCGCCCTCGATCTGGACGCCGACTCCCTCCCCCGACAGCAGGGACCCCGACCATGCGCTTGCTCCTGAACATCATCTGGCTGGTCCTGTGCGGCTTCTGGATGTGGCTGGCCTACATCGTGGCCGGCCTGGTCATGTGCCTGTTCATCGTCACCATTCCGTTCGGTCTCGCCTCCTTCCGGATTGCCAGCTTCGCGCTGTGGCCGTTCGGGCGGACCGCGGTCAACCGGCCCGGCGCCGGCGCCCCGTCGTTCGTCGGCAACGTCATCTGGTTCTTCCTCGCCGGCATCTGGCTGGCCCTCGGGCACGTCATCACGGGGCTGCTACTCATGATCACCATCGTCGGAATCCCCTTGGCCCTGGCCAATTTCAAGCTCATCCCCGTGTCGCTGGCGCCGCTGGGCAAGGAAATCGTTCCAGTCTGAGCGCCGGGCAGCTTCGCCGATCACCACGCACCAATCGTCGCGCTGATCAATCCGTCCCGTTTCCCGGGGTTCCTGTCCGAACCCCGGCCGTGGCGCTTTCAGGCCGCAGACTCACGGTTCCCGAACCACCCCGCGCGATTTCCGAGACACTGCTGCATCCCTGGCCCGAACAGCAACAGAGCCGGTCCCGGACATCCCGGAACCGGCTCTGACCTGCGGTGATGATGGTGGGCGATCGGGGTTTCGAACCCCGGACCTCTTCGGTGTGAACGAAGCGCTCTCCCACTGAGCTAATCGCCCGGGAACCGGTGGGAAGTCCTCGGCTCACGGATGCACCCGCTTCGGTGCAGGAATCACGATACCCGAAGCGCAGGCAGCCCCAAACCCGCCGGTCCAGCGGCCCCAACCGTCGCCTCCCGGGCCCCGAGGGTAGGCCGACCGGGTGAATCTGATAAACCAGCGTGACAGCGCCCAACCGCCTACGTCTCCTTGGCAACGAACCAGAGGAAGAGCAGACCAGCGGATCCCCCCGCCAGCCCGCCGTCCAGATCGACAGGAGCAACAGAATGGCAACCCAGCCGACCGCCATCCGCCACCACTCGGTGATCGCCAGGACTGGCATGACACTGATCGCCGAGGCGGGCGACATCGAGGTCGACGCGGAACTGAGCTTCCACAGCCGCGACCCGTTCGCGATCCGCGTCCTCTTCTCGGTGGCGTCGGCTCCGGCCGTCGAGTGGGTCTTCTCCCGCGATCTGCTGATCGACGGGCTCAGCGTTCCGGCCGGGGCCGGCGACGTCCAAATATTCCCGTGCCACGCCGGCATCGTCTTCGAGCTCAGCTCCCCCAGTGGCCGCGCCCGCCTCCTGGCCGACCCCGAGGTGTTGACCACATTCGTGCAGGACACCCTGGGCGCCGTCCCGCGGGGTGCCGAGTCCAGGTACTTCGACCTCGACCTCGAGATCGCCCTGCTGGCCGACCTGCAACTTCCCGGGACGCCGCAAAGCTGATCGGTTCGGTCGGCGGGTCCTCTGCCGAGGGGTGGACCCGCCGACCGGACCGACCCGAACGAGCCGGTTTGGAACACGCCTCGCGGTCGGCTAGAGTTTCTAACGCGCCCCGAGAGAGCGAAGAGCTTGCGAGAGCAGATCTTCAAGGATCGGGGAACGTGCGAACGTAGCGCAGTTGGTAGCGCATCACCTTGCCAAGGTGAGGGTCGCGGGTTCGAATCCCGTCGTTCGCTCGATGCAGGCCCGCATCCGAAAGATGCGGCAGCCTTGCTCGGTGGGATGGCCGAGAGGCGAGGCAACGGCCTGCAAAGCCGTGTACACGGGTTCGAATCCCGTTCCCACCTCACACCAGCTCCATCCGGTGGATCCGGCCCCGACGGATCCAGCACACCCGGGCGATTAGCTCAGCGGGAGAGCGCTTCCCTGACACGGAAGAGGTCACAGGTTCAATCCCTGTATCGCCCACTCTCTGACCTGCGGAAGCAGGCAAGATTTCGAGTCACGCGGCTCGGAGCGCGTCACGAGGCCTCCCGCGGCGGTCAGATTTCGACCCGCAGACATCCCTCCCCCTGGACACCAGAAGGCCCCCTCACCGACGTGGTGAGGGGCCTTCTGCGTCCCCGGGGCGGGGGTGGTTACGTCAGGTCCGGACGGTCGGCCGGGTCGAAGCTCCGGCCGCGCTCGTCCTGGAAAACGATGTTGTCCGGCGTGTGGGCCTCCGCCCAGGCAAGGACCTCACCGAACGAGGCGAACGTCGGCCCGTGGACCGGTTCCGACTCCCGATCGGCCACGTAGGTCACATGCCAGCCTTTTTGAGGGTCCGGCAGTTGCTCGACGGCGTTGGGTCCCATGATGTTGGTTTCGTCGAGGTACCCGATCCAGGCCCGCGAGCCGGAAAGCACGCATCGGGCGACAGGGGGATCTCGTCGGCGGTCACCGGGGTCACCGCGTCAGATCGTCGGCTCATACACGGCGGTCGTCCCGCCCGCTGCGCCCATCGTCGACGGTACTCAGGCGTGGACGCTGCCGCCCGGTCTGGTTGCCGCCGGTGACGCCTACCACGCCGTACCGCCCGGCGAGGATGCCGACGATTCCCATGATCGGGACGGTACGCCGACGGCCCGCTCCGAGTCCCGCAGCAGGCTGATCGCCATCACCACCGCGCCGATCCCCAACAGCAAGCCACCGGCCAGGACGGCACGGCGCGCACACCGAGCAGGAGCGGCCCGATGATGCCGGCCGGGGATCGGTTTGCACGCCGCATGCTTACCGGAGGCCGATGTTGACGTAGTAGGTCTGTCCGTCGTCCAGGGTGACGCCGACGCGCCAGTAGCTGCCGGCCTGAGTCTTGTCGGTCTTCCAGTTGTATTGGTACTGCGTGCCGTCCCAGGTGTAGGTGCCGCCCACGGTCTCGGTAGCGGTGTACGTCATCTCGTTGACCGCCGCGGTCATGGCGCTGCCCTTGACTGGGTTGAGCCACTTCGGCGCGCTGCCGGCCTGGATGACCGTGCCGGCGGCGTTCTTCAGCTGGAACTTCATCGGGATGGTCTGGCCGGCGTTGAAGACGCTTGTTGACAGGCCGGTCTGGTGGGCGGTGTCGTTGACCGGCTGCAGGAACAGGGTGCTCCCGTAGCCATAGACAACCGTGTAGGTGACTGTGGCCGTGCCCGCATTGCCGGCCTTGTCGGTCGCCGTCGCGGTGTAGGTGAAGGTGCCGACGCCGTTCGCGGTGCCGCCGGTCCGGCTGCCGGTGGCGGGGGCGGCCAGGCCGCTGGTCCCGTCGGTGGCGCTCGCCGTCGCGGTCGGGACCGCTCCGACGGTGTAGACGGCGCCGTCCTTGACCCCGCCGACGGTCACGCTCGGGGCGACCGTGTCGACGTTGATGCTGCCGACGGTGGTGGTGCCCTTGTTGCCGGCGTTGTCGACTGCGGTGCCCGTCGCGTTGTTGGCGCCCTGGGCGGCGAGTGTCGCGTCCGGCTGACAGCTGGCGATCCCGCTGAGCGCGTCCTTGCAGTCGAACTGGATCGTCACCGCGCTGCCGTACCAGCCGGCAGCGTTGGGGCTGGTGGTGGCCTTGCCGGTGATGGTCGGCGCCGTCTTGTCCACCAGGACGGTGGCTGTGCCGGCAGTCTCGGTGTTCCCGGCGTTGTCGACGCTCCAGTAGGCGACGTTGTGGATGCCCTCGGTGGTGATGCTGACCGTCGTGCCGGTCTGCTGCGCTCCGCCATCGAGCGTGTAGTACGTGCTCGCCACGCCCGACAGGTTGTCGGTGGCGCTGAGCTTCACGGAGACGTCGCTGTTCTGCCAGCCGCTGGGGGCGGTGGCGTTGGTGCTCGGGGCGTGCCGGTCGATCTTGACGCCCGTGACGGTCGTGCTGACCGTGTTGCCGGCCTTGTCGCTCACCGAGGCGCTGGTCGACAGGGCGTCGCCCTCGCTGGTGATCGTACTGTCGGCCGGGGTGGCTCCATCGATGCCGGAGAGAGCGTCAGCGGCGGTCCACTTGACGGTGACGTCGGCGCGGTACCAGCCGTTGCTGTTCGGGGCCGCTGCGGCGGCGCCGCTGAGGGTCGGGTCGGTCTTGTCGACGTTGACGCCCGTGATGCTGAAGGCGTCGCTGACGTTGTCAGCCGCGTCGGTGGCGGTGCCGCCGGCGCTCTGGTTCGCGCCCTCCGCGAGGGTCTTGGCGGCGGGACAGGACAGGATTCCGGAGAGTCCGTCCTGGTCGGCGCAGGTGAACGTCGCGGTGACGTCCGCTTTGAACCACTTGTTGGCGTTTGCCTCGGCCGACAAGGTGCCGGTGACCGTGGGTTTGGTCTTGTCGACATTCACTGTTGTCTCATCGGTGGCCGAGTTGCCGGCCTTGTCCGTCGCGGTGCCCTGGACATTCTGCGCGGCGCCCTCGCCCTTGGTGACGGGGGCCGTGCAGCTTGCAAGGCCGGAACCGCTATCGGTGCAGGTGAAGGTGACCGTGACGTCACTGTTGTTCCAGCTCCGGGTGTTCGCGGCCGGCGCCTGGGCGTGACTGATGCCGGGAGCGGTCTTGTCGATCTTGACGGTGACGTTCTTCTGGGCCTCGACGTTGCCCGCGACGTCCACGCTCCACACCTGGAGGGTGTGGGCGCCCTCGCTGTCGATGGTGACGCTGGTGCCGTCCCCGACCGGCTGGCTGTCGAGCTGGTAGTGCGTGGCCGCGACGCCGGAGAGGTTGTCGCTGGCGGTGAGCTGCACGGTGACAGCGCTATTGCTCCAGTCGGAGATGTCGGAGACCGTCGTGGTCGGGGCGGTCCGGTCGATCTTGACCGGGGCGCTCTTCGTGGAGGTCTCGTTGCCGGCCAGGTCACGGACCGAGGTGCCGGCTGTGAGGCCGGTGCCCTCGCCGTCGATGGTGCTGTCTGCCGGCGCCGCGCCGTCAAGGCCCGAGAGGGCGTCAGCGGCGGTCCACCTGACGGTGACGTCGTCGTTGTACCACCCGGCCCCGTTCGGGGCGGTGGTGGGGGCGCTGCTCAGCGTCGGAGCGGTCTTGTCGATGTTGATCGGGCCGACCGTGGCATCCGTGCTGTTGCCGGCGGTGTCGGCCGCGGTGCCGTTGACCGCTTGCGCCGTGCCCTCGCCGAGTGTGGAGGGGGCCGGGCAGCTGGCGATTCCGGACAGCGCGTCGTCACAGCGGAAGCCGACCGTGACGTCGCCGGCGTACCAGTTGTTGCTGTTGGCCGCCCGGTCGGGCGTCCCGGTGATGGTCGGCTTAACGGTGTCGATGCTGATCATGGCGTTGTCCGTGGACGTGTTGCCTGCGTTGTCGACGGCGGTCCCGGGGACAGCCTGATCCTGCCCGTCGGTGCTGACCTTGGCGTCTGGGGAGCAGGTCGTGACGCCGGAGAGCAAATCGTTGCACTGGTAGGCGACGATGACCGGCTGGTTGTTCCAGCCCTTGCCGTTGGGGGCCGGGGTGACCGTGTGGCCGACGGTCGGCTTGGTGAGGTCGATCTTGACGGTGGCCGTCTGCGGGGCCTCGGTGTTGCCGGCCTGGTCGACGCTCCAGTACATCAGGGTGTGGACACCTTCCGTGTCGATCGTCAGCGAGGTGCCCCGGACAGCGGGACCCTTGTCGACCGCGTAGTAGGTCGCGTCGACCCCCGACAGGCCGTCGGCCGGGTGCAGGCTGATCGTGACCGCGCTGTTGTTCCAGCCGCCCGGCGCGTCGGCGCCGGTGGTCGGGGCGGTGCGGTCGATGTTCACCCGGGCACTGTCGGCGGTGGTGCTGTTACCGGCCTTGTCGCTCACCGTCGCCGTGTCCTTCAAGCCGGAGCCCTCACCGGTGATGGTGCTGTTGGCGGGAGCGGAGGCGACGCCGGAGCGGTCGTCGGCGGCCGTCCAGGCAATGGTGACGTCACCGGTGTACCAGCCGTTGCTGTTCGCGGCGACAGTGGGCTTGCCGGTCAGCGTCGGCGCGGTCTCGTCGACGTTGATGCCACCGACGGTGGTGCCGGCCGAGTTGCCGGCCGCGTCGACCGCGGTGCCATCGATCGACTGGTTCGTGCCCTCACCGAAGGTCTTGTCAGCGGTGACCGTGTCGATCCCGGACAGCGTGTCCTGGCCGTCGAAGTGGGCGGTGACGTCGGTGTTGGTCCAGCCGGACCTGTTGGCGGCCGGGGTGCGGCTGCCGGCGATGGTCGGCTTGGTCTTGTCCAGGCTCACCGTGGCCGGGTCGGTCGCGGTGTTGCCGGCGTTGTCCGTCGCGTTGCCGGGGACCGGCTGGTCCTTGCCCTCGGCACTGACCGTCTGCGGTGCGGTGCAGCTCTTCACACCGGACAGACCGGGTTGGTCGGCGCAGGTGAAGGTAACCGTGACGTCGGCGTTGTTCCAACCATTGCCGTTGGCCGCCGGGGCGAGCGTGTGGCTGATGGTCGGTGCCGACTTGTCGATCTGGACCGTGACGGTCTTGGCGATCTCGGCGTTGCCCGCGAGGTCGGTGCTGCCGTAGGAGATGGTGTGTGTCCCCTCGGCGGTCAGCGTGACCGTGGTGCCGACCTGCTGCGCTCCCCCGTCGACGCTGTAGTGCGTCGTGTCGATGCCGGACAGCGCGTCGTGGGCAGTCAGGGTGACGTCGACGCTGCTGTCGACCCAGCCGCTCGGTGCGGAGACGTCAGTGCTGGGCGCTGTCTTGTCGATGTTGACCGGTGCGCTGGTGGCGCTGGTGGTGTTGCCGGCCTTGTCGCTGACCGAGGCGGAGGCCGTCTGGCCCTCACCTTCGGTGGACAGAACCGAGTCGGCCGGCGTGTCCGCGAGGCCCGAGAGCGCGTCGTCAGCGGACCAGGTCTGGGTGACGTCGGTGTTGTACCAGCCGTTCCCGTTCGGGCTGGTGGTCGGGGCAGCGCTAAGGTTCGGTGCGGTCTTGTCCACGTTGATGCCGGTGACGGAGGTGCTGGCGCTGTTGCCGGCGTTGTCGGTGGCGGTGCCGTCGACCTGCTGGCCGGCGCCCTCGCCGAGGTGCTGTGGGCCGGTCACCGTGTCGATACCGGACAGGCTGTCCGTGCCGTCGAAGGAAACGGTGACGTCGTCGGAGTACCAGCCGGCGGTGTTGGCCACCCGGTCGGGTGCGCCGGTGATCGTCGGTGCGGTCTTGTCCAGGTTCACGGTGGCGGTGCCCGTGATGCTGTTGCCGGCGTTGTCGGTGGCGGTGCCGGTGACCTTCTGCGCCTTGCCCTCGGTGGTGACGTTCTGGGGGGCGGTGCAGTCCTTCAGCCCTGACAGCGCGGTCTGGTCGACGCAGGAAAAGCTCACCGCAACGTCGCTGTTGTTCCAGCCGTGCGCGTTCTGCTCCGGCGACTGGCCGGGCGTGATGCCCGGCGAGGTGAGGTCGACCTCCACGGTGAAGCTTTGCGCTGCCTCCCGGTTGCCCGCGTTGTCGATCGAGTAGTAGCTGACGGTGTGGACGCCCTCGACGCCGACCGAGACGGTGTCGCCCTTGGTCGCGGTGGTCGCGCCGTCCACGGCGTAGTAGGTGCTGTCGACGTCCGAGAGGTTGTCGCTGGCCTTCAGGCCGACGGTCACCGGCGCGTTCACCCAGCCGGCGGGGACACCGGTAGCCGCGGTGGTCGGAGCGGTGCGGTCGACCTTGATGCCGTCGACCGTTACGGAGGTGGTGTGGCCGGCCCTGTCGGTGACGCTGGCGGAGGCGGACAGGTCGCTGCCCTCGCCCTTGACAACCGTGTCGAGGGGGCACGCGACGACACCGGACAGGTTGTCGGCGCACGTCCAGTGGATCGTGACATCGCCGGTGAACCAGCCCTTGCCGTTCGGTGTGCCGAGGACCGTGCCCGTGATGGTCGGGGCGGTCTTGTCGACGTTCACCGCCGGGGTGGTCACCGACCCGCTGTTGCCGGCGGCGTCGGTCGCGGTCGCGGTGTCAGTCTGAGCCGCGCCCTCGCCGAAAGTGTGCGCCTTGTCCTGGATCTTGATGCCGGACAGGGCGTCGGACGCAGTGTAGGTAGCTGTGACGTCGTCGCCGTACCAGCCGTTGGCGTTCGGCGCCGGCAGGGGGTCAACGGTGATGATCGGCTTGGTCTTGTCGATGCTCACGGCAGCCGGGTCGGTCGCGGTGTTGCCCGCGTTGTCCTTCACCGTGCCGGTGACGGCCTGGGCCGTGCCCTCCGTGGTCACCGTCTGCGGGCCCGTGCAGCTCGCGACGCCGGACAGTGCGTCGGAGCAGGTGAACGTCACGATGACGTCCCCGTTGTTCCAGCCGTCCACGTTGGCAGCCGGGCTCTCGGTGTGGCCGATGGTCGGCGAGGTCTTGTCGATGCCGAAGCTGACCGTGTGCGCGGCCTCGGTGTTACCAGCGGCGTCCGTGCTCCAGAACGTCAGCGTGTGGTTGCCCTCGGCGGTCACCGGCACGCTGGTGCCGGCGGTTTGCGCGCCGCCGTCGAGCTGGAAATAGGTCTTGTCCACTCCCGAGAGCCCATCGTTGGGGACCAGGGTCAGCGTGACGTCGCTCTTGTTCCAAGCCGGCGGCGCAGTCACGGTGGTGTTCGGGGCGGTCCGGTCGATCTTGACGGCCGCGGACTGCGCGTTCGTCGAGTTGCCGGCCTTGTCGGAGGCGGTGGTGCTCGCGGTCAGCGCTGTGCCCTCACCGGTGATCGTGCTGTTGGCCGGGTTGGTGGTACCCGACAGCGCATCGGCAGCGGTCCACGCGACGATGACGTCGCCGTGGTACCAGCCGGCCGCGTTCGGGTCGGTCGTCGGCTTGCCCGACAGGGTCGGGGCGACCTCGTCGATGCTGATGCCGCCCACCGTGGTGCTCGCGGTGTTGTCGGCGTTGTCGGTGACCGCGCCGGTGACCGACTGGTTCGCGGCACTGGTGCCGAGCGTGGTGGGGTCGCTGGATCTCTTGACACCCGAGGTCGCATCGCTCGGCGCGAAGGACACGGTGACGTCGGTGTTGTTCCAGCCGTTCGCGTTCGCGGTCGGGGTGCGGGAGCCCGTGATGGTCGGAGCGGTCTCGTCGAGCTTGACGGTCACCGGGGCCGCAGTCGCCGTGTTGCCGACGTTGTCGGTCACCGTCGTGGTCCTGGTCGTGATCCCGTCGGCGGTGACGGAGTCCGTGGCCGGGGCGACGCTCCTGACGCCGGAGCCGCCGGTGTCCGCGCCGGTCCACGTGACCGTGACGTCGGCCTTGTTCCAGCCTGCGCCGTTCGGGGCCGGGCTGAGGGCGCCGGTGGCGGAGGGGGCGGTGTTGTCGAGCGTGTAGGCGGCGGACTGGACGCCGAACGTCTCGTTCTGGTTGGCCACGCACTTGCCCTGGCCGTTCACGTTCCGCCACGCCTTGGTTGTGTACTGCACGACACCGCTGCCCGTGCCGGCGGTTAGCCACGGGTAGGCCGAACCGCTGAACGTCCAGTTGCTCTGGCCCTTGGATGCGCTCTGCGTCGCGATGGTGTTGCCGTTGCCGTCGAGGACGTCGACGCATTGGGTGTTGCCGTCCGTGCTGAGGGTCAGCGTGAGGGCGCCGCCCTGTTTGGCGTACACGGTCCCGTTCGCGGCCGTGAAGGTACCCGACCCGCCGCTGAACGCGGCGGAGGTCACCGAGGCGGCCGTGGCCGCTGGGGCCGTCAAGACGCCCGCCGTCAACATCGCCGCGGCAACCATCGCCAGGCCGGGCCATTCAAGCCGCCGACGTCCGAACGGGGCAAACCCGCGAGCACTCAGTGACGAACGGCGATCAAACATCGACATAAAGGGCCCCTAATAGGTGTAAAACGAATCAAACGGGCGCCAGCCTGCGGAGCGTAACCTACACACAGTCACCTCGACGTCCAGCTCGGTTTAATCACCCAAACGGGTCACCGGCCTCGCCCGCCGAAACCACGGCATCAGTGCAGGTAGATCCTCCGACTCATGCCCGGAACCCGATGCGAGGGTTAGCATTTCGTACCCGAGTGTCATGTCACCGACCACCGGGTGATGGATCTCCTTCATGCCGGCGGAGCGTGCGCGGACCGCGTGTCCACCCCACCAGATCTGGAAATCGGACCCGCGGGTGGCAAGTTCGCCGACGACGGCCATCAATTGCGCGGTCGCTTGGGTCCCGGCCGGCCAACAGCGCGTCCCCGACACGGATTCCGGCGCCGCGGCTTCCCCGCCCGGATAGAACGGCCGAGAACGCTCGTACAGGAACATATGTCGAGCCGCGTTCAACGCGGGCACGCCGGCCGGGAACCGGTGCGAGAAGATCGCCACGCTCGCAGTGGAGTTCCGGGGTGAAGGCCAGGGTCTCCCGCCCACCGGTCCGCAGCGCCCAGCTCGAGGTGTCACCGATCGAACCAACGGAACGAAAGAGCGACGGAATTCAGACTCATCCGAAGATCTGGCCGGGCGGTTCCCAAGTAGTCCACCCACGAGGGGGGCCACGTGGTCGAAGTAGCCCCCGGACTCGTCCCAGGTGACCAGGACGAGTGCATCGGGGACGTGGCTGGTGATCTCGTCGACGGTCTGACGGACGAACTGCACGCCCGCGCTGATGGTGTCGCCATGGCCGGGGGTGTTCGCTGTGGTAGCCCAGCCCCTTGACGAAGCTGACCGCGGGCAGCGCATGGGCGGTCACATCGCCAGCCAGCTGGGTGTAGTCGCGGATGTGCGCGGCGTTGTCCGCCTGCCCGGGGATGTACTCGGGGGGCAAGTCGCTTGGGTCGAACACGCACGGGTAGTTCGGGACGTGGGACGGGCAATCCGCGGGCGGCAGCGCGCATCCCCCGGTGCCGTTCGCTGGCTTCATCGCGGTGTAGCCCGCCAACATCCCGGGCCTGGCGGATCGCGCCTCCCCCGGCACTACGCTGGAATCGGCGACGGCGTCGAGCTCTCCGCAAAGGGTCTGTCGGGCCCCCAGCCGCGTGATGCTGCCCCGGTCCGAGAACCGGATCTTCCTGCCCGGCACGACGGTACGAACCAAAGGTGGCGTGAATGCCTTTCGAGTCACGTTCGGAGGAGTCGCGATCACCCGGCAACCCTCAACTTGAGAAGGGACTCACCACAGAGCAGGTCGCTACGCGGGTGGCGCGTGGGCAGGCGAACACCACGGACCAGACGTCCTCGCGGTCGATTCGAGACATCATCCGGACCAACGTGTTCACCCGGTTCAACGCCCTGCTCGGTGCGTTGTTCGTGCTCGTGACAATCACCAAATCGTGGGCCGACGGCCTGTTCGGAGTGGTGCTGGTGGTCAACGCCGCGATCGGCATCACCCAGGAGTACCTGGCCAAGCGGAAACTCGACCGCCTGGCACTCCTCAACGCGCCGACCACCTGGGTCGTGCGTGACGGCCACCTGGCCCAAGTACGGACAGCGCAGGTCGTGATCGACGACCTGATCGAACTGCGGACCGGCGATCAGGTGGCGGCGGACGGGCGTCTGCTCAGCGCTGCGGGTCTGGAGGTCGACGAGTCGACTCTGACCGGGGAATCCGATCCGGTCCCCATGACCGCGGGAGACGACGTCCGTTCCGGCACCACCGTGGTGGCCGGCAGCGGGCATTTCATCGCTGCGGCCGTCGGGGCGAACTCCTATTCGCACCGAATTCTCTCCGAGATGCGCAAATTCACCCGGACGACCTCCGAGATCCAGCGATCGGTGAACACACTCTTGCGGTACATCACCTGGATCATTGTGTTCGCGTTGCCCCTACAGATTTGGTCGCAAACGCGGGCCATCGGAAATCAGGGCTGGCGCGAGGTCGTCATCAGATCGACCGGCGGCCTCGTCGGCCTTGTGCCCGAAGGACTTGTACTGCTGACATCAGTTGCCTTCCTGCTGGCCGCCGTTCGCCTGAGCCGCCAACAAGTTCTCGTCCAAGAGCTGCCCGCCGTCGAAGGGTTGGCCAGAGTCGACGTGGTCTGCCTGGACAAGACCGGCACCCTGACCATCGGCGACATCACCTTCGAGGAGCTCCTGCCGCTTGGCGACGCCACGGCCGACGAGGTACGCCCCCCACTCGGCGCCCTGGCCGACGACCCCAATGCCAACGGCACGCTCAAGGCCGTCGCCCGGGCGGTGGTCGCGCCGCCGGGCTGGCAACGGGAGCACACCACCGCCTTCAACTCGGCCCGCAAATGGAGCGCGGCCGAGTTCACCGGAAGAGGAACCTGGCTGTTGGGAGCACCGGACGTGCTGCTCGCTCCGGACGATCCGATCCGCGATCAGGTCGGCCGACTCACCGCGACCGGCCGCCGGGTCGTGCTGCTGTGCCACTCTCGAAGTCCCTTGCGCCAGTCAGATCTCCCGGCTGACCTACACCCGAGGGCTCTGGTCGTACTGTCCGAGCGCGTGCGGCCGGATGCGGCCGAGACACTCCGGTATTTCAGATCGCAGAACGTCGATATCCGCATCATCTCCGGTGACAACCCGGCGACGGTCGCCGCGATCGCCCAGCGGGTCGGACTGGAATTCACCGACGACGGCGTGATCGACGCCCGGACGATCAGCACTGACCCGGATCAACTGCGCGACGTCGTCCGCCACGCCAGCATCTTCGGTCGGGTGTCACCGGAGCAGAAGCGGTCTCTGGTACAGGCGCTCCAACGCAACGGCCACGTCGTGGCGATGACCGGCGACGGCGTCAACGATGCCCTGGCCCTGAAGGAGGCGGACATCGGCGTGGCCATGGGAAACGGGGCGCAAGCAACCAAGGCAGTGGCGCAGCTGGTCCTCCTGGATGGCCAGTTCGCACACCTGCCATCGGTCCTGGCCGAGGGCCGGCGGGTGATCGGCAACGTCGAGCGGGTGGCCAACCTGTTTGTGGCCAAGAACGTGATGAGTCTGGTCGCCATAGTCACCGCGGCGGCGTTCTCCCTGCCGTTCCCCTTCCTCCCCCGCCATCTGACCCTGGTCTCCACCCTGACCATCGGGATCCCGGCATTCTTCCTGGCGTTGGCGCCCAACCGGAGGCGATACGAACCGGGGTTCCTGCGGCGCGTCCTGCGCTTTGCCGTGCCCTGCGGATTCGTCGCCGGGTCCGTCGTGATCGTCTCGTACCTGCTCGGGCGGCACAGGTACGGCCTCGCCAACGGGTCGAGCTGCGTCATACTCGGCGGCGGCCCAAGTCCGCAGGAGGTTGCCTGCTGGCAACCCGGAACCGGCGCCGCCGTGGCACTTCTGGCCACATCGTTCTGGATTCTGGTGGTGCTGGCCCGGCCGTTCGACTGGCGGAAGACGCTGCTGATCGGATCTCTGGCGGTCATCGCCGCCACCGCCTTCGTTCTGCCGAGCACTCGAACGCTGCTCAACTTCGACCTGCCCAGCGGTCTCCTGGTCCAATCCTTGATCGTCGGAGTCTCGGGCGCCGGCGCCGTAGAGGTTGTCCTTCGACTGGTGTCGCGCCAGGAACGCGACTGACCCGGCACATCTACCGCCCTTTCCATCACGGTTACCCACTGTTATCGTGCAACCACGTACTGTCAGACCCGAACGGTTCCTTGCGTGGAGTCAGTGGCGTGATGAAAGGAACTCGTTGTGGGTATCCACCTCGCACGAAGGGCGGCATCGTCAGGAGTCGCCGTTCTGGCGGTCATGCTCGGGAGCCTGTACTTCGGCCCGGGAGTCGCAAACGCCGCCGCCTCGTGGGTGCACCCGGCATCTGCGGTCGCCTCGACCACCGTCACGCCCGTGGGGATCGACGAACAGATGGAGCGGGCCCGAACCCGTTTCGCCGCGAACGCGCGGACGGCCCATCCAGGCGAACCCGAAGTCCTCAGCCACCCCGTGCTGGAGGGCACGAGACCCGGGGCCGGTCGGTCCGTGAACACCGGTCCCCTGTCGCGGATACCGCGGACCGGGGCGCTGACCACCTCCGGGCCGACCGAACCCGGTGTGGACGTGTCCGGCTACCAGGGCAACGTGTTCTGGAGTCAGGTGGTCGCCGAGGGCGCGACCTTCGCATATGTGAAAGCGACGGAGGGCACCGGCTATCGCAGCGGCTACTTCGCCCAGCAGTACAACGGGTCCTATTCGGCCGGCCTGGAGCGGGGCGCCTACCACTTCGCCATCCCCGACAACTCCACCGGCGCCACGCAAGCGGACTACTTCGTTGCCAACGGCGGGGGTTGGACGGCAGATGGCCGCACCCTGCCCGGGATGCTCGACATCGAGTACAACCCATACGGTGCTGAATGTTTCGGTCTCACCCAGTCGCAGATGGTGAATTGGCTGGCCTCGTTCGACTTCGAATATCGGACGCTGACCGGCCGCTCGCCCGACATCTACACCACCACCGACTGGTGGACGACTTGCACCGGGAACTCCGGGGCTTTCGCGAAGGAAAGCCTGTCCATCGCCAACTACTCCGGATCCCCGTACCCCCTGCCCGCCAGCTGGGGAAGCTACAACTTCTGGCAGTTCGCAGATTCCGGTGTGTTCCCCGGCGATCAGGAGAGGTTCAACGGCGACCATCAAGCGTTGGTCTCTTTCGCCGACGGCGTCCCTATCCCGCCGCTCCAGCAGACGCGGGTGATCAGCCTGCGGGCGGCCGTCAACGGCCGGTTCGTCACCGCGGAATCGGGAGGCGCAGCGGCACTGATTGCCAACCGGACGGCAATCGGCCAGTGGGAACAGTTCGACCTCATCAGCGTCGGCACCACCCAGGTCGCCTTGCGGGCGCACGCCGACAACCGCTTCGTGTGTGCCGATCGGGCCGGCACCGTGCCGCTCATCGCCAACCGGACCGCGGTCGGACTGTGGGAAACCTTCACCATCGTGCCCCAGCCCGACAAAACCGTGGCCCTCCGCGCCGCGGTCAACGGTCGCTACGTCACCGCCGAGCTGGCCGGCACACGGCCGCTGATCGCCAACCGGACCGCTGTCGGAGCGTGGGAGAAGTTCACCATCGTCAGCCCCTGACCTACATCGCCCCTACGGGATCACCCCGCGCCGCTTGTTGCGGCACGGACCGGGGGGGCGGAAGCGACGCCACGTGCACGCCGGTGTGCGCAACGAGTCGACAGAACCCCCTTCTGGTCACTTGGGCGCCGATCGGGCAAAGCCCGTTCCCCGAACCGC
The DNA here is from genome assembly GCF_900104535.1 of Nakamurella panacisegetis. Taxonomy (NCBI): domain Bacteria; kingdom Bacillati; phylum Actinomycetota; class Actinomycetes; order Nakamurellales; family Nakamurellaceae; genus Nakamurella; species Nakamurella panacisegetis. Next base: position 3,461,837 of record NZ_LT629710.1, on the reverse strand, counting down.
TACCGCAGGCCGTCCGTCGGGCGCTCCCCCTTGGGCTTTTCCTTGTACATGGAGTGATCGGCCTGGTCCAGGATGTGCGCGACGTCGCCGCCTTCGATCGGAATCGGCCCGATTCCGATGCTCACCCGCACGCTGACCGAGATGTCCAGGTCGGTGATCGGCTCGGCCACCGCCGCTGCGATCCGTTCGGCCAGAACCTGCGCCTGGATCGGGTCCAGGTCGTTCGCCACGACGACGAACTCGTCGCCGCCCCATCGACCCACCACGTCGGCCTCCCGGACGGTGGCCCGGATGCGTTGCCCGACCGTCACCAGGACGTGATCACCCATCCGATGGCCGTGCTGGTCGTTGATGCGCTTGAAGCCGTCCAGGTCGATGAACAGCGCCGAGCCGACAACGCCGTCTCGGTGGGCCAGGGTAGCCGCCTGGCGCAGCCTCTCCGTCAACACGGATCGATTGGGCAGGTCGGTCAGCGGATCGTGGCGGGCCAGATGTTCGAGCCTTTCCAACGTCGCGCGCCGCGCCGAGATGTCCTCGATCTGCAGCACCGCACACAGGGGGCGGCCCTCGGCCGTGCGCGCGATGGTGGCGGAAACGCTCACCCAGACCGGTTCGTCCATACGGTGCAGGTATCGCTTGTCGCGCTGATACACATCCACTCGACCGGCGATCAGGTCCGAAACCAGGTGCGCGTCCTCCTCTTTATCGTCGGGGTGGGTCACCTCGGCCGGATCCAGCTGAAGCAGCTCCTCGACCGAATAGCCCAGTAGACGGCAGAACGCCGGGTTCACTCTCAGGTACTGGTCCGCCTTGTCCTCCCGGACGTGCAACAACGCCATACCGGTGGCAGTGCGGTCGAAAGCCTCGCGGAAGATTTCCTCGCCGGCCCGCAGGCGTTCGGTCAGCCTCGCATTGTCGACCGCGATGCCGGCCTGGACGGCCAGCAGCTCAAGCAGCTCTCGCTGCGGTGGAGCCGGGCGGCGACCACTGACCGGCAGGTCGACGGACAGGACACCGATCAGCTCGCCGTCGGACGATCGCAGCGGCGCGAAGAGGGCATCCATCGGGTGCCAGGCATCGACATCCGGCGAGACGGGAACCTCTGGCACCCAGCCCAGCGCGTGCGCATCCGGAGCTCGATCCCAGGGCACGAATCGCAAGGAGCCCCAATGATCGGCCACATCGAACTCGGCCTGATAGGTCGACAACGGTCGCTCGACCCCGAGGAGCTCCAATCGTGCCGATGCGCTGCCGGCCACCGCGATCGTGCGCATCCGACCACTTGGGCCGACCACGCTGACCACTGCTACGGCGAAGCCGACCGTCTCGACGACTGCGTCGACCACCGCCTGAACCGTGTCGGTCAGCTCCCGGTGGCTGTGGATACCCGAAATGAGCCTGACGGCCGAACGGAACGGATCGAGGAGCGAGGCCTGCTGAAGATCGTCCACCTGTCCCCGCATCCGACCATCGCTCCCCGTTTGGGTCAGCCTACGGTGTCCATCCCCGGGAATCTTCATCACGATGCCTGACCAGGTCGATATCGCGGTCGACGGTCAGCACCGGCCCGCCCACGCCGAGGCCAAGCGACTCCATGGAGTGATACGCCATCCGGGTAGCCACGCCGAATTGATGAATCCGTTGAACAAATCGGGGAATGTCGGATGGCCTCCGACTACTGCCAGTGACCTCTCCCGGCGATGTGGGGCGAGCAGCACTGTTTCGGAGATTTCGAACCACGCCCGAACGGATCCTTGTCAATGCGTGCTGCCCTGCCTCGCCATGCCACGAGCCCCTCTCCCCGTCGGAGGATCGCCCGACTGACGGCGAGTGCGGCCGCGGTCATCGTCCTGGGACTGACCTTTGTCGTTCCGGCCCGAGCCGCCGCCGACACCACTCCCCCCTCTGTGCCGGGAAGCCTGAACGCCGACTACTTCGGCGGCGTGGGCACCGTGATCAGCTGGGGAAAGGTGTCGACCTCCGATCTGGCCTCGTACGTCGTGTACCGCTCGACGAGCAAGACGATCCTCCCCGGCACCAGCACCATTGCCACCGTCGCCGGAACCACCTTCACCGACCCGTCCGCGACGACCGGCACCACGCTGTACTACGCCGTCGCATCGCAGGACAAGACGGGCAATGTGTCGAAGCCGTCCAGCGTTCAGACCGTCAAGACAGTGGACTCGACCGCACCGAGCACGCCCGCCGGTTTTAAGGCCAGTGCGTCCAGCACGGGGATCCGACCGCCACCAGTTACCAGGCGAACTACACGGCGCAGACCTACCTGGCCGGGGCCGACGGATGGAACCCCGTCAACTGACTCACCGAGGTCGATGGCCGCGGAGCACTTCTCGGCCAAGACAGCATCGGCCCCGAATCCCGTCCGGGATTCGGGGCCGACGGCCTGCCGCAGGTCAGTTGCTGATCTCACCCTTGGTGTGTTCGTGGTAGTGCTGCGCCACTTGTCCTTCCTGCGGGATCTCCAGGGCGCCGGTGATGAAGGCGACGGCGTCGGACATGGTGATCTCCTTGGGATCCACCACACCCACTCGTCGTCCCAGGCGGTGGACGTGGATCCGATCCGCCACCTCGAAGATGGCCGGCATGTCGTGGCTGATCAGGATGACCGGGAGACCACGAGCCGAGATGCGCTTGATCAGATCCAGCACATTCGCGGTTTCCTTGACCCCCAGCGCCGCCGTCGGCTCGTCCAGGATGACCAGTTTCGTCCCGAACATCGCCGCCCGGGCCACCGCAACCGCCTGCCGTTGCCCACCGGAGAGATTCTCCACCGGGACGGTGATGTCCTGAACGGTCGCGATACCCAGCGAGTCGAGCTGGGCCTTGGCCTCGTCTCGCATCGCCTTCTTGTCCAGGAAACGCATCTTGCCCAGGACACCGCCCCGGCGGATCTCCCGTCCGAGGAACAGGTTCGTGGCGATGTCGAGCGCCGGGGCCACCGCGAGGGTCTGGTAGACGGTTTCGATTCCGCGCTTGCGTGCCTCGTTGGGGCTGGAGAACCTGATCTCCTCACCGTCGAGGTAGACGTGTCCGGAATCGGGCAGCACCGCGCCGGTCATCGCCTTGATGATGCTCGACTTGCCGGCGCCGTTGTCGCCCACGACCGCGAGTACCTCCCCCGGGAAGAGGTCGAAATCCGACTCCCGTACCGCGGTGACCTTTCCGTAGCGTTTGACGATCGAGCGGGCCGCCAGGACCGGAACCACGCCGGCCGGCCCTCGGGCCGGGCCGGCCGTCGGCGATTGGGCGATGGTCGTTGCGGCTGCGGGGCTCATGAGCTCCTCCTACGGGTGAGCTGATCGAAGGCGACTGCAGCAATGACCAGCACGCCGGTGGCCAGGTTCTGGTAGTTGGAATCGATCTGCATGGCCGTGAGCCCGTTCCGCAAGACCGAGACGATCAGGGCGCCGACGATGGTCCCGACCACACCGCCGCGTCCGCCGAACAGGGACGTCCCGCCGATGACGACGGCCGTGATGGAGTCCAGGTTGCCGGTCTGGAAGGCGTTGGGATCCGCAGAAGGGCTGCGCCCCAATGCCATCCAGGCGGCAATTCCGTAGATGATCCCGGCCACGACGTAGACCGACAACAGGATCTTCTTGACGTTGATGCCGCACAGACGGGCGGCCTCGGAGTCGTTGCCGACCGCGTAGACGTGCCGACCCCAGCCGGTCTTCCCCAGCACCAGCCACATCACGACGAACAAAATGGCCGCCAGCACCGTGCCGTAGCTGATGTTCACCGAGCCGATGGTGATCTGCTTGCCCAGCAGGGTCAGCGTGCTGTCCCCGCTGACGTCGGTGGTGGTACCGCCGCTATACAGAGCCGAAACGGCCGTGACCACAGCCAGCATGCCCAAGGTGACGATGAACGGTGGGAGCCGCAACCTGGTCACCAGCAGACCCGAGATCGCCGCCACGGCGCCGGCCACGCCGATACCGATCAGCACCGACGGGGACGACGCCATCTGCATCGACAGCTTCGCGATGAGGACCGTGGCGAACACCATGATGGCGCCGTTGGCCAGGTCGATACCGGCCGTCAGAATCACCAGGGTCTGACCCAACGCCAAGGTACTGACCACCACCGTCTGGGCAATGATGGTCGTGAAATTGTCAAGGTTGAGGAACGTGCTGGTGGCAATGGAGAAGAACACCAGCGCGATGATCAACGCGGCCGTCGGCCCCAACGCTGGGGACCGCGCGAAGATTTCCTTCGCGCGATCCCCCGCACTGGCCCTCGGGGGAGCAATGCTTGTCATACCGCCGCCTCCTTTGGCGAACTGCACTCGATCCGAACCGGCTCAGTCACGAACTTCCCGCGCGAACTTCCCGCGGGATCATCCCCAGCAGTTGGCCAGGCCCCAGGCGGAATCCTTCGAGTCGATGCCCGCGATGGGCTTGTCCGTGATCAGCGTGGCGCCGGTGTTGACGACCCCGCTCGGCTTCGTACCGGTCTTGGCAAAAGTCACGATCGCCTTCACCCCGTCCTCGGCCATGATCTTCGGAAACTGCATGACGGTGGCGGCGAACTTACCGTCCTTCACGTACTGGACACCCGAGCAGCTGCCGTCGATCGAACCCACGATCACCTTGCTCTGCAGACCCTTTTCGGTCAAGGCCTGGTAGGCACCACGTCCCGCCGGCTCGTTGATCGAGTAGACGACATTGACATCCGGGTGCGCCTGCAGCAGGTTCTCCATCGCGCTCTGCGCCTTGGTCTGGTCACCGGCGGTCAACGCACTGCCGATCACCTGCGGCGGCGTGCCGTCCGGAAGGCCCATGCCCTCCAGGAACCCGTTGTGCCGCTGGATACCGACACTCGCGCTCGGGTCCAGATCCATGGTGATGATCTTCGGCGCCGTGCTGCCGATCTTGGCCTTGATGTACTTACCGAGGATCACACCGGCCTGCAGGTTGTCGGTGGCAAAAGTGGCCGGAACGGCGTCCACCGGGGTGGTCTCCGAATCCAGCGCGATCACCAGAATGCCCTTGGCCTGGGCCGCCTTGAGCGCGTTCAGGATGCCCGCCGAGTTGCTCGGGGTGATCATGATGCCCTTGACGCCCTGCTGGACCAGGTTCTCGATGGCCGTGACCTGTCCGTCGTTGTCGCCGTCGAACTTGCCGGCCAGGGCGATCACCTCGGCCCCCTGGGTGGCCGCCAAAGCCTTCGCCGACTCACGCAGCTTCACGAAATACGGGTTCGAGTCGGTCTTGGTGACCAACCCGATCTTGATCGTTCCCGTGCTCCCGCCGCCGGAGGCCGCCGACGCCGAGCCGGAGGAACCCGGCCCGGCGGAGGCCGCCGCCGCGGCGCTGGACGTGCTGGAACTCGACGAGTTGTTGTTCTTGGTGCACGCGGCCAACGACACCGAAGTGGTGACCGCGAGCGCGAGTATCGCGGCCCGAGTGACGGTGAGCTTCATTGCTTGTCCTCCTGTGGTGTGGACCTCTCGCGTCCGGATGGGGCGAGGGGACGTGGTGCGCGGAGCCTGGGGAGAAGGCCGCACGGGTGGTACTGCCCGAAGACCTCGGGATTCGTGTGAGTTCCGCCCCGGAACGGTTCGCGCCGGCCCACGAGAGGGAGACCAGGGTGCATTGCTCCTCCTCGAGCGACTGAACCGGTGCCTGCGCTATGACTGCGCTGTGACCATACGGCCTGTTCTTTGAATCACAGCCAGGCTATGATGGCATGCGCAAGCGCTTGCGCAAACGCTTGCTTCGAGGAATTCGCCCGTTTGGCCCATTATCGATGTGGGTTTGATCGGGCCGAGGCGGAGGCAGTCAATGACGACGATGGCGGACGTGGCCCGGCGGGCCGGCGTGTCGGTGTCCACCGTCTCGCACGTGGTGAACCAGACCAGGTTCATCAATCCGGACACCAAGTCCAGGGTTCTCGAGGCAATCGAGGAGACCGGGTTCATGGTGAATCCGGTGGCCCGGGCACTGACCGGGGCCAGCACGGCCACCATCGGGCTCGCCATGTCCGCCGTGTCGAACTTCTACTTCGCCGACATGGTCGCCGGAATCGACAACGCCGTTCGTGCGGCCGGCAACACCCTGCTGCTGGCCGATACGCACGAGGACCCGAAGGAAGAGCTGGCCATTGTTCGGTCGCTGCACCAACGTCGGGTCGACGGAATTCTCCTGGCCCCGGTGACCGGTCGCGACGGTGCCGCCCTGAAGTACCTGCGCGACACCAAAGTCCCGTCCGTCCTCGTCGACCGCTGCGCGGCCGACGATTTCGATCAGATCGGCGTGGAGAACATCCGGTCGACGGCCTTGCTGACCGAACACCTCATCGGACACGGGCACCGGCGGATCGGGTTGATTTCCGGCGTGGCCGGGGTCCAGACGACGATCGAGAGAACCAACGGCTATCGCCGAGCCCTTCGGGCTCACGGAATCCGATTCGACAAGGACCTGTTGGCGCAGGGGAATTCCGACGCTCCGCAGGCCGAGGCGGCCGTCCGACGCCTGTTGGCCTCGGCTCGACCTCCGACCGCTCTGGTCATCGGGAACAACCACATGACGATCGGGGCGTTGCGGGGCCTGCGGCGCGCGGGAATGCGGGTCCCGGAGGACATGGCTCTGGGTGCGTTCGACGATTTCGATTGGGCCGACGTATTCTCCCCCCATCTCACCGCGATCGCGCAGCCGATCGCGCAGATCGCGGAGCGAGCCGTCACGATGCTGCTGGAGCGGATCAACGGAGTCGGGGGTCCGCCGCGAACGGAACGACCGGCCGGGCTGTTCCGCGTCCGGGAATCATGTGGCTGCCCAGCCGTCGACGATCACGAAGACGAACTGGAGCAAGGCGCGGCCCGCTAGCCGGCGCGGGCGCCGGCTCGTCGGTCATTCCGCGGTGAGTTCGGCCAACTGTTCCGCCGCGGCGCGGTTTCCGGCATCGGCCAGGCGCTGCAGCTCGCCGAGATCGCCCAGCTCGGCCGCCGATTCGATCAGCTGGTCGACGGCGTCGGGATAGCCGAGATCAGCCAGCCGGCGGAGTTCGGCGACGTCGCCGCGCTCCGCCGCGAGCTGGACCAGCTCATCGACCGCGTCGGAAGAACCAGCGTCGGCCAGACGCCGGAGCTCAGCCGTGTCACCTTGTTCGGCGGCATGTTCCACCAGCTCGTCGATGGCGTCGCGATCACCCTGATCGGCACGAGCCCGGAGTTCGGCCCGGTCCGCTTCGTCCATGAGAAGTCCTCCAGCTCAGACCAACCGCCCGAGGGCCTCACTGTCCCACCCGGCTCCCCCAGGGACAAGGCCCGGTCGTCCTCGAGGCACGCGCGGGCCTCACGTGGGCCGGGCAGCGACGGCTCGACCCTCGGCCATCAACACCAATCGGCGGAGCGTCTCGGTGTTACGCCAGCCGATCATGAGCTGGCGCAGCGGCTTCGGGATGAACTTCCCGGGCCCGGCGATCACGTCTTCGGCGATGGTGACGGTACAACCGCCGGGACGCGCCGTCGCCTCGATCCGCACCTCGGCCTCGCCGACCGGCCACCCCTTCGCCTGCAGCACCACCAACCGGGGTGGGTCGTACTGCCGGACCACCGTCTCGTCATCCAGCAACAGGGGCCAGGGCCCGATCGAATGGTGGATCCGGCTGCCGGTGAGCGGCCACGCGGCGTCCACGGCCCGGATGCGCGCCGCTCCGACCACCCAGGAGGCATAGAGCCAGCCGTCGGCCAGCACCTCGAACACGTCCTGCGGCGAGGCCGAGCAGTCCCGGCTGATTTTCTCCATGTTTGTTCGGTATCCATCGACGGGGGTATCAATCACGGATGAGAAGAAGTGTTGACGCCGTCGTCATCGGCGCGGGTCCCAACGGGCTGGTCGCGGCCAATCTCCTGGCCGACGCCGGGTGGGGGGTACTGCTGCTCGAGGCGGAGGCCAAGGTGGGCGGAGCGGTGGCGAGCGACAGCGACGTGGCCGACGGATTCGAACACGACACGTTCAGCTCCTTCTACCCGTTGGTGGCCGCGTCGCCGGTGATGCGAGGCCTCGAGTTGGAGCGTCACGGCCTGGCCTGGTCGCACGCGCCGGCGGTGATCGGCACGCCGGACGTCGATGGTCGATGGGCTCTGCTGCACCACGATCCGCAACGGACAGCGGCCGGGCTGGACGAACTGCACGCCGGCGACGGCCAGGGCTGGCTGGATCTGGTGGACCAATGGCAGACACTCGGCGGCCCCCTGATCGACTCGCTGCTCTCCCCGTTCCCGCCGGTCCGAGCCGGACTCCGGCTGGCGGCCACGCTGCCGAAGGTCGGAGGCGCGGCCGGAATCCGTCTGCTCATCGAGTCCGCCCGGTCGCTGACCGAACGTCACCTGGCCGGGGAGACCGCGCGATTGCTGATCGTCGGCAACGCCGCCCACGCCGACCTGTCCCCCGACGCCGCCGGATCCGGGGTCTTCGGTCTGCTGCTGGCCATGATGGGACAGCAGGACGGATTCCCGGTGCCCACCGGCGGGGCCGGTCGGCTGGCCGATGCGCTGGCCGCCCGATTCGTGGCGGCCGGGGGCGAGATCCGTTGCGGGGCCGAGGTGACGGAGGTCGTGGTCGACCGCGGCCGGGCGGTCGGGGTCCGGCTGTCGGATGGAGAATTCGTCCGGGCCAGCTCGGTGGTGGCCGACGTCTCGGCCCCCGCCCTGTACGGAGGCCTGGTGTCCTGGAACGACCTTCCGGCGCGAACCCGCGCCCGGATGGCCGACTTCCAGTGGGACCCGGGCACCATCAAGGTGGACTGGGCACTGTCCGGGACGGTGCCCTGGCTGCAGACGCCGGCCGCCGCCCCTGGCACCGTGCACCTCGCCTCATCGGTCACCGAGGTGTCGACCTGGATGGCCCAGGTCACCGGCGGCACGGTCCCGGCCGACCCGTTCCTGCTGGTAGGGCAGATGACCACCAGCGATCCGACCCGCTCCCCTCCGGGCACCGAGGCACTGTGGTCCTACACCCACGTACCGCAACAGGTTCGCCACGACGAACTCGACCGCATCAGCGGTCGCTGGGACGGCTCCGAGATCAACATCATGGCCGACCGGATGCAGGACCGGATCGAACGCGCCGCTCCCGGCTTCACGTCCCGCATCGTGCAGCGGAGAATCCTCGGACCACGGGAGTTGCAGGGACGCAACCAGAATCTCCACCGGGGGGCATTGGGCGGGGGGACCGCGGCGCTGCACCAGGAACTGATCTTCCGGCCCGTCACCGGATGGGGCCGCGCCGAGACGCCGATCAAGGGCCTGTATCTCGGGTCGGCGTCGGCCCATCCGGGCGGTGGAGTGCACGGAGCCTGCGGCGCCAACGCGGCGCGGGCAGCCCTGTTCCATCGGCGCCTGTCGTTCCGGAACCGTCGGTAGAACCAGCTGCCCTCGTCGGCCGCAGGAAGGGGCACGGCCATGCCTGATCAGTGGAACCTCGGACGGTTCGTCACCGCCCAGGACGCCGACCGGACGTACGAGCGGGCGGCGGCCGAGTTGCGGGCCGGACACAAGACCAGCCACTGGATGTGGTTCGTCTTCCCACAGATCGCCGGGCTTGGCCTCAGTTCGACGTCGCGGCACTACGCGATCTCCGGACTCGACGAGGCCCGGGCCTATCTCGACCACCCGGTGCTGGGACCTCGGCTCTTGGAGGCTTCGGCGATCGTGGCGGCCACCACCGGGCGCAGCGCCGTCGAGATCCTCGGCGGGATCGACGCCCAGAAGCTCAGGTCCTCCATGACGCTGTTCCTGCGGGCGGCTCCTGGCGAACCAGCGTTCGGGCAGGTCCTGGATCGGTTGTTCGACGGCCGGGTCGATCCGGCTACCGATCGGCTCCTGGGCCTGCCGCCGGAAAGCCCGTGACCGATGCCCCGGCAGACGGCGCGGTCCCGCTATTCCCAGCGCGTGAGCGGATTCCAGCGGGCGACGCCCGCGATCAACCCGGTGACCACCGCCAGCACCACCGCGATGATCACCGACGTGACGGCCACCCCCAGGTACCCGTGATGAGACGGATCCATGAAGGGGTAGGGATACCAGTGGGCGAATGGCCCGCGTAAGAGGCTGTAGACCAGATAGGCCAAAGGCAGGACCAACCAGACGAGAGCGCGGCGCAGCGGGATGGGACGAATGCGACCAGCGATCAGCCAGTCAACCATGATCACGATCGGCATGATGTAGTGCAGCACGGTGTTGTCCCACGGCACCGCAGTGAGTTCCGATGCCGGGTAGCCCGAGAGCAGGACGATGAAGATTGCGATGGTCGTCGTCATGCAGAGGGTGACCGCCCCCCGGAAGAAGTCCAGTCCGCGCCCGGTCGCTCCGGCGGCCAGGGCAAAGGCACCGACGGTCAGGCTGATCACCGCGAGGGCGTTGGACTCCACCGTGAAGTAGCTGAAGAAGTCGGCCGCCCGAAATCGCTGCCGGGTGGTCAGCGTGGCGATCTCGGTGACGATGGCACTGAATCCCAGGAAGGCGAAGAACATCTTCGCGACGATCAACCACCGGAGCGGGACCGACCCCCGTCGTGAGGCGGTCGACCCGGCGACGACGGCAGTGCGGCCCGGACCGGACACCGAAGCTCCTCTGGATGGCAGTGGGTCGAGTGGGATATCGATCGAGTGGGATCCGGCCGACGGGGCGCCGCTCAGCGAGCATAGTCCGCACGCCCGGTTCGTCGCGGGGACGTCCCGGCCCCTCCAGGACGGGCTCCCGGATCGGGCCCGGCAGCCGAATTGTGACGCCCGCTGGTGTTTGCGCCGAGGGCGGGATGGTAATAAGGGGCCATGTCAGCCATCACGCCACCGGGGCGTCGGCGAAGGACCCCGGCCCCCAGCACCCGGCCGCGCCGGCCGGACGTGAAGACCGGACGGTTTCACCCCACTGGCCAGGAGGCGTCAAGATGACCGCGGATGACTACAGCGAGACCGATCTGAGCATTCATCCCCAGAAGCACCAGGCCGCCGGGATGCCGGCCGTCGCGGTGACGATGAAACGGGCGATCGGCCACATGGGGGTCAAGCGCACGGCGCAGACCCTGCGGAAGCTGAACCAGGCCGAGGGCTTCGACTGCATGAGCTGCGCCTGGCCCGACCCGGACCCGGGGCACCGGCACGTCGCCGAATTCTGCGAGAACGGCGCCAAGGCCGTGGCCGAGGAGGCCACCACCGCCCGCGTGACGCCAGACTTCTTCGCGGCCAACAGCATCGCCGACCTGGACGCCCACTCCGAGTACTGGCTGGGCCAGCAGGGGCGGATCACCCACCCGATGATCAAACGTCCCGGAGCCGACCACTACACACCGCTGGACTGGGACGAGGCGTACCGGCTGATCGCCCGCGAACTGGATGGGTTGGAGAGCCCGGACGAGGCGGTCTTCTACACGTCGGGCCGGGCCTCGAACGAGGTGGCGTTCCTCTACCAGCTGTTCGTGCGGGCCTTCGGCACCAACAACCTGCCCGACTGCTCCAACATGTGCCACGAGTCGACCAGCATCGCGCTGGCCGAATCGATCGGGATCGGCAAGGCCAGCGTGAGCCTGGACGACGTGCACCACGCCGAGCTGATCGTGCTGGCCGGCCAGAATCCGGGCACGAATCACCCGCGGATGCTCTCGGCCCTGGAGATCGCGAAGCAGAACGGCGCCAAGATCCTGTCGATCAACCCGTTGAACGAGGCGGGTCTGACCCGATTCCGCAACCCGCAGACTCCGCGGGGCATCGCCGGCCCCGGCACGAAACTCTCGGACCTGCACCTGCCGATCAAGCTCAACGGCGACCTCGCCCTTTTCCAGGCGATGTCCTCCCTGCTGCTGGAATGGGACGCCGTCGACCACGACTTCATCGCCGCCTGCACCAACGGTTTCGTCGAATGGTCGGAGTTCGTCGCCGAGGTCGACTGGGACGTCGTCACCGAGCTCACCGGACTGACCAAAGCGCAGATCGTCGAGGCCACGCAACTACTGCGGGATTCGCACAAGACCGTCTTCTGCTGGGCCATGGGACTGACCCAGCACCGCAACGCGGTCGGCACCATCAAGGAGATCACCAACCTGGCCCTGCTGCAGGGCAACATCGGGAAGCCTGGGGCCGGGCTGTTGCCGGTCCGGGGCCATTCCAACGTCCAGGGCGACCGGACCATGGGCATCTGGGAGCGGCCGCCGGTGGCCTTCCTGGACGCCCTCCAGAAGGAGTTCGGCTTCAACCCGCCTCGGGAGAACGGGCTAGACACGGTCGACGCCATCCGCGCCATGCGGGACGGGAAGGCCCACTTCTTCCTGGGCCTGGGCGGCAACTTCGTCCAGGCCGCGCCGGACACCGAGGTGGTGGCGGCGGCCCTGCGGAATACCCGGATGACGGTGCACATCTCGACCAAGCTCAACCGGTCGCACCTCGTCTGCGGGGAAACCGCCCTGATCCTGCCGACCCTGGGTCGTACCGAGAAGGACGCACAGGCGTCCGGACCGCAGTGGATCTCGGTCGAGGATTCGACCTGCTCGGTCCACGCGTCCCGCGGGCCCCTCGCCCCGGCCGGTCCGCACCTGCGATCGGAAGTGCACATCATCAGCCGGATCGCCGAGGAGACCCTTGGGGATCGGTATGGAATCGACTGGAAGGACATGCGGGACAACTACAGTCACATCCGGCACCACATCGCCAAGGTGGTGCCCGGCTGCGAGAGCTACGAGGTGAACGCCCGCCGTCCCGGCGGTTTCATCCTGCCGCACCCGCCCCGTGACTCCCGCACCTTCCCGACCGCATCGGGCCTGGCCGAATTCGCCATCACCCCGATCGAGGCGCTGCAGGTGCCGGACCGTCATCTGATCCTGCAGACCATCCGGAGCCACGACCAGTTCAACACCACGATCTACGGGTTGTCCGATCGGTATCGCGGCATCGAGGGTGGCCGGCGCGTGGTGTTCATGCATCGTCTCGACATCGCCGAACTCGGCCTCGAGAACGGTGACCTGGTCGACCTGATGACCTACTGGGACCAGGACGACCGCGAGCGTCGGGCCGACCGGTTCCGGGTGGTCGAGTACGACACGCCCCGCGGGTGCGCCGCAGCCTACTATCCGGAGACGAACCCGTTGGTGCCGTTGGATTCGACTGCGCTGTCGAGCAACTGCCCGACCTCGAAGTCGATCATCGTCACGGCGCGACGCAGTCCCGCGGTCGGGATGGCGACGAACCACGGTGACGGTGGGCAGGACGAGGTCGGCAGCGACTGGGACCACAAGTCGACCCCGCAGCCGGTGCACCTGAGCTGACCGCGGTCGGTCCCCGGGGCCGGCCACCCGCGAGACCGACCGAGACCGCCGATCGGTCAGACTGTTCTCGTGCCCGAACTCCCCGAGGTCGAATCCGCCCGGTCCGTGATCGCCCGAGTCGCGCTCGGGCGCGTCATCGTCGATGTGGACGACACCGACACGTACGAATGCCGTCCGCATCGCCCGGGTGAGATCCGCACCGCGTTGCTCGGTCGCACCCTCACCGACGCCCACCGCCGGGGCAAGAGCATGTGGTGCGACACCTCCCCGGTCAACGGGTCCGCCGTGGCCGGACCGCCCCTGGGCATCCACCTGGGGATGTCCGGCAAGATCGTCGTCGCCGCATCGGACGGCACCGAGACCGACGGCGGCGACTACTGGGACCGCGGCCGCCAGCCCGGCGACCGACGCTACCTACGCTTCTCGTTGACCTTCGACGACGGTGGTTCGATGGCGCTCATCGATCCGCGCCGGCTCGGGCGCGTTCGGCTCGATCCGCTCATCGACCGTCTCGGCCCGGACGCCGGACTCATCACCCCGAGCCAGTTCCGGGCCGCGCTGGCCCGCGGGAGCGCGCCCGTCAAGGCTCGCCTGCTCGACCAGGAATCCATTGCCGGCATCGGGAACCTGCTGGCCGACCAGATCCTGTGGCAGGCCCGGATCAGCCCGGGGCGTTCGGTCCAGGACCTGTCGGCGGATGACATCAGCCGGCTGCTGCGGGCAGTACGGCAGGCGATCCGGGCCGCCGTCGCGGGCGGCGGCGTGCACACCCTGTCGGTGGTCCCGTTCCGCAAGCCGGGCGGTCGCTGCCCCCGGGACAACGCCCCGATGGTGCGCAGCACGGTCGGCGGCCGCACCACCTGGCGCTGTTCCCGCGAACAACCCTGATCCGCCGACCCCAGGCACCATGGAGTCATGGTGCAGTCGGTGGAGCTTCTGCTGGACCCGGCCTCCGAGGCCGCGGTCCGGGCCGAGTGGGATCGGCTGCTGGACGCGTCCCTGCCCAGCCTGGGCCGGCACACCGGTCCCGGCAACCGCCCCCACGTCACCCTGGCCGTCGCGAAAGTCATTGCTCCGCCTCAGGAGTCGGCGCTATCCGGAGTGGCCCAACCGATGCCGCTACCCGTCCTGCTCGGCGCGCCCCTGGTGTTCGGGGCCGGCCCGTTCGTGCTGGCCCGGTCGGTGGTGCCGTCGGTCGACCTGCTGACGTTCCAGGCCAGGGTGGTGACCTCGCTGGGCGACGCGGCCCGCCCGTTCGCGCACCAGCAAGGTCCCGGCCGGTGGACCGGCCACGTCACGCTGGCCCGGAAGCTCAGCGCGTCAGACTTGATGCTGGCGCTGGGCGTTCTCCGCCCGTTGCCCGTCATCGAGGCCACCGCGGTCAGCCTGCGCCGGTGGGACGGCGACGCCCGGATCGAGTGGACCGTTCGACCCGGCGCACCGAGTCAGGAGGCGACTCAGGCGCGCTTGGGGAACTGATCGAAGTCCGGTTTCCGCTTGGCCTTGAACGCTTCCCGGCCCTCCTGCGCCTCCGGTGAGCCGTAGAAGAGCAGGTTCGTGTCATGCGCGAGCTGCTGGATGCCCAGGTAGCCGTCCTCGGCCGCATGGAAGCTGGCCTTCATCAACCGGAGCGCGAACGGCGAGAGGGCCAGCATCTCCCGGCACCACTTCACCGTCTGCGTCTCCAACTCGGCCAACGGGACGACCGCGTTGATCAGGCCCATCTCCAGCGCCTGCTGCGCGTCGTACTGCCGGCACAGGAACCAGATCTCCTTGGCCTTCTTCAGCCCGACCAGTTGGGACAGGGAGCTGGCGCCCAGGCCTCCGTCGAACGATCCGACCTTCGGCCCGACCTGGCCGAAACGGGCGTTGTCGGCCGCGATCGTGAGATCGCAGACGACATGTAGGACGTGGCCGCCGCCGATCGCGTACCCGGCCACCATCGCGATGATCGGCTTCGGCAGGCGGCGCATCTGCACGTGCAGGTCGGTGACGTGGAAGCGGCCGACCGACTTGTTCTCCTCCAGGTAGCCGGTGTCACCACGGACCCGCTGGTCGCCGCCGGAACAGAAGGCCCGGGTGCCCTGCCCGGTGAGGATGATGACGCCGACCCGCTCGTCCTCCCTGGCCTCCACCAGGGCGGCGGAGATCTCGATCAGCGTCTGCGGCCGAAAAGCGTTGTGCACCTCGGGCCGGCAGATGGTGATCTTGGCGATACCGTCGGCCGTCGTCTCGTAGCTGATGTCCTCGTACGAGCCGGACGCCGACCAGATCGTCGGTTCTTCGGCCGGGTCCACCGGGACCGCTGGATTCTCTGATGCCATGTCGCGTCGTCCTTCCGACCGTATCGCCGTTGTCGGCTGCCTGCACATTAACGGCCTCCGGCCCGGGCGCCGGACGGACTCGGTTCCCACACCGGACGCGCGTCCCGAACTTCGCCCGATTGGGTCCCCGGGTGCGGTGCGCTCGAGGGCCCGCGCGCGTCATAATTCCTGTGTGACACCCGAGGAGCTGACCGACGATCCCAGTACTGCGCCGTTCGACGATCCCCTGGACGCGGCGCAGTGGTTCTCCAACACCGCCCGTGTGTTGACCGAGACCCGCGGCCGCGAGGCGACCCTCCAGCGGGTGGTGGAACTGGCCCGGGACGTGGTGGGGGTCGACCTGGCCGCCGTGGTGACCCTCGATCGGGAGAATCGCCCCACGCTGCTGGCCGCGACCGACGACTGCGTCGCCGAGAAGATCGTCCATGCCCAACGTGTGGCCGGCGCCGGGCCGACCTGGGAGGCGTTGCTGGGCAACAAGACCGTGGTCGCCGACGACCTGACGCTCGACCAGCGGTGGCCGGTGTACCGCGACGCCCTCCTGGCCGATACCGAGGTGCGGAGCGTCATGACCTTCTGCCTGCTGGTCGGCGATCGGCCGCATGGCGCGCTGGCCCTGTACAGCAAGCACCCGAACGCCTTCGGCGAACGGGAACAGCGGCTCGGCGCCATCTACGCCGACCACGCCGCGTTCGCGCTCAGTGAGGCGTCAGAGGCCGACCACGCGGCGAACCTGCAGACGGCGCTGAGCACCAGCCGGACGATCGGCGCTGCCCTCGGCATCCTGATGGAGCGTCACCACGTCACCGCGGACGAGGCGTTCGCCATGCTCCGACGGGAATCCCAGCACAGCAACCGCAAGTTGTCCGACGTGGCCGAGACGGTCGTCCAGACCGGGGAATTCCCGCCTCCGGCGTCCTAGCCGTCCCCGGGGCTCACACCTTCTGGCGCGCAACGACCTTCCGATGGACGATGCGCTCGGCCACGAACGAGACACCGGGGATCACGCCGGCCAGCAGGACGCCGAGCGTGCCGACCAGTGACCAGCGGTCCTTGTAGGCGAGGTCGAAGGCCAGGAGCACGTAGCCGATGTACAAGACACCGTGGATCGGCCCCCAGATCGCGACTGCCTGGTCGACCCCGAATCCGTAGCGCAGCACGATGGCGATGCACAGCACGATCAGCGCGTAGCCGACGATGAAGGCGGCGATCCGGTAGCGGGCGAGGGCGCCGGCCACCTTCGGCGGCATGGCCGGTGCAGCCGGATTTGCGGATACGGGTTCAGCGGGCACGTCTTCGGTCCTTTTCGGCCAGGTCGGCCAGCGCACGGTTGTACGCGGCCAGTTCCGGATCTTGTTCTGGGTTCTCGTCGCCGACCGTCGAGACGGCCACCGTCCGGCCGCGGGACGGCGTACGCCGTGCGGACGCGACCGGAGCCGCCGGGATGGCGGAGGCGACGGGCGGGACATCGTCGTCCGGCGCGGCCGAGCCTACGTCGGACGGTGTGTGGTCGGTCTGCGTGGCCGGCGTGGCCTCAAAGGAATCGTCCGGCGTTCCGGTCGTCCGGGGCTCGCCGCCGGCGGCGATCCGGGTCAGCTCGGCGTCGTCCTCTTCGTCCTTGAGCACTTCCAACTGCAGGAACCGCACCCACATGTAGATGAAGGCGGCGGCGAAGATCGGCCACAGCACGGCGTAGCCGAGATTCTGGACGGTCCCGGTCGCTTCGTGTGTCCGATCCCACTGCCACCAGCCGAGGCGTAGACACACCAGAACGGCCAGGAACACCAGGAGATGCCCGACGAACCAGCCAGGTCGCAGGAATCTCCGGTACACGCTCCGACGGTAACACCGCACCGGTCGGACGGCACCGAGCCGGCTTCTCAGTCCGGCTCGCCGACCAGGGCCATCCGGCGAAGCACGTCGCGCGTCCGCGGACCGGGCGTGCCGGAGAGGTCGGCCGCGGTGTCCACGTCCATGCGCAGGCCGGACGTCGGCGGCAGCTCGATCGGCACGGCGCCGGCCCGCAGGTGCCGGTGGTAGGAGTCGGTCCCGTAGGCGGGCGTCAAGGACGTGGGATCGAACGCGGCCAGCAGCGTGGTGCCGATCCCTTCGTGGTCGGCGACCACGGCGAACCGATGGGCGGCCGACAATCGCAGCGCCTCCGACAATTCCTCGGTCCGCAATGCGGGCAGGTCGCCCGGCAGCACCGCCACCGGCGCTCGCTTGTCCGCACCGAGCAGGACGCCGAGGCCGTCGAGGATGGATTCGTTGAGGCCGCGGACCTGTGTCACGTGGACGGTGACGCCGGACAGGTCGGCCAGCGCGGCCCCGTCGACCGGGTCCTCGACGACGGCCAGCACGGTCCCGCACCCTCGCGCCGCGTCGACCGTGTCCTGGGCCATGGCCAGGGCCAGATCGCGCCGGTCGGACGCCGGCACGTCGATCCGGCTCTTGCCGCGGGCGGACGCCTTGAGCGGCACGATGATTCTCCAGCGAGGCGATGTCACCGATGCATTGTGCCGCGACCGTCCGGCGCGCCGGAGGGCGGTCACGACTCGGCCAGAAGCCGCCTCTCGGTGTCGATGTCGAAATCGGCCGGCGGGTACTGGGGGTCGAGTTCGCGAAGGGCCTCCAGCAGCAGCGAGGCGATGGCCCAGTTCCGGTACCACTTGCGATCGGACGGGATGACAAACCACGGTGCGCCGACCGTGTTGCACCGCCGCAGGGCATCCGCGTATGCCTCCTGGTAGGACACCCAGAAGGCTCGCTCGACCAGGTCACCCGGGTTGTACTTCCAGTACTTGGTCGGGTCGTCGAGCCGGGCGGCCAGTCGTTCCCGCTGGGTGTCCTTGGAGATGTGCAGGAAGCACTTGACGATCACGGTTCCCTCGCGGACCAGCTTCCGCTCGAAGGCGTTGATCTGCGCGTACCGCTTCGACCAGACCTCCTTGGGCACCAGGTCGTGCACCCGGACGACCAGCACGTCCTCGTACTGCGATCGATTGAACACGCCGATCTGGCCGGCCAGCGGGACCTGGTTGTGGATCCGCCACAGGAAGTCGTGGCCGCGCTCGACGGCGGTCGGCTTCTTGAACGAGGTGAGATGCACCCCGGCCGGATTGACCAGCCCGAGAACGTGTTTGACCACGCCGTCCTTGCCGGAGGTGTCCATGCCCTGCAGGATCAGCAGGATCCGACGACGGCCGCCCCGAATGGACTCGGCGACCAGGCGTTCCTGCAGTCCGGCCAGTTCGGGGGCCAGTTCGGCCATCATCGCGGCGGCTTCCCGCTTGTTGCGCGGCCCGACCGGGGTGCCTCCCGTCTTGATCGCCGTCAGGTCGACCGTCCCGCTCGGCAGCGACAATGCCTTGCCGGTGCTGTCCTGCGGGACCGTCATGTGTTCGACGACGTCGGTTCGGCCGACCGGCTGGCGCCCCCGGCCCTTCTTGGCCGTGGCCTTGGCGGACTTCTGGGCGGAGTTCCGGCGCCGGATCGGATCGGGCCCGTCCGGCTTGCTCTTCTTGTCGGCCTTGCGATCAGAGTGCTTGTCCCTCGCCATGAACCACCTTCCCATGGAGGACGCCGGATCGCCGGTCAGCCACACCGTCACGGTCAGTCTCTTGCGTGGACGCACAACGTTGTGCTCGGTGAGCGGGCGAACCTGCATGAATCCGGGCGGACGGCGGTCAGCCGCCCCCTGATGCGACCGACGCGCCGCCCGTAGTCTTGGTCCACCCCGAACCCGACAGAAGAGAGCATCACCGTGAGCAGCGCCCCCACCAGTCGTGATCCCGAGTTCTACCTGGACCTGGACAACACCTGGTGCACCCACAACTACCACCCGCTGCCCGTCGTCATCGCCGAGGCGAAGGGTGCGTGGGTCGTCGACGTGACCGGCCGCCGATACCTGGACATGCTGGCCGGGTACTCGGCGTTGAACTTCGGGCACGGGCATCCGGCCCTGATCGCCGCGGCCAAGGAGCAACTGGATCGGGTCACCCTGACCTCCCGTGCGTTTCACCACGACCAGCTGGGCCTGTTCTGCAAGGAACTCGCCGAACTGACCGGCACCGAGATGGTGCTACCGATGAACTCCGGCGCCGAGGCCGTCGAGGCCGCCCTGAAGGTCGCCCGCAAGTGGGCTTACACCGTCAAGGGGGTGCCCGAGAACCAGGCCCAGATCATCACGGCGGGCGGCAACTTCCACGGCCGGACCATTTCCATCATCTCCTTCTCCGACGATCCGGTGGCCACCGCCGACTACGGCCCCTACACCCCCGGTTTCGTCGGCGTGAAGTACGGGGATCTGGAGGCCCTGACCGCGGCGATCACGCCCCACACGGCCGCGATCCTGCTCGAACCGATCCAGGGCGAGGCCGGGGTGCTGGTCCCGCCGCCGGGCTACCTGGCCGAGGTGCGGCGGCTCTGCGACGAGCACAACGTGCTGTTCATCGCCGACGAGATCCAGTCCGGCCTTGGGCGCACCGGGGCCCTGCTGGCTCTCGATCACGAGGGGGTCCGCGCCGACCTCTACACGCTGGGCAAGGCGCTCGGCGGCGGCATCATGCCGGTGTCGGCGGTGGTCGGGAAGAAGTCGGTCCTCGGCGTCCTGCAGCCGGGCCAGCACGGCTCGACGTTCGGCGGCAACCCGCTCGCCTGCGCCATCGGCCGAGCCGTGATCAAGCTGCTGTCCACCGGCGAGATGCAGGCAAGGGCAGCCGAACTGGGAGCCCACCTGCACGAGCGGTTGAACGCGATGGTCGGGCACGGCGTGGCCGAAGTGCGCGGCCGCGGTCTGTGGGCCGGCGTCCAGCTGTCCCCGGAGGTCGGGGCGGGCCGGGCGATCAGCGAGGAGATGGCCCGCCGCGGCATCCTGATCAAGGAAACCCACGAGACCACACTGCGTTTCGCGCCGCCGATCGTGATCACCCGGGAGGAACTGGACCACGCCGTCGACACCCTGGCCGCCGTCATCGGCGAGATGCGCTCGGCCTGACGCCGCCGGCTACCGTTCCGCTCCGGCTGCCGTTCCGCTCCGGCTACCGTTCCGCTCCGGCTGCCGTTCCGCGCATACCGAACTGCCCGGCGCTGATCAGATTGCCCATTGGCCGGCCGCACCGGTCGGAAATGGTCACCAATGTCTGCGCCGGGCAGTTTTGTATGCGCCGGGCGTGGTGGCCGTGGCCGAACGTCAGGCGCGACCGTCGCGGGCCAGGGCGAGCAGGCGGGACGTGGCCCGCAGGTACTTCTTGCGGTAGCCCCCGCGCAGCATCTCCGGGGTGAACAGCTCGTCGAGCGGCACCCCCGACGAACGGACCGGGATGCTGCGGTCGTAGAGGCGGTCGATCAGCACCACCCACCGCAGCGCGGCGCTCTGGTCGGCCAGCGGACGGACCCCGGAGACATGCACGGCGGCCACCCCTTCCACCAGCGCGCCGTAGGTCGACGGATGCAGAGTGGCGAGCTTGGCGGTGAGCGCGTCGAAGGAGTCGAGGGTCGCGCCCGCCGTGTGGCCGGCGACCGCCAGCAACGCCGTGTCCGACGAGGGCTTCGGCGCTTCCGCCAACCCGGTATGACGGAAGTCAGGACCCTCCACCCGCAACGTGGTGAACCGGTCCGACAGTTTGGAGATCTCCCGCTTGAAGTCCTCGGCCGCGAACCGGCCCTCCCCCAGCTTGTCGGGCAGCGTGTTCGACGTGGCGGCCAGGAAGACGCCGGCGTCGGACAGCTCGCCGAGCAACCTGGTCATCAACATGGTGTCGCCCGGGTCGTCGAGTTCGAACTCGTCGACGGCCAGCAGCCGGTGACCGGACAGCCGCTTCACCGCCTCGGCGAACCCGAGGGCGCCGACCAGGTTCGTGTACTCGACGAACGTCCCGTAGGCCTTGGGCCCGGGGACGGCGTGCCAGAGCGAGGCGAGCAGGTGGGTCTTGCCGACGCCGAATCCGCCATCGAGGTAAACCCCGGCCGAGACCGGGTCGGCCGACCGCCGGAAGCGGCCCTTCTTCGGCGGATTGGTGATCGACCCGGCCATCGTCTCGAGGGCGGACAGCGCCGCCGCCTGTGACTTCTCGGACGGATCGGGCCGGTAGGTGCTGAATCGGACGTCGCCGAAACGCGGTGGCGGCACCAGTCCCTCGATGAGCTGACCGGGGCTGACGAACGGCGTCGCGTCGACGAGATGATCCAGGGACACACCAGCACAGTAGGTGCTGGATCGGCGCTCACCCGGCCCACGAAGGGCAACCGTGCTGGTGGTCACAGGCGGCGGTCACCGGCCAGCAAGGATCCGGGTTACCGGGTCCGTCGCCGGACCGGCCGCCGTCCGCCGTCCCCTACCATCGGGCGCATGGCCGCACCCGAGGACCCGCGCCGGTCCACCGTCGTCGTGGCCGGAGGGACCGGCTTCATCGGACGGATCATCACCCGCGCCCTGCTGGCCGACGGACACGATGTCGTCGTCCCGTCCCGCTCCGCTGGCTCTCTGCAGGCCCTGGCGCTTGACGACGCCGACGGCCGGCTGTCGACGTTGCTGGTCACCGGTGATCACCCGCACCACGAAGCCGGCCGCCGGCTCCTCGCGGACGGCCGGCGGGTCGACGCGGTGGTGGCCGCGTTGGGCGGCTGGTCGATCGGCGGACCCTTGATCGAGGCGACCGATGCACAGTGGGCGGCCGCCCTGCGGGACCACCTGACCAGCCACTTCGAAGCGATGCAGGCCTATGTCCCGCTGCTGCAGGACGCGGCCGACCCGACCTACGTCACCCTCAACGGCGCCGCGGCCGTCACCCCGATGGCCGGTTCCGGGGCGATCTCGGTGACCGGCGCGGCCCAGCACATGCTGACCGCGGTGATGCGGGCCGAACCGATCGGCCGCCGGGTCCGCTTCCACGAACTGAGCCTGTTGGCCGCCGTCGCCGGCGACGATCGCAACCTCGACCCCGAGTCACAGATCAGTCCGGCCCAGATCGCGACGGCCGTGCACGGATTGCTCGCCGACCCCGCCAGCGAGCCGTACGTGAGCATCGGCGCGGACGGCGCATGAGACGCGTCCGGCCCCACCGACCGGCCGCCCGACGTCGAACGGCCGTCCTGGCCCTGACCGCCGCGGTCACCACGTTGGTCGCCGGATGCACCGTCGGGCCGTCCACCCGCCCGCCGCTGGCCACCTCCGGTGCCGACGGCGCAGCCGCGGTGCCGCAGTCGACGGCCAGCACCATGCCGACGGGGCCGGGCGGACCCGGCCGGGCCTCTGACCCGATCAGCTGGTCGTCGTGCGACCCGCAGATCCAGACCCGATCCAGCGGGAGGACCTTTCATCTGTCCTGCGCCCAGGTCCAGGTACCGAAGTCGTACTCGGCGGCCGACTCGGGCACGTTCGTGGTCTCGGTGGCCCGCGCTACGACCGACTCCACCCCGGCCGCCGCGCCGCCGCTGGTCGTCATCGAGGACGAAGCCGGCCGGAACGGCACGCATCAGATCGCTACCGTGGCCGGTCAACTGCCGGCCGAGATCCTTCAGCACTTCGCGGTGATCGTGGTGGACATCCGTGGAACCGGGGATTCGGTTCCGATCGACTGCGTCAGCGGAGCCAACTCGGCCGACCTGCTCTCCCTCGGAGCGGACCCGACGACGTCGGTGGCGGGAACGTTGCTGGCGGATCTGTCCCGTCAGCTCACCTTCGACTGCGGGGACCTGGTCGGGCCTGATCTGTCGGACTACTCGAGCATCTCGGCGGCCGACGACCTGGACACGGTGCGGGCCGCCCTCGGAGCCGACAAGATCGCCCTGCTCGGTCGTGGCTTCGGCGCGACCCTGGGCGCGGTGTACGCCAACCGGTATCCCGGCCGGGTCGGCGCGGCCGTGCTGGACGGTCCGTCCGATCCGTCGCTGACCCCGGACAAGCAGGCGACGCTCCAGGCCGCGGCCCTGCAGCAGGCCCTCACGTCCTTCACCTCCGCCTGCGCCACGTTCACCGGGGGCTGTCCCCTCGGATCCGATCCGGCGAAGGCCGTCACGTCGCTGGTAGCCGACCTGGGCGACGTCGGCGCTCCCACGTCCGACCATCAGGAGATCACCGGGGGCAGCGTCCTGCTGCTGCTCACCCAACAGCTCGGCGACCCGTCCGGCTGGCCGGCGCTGGCCAGCGCGTTGGCGGACGCGAGGAAGCAGCAGTACGACGCGATCGCCGAGTTGTTGCTGGCCCCGCTCGGGGCCGACAACCCGCAGGAACAGCAGGCCGGCCGCCTGGTCTACCAGTGCAACGACACCGCGCAACGGCTGAGTGGGGCCGCCCTGACGACGGCGGCCAACGCCGCGAGGGCGGCGGCGCCGCTTTTCGGTCCGTTCCTGACCGGTCTGGTCGGAGTCTGCGGGTCGTGGCCGGCCCCGGATACCGCCCTCGGCCCGGTCACGGCCACCGGGGCGGCGCCGATCCTGATCGTCGGGTCGGTCGACGACCCGGTCTCCCCGTTCACCGGAGTCCGCTCGCTCACCGCACAGATGGACTCGGCGACCCTGCTGACCTGGCAGTCCGGCACCCACGGGGGCTATCTGGCCAGCAAGTGCGTCACATCCGCGGCCGACGCCTACCTGCTCCGGGGAACGATGCCGGCCACCGGCATGCTCTGCCCGCCGTGACCGCCGATGCCCTGGCCGTCATGGATCGGTAATGCCAGGTCCGGACGCCAGAACGTGCGCCGAAGGTACCGTTGCAGGCATGAGTGCACCGCAGAAAGTGACCAAGTCCGACGCACAGTGGAAGGCCGAGCTCACCCCGGCCGAGTATCGCGTACTTCGTGAGTCCGGCACCGAGCGCGCCTTCACCGGCGAGTACACCGACACCACGACTACGGGCGTGTACTCGTGCCGCGCCTGCGGCGCCGAGTTGTTCCGTTCCGACGCGAAGTTCCCGTCGCACTGCGGCTGGCCGAGCTTCTACGCACCGACCGATGCCGACCACGTCCGCCTGGTGACCGACCGCAGTTTCGGGACGGTCCGTACCGAAGCCCGCTGCGCGAGTTGCGATTCACACCTCGGGCACGTCTTCACCGGCGAGGGTTACCCGACGCCGACCGACGAGCGGTGGTGCATCAACTCGATCGCCCTGCGGTTGGAACCGACCGGGCCGGAACCCGCCGGCCGGTGACCGCAACCGGCGGGTGACCGAGCCATGGGCCGGACAACCTCCTGGTCTCAAGTTGGCCACGCAGCGGCGTGGGAGCCGGAGGCCTGTCGGTGCCCGGTCGTAGGGTCCCGACCATGACCACCTCGGCCGATCCGACGCCCACCGAAGCGATAGACCCGGCGCCGACCGCACCGGCCGCGTTCCGGGCCGCGCTGGAGTCGCTGGCCCTGGTGGCCACCCGCCCGGAGATCGAGATCGGCGAACTGCCGGCTCCGACCAGACTTGCACCCTGGAGTCACGCACTGTCGGCGGAGGTTGTGTGGGGTGGCGACCGACCGGAGTCTGCTTCTGGGCGTTTGGTACTGCTGCATAACCCGGATGGCGTAGCTGCCTGGGATGGCACGCTTCGGATCGTAATCTTCCTTACGGCCGAAGTTGACGACGAGATCGCCCGTGATCCCCTGTTACCCGACGTCGCGTGGAGTTGGCTCACCGACTGTCTCGAACTCTCCGGCGCCGGTTACACCGCTCTGGGCGGGACCGTCACGTCCACCTCGTCGACTCGGTTCGGCGACATCGCGGGGCCCGGCCGGACCGATGACCTGGAGATACGTGCTTCGTGGACGGCGACCGACACCCAGACCGGACTCCATTTGGTGGCCTTCACGGAGCTGCTGGCCATCGCTGCGGGACTGCCGCCGGAGGGGGTGGCGTCCATCGGACGGCCCGGTTCCACGAACGTACGCTAGCCTTGATTACTGATCGTCAACATTGAGCACATCGTGTGCTTGACCATCAGCCGACGTTGGGCAGAGACTGGAGCTGTGCCGAGCGCGCGGCCGACGATCAGCCGGACGCCACCGCCAACGGCCGATGACCGACCTCTCGAGGTCTCGACGACAGGGTGATATGTGCAGTTCAGAACCGATCCATCCGACTCGGGAGGCAGCCAAGTGAATTCGTCAACGCTCAGTGCCGATCAGAATTCGATGCGCCGCGCCGACGAACTGCCCATTGGGGCGGGCCCTCTGCCCACCCAACGGTCACCTCTCCGCGACTCGATGACTAGTTCGCTCCGCACGGCCACAGTGTTACTTGTCGACCCGGACCGCGCGACGCGTGAGGCGCTGCAGGCCGGATTGATCGAGGTGGGCATCGGACGAGTCATCCCGGCCACCTCCCTCGCGGCTGTCGAAGAACTGGCCGAACGTGGCGTCGTGGGCGATCTTGCCCTGATCAGCCTGCTCACCGGACACGACGCCGGTCGCATCATCAACATCCTGCGGACGTCAGGCTGGGCCCGCGTGCTGGCCCTCGCTCCGACGGCCGACATCGGCCCGGTGATCGACGCGGTCGGCGCCGGTGTCAACGGTGTCCTGATCGGACGGCGGGCCAATCCGGCCGCCGCCAACATCCCGAGTTCGATCCATGACCTGTCCTCCCGGGAGATCGAAGTGATCCGGCTGGTCGCCGATGGACGATCGAACAAGTGGATCGGCGACGAGTTGAACCTGTCGGCACTCACGGTGAAGAGCCATCTGGCCCGGATCGGCCGGAAGCTGGGCACCGGGGACCGGGCGCACATGGTGGCCCTGGCCATGCGCGCCGGCGTCATCTCCTGACCCGAGGCCGCGCGTCCTGAAGAACCACTGGCTGAACACGACCCGCCCGACGACCCCGGTGCGCTCCACGATGGCGCCGGTGTTGTCGGGCGGCGTGTCGTTGTCGGGCAGACTGGTGCCGTGACCACCACCTCTGCCGCCGACGGCGTCGCTCTCGACCGCGAGCCCGACGATGCCCCCGACGACGGAGCCACACCCGTCGACACGCCCGTCATCACCCCGTTGCTGGTCCCGCGGGACGGGCATATCGAACCGGTGGTCGACCCGCTCCGGCTGGCCGAGTGGGCCCGCAGGCTCAGCCTCACCTCCTCTCCGGTCGCGCTCGACGCCGAACGGGCTTCCGGCTATCGGTACGGCTCCCGGGCGTACCTGGTCCAGCTGCGGCGCCCCGACGTCGGCACCATCCTGTTCGACCCCATCGCGCTGGGCGATCTCGCCGTTCTCGACCAGCCGCTGGCCGGCTCGGAATGGGTCCTGCACGCGGCCAGCCAGGATCTGCCCTGCCTGGCCGAGATCGGCATGCGCCCCCGGACGCTGTTCGACACCGAACTGGCCGGACGCCTCGCCGGGCTGCCCCGGGTCGGACTCGGACCGCTGGTCGAGCAGATGCTCGGGCTCGGCCTGGCCAAGGGACACGGTGCGGCCGACTGGTCGACCCGGCCGTTGCCGGCAGCCTGGCTCACCTACGCGGCCCTGGACGTCGAGGTCCTGATCGAACTGCGTGACGCGATGGAACAGTTGCTGGCCTCGCAGGGCAAGCTCGAGTGGGCCCGCGAAGAGTTCGCGGCCATCGTCGCCGCTCCGCCGACCCCGCCCCGCGTCGATCCCTGGCGCCGGACGTCGGGCATCCACAAGCTGCGCGACCCGAGGGTGCTGGCCATCGTCCGCGAACTCTGGATCACTCGGGACACTCTGGCCCGCCGCCGCGACCTGGCGCCGCATCGGGTCCTGCCGGACACCGCCATCGTGGCGGCGGCCTCGGCCAAGCCGACGTCGATCGACGCTCTGGTCGCCATGCCGGTCTTCACCGGCCGGGTGCAGCGTCGGCAGGCTGGTACGTGGTGGGATGCCATCCGGCGGGCGATGGCTCTCCCCGCCTCCGAGCTGCCACCGCCCGTCCTCGCCGGTGACGGCCCCCCGCCGCCGGCGAAGTGGGCGCTCAAGGACCCGAAGGCGGCCGCCCGCCTGACCGCCGCGCGCACGGCCCTGGCCGGCATCGCCGAGCGGGTGTCCATGCCGGTCGAGAACCTGATCTCCCCGGACCTGGTCCGCCGGACCATGTGGTCCCCCCCGGCCGGCGAGGAAGTCGCCGAAGCGCTGCGGGCCGGTGGGGCGCGGCCGTGGCAGATCGAGTTGACCGGCGCCGCGCTCCGCACCGCGCTGGACGCTCCGACCGCCTGACCAGCGGGCCTGACCTGGGCAATCGACCTCGGTGGACGCTACCCGGACGGTCCGACCCCATAAGTTACCGGCCAGTAGGGTTTCCGGTAGCATGCTGGAACCGACACCGGCGCCGCTCACATCGCACCTGCACTCGCCCTGACGAGCCGCCGCCGCGTCGACCGACCGCGCAGTCGGCGGCCCCGCCCCGGCGGGTCGCCCCTGAGCCGAATGACAGGGAGCACTGGTGGCAGCACAACAGTCAACGGCAGGAAGGCAACGGACCTTGCGGGACGTCGTCTTCGTCGAGGGCGTTCGCACTCCGTTCGGCCGCGCCGGCGAGAAGGGCCAGTACGCCCAAACCCGGGCCGACGACATGGTCGTGAAGGTGATTCGCGAGCTGATGCGACGTCACCCTGAGCTGCCGCCCGAGCGCGTCGACGAGGTGGCCATCGCCGCCGCGACCCAGACCGGTGACCAGGGCCTGACCATCGGCCGCACCACGGCCATGCTGGCCGGCCTGCCCCGTTCGGTCCCCGGATTCGCCATCGACCGGATGTGCGCCGGCGCGATGACCGCGGTCACCGCCATGGCCGGCGGAATCGTCGCCGGTGGGTACGACGTGGTGATCGCGGGCGGCGTCGAGCACATGGGTCATCACCCGATGGGCGCCGGCGCCGACCCGAACCCGCGGTTCGTGGCCGACCGGCTGGTCGACCCGTCCGCGCTGAACATGGGCAACACCGCCGAGAACCTGCACGACAAGTACCCGCAGCTGACCAAGGACCGGGCCGACGCCTACGCCGTGCACAGCCAGGACAAGTACGCCGCGGCATTGGCCGCCGGAAACATCACGCCCGACCTGGTGCCGGTGGCCACCCGGTCGGTCGAGCTGGGCTGGGGTCTGGCCACGGCCGACGAGCTCGCCCGGCCCGGCACCACACTCGAGGCCCTGGACGCCCTGCGCACGCCGTTCCGTCCCCACGGGCGGGTCAGCGCCGGCAACTCCTCCGGATTGACCGACGGCGCCACCGCCTGCCTGCTGGTCGCGTCCGACGTGGCAGAAGAACTCGGCCTGCCGGTGCGGATGCGGATGGTCTCCTTCGCGTTCGCCGGCGTACCGGCCGAGACGATGGGTGACGGGCCGATCCCGGCGACCGAGAAGGCCCTGCACAAAGCAGGTCTGAGCATCGACGACATCGGCATCATCGAGATCAACGAAGCCTTCGCCGTCCAGGTGCTGGCCTTCACCGATCACTTCGGACTGCCCGACGACGACCCGAGGATCAACCCCTACGGCGGCGCCATCGCCATGGGTCATCCACTGGCATCCTCGGGGGTGCGGCTGATGACCCAGCTGGCACGGGAGTTCGCGCAACGTCCCGACGTGCAGTACGGACTCACCACCATGTGCGTCGGGCTGGGCATGGGCGGCACCGTCATCTGGGAGAACCCGCACTACCGGGCCGAGAACACCTCGCCAACAGGAGAGACGAACTGATGAGCAGCGTCGTGTCCGAGAAGACTTCGTCCGAACGGCGCCCCGCGTCGGCGGTACCGGAAGAAGTGGTCACCCACGCCCACCTGCGGCTGATCGCGGTGCCCGACGTCGCCGGGACGGTCGCCGTGATCACCCTGGACAACGGACTGGATCACACGCGCCCGTCCACCTTCGGCCCGCAGGGCATCGCCTCCCTGAACGCTGCCCTGGACGGCGCGTTTGCGGCGCAGCCGTCGGCCGTCGTCGTCACCGGCAAACCGTTCGTCTTCGCCGTCGGGGCCGATCTGTCCCAGATCGCCACCATCACCGATCGCGAGACAGCCCGCCAGACCGGCATTCTCGGACACTCCACGTTCAAGCGGCTGCGCGACTCAACGGTTCCGACCTTCGCGTTCGTCAACGGGGCATCGATCGGTGGTGGCGTGGAACTCGCCCTGGCCTGCCACTACCGCACCATGGCGGCCAACGCACCGATGATGGCCCTGTCCGAGTGTTTTCTGGGCATCCTGCCCGGGTGGGGCGGCACGCAGTTCCTCCCGCGGATCGTCGGGCCGGAGAACGCCGTCACCGTGATCGTCGACAACGCGTTGAACCAGAACCACATGATGCGTCCGAAGGAGGCCCTTTCCCTCGGTGTGGTCGACGTGGTGCTGGACGCCGCGGACTATCTCGAGCAGTCCTTCAACTGGATGGCCGACGTCCTGGCCGGCCGGGTCGTGGTGCCGCGCAAGGACTATTCCCGTCCGGAGTTCGACGCCGAGTGGACGTCGGCCCTGGAGAGAGGACGGATGATCGCCGACCTGCGGACCCATGGGGCCGCGCCGGCGCCGTACCGGGCCCTCGAGCTGATCGCGTTGTCCCGCACCACGGATCTGGCCACCGGCCTCGCCGCGGAGGCCGAAGGTCTGGCCGATCTGGTGGTATCGCAGGAATTCCGGGCCGGCCTCTACTCGTTCAACCTGACCCAGAAGCGGGCGCGCAAACCGGCCGGCGCTCCCGACCCGAGCCTGGCCCGGGCCGTCACGAAGGTCGGGGTGATCGGGGCGGGCCTGATGGCCGGCCAGATCGCCCTCCTGTTCGCTCAGCGTCTGCACGTGCCGGTGGTGCTCACCGACGTCGACCAGGCACGGCTGGACAAGGGCGTCGCCGGCGTGCACCGCAAGATCGCCGACCGGGCCGCCCAGCGCAAGATGACCCCGGACGAGGCCAACCGATTGACCGCGTTGGTCACCGGGTCCCTTGACTACCAAGCATTCTCGGATGCCGATTTCGTCATCGAGGCGGTCTTCGAGGAACTCGGCGCGAAGAAGGAGGTCTTCGCCCGCCTGGAGCAGGTGATCCCCGCCGACGCGGTGCTGGCCACCAACACCTCGTCGCTGTCGATCACCGCGATGTCGGCCGACCTGCAGCACCCGGAGCGGGTGATCGGTTTCCACTTCTTCAACCCGATCTCGGTGATGCCGCTGCTGGAGATCGTCCGGACCGCCGCGACGTCGGACGGCACCGCGGCGACCGCCCTGTCGGTGGCCAAGACGCTGAAGAAGGGCCCGATCTTCACCTCCGACTCCCCCGCCTTCGTCGTGAACCGGCTGCTGACCCGCTTCATGGGCGAGATCATCGCGGCCATCGACGAAGGCACCGACCCGGCGGTCGCCGACGCCGCGCTGGCCCCGCTCGGGCTGCCGATGACCCCGATCATGCTGCTGCAACTGGTCGGCCCGGCGGTGGCCCTGCACGTCACCGAGACTCTGCACGAGGCCTTTCCCGACCGGTTCACCGTCAGCGAGAACCTGCGGCGCATCGTCGACGCGGGCGCCCGTACGTTGGTGTCCTGGACCGAGACCGGCCAGCAGATCCTGGATCCGGACATCGCCGCACTCTGGCAACAGGGTTCCTCGCCCTCGACCGGCGAGCAGGTGCGGGACCGGGCGTTGGCCGCACTGGCCCAGGAGGCCCGGCTGATGCTGGACGGGAAGGTCGTCGCGGCAGCCGCTGACGTCGATCTGGCCCTGCTCACCGGAGCCGGCTGGCCGTTCTGGCTCGGCGGGATCACGCCCTACCTGGACCGGGAGGGGGTGTCGGACAAGGTGACCGGGCGACGATTCAACCCGCCGGGGGTGTCCACCCTCCCGTAAGGTCCACCCGCACCGCTACCTCCGCCAGGAGTGTGGTCAACTCGGATCTCCGGTCGGTCGGCCACCGTCGCCGGCCCCGACCGGCAGCAACTCAGCGACAGCCCGCACGAGAAGACAAAGGAGTCGGATGTGCCGCAGGATGTAGTGCCACCGGACCCCGCAGCAGTTCCGCGTCGGCTGGCCGGGCGGGTCGCCGTGATCACCGGGGCCAGCCGCGGCATCGGCCTCGCCGTCGCCCGTCGGCTGGTGGCCGAGGGCGCCCGGGTCGCGATCACGGCGCGCGGGGCCGACGCACTGGAGGAGGCGGTGGCCCAACTGGGTGGCCCCGAGGTCGCCGTCGGCTTCGCCGGGAAGGCCGACGATCCGGAACACCAACAGGCCACGCTGCGGGGTGTCGCGGCCGCATTCGGGCCGGTCGACATCCTGATCAACAACGCCGGGATCAACCCGGCGTACGGGCCCCTGGTCGACGTGCCGCTCGCGGCCGCTCGAAAGATCATGGAGGTCAACGTGATCGGTACGTTGGCCTGGGTGCAGGCCGTGTGCGCGGCGGGTATGGGTGAGCGTGGGGGCGCCATCGTCAATCTGGCCTCGGTGGCCGGCGTCAAGCCCGCCCCCGGAATCGGCTTCTACGGCGTCAGCAAGGCCGCCGTCATCCACCTCACGGCCGGCCTGGCCGTGGAACTGGGCCCCCGGATCCGGGTCAACGCGGTGGCCCCGGCGGTGGTGAAGACGAAGTTCGCCGAAGCGCTCTACGTCGGCCGGGAGGCACAGGTGTCGTCCCAGTACCCGCTCGGACGTCTGGGTGTGCCGGATGATGTCGCCGGTGCGGTGTCGTTCCTGGTGTCCGACGACGCTTCCTGGATGACCGGCCAGACCATCGTGCTCGACGGCGGCGTCACGTTGATCGGAGGGGTCGGATGAGGGCGTGGCTGGTCCCGCGTCTCGGCGAGGCGGAGCAGGTGATGGCCCAGGGTGACGGGCCGATACCGGAACCCGCTTCCGGTCAGCTGCGGCTCCGGGTGCAGGCGGTGGCCCTGAACTTCCCCGACGCCCTGATGGTGCGCGGCGAGTACCAGGAGAGGCCGGCGCTGCCGTTCACCCCCGGTGTCGAGTTGTGCGGGGTGGTGGACGGGCCGCAGGATTCGGCGATCCCGGCCGGCACCCGGGTGATGGGGGTGGCCTCGATGCCGCACGGCGCCCTGGCCGAGTACTGCATCGTCGATCGCGCAGCCGTCAGCGTGGTCCCGGCCGGCCTGGACGACATCCACGCAGCCGGGTTCACCATCGCCTACCAGACCGGATGGGTGGCGCTGCATCGGCGGGCGCAGTTGCGGGCCGGCGAGACGCTGGTGGTCCACGCGGCCGCCGGCGGGGTGGGCTCGGCCGCCGTGCAGCTGGGCAAGGCGGCCGGAGCCAGGGTGGTCGCGGTGGTTGGCTCGGCGAGCGGAACGGCGGGACGTGGGTCCGCTCCGGAGAAGGTCGAGGTGGCCCGTCGGTGCGGGGCCGACGTCGTGATCGACAGGTCGACGCTGGACGCCGACGGCCTGATCGACGCGTTGAGATCGGCCTGCGGCCGCGGCGGCGCCGACGTGATCTACGACCCGGTCGGCGGTGACGCCTTCACCGCCTCGACCAAGGTGGTGGCGTTCGAAGGTCGGATCCTCGTCGTCGGATTCGCCTCCGGCAACATCCCGAAGGCCGCCGTCAACCACGCGTTGGTGAAGAACTACGGGATCCTCGGCGTCTACTGGGGGCTCTACCATCAGCGCCGCCCGGAGGTGGTAGCGCAAGCGACACAGGCACTCTCGCAACTGGTAGCACAGGGACAGGTATCCCCCGAGGTGTCATCGGTGCTGCCGTTCGAGCAGGCTCCGGCCGGGCTGGCCGCCCTGGCCGCTGGCCGGTCGACCGGGCGGATCGTGGTGCGCGGACCGGAGCGCGGGGGCGACCCCCGATGACCGGTCTGACACCGGCCGGCGCCTCGGTCGTCGTGACCGGCGCCGGCTCCGGCATCGGCGCCGCACTGGCCCGGGCCCTGTCCGCGGCCGGGGCGCACGTCACCGTCAACGACCTCGACGCCGCGGCGGCGGCCGCGGTGGCCGACGAGATCGGTGGGCTGGCCCACCCGGCCGACGTCGCCGACCTGGAGCAGGTGCGCGGTCTGGTCGATGCCGCGCGGGCCCGGTTCGGGCCGGTGGATCTGTTCTGCGCCAACGCAGGGGTGGCGGTCGGCGGTTCGATCGGAATTCCGGCGGCCGACTGGGATCTGGCCTGGCGGGTCAACGTCCTGCAGCACGTGCACGCGGCCGAGGTCCTGCTGCCGGGCTGGCTGGAACGTGGCGCGGGCCGCCTGCTGACCACGGTCTCCGCCGCCGGCATCCTCACCATGCTCGGGTCGGCCCCGTACTCGGTCACCAAACATGCGGCCCTGGCCTACTCCGAGTGGCTGCGCGCCACCTACGCCCACCGTGGGATCGTGGTGCAGAGCCTGTGCCCGCAGGGGGTGCGCACGCCCCTGTTCGAGTCCACCGGCGATCTCGGCGAGACCGTGCTCGGGGCCACCGCGCTGTCGGCCGATGAGGTCGCGCAGGTGGTGCTGGCGGCTCTGGGCACCGACCGGTTCCTGATCCTGCCGCACCCCGAGGTGGCCGACTTCGCCGTTCGGCGGGCCACCGATCCCGACCGGTGGTTGGCCGGGATGAACCGTCTCCAGCAGTCGATGGAACAGGCGGACGTCCTGTGAGCACTGGTACCGGGACCGGTTTGGACCTCGTGCGGTTGTCCTCCTACCTGAACCACCATCGGCCCGACCTTTTCCGCGGCCCGTTGACCGCGACGCTGCTGCCCGGCGGCCGATCGAACCTGACCTTCGCCGTCACCGACGGGCGACGGGAACTGGTGCTGCGGCGTCCCCCGTTGGCCCATGTGCAGGCGGGCGCCCACGACATGAGCCGCGAGTACCGGGTGATCTCGGCACTCGGGCCGAGTGCGGTCCCGGTGCCGGTCACCGAGTTGATCTGCCCGGACCCGGCCGTCATCGGCGCACCGTTCTACCTGATGCGACGGTGCCCGGGAGTCGCCTACCGGCGCCGCTCGGAAGTACGCGCACTGGGGTCGGAGGCGTTGCGGCGCCTGATCTTCGACCTGGTCGACACCCTGGTCGACCTGCACGCGGTCGACCCGGCGGCGGTGGGCCTGGCCGACCTGGGCAAGGCCGCCGGGTTCAACGCCCGGCAGCTGCGCACCTGGCGTCGGCAACTGGACGGCCTGCGCAGCCGCGACCTGCCTGGGATCGACGATCTGGCCGGGCGGCTGGCCGACGGCATCCCGGAACCTGGGACCGGGTCGCTGGTGCACGGCGACTACCGGCTGGACAACGTGCTGGTCCGCGACGGCCGGATCACCGCCGTCCTGGACTGGGAGATGTCGACCCTCGGCGACCCCTTGAGCGACCTGGCCCTGTTGCTGCTCTATGCCGATCAGCCGATGCTGGCCGGCGACGGTCCGGACGACCCACCGAGCGCGATCAGTTCGATCGATGGGTATCCGGCCGCCTCCGAGGTGGTCGCGCGGTACGCGGAGCGTTCCGGACGCGATGTGTCTCACCTCCGTTGGTACCGGGCGTTCGCCTCGTTCAAGCTGGCCGTCGTCCTGGAGGGGGTCCACTTCCGGCATCAGCACGGGGCGACACTGGGCCCTGGCTTCGAGGGCATCGCCGAGATGGTGCAACCGCTGATCGACTCCGGGCTGGAGATCCTCTCCGCCCCCGAGGATTCGGAGATCTGATGGACTTCGGTTACGACTCGACGACGATCGAGTACTCCGACCGTCTCCTGGCCTTCATGGACGAGTTCGTCCACCCGGCCGAGGCCACGTTCGCCGAGCAACAGGCGGCGCGGCCCGGCGAGTGGGGGCCGCCCCCGGTGGTGGCCGATCTGCAGGCCAGGGCTCGCGAACGCGGCCTGTGGAACCTGTTCCTGCCCGGCGACCGGGGGGCCGGGTTGAGCAACCTGCAGTACGCGCCGCTGGCCGAGATCACCGGCCGCAGCCCGCATCTCGCGCCGATCGCGTTGAACTGCGCGGCGCCGGACACCGGGAACATGGAGGTCCTGGCCCAGTTCGGCACGCCGGAGCAGCAGGCGATGTGGCTGGAACCGTTGCTGGACAGCCGGATCCGATCCGCCTTCGCCATGACCGAGCCCGATGTCGCGTCGTCGGACGCCACCAACATCGAGACGGCCATCGTCCGGGACGGTGACGACTACGTCATCAACGGTCGCAAGTGGTACATCTCCGGCGCGATGGACCCCCGCTGCGCGATCCTGATCGTCATGGGCAAGACCGATCCGACCGCGCCGAGACACCAGCAGCAGAGCCAGATCCTGGTTCCACGGGACACGCCCGGCGTCCACATCCGGCGCGGCATGCACGTCCTCGGGTACGACGACGCCGACCACGGTGGCCACGCGGAGATCGACTTCATCGATGTCCGGGTGCCGGCCACCAACCTGATCGGCACCGAAGGGTCCGGTTTCGCCATCGCGCAGGCCCGGCTCGGGCCGGGCCGGATCCACCACTGCATGCGCCTGATCGGCATGGCCGAGCGGGCCATCGAACTGATGTGCCGGCGGGTCACCGCGCGGGTCGCCTTCGGGCGGCCCCTGGCCGATCAGGGCGTGATCGGCGAGTGGATCGCCGACTCGCGGGTCGAGGTCGAACTGCTGCGGCTACTGGTGCTCAAGACGGCCTGGCTGATGGACACGGTGGGCAACCAGGGAGCCCACACCGAGATCCAGGCGATCAAGATCGCCACCCCGCGAACGGTGTGCGGGATCATCGACCGGGCCGTGCAGGCCCATGGCGCCGCCGGTCTGAGCCAGGACACGCCGTTGGCCGCGCTCTGGGCCCAGGCCCGCACCATCCGCCTGGCCGACGGGCCCGACGAGGTGCACCGGCGTTCGCTCGCCCGACGCGAACTCAAGCGCCACCAGTAACTTCGACATCGACGTCAGGAGAACGAACATGAGCAGGTTCCAGTCCCGGGTGGCCATCGTCACCGGCGCGGCGCAGGGCATCGGGGCCGCCACGGCGAGACTACTGGCCACCCAGGGGGCCTCGGTGGTGGTCGCCGACCTGACCGTCGAACGGGCGGGTGGGACGGTCGACGCCATCACCGGGGCCGGCGGAAGGGCCATGGCCGTCGGATGCGATGTCACCGAGGCCGAGTCGGTCGACGCGATGGTGACGGCCGCCCTTGAGCGTTTCGGGTCGGTCGACATCCTGGTCAACAATGCCGGGATCACCCGCGACAACCTGCTCTACAAGATGCCGCGATCCGATTGGGACGCGGTGATCTCGACCAACCTGACCAGCATCTTCCTGTGCTGTCAGGCCGCTTCGGTGCCGATGGTGAAGGCGAAGTACGGCAAGATCGTCAGCCTGTCCAGCCAGTCCGCGCTCGGCAACCGGGGTCAGGTCAACTACGCCGCGGCCAAGGCCGGCGTCCAGGGCGTGACGGCCACCCTGGCCCAGGAGCTGGGCCGCTACAACATCAACGTCAACGCGGTCGCGCCGGGCTACGTGGCCACCGCCATGACGGACGCCACCGCCGAGCGGGTCGGTTTCCGGCCGGAGGAATACCGCAAGATGGCCAGCGAGCAGACCCCGCTCGGCCGGGTCGGGCAGCCGGAGGACATCGCGAACGTGATCGCTTTCCTGGCCAGCGACGAAGCCTCCTACGTCACCGGCCAGACCCTGTACGTGAACGGCGGTGTCCGATAGTGGACTTCTCGATGTCCGACGAGGAACGGGCGATCCGCGACACGGCCCGGGAGTTCATCCGGAAAGAGGTCATGCCGCTGGAACCGGAGGTACTGCGCCGCGAGCGCGAGCACCGCCCGGCGCTGGAGCGCAGTGAGCTGACCGAGCTGCAGCACAAGGCGAAGGCCTTCGGCTTCTGGGGGCTGGCCACGCCGGAATCGGACGGCGGGATGGATCTGCCCGCGGTCACCCAGGCGCTGATCTCCGAGGAACTGGGCCGGACGTTCGTCCCGTTCCGGTTCGGCGGCGAGGCCGACAACATCCTCTTCCACGCCAACGCCGAGCAGCGCAGGGAATACCTGGAGCCGACCATCGCCGGCGACCGGCTCTCCTGCTTCGCCATCACCGAACCCGGCGCTGGATCGGACGCGGCGAACATCAAGCTGTCGGCGGTCAGGGACGGCGACGACTGGATCCTCAACGGCGAGAAGACGTTCATCACCGGCGGCAACGAGGCGGACTTCGCCATCGTGGTCGCGGTGACCGACAAGGACAAGGGCGTCCGCGGCGGCGGGACAACGGCCTTCCTGGTCGACCGGTCGATGGGCTGGACGTCGGAGTGGATCCGGGTGATGGGTCCGGGCGGTCCGGCGTCCCTGGTGTTCGACAACGTCCGGGTACCGTCACGCAACATTCTCGGCGAGATCGGCCAGGGTTTCGAGCTGGGGATGAAGTGGATCGGCAAAGGCCGGTATCTGATCCCGGCCAATGCGCTCGGGATCGCCGAACGCGTGCTGCAGATGGCGATCGAGCAGGCCAACTCGCGGGTCACCTTCGGCCGGCCGATCGGCGAGAACCAGGCCATCGCCTGGATGATCGCCGATTCCGAGGTGGAGCTCGAGGCGGCCCGCTGGCTGGTGCTGCGGGCCGCTTGGACGGTCGACCAGGGCGCGGATCCGCGACATTCCTCGTCCATGGCCAAGTTGTACGGGGCCGGGATGGTGAACCGGGTGGTGGACCGCGTCCTGCAGATCCACGGCGGCATGGGCTACACGCAGGAGCTGCCGATCGAGCGGTGGTACCGGCAGGTGCGGCTGTACCGCATCTTCGAGGGCACCGACGAGATGCAGCGCCTCATCATTTCCCGCGACCTGTTGCGCGGGTACACGAAGATCGGCGGCCACCTGGCATGAGGACCTTCTCCAGCGCGGAGGAACTGCTCGGCGCGGTCGGCGAGACCCTCGGTCCGGGTGAGCCGTACCTGGTGTCCCAGGACCGCATCCAGGCGTTCGCTGATGCCACCGATGATCATCAATGGATTCATCTCGACGAAGCCAGGGCGGCGGCCGGCCCGTTCGGCACGCGGATCGCGCACGGCTTCCTGACGTTGTCCCTGCTGCCGGTTCTGATGAGCGGGCTGTATCGCCTGGAGGGCGTCCGGATGGCCGTCAACTACGGCCTGAACAAGGTTCGCTTCCCGGCGCCGTTGCCCAGTGGCAGCTCGGTCCGGGCGTCGGCCGTCATCTCGGAGGTCATCCCGGTGGCGCCGGACGTCCTGCAGGTGGTGATGACGGTGAGCATCAGGGGAGACGGCGCGGCGAAACCGTGCTGCGTCGCCGAATCGGTGGCACGGATCTCGTTCGGCGCAACCGCGGTGATTCCGTGACCAGGATGGTCACCAGCAGGACGATTCCGATCAGCACCAGGATTCCGGCTCCGGCGACCATGGCCGTGACCAGTCCGCCGACCGCGCCAACGGCGCCCGATCCGAGCACGATCACGGCGGCGAAAGCGTACGACCCGGCGGCGTAGCGCGAGGTCACTGCGCCCTGGTGAGCGGGGTCCAGCCCGCGCGTGAGCAGCACCATGCCGCCGCGATAGCCGAGGGCCGGGCCGCCAGCGGCCACGATGCATCCGAGGTAGACCAGCGTCAGGCTGGCCGTGAGCGCGCCGACCGCGAGCAGGGCGAGACCGATCGTGCCCATCGCGGTACCGGCGGTGAGCTCGTACCCGCGGACCGCCCGCAGGATCGGGCGTTTGGCCAGCACCTGGAGGCACCAGGCCGAGGCCAGCAGCAGGATCGCCGGGCTGGTGGCGACCACGACGGCGGTCGGGCCGGTGAACTGGCGCAGCAGGGCCGGGACCAGACCGGTGACCAGGCCGGGGATGGCCCACCCGAGGGCCCCGACCGCCGTGCCGAGGACGACGTGCCGCCGGATCGTCTGCGGCACGTCGGTCAGCGCCGGGACCTTGAGTTCAGGTCCGTCGGACACCTCGGGACTGATGGTCCTGGTGTGCAGGATGGCGCGCCCGGCTCGGGCCGCGAGGGCGGCCAGGAGGGCGCCCAGGACGATCGCCGTCGCCACCGCGTGCACCAGGTAGATCGACTCGCCGATGCCGAGCTGAGCCAGCAGCACGGCCCCGACGGTGCCGACCAGGGCGCCGACGATGTTGCCGGTGGCCACCGAACCGCGGCCTCTTTCCCCGACCAGACGCACCATCATGGCCGCCGCCGCACCGGTGGACACGGCCACGCTGACGCCGGACAACCCGCGTCCGACGAGCAGCATCTGCGACGAGCGACTGGTGGCCATCAGCAGGTCGGCGCCGAGAGCCGTGGCCAGTCCCACGCTCAGCAGGACTCCGGCACCGGCCCGGAAGGCCGGGCGCGTGCACAGGATCAGCGTCGGCACCAGGAGCAGCAGATACGCCGAGAAGACGAGCGACAGACCGAACGGCGTGAGCCGGTACGTCTCCCGATAGGCCGGGAGGAGCGCGGTGGGCAGGTTCGGGCCGGCGATGACGAGGCAGAACGACGCAACGACGAGCCCGCCCATGAAGCGGACGGTCGGTGTCCACCGGGCCGCCGTCCAGGTCGCGACCTTCTCGACCGGTCGGGACCGGACAGTCGTCAGTACATCGGTCACGACCCACCCCTTCACGCATACGATAACTTCTTCTCATGTTGCCGGTGGCGCAGGCTACGGTCAACTTGATCTGAGAACTTCTTCTCGTGATCTTCGTCGCTTTGCGGGGGGAAGGGGGTCGGATGCGCGAGATGATGAGCCGGTGCACCCCTCGTCGGCGGAGACGCCACTGCGCAGCGACGCCCGACGTACGCGCGAGCGACTGCTGGAGGCGGCGGCCCAGCTGCTGGAAGCCGGCGGCCAGCACTTCACGCTGCCCGACCTGGCCCGGCAGGCCGGCGTCGGTACCGCCACCGTGTATCGCCACTTCGCCGACGTGGGTGAGGTTCTGGCCGCCGTCGAGGTGCAGTCGATCGAGGGCCTGACGGCCGCGATCTCCGCCGTCGACCCGAACCTGGACGCCCGGGTTCGGTTCGAGTCGGTCTGCGCGTTGTGGGTGGGCCGTTCCAGTCGGGAGTCGGCTCCGGTGCGCTTCCTGCGCTCACCCGAGGGCGTGCTCGAACGCGCACACCGCGGCGATCCGAGCATCACCGCACTGGTGTCCGCCCTGGGTCTCGTGGTCGCGGCCCTGATCGACGAGCACGTCGTGCCCGACCAGGATCTGACGGCGGCCGTGCTGATCTGGATCACGCTGTTCGACGAGCGCACCGTCGTCGACCTCTCCCGCACCCACGGCTGGACCACCCACAAGATCACCGACTACCTCGGCCGGGCCCTGCTCGGCGCCCTCGGGGCGGAATCGATCGCCTGACGGTGAGCGTCGGGCGGTGGGCGCCGCCGGGCCGCAGGCGTCGGGCCGCGGGCGTCGGGCACGGCATTGGCCACCCATCTCGATGCACGAGCCGTCCGCAGCGCAACTTGCGAAAGCCGCTGTCCACCAACCACTGTGTCCGCTGGATTCTATCCTTCGGCGGTTGACCGCGACCGCGCCGCACGATAGAATCGAACACACGATCGAATCACTTGCCCCGGGGGGGACGATGA
Organism: Nakamurella panacisegetis; assembly: GCF_900104535.1. Classification (NCBI taxonomy): domain Bacteria; kingdom Bacillati; phylum Actinomycetota; class Actinomycetes; order Nakamurellales; family Nakamurellaceae; genus Nakamurella; species Nakamurella panacisegetis. The sequence goes on along the minus strand of NZ_LT629710.1, from coordinate 3,420,791 downwards.
CGAGCGACACCTTGAGCGGCTGGGCGCGCGCCGCCACCGCGGATCCCAGTCCTTCGACGTTCGGAGCCGTTTCGGACGCCGACGCGGCCGCGCTCTCGCCCGCCGATCTACTAGATCTGATCGTCGTCACCGATCGTCTGCAGTCCCGGCTGGCCGCGCTGCAGATGACCGCCATGGCCGAGTTCGCGCGGCCGGGTCGGGCCGGGCGCATCGAGCGATTGCTGGACGCCATGGCCGGGAAGGCCGGCTGGGCGAAACTGGCCGACGGAACGGCCGATCCGGATGCCTTGAAGGCTGTCGTCGAAGAGCACGCGGCCGGCCTCGCCGCCACGGAGATCGCTGCGGCCCTTCGTCAATCCCATCGGACCGCGGCGCGGCGGGTCAACGCGGCCGTCGAAATGCTCGATGAATTGCCCGACACGCTGGATGCTCTGCGGGCCGGCCTGATCGACCGACGGAGGGCGGAGATGATCGCGCAACGCACCCGCAATCTCGACCCCGAGAACCGGCGGAAGGTCGAGGCCCTCATCCTGCCGTTGGCGTCCACGCGAACGGCCCAGCAATTGCGCCCGATGATTGATCGAAGGGTTCTGCGCGCCGATCGTGACGCTGCCGTCAAACGGGCACGGCAGGCGCGCAAGGCGCGCTACGTCCATCACTCTCCGGGCTTGGACGGCATGGCCGGAATCAGGGCCAACTTCAAGGCCGAAGACGCACTCACCGTGTACGACCTGCTGGACCGTATGGCCAGAGCCGTTGCCGGACAGGACGATCGACCATTGTCGGTGCTGCGGGCCGACGCATGGACGGACTTGTGCACCCGCCTGACGGTCGACGGGTATGTCGACCTGCGGGGCAACTTCGGATTCGATCGCTCGGCGCCGATGGCGCCGTCGGACCGCCTTCGCGAACCAGGAGCGTCCAACGCCGACCAGGATCTGGAACCGCTTTCATCGAGAGTCCAAGCCGCAGAAGGGCAACACGACGCAACACGTCGCCCGGACGCCGTCGAATCGCCCGCGCGAGGTGGAAAACGGCAGCGGGGGCGGGTTGCCCGGTTCCACGGCCGTCTCTCCCATTACATCCTCACGATGAGTCTCGATACGTACCTCGGCCTGTCGAACGATCCGGTTGACCTCGCCGGCCACGGCGCCATGCCGGCCGAATTCGGACGGTGGATGCGGAAGTCGTTGAAATCGTTGGCCGTCATGGTGGTCGACCCGCAAGGGCACGCCATCGCGGTCGGCGGCACTGTCTACCCACCCAGCCAAGCGGTCACCGATCAGGTACTCGCCGCCTCGGCCGAGTGTCGGTTCCCGGCTTGTCGAACCCGTTCCGAGCTCTGCGATCTCGACCACAGGGTACCGTTCGATCACGAGAAACCCGATCGAGGCGGACGTACCGTGCCGTGGAATCTCGATCCAGCCTGCGAACACCACCATCTGCTGAAGACCTTCACCGATTGGTCCGGTGACCGCGACCGCCGCGACCGCCTGACCATGAATTGGACCAGCCCCACCGGTCACCACTACGTCGACCACCCCACCGAACATGCCCTCCCCGAGGACCCGAGTGCCAGACGAAAGCACAGCGACCCCACCGCCGCGTCATTCGACGAGGAGGGCCGTACCGATCACCGGGCCCGGGGGCTCCCGCCTCCTTGGCAACACCAACCTCTTCGCCGCGCCAGAGGATGGCGCGACCGATCGCCGGTTTCGTGAAAGCGTCATGACATGACGGAAGAGTCTGTGCGCACGGCCTGATTTGCGGTTGTCCCTCCTGACCGGGGTCTACGCGGCCTTGCGTCGAGGATCAGACGCTCGGCGACCGGTCACGGCTGGGCATCTGCGCCCGGCTCGGTATCTGCACGCGCACCCGGAGGCCCCCGCCTTCGACCGCGGACGCCGACACCGAGCCACCGTGGGCGGCGACGACGGCGCTGACGATCGACAGGCCGAGTCCGCTCCCCCGATGTCCGGTGCGGGCGCGCTCACCCTGGCGGAAGGGCTCGAAGAGCTGGGCCACGGTACGCGGGTCGATCACCGTGCCGCCCGAGGCCACCTCGATGAATCCGACCCCGTCACCGACCCCGGTGGTGACACCCACTGCACCGCCGATCACGTTGTGGCGCACGGCATTCTCGATCAGATTGCCAACCACCCGCTCCAGCAACGCCGGATCTCCGGACACGAGCGCCGGTGCGCCCGCCACCCTCACGACCAGACGTCGCGCGGCGATCTCCGGTTCGACCGCCAGCAACGCCGGAGAGACGAGTTCAGCCAGATCGACCCGCTGGACCACCGACAGCCCGCTGGCCTGGGTCCGGGCCAGGAACAGCAACGAGTTGAGCAATCGGTCGGCCCGGTCGGTGGCCTCGCGCGCCACCTCCCCCATCGCCCGCAGCTCGGCCACCGACGCCGAAGGATCGGCCAGCGTCACGTCGACCTCGGTGCGGATCACCGACAACGGGGTTCGGAGCTCGTGGGAGGCGTTCGCCACGAACCGCCGCTCCGCCTCGAACGCCGACTGCAGCCGGGCGAGCATGTCGTCGAAGGTGTCGGCCAGTTCGGCCACCTCGTCCCGCGGTCCGGTCAGCGCGATGCGCTGGTCAAGGGAAGACTCCGACAGCGCCCGGGCCGCGCTGGTCAGGGTCGACAACGGCCGTAGGGCCCGCCCGATCAGAACCCAGGACAACGAACCGCCGGCGATGACGACCAGCGGAAACGCGATCAGCCCGACCACCAGCACGGTCTCCCGGCCCTGGTGCACCACTTGGTCGGAGAACGCCCGTGCATCGACGCTCCGGCCGTCCTCCAGCCGTACCTGCGTACCCGGCAGGTAGTGCGGCAAGGCAGCGACGATCCGCCCCACCAGCAGATAGGCCAACGCCAGCAGCAAGGCGCCGACCAGCGCCAGCAGGGCGGTGGAGAGCATGGTCAGCCGCAGGCGCAGCCCGTTACGGGCCACGATCCGGCTCCGCGGCCGCTCCGGTTCGGTCAGGGATGCAGGAGTTCGGTCATTCAGCGGCATCGGCGGACACCCGGTAACCGGCACCGACGACGGTGTCGATCATCCCCGGCTCGCCGAGCTTGCGCCGCAGCGTCATGACGGTCACCCGCACCGTCGTGGTGAACGGGTCGGCGTTCTCGTCCCACACCCGCTCGAGCAGTTCCTCGCTGGACACGACGGTCCCGGCCGCCGACATCAGCACCTCGAGCACCCCGAACTCCTTGCGGGTCAGCTCGACCGCATTGCCGCCCCGGAACACCAGGCGCTTGGCCGGGTCCAGTTCGACATCGCCCGCCCGCAGCACCGGCGGCGCGGCCGGGGTGGCCCGGCGGCCGAGCGCACGGACACGGGCCACCAACTCGGGGAACGCGAACGGCTTGGCCAGGTAGTCGTCGGCGCCGGCCGACAGTCCCTCGACCCGGGCATCGAGCCCGGACGACGCGGTCAGCATGAGCACCCGCGTGATGTCGCCGGACGACACCAGCTCGGCCAGCAGTTCGTCCCCGTGCATGCCGGGGAGGTCGCGATCCAGCACCACCACGTCGTAGCGGGTGTACGTCGACTTCTCGTGTCCCTCGGTGCCGTCATAGGCGACGTCGACCGCCATGCCCTCGGCGCGCAACCCACGGGCGATCGCGTCCGCCAGACGTTGCTCGTCCTCGACTACCAAAACCCGCATGTCAGCCCTCTCCGGCCGTTCGTTTGTCCTTGGTCGGGGTCCCGTTCAGCGGAGCCCGGTTCACCGGCGCAGTGTCAACGGGGGCGGCCGCCGATCGGTTCCTGGCGTCGGCGGTGGCCCGCTCGGCAATCCGCTCGGTGATCCCGCGCGCCACATCTTTCGCGGTCAGCCCGAGATCCTGCAGCAGATCACCGCGGGACGCCGGCTCCAGGAACTCCTGCGGCAGAGCCAGCACCGTCACCGGGACGTCAAGATCGGCCAATGTGTCAGCCACCGAGGCGCCGACGCCACCGGAGCGGCCGCCGTCCTCGATGGTGACGACCATCTTGTGCTCGATGGCAAGCAGGCGCAGCGCCGCCGGAACCGGCAGCGCCCACCGGGGATCGACCACGGTGACACCGATGCCCTGGTCGGCCAACCGCGATGCGGCCTCCACGGACAGGGCCCCGAAGGCGCCGACGGCGACCAGGAGCACGTCGTGGTCGTGGCCGGCACCAGGCTCCGCCAGTACGTCGACGGCACCGATCCCGCCGGCCGCCGGCACCAGCCGACCGTCATGCGCGACGACCCGGCGGAGCTGCTGGATGTCCTGCGGCACAGCACCTTTCGGGTACCGCAGGACGGTCGGGGCATTGTCGACGGCCACCGCCTCGTCCAGTTCCTGCACCAGTGTCGCGGCGTCGCGCGGGGCGGCCAGGGCCAGCCCGGGCACCAATGCGGCCAACGACATGTCCCACATGCCGTGGTGGCTCGGGCCGTCCTCACCGGTGACTCCGGCCCGGTCCAGAACCACCGTCACGCCGAGCTTGTGCAGTGCGCAGTCCATCAGCAACTGGTCGAACGCCCGGTTCAGGAACGTCGCGTACAGGGCCACCACCGGGTGCATCCCACCCATGGCCAGACCCGCGGCCGAGGTCAGCGCGTGCTGCTCGGCGATACCCACGTCGTACATCCGGTCCGGGAACGCCTCGGCGAACGGGCCGAGTCCGGTCGGACCGCTCATCGCCGCGGTGATGGCCACCACGTCGTCCCGCTCGGCGCCGATGGTCGCCAGCTTGCGCCCGAACACACTGGTCCAGGTCTTGGTCGGCGCGGCGATCGGAAGGCCGGTGTCGGGATCGAAAGCCGGCGGCGAGTGCATCTGCTCCGCGTCGTCGTTCTCGGCCGGCGAATACCCCTCCCCCTTGCGGGTCAAGCAGTGCACCAGAACCGGACCGCGGTAGCCCTTGGCGCTGTGCAGCGCCTCTTCGAGTGCGGCCGTGTCGTGGCCGTCGATCGGTCCGAGGTACTTGAGTCCCAGATCCTGGAACAGCGACTGCGGGATGAACCAGTCCTTCACCGCGGACTTGACGGCGTGCAGCGCCGAGTACAAGGGACGGCCGATCACCGGAGCCATCGGCAACCGGCTCTTCACCTGGCCCAACAGCCGCTCGTACCCCGGCTTGAGCCGAAGGGCGGCCATCCGTTGCGCCATCCCACCGGTGGTCGGGGCGTAGGAACGGCCGTTGTCGTTCAGTACGACCACCAGCGGCCGGTCCTTGGCCGCGGCGATGTTGTTCAACGCCTCCCAGGCCATGCCGCCGGTCAGCGCACCGTCACCGATCACGGCGACCACCGTGCGGTTGTGCTCGCCGCGGAGGGCGAAGGCCTTGGCCAGCCCGTCGGCGTAGGACAGCGAGGTGGTGGCGTGCGAGTTCTCCACCCAGTCGTGGACGGACTCGGCCCGGCTCGGGTATCCCGACAGACCGTTACGGGTCCGAAGTCGATCGAAGTCGCCGGCCCGACCGGTGACGATCTTGTGAACGTAGGACTGATGACCGGTGTCGAAGATGATCGGGTCGCCCGGGGAATCGAACACTCGGTGCAGCGCCAGGGTCAGTTCGACCACGCCGAGGTTGGGTCCCAGGTGCCCGCCGCGGCGCGAGGTCTGCTGGACCAGGAAGGCGCGGATCTCGGAAGCGAGCTCGTTCAGCGACTCCCGGTCGAGTGCCCGGAGGTCGGCCGGCGATGAGATCCGGCTGATCCGCGAGGTCCCTGGGGTCCTGCGCCCGGGCGGGTTCCGGCCCGAGAGCCCCTGTGCACTGGTGCCCCGTGATGGCACAGGTCCTCCCATTCGTCCTCGCCGGCGCCGGCCGGAGTCTGGTTTTGTTCGGGCCCGACGTCACACGTCCGCACCCACCCACCGACGTTACCGCCCATGGCTCTTGTCTGTGGACGGACGGGTCGCTTCCGGGTTGCGCAGAGCAGCAACTTCGGACCGGTAGTCTCACCCGCCATGACCGGTGTACGAGTTGCTGATCTTCTGCGCCCGGCGGCCGGCCCCTGGGTGATCGCGCACCGCGGCGCCAGCCGGACGGCACCGGAGAACACGATGCCCGCGTTCCAGGCCGCGTGGGAGTGCGGAGCGCCGTGGATCGAGGCGGACGTCCAGCCCACCCGGGACAACGTGCCGGTGCTGCTGCACGACGACCTGCTCGACCGGACGACCAACGGCTCCGGGCCGGTCCGCAGCCGGACCGCGTACGAGGTCGGTGAGCTGGACGCCGGGTCGTGGTTCACCACCGGCAGCACCCGCGCCTACACCCGCACGCCGATCCCGCTGCTGGCCGATGTGGTCGGCACCCTGGACCCGCAGCGGTCGCTGCTGCTGGAGATCAAGGGGGAGCACACCCGGGACCAGGTACTGGCCGAGATGGCCGTGGTCCGTGCCTCCGGTTGGGACGACCGGGTGCTGTTCGAGTCCTTCGAGGTGCCCGCGCTCAGACATGTCCGATCGATCGAGCCCGGACGCCCGGTCGGGCTGCTGGTGGAGGAACTCCACGACGACCCGGTCGCCGTCTGCCGCGAACTCGGGGCCGTCACCTACAACCCGGAGCACACCCTGCTGCGCGCCCGCCCGCAGGTCGTGGCGGCCCTGCACGAGGCGAAGATCGCCGTGTACGTCTGGACCGCGGACCACCCGGACGACTGGGAGTTCCTGACCGACCTGGGCGTCGACGGGATCATCACCAACACCCCCGGTGAGCTCATCAGCTGGCAGCAGAACCGGACCTGACCGGGCCCGGTCGCTCTCGGGCGGCGGTGTTACCGTCCCGCACCATGACCCTGCTGACCCGACCGCTGTCCGACGGATGGTCGGTGAGCCTCGATCCGCCAGGGTCCGCCCCGGCTCTGCCTGCGCTGATCCCGGCCACCGTGCCGGGCTGTGTGCACACCGACCTGCTCGCCGCCGGCCTGATCCCCGACCCCTACCTCGACGAGAACGAGGTCGCGCTGGACTGGATCGGCCGTCAACAGTGGCGGTACCGGACGACGTTCGACTGGGCCCCGGACGGACACGAGCACCACGACCTGGTGTTCGACGGACTCGACACCATCGCCACCGTGTTCCTGAACGGGGTGGAGATCGCCAGCACGGCCAACCAGCACCGCACCTACCGAGTGCCGGTGGCCGGGCGGCTGCTGGCCGGTTCCAACGAGTTGGAGGTGCTGTTCGGCTCGGCCTGGGCGTACGCGGAGGACTGGCGGGACCGTCTCGGGGATCTGCCCGGCCCGTACGCGGCCCCGTACAACTTCATCCGCAAGATGGCCTGCAACTTCGGCTGGGACTGGGGACCGGGGTTGGTGACGGCCGGGATCTGGAAGCCGGTCGCGCTGGAGAGTTGGTCCACCGCACGGCTTTCCGCCGTCCGTCCCGTGATCACGGTCGACGGCGGCGACGGGCGGATCGATGTCGTGGTTGACCTCGAGCCCGACACGGTCGATATGGTCGAGATGCGCGTCACGGCCGCGATCGCCGGGATCAGCGCATCGATGGTCGTGCCTCGCGGGGCGACGTCGGTGTCGATCCCGCTGACCGTGCCGGAGGTCGAGCTGTGGTGGCCGCACGACCTGGGGCCCCAACCGCTGTACGACCTGCACGTGGAGCTGTCTGCCGGCGGGTCGCCGTTGGACGAGCGGACGCAACGGATCGGCTTCAGGACCATCACCGTCGACACGTCGCCGGACGAGATCGGCTCGGCCTTCACCATCGTCGTCAACGGGATTCCGATCTTCGTCCGCGGGGCCAACTGGATCCCGGACGACTGCTTCCCGTCCCGGGTCACCGCCGAACGGCTGGCGGCACGCATCGACCAGGCGATCGCGGCCAACGTGAATCTGTTGCGCGTCTGGGGAGGCGGCATCTTCGAGTCCGACGACTTCTACCGGCTGTGCGACGAGCACGGGGTGCTGGTCTGGCAGGACTTCCTGTTCGCCTGCGCCGCCTACCCGGAGGAGGAGCCGTTCCGCTCGGAGGTGATCCAGGAGGCCAGGGACAACGTGACCCGGCTGATGCCGCACGCCAGTCTCGCGTTGTTCAACGGCGCCAACGAGAACATCTGGGGTTACCAGGACTGGGGGTGGCAATCGAGGATCGGCGACCGCACCTGGGGTGCCGGCTACTACACCGACCTTCTCCCGGCCGTCGTCGCCGAACTGGATCCGGCCCGTTTCTACTATCCGGGGAGTCCCTACTCCGGGTCACTCGATCAGCCCGCGAACCTGGATTCCCATGGGCTGCGCCACATCTGGGACGTGTGGAACGAAGTGGACTACACGACGTACGCGTCCTACGTACCGCGCTTCGCGGCCGAATTCGGCTATCAGGCGCCGCCGACCTACACCACCCTCCGCCGCGCGATCTCGGACCGGCCGCTGCGCCCGGACTCGCCCGGCATGCGGCATCACCAGAAGGCCGACGACGGGAATCTCAAACTGGCCCGCGGCGCCGCCGCCCACCTGCCGACCACCGCCGATTTCGACGACTGGCTGTACCTCATGTACGTCCAGCAGGCCGAGGCGGTCCGGTTCGGGGTCGAACATCTGCGCTCGCACCGCGGGGTCTGCATGGGCAGCGTCGTGTGGCAGCTCAACGACTGCTGGCCGGTGACGTCCTGGGCGGCGATCGACGGTGACGGTCGGCCGAAGCTCCTGTGGTACGCCCTCCGGGACGCCTACGCCGACCGCCTGCTGACCGTGCAACCGCAGGACGGTGGCCTGGAACTGTTCGGGGTCAACGATTCTCGACAGCCCTGGGCCGAGACCGTGACCGTGGAGCGGATCACCTTCGACGGGACGGTCGTGGCCTCGCACACCGTAGAGCTGTCCGTGCCCGGTCTGTCCCTGCGCTCCGTGCAGATCCCGCCCGATGTCGCCGCGCCCCGCGATCCCCGGGCCGAGGTACTTCTCGTCCGAGGCCACTCCGGCGCGGTCGCCCTGCACTTCTTCACAGCGGACAAGGACCTGGCCCTGCCCGATCCGGAACTGCGGGTCGAGGTGATGATCGACGGCGACGCCGCACGCATCGTGGTCCACGCCACCGGCCTGGCCCGGCACGTCGGGTTGCAGGCCGACCGGTTGCACCCGGCCGCCCTGTCCGATGACGCGCTGGTCACCATCCGGCCCGGCTCGTCGCACACCTTCACCGTGCGTGGGGCCGGGGCGTTCACCGCCGACGACGTGTGGAGCACCAAGGCGCTCCAGCATCTGGCCGGCGTCGCCCGCGCCTGATCGTCGATCGTGGTCAATCGTCATCAGTCGTCATCAGTCGTCATCAGTCGCGCTGCGGCGCATACGTTTCTGCCCGGCGCAGACAATCCTGCCCATTTCGGCCGCTCACCCCGTGATTCTGGGACGAACCGTATGCGCCGGGCACATCGGTATGCGCGGAACGGCAGCCGAGGTTCCGGCAGCCGAGGTCCGGCAGCCGAGGTTCCGGCAGCCGAGGTTCAGGCAGCCGAGGTTCAGGCAGCCGAGGTTCAGGCAGCCGAGGTTCAGGCCGGGAGGAACCGCGCGACGCACTCGACGTGATGGGTCTGCGGGAAGCAGTCGAAGGCCCGCAGGGTGTCCAGGCGGTAACCGGCGGCCATCAGCGCCGCCGTGTCCCGGCCCAGCGCGGCCGGATCGCAGGCCACGTAGACGATGACGGCCGGGGCGCGGGCCGCGATCTGCTCGCACAAGGCCGGGCCGGCCCCGGCCCGCGGCGGATCCAGCACCACCACGTCGACCGTGTCGGGTAGATCGTCGATCACCTTCTCGACCGACCCGAGCACGACGGACACCTGGGGGTGGATGGCCATGTTCTGCACGGCGAGCGCGGATGCGGTCCGATCGCCCTCGACCGAGACCACCGTCCCTGACTCCCCCACGGCTTCGGCGAGCACCTCGGAGAACAGCCCGACCCCGCCGTAGAGATCCCAGCTGCTGGCACCGATCAGCTCAAGATCGGTCAGGGCCTGCGCCACCGCCCCGGAGAGGGTGTCCGCGGCGGCCGGGTGCACCTGCCAGAAACCGTCGGCGGCGACCGAGAAATCCCGGCCGATCGCGTGTTCGGTGACCGTCGGCACCTGGTGCGTACCGGGTTGATCCGGCCAGATGGCCAGACGACGCCCGTCACCGGCGGCGGTCAGCACCACCTCGGGCAGCTCCGGACGCGCGGCCCGCCCCCGGACCTGACGTCCGCTGCGGTGCTGCGAGCCGGCCGATGCCGGGCGGTGGACACCCGACGGCACCTCGACGGTGGCGGCCAGCTCGTTGAGCCCGGGCGCCGCGATGAGGCACGGTTCGGTCGGGTTGACCCCTTCCACCCGGTGCGATCGAACGGCGCGGGGCCCGATACGGCCCTCCGGGTCGAGGGCCCAGCGGACCCGGGTCCGCCAGCCGAAGCCGCCGCCCGGCAGCTCCTCGACCGAGACCGGCCGGTCCAGCCCGGCCAGCCGGCTCAGTTGCTCGCGGACGACCGACGCCTTCAACTCTCGCTGGAGGTCGCCCGACGCATGCTGGAAGTCGCAGCCGCCGCAGCCGCCGGGACGGAAATGTGAGCACGGCGCCTCGACCCGCCGTGGATCAGCCCGGAGCACTTCGACGACCTCGCCGCGGCAGAACGAACCGCGGCGGGCCTCGGTGATCTCGACCACCGCGGTCTCGCCGGGCAGACCGAGCCGGACGAAGACGACGCGTCCCTGGTAGCGGGCGACGCAATGGCCGCCGTGGGCCACCGGGCCGATCTCCACCTCGACCCGGTCGCCGGGCCGCAGGTCGTCGGCCGACTTCGCGACCTCGGTGTCGTTCATTCGTCGTCCGAACCGCGGCGCGCCACCGGGGCGGTCGGGCGGGGCGTCATCTGCGACCGGCCGTTGACCGAGTCCTCCGGGGAAGCCGGCATCCGGACCCGCATCGGGAAGTCGCGCTCGGCCCGGGCCCGGATGCGCTGATCGAGCGCCTCCGAGGACGACAGCTGCCAGGGCACCGACGTCACCATGACACCTGGGGTGAACAACAACCGGCCCTTGAGGCGCAGCGCGGACTGGTTGTGCAGGATCTGCTCCCACCAGTGGCCGACGACGTACTCGGGGATGAACACGGCGACCACATCACGCGGGGAGTCCTTTCGTGCTCGTCGTACATAGTCCAGCGTCGGCTTGGTGATCTCGCGGAACGGAGAGTCGATCACCTTCAGGGCGACCGGGATGGCCCGGTCCTCCCACTCGCGGGCCAGCGCCGCCGTCTCGGCCGGATCGACGTTGACCGTCACCGCCTCGATGGTGTCCGGGCGGGTGGCCCGGGCGTAGGCCAGGGCCCGCATGGTCGGCAGGTGCACCTTGGAGACCAGGACGATGGCGTGCACCCGGCTGGGCAGCACCATGTCGTCCTCGTCGCCGGCGAGTTCCACGCTGACCCGGCTGTAGTGCCGGTTGATCGCCTTCATGGTCACGAAGATGATCACCATGGCCAGGATTGCGATCCAGGCACCGGCCAGGAACTTGGTGATCAGAACGATGACCAGGACCACGGAGGTGAAGCAGAAACCGGTGGCGTTGATGGCTTGGCTGCGCCGCATCCGGCGACGGACCACCGGGTCCGTCTCGGTCCGCAGGTGGCGGTTCCAGTGCAGGATCATGCCGGCCTGCGAGCAGGTGAACGACACGAACACACCGACGATGTAGAGCTGGATCAACGAGTTGACGTTGGCCTTGAACGCGATCACCAGGACCAGGGCGACGACCGCGAGGAACACGATGCCGTTGGAGAACGCCAACCGATCGCCGCGGGTGTGCAGCTGCTTGGGCAGGAACTTGTCCTGGGCCAGGATCGAACCGAGCACCGGGAATCCGTTGAATGCGGTGTTGCAGGCCAACACCAGGATGAGGCCGGTGGTGAACGAAACGATGTAGAAGCCCAGCGGAAAGCCAGAGAAGACCGCCTTGGCGATCTGCGCGACCAGCGTCTTCTCCTGGTACCCGGCGGGAGCCCCCTGCAGGATCACCCCGGCCTCGGAGTCGGCGATGTTCACGTGGGTCACCCGGGCCAGCACGACCAGGCCCAGCATCATCGTCACGGCCAGGCCGCCCATGAGGGCCAGCGTGGTGGCCGCGTTGCGCGACTTCGGCTTCTTGAAGGCGGGCACGCCGTTGGAGATGGCCTCGACGCCGGTGAGCGCGGCCGAACCGGAGGAGAACGCCTTGGCCAGCAGGAACACGAACCCGATGCCGGTGACGCTGACCGTTCCGGTGAGCTTGAAGGTGAAGTCGGCGCTCTCGGCGGCCATATGCGATCCGAGAGCCCAGCGGGTCAGCCCGGTCACGATCATCACGATGAGCGAGACCATGAACGCGTACACCGGAATGGCGAAGGCGGTACCGGACTCCCGGATGCCGCGCAGGTTCAGGGCGGTGATCACGACGATGATCCCGACCGCCCACTCCACCGGGTGGCGCCCGACGACACCGACGGCGGAGCCGATGTTGGCCACTCCCGAGGCGGTGGACACGGCCACCGTCAGGATGTAGTCGACGAGCAGCGCGCTCGCAACGATCAGGCCGAACGTCGGGCCGAGGTTCTTGGTCGCGACCTCGTAGTCACCGCCGCCCGACGGGTAGGCGTGCACGTTCTGCCGGTAGCTGGCGACCACGACGAGCATGACGACGGCGACCAGGATGGCGATCCAGGGGGCGTATACGTAGCCGGCCAGGGCCGCGATCGACAACGTCCGGAAGATCTCCTGGGGCGCGTACGCGACGCTGGAGAGCGCGTCGGACGCGAAAACCGGCAGCGCAATTCGCTTCGGCAGCAAGGTATGGGCGAGTTTGTCGCTGCGGAAGGGCCGACCCACGAGCAGGCGCTTGGCAGCGGCGGTCAGCTTGGACACGGACGCGAGCCTACGGCCCCGTACGCCCCTCGCACAGCCACGACCGGGTCACACGCCCCGATCAGACCCCGTGGTCGCGGCAAAGATCACGGTGCAATCGGGACCACGGGTTCACGCGGTACCTTTCTTGCCGTCACCGACGGTGAGACCATCCGGTCGGGCCGACGGCGACGCACCGGAAGCGATCTCCATCCGTTCCTCAGCGAACTGTTCCTCAGCGAAAAGGGGCACGTCACGTGCACATCGTGATCATGGGTTGCGGCCGCGTCGGCTCCGGCCTGGCTCGAGCGCTGTCCAGAGCCGGTCACTCGGTCGCCATCATCGACCAGGACCCGGTCTCGTTCCGGCGGTTGGGCCCCGACTTCCACGGGCAGCAGATCCGCGGCGTCGGATTCGACCGCGACACCCTTCTCGAGGCGAGGATCCGCGAGGCGGACGCCTTTGCCGCCGTGTCCTCTGGCGACAACTCCAACATCATCGCGGCCCGGGTGGCCCGCGAACAGTTCGGGGTCACGAACGTGGTGGCCCGCATCTACGACCCGAAGCGGGCCCAGGTCTACGAACGTCTGGGCATCCCGACCGTGGCCACCGTGCCGTGGACGACCGACCGACTGCTGCGGGCCATCATTCCGGACGGGCTGATCAGCGAATGGCGCGATCCGTCGGGCACGGTCACGATCGTGAACCTGCCCTATCACCGGGAGTGGATCGGCCGGCCGCTCACCGAGCTGGAGGATGCGCTCGGTGTCCGGGCTGCTTTCGTCGTCCGCTTCGGCAACGGCGTCCTGCCCACGCCCGAGACCGTCATCCAGGAAGGCGACCTGGTGTACGCCGCCGCCCTGTCCCACCAGACCAACGAGATCGCCCAGATGGCCGCGATCTCGCCCTCGGAAGGCATCTGATGCGCATCGCGATTGCCGGAGCCGGCTCGGTCGGACGTTCGATCGCCGGGGAACTCGTGGAGAACGGCCACCAAGTGATGCTGATCGACCGGGACGCCGGGGCGATGAAGCCGGAACGCATCCCCGCTGTCGAGTGGGTGCAGGCCGACGCCTGCGAGGTCGCCTCGCTGGAGGAGGCCGGCCTGCAGACCTGCGATGTGGTGATCGCCTGTACCGGTGACGACAAGGTCAACCTGGTGGTGTCGCTACTGGCCAAGACCGAGTTCGCGGTCGGGCGGGTGGTCGGGCGCGTCAACGACCCCCGCAACGAGTGGCTGTTCACCGACGCCTGGGGCGTCGATGTGGCCGTTTCGACACCGCGCATCCTGGCTGCCCTGGTGGAGGAAGCGGTGTCCGTCGGGGATCTGGTGCGGCTGTTCACGTTGCGGCAGGGACAGGCGAACCTGGTGGAGGTCACCCTGCCCCCGACGACCAGCCTGGCCGGCCGGCCGGTCCGCGATCTCCGCCTGCCCCGTGACTGCGCGCTGGTCACCATTCTCCGCGGCGGCCGCGTGATCGTCCCCCAGCCCGACGAGCCCCTGGAACCCGGGGACGAACTGCTCTTCGTCGCATCCACCGAAGTCGAGGACGCAGTGCGGGACGCACTGCGCTGATCACGACCCGGGCCGGACACCGGATCGGGCGGAGGCGGGGTGACTCCCCTGCCTACTCGGGTTCGACGGCAGTCGGATCGGCCGGGGCCTTGCGGCCCATGACGGTCGCCAGCGAAGGCAGGGACATGCCGTTGGCGCTGCCGACGATCAACACCGTCACCACGATCGCCAGCAGGTACACCGGGTAACCCATGAGCAGGCGGGCGGTGGCCAGCCAGCCGACCTGGTCGGCTCGGTAGAGCTGGTTCTGCACGGCGAACCGGGCGGCGAACACGACCACCCAGACAGCAGTCGCGCCGTCGTACCGGCGCACCAGCTTGCGGTCCTTGCGCCACGCGGTGCCGCGCCCGTTGATGCTCTCCCAGAGCACCCCGATCAGCGGCCAGCGGACCAGGATCGAGAGCAACAGCACACTGCCGTACAGCACGAACGACCAGATGCCGAACAGGAAGTAGCCCTTGGCCGATCCCGTCCGGTATGCGATGAACGCGGCGATGCCGACTCCGAAGAGTCCGGCGACGGCCTGGGTGACGGGCTTGCGCCGGACCAGCCGCGCGACGGCGATGGCGGCCCCCGCGGCCAGGGCCGAGCCGATGGCCCAGCCGAGGTGGTGCCAGATCGCATTGACGAGCACGAAGACCACGACCGGGAGGCCGGAGTCGAGCATTCCCATCGGGCCGCCCATCTGTTCCCAGATGGTGGGGGCGGGCTTCGTCTCGGGAGCCGGGCCGTCCAATGGCGCCTGCGCGTCAGGATCCGGCGCGGCGGCCGACCGGTCGGGTGAACTCACGCGTGGACCGGCATCAGTTCGTAGTCGGGGTTGTAGATCACCTTGTAGCCGTCCTTCATGGCCAGCCGACCCTTCGCCTTGACCGTGCGACCGGTCTCGATTCCCGGGATGGAACGGCGTCCGAGCCAGATCAGGCGGACGGAATCGGTGCCGTCGTACAACTCGGCGACCAACGTTGCCAGCGCATCGGTCGGTCGGAGGTCGACGGCGCGCAGACGACCGATGATCGTCACCCGCTGGCCCTGCCAGCAGCCGGAGGCGTGCTGACACCCGGAGGCGTCCACCTCGGAGCTCAGGTTGTCGGCGTCGACCGTCTCGTCGTCCGTCGCGAACTTCTTCAGCCACGAACCGATACGCGTGCTCATGTGTCCAGGGTATCTCTCGGCTGAGCGGCGAGAACGGCTTTCACATCCGGCGCCCGGTATCCCGGTCCCTTGAGGACCTTTCCGTCCGCTCGCCGGACCGGACGGCCGTCGACGCCGAGCTTGGTCATGTTGGAGGCGTGCACCTCGTCGAGCACCGCATCGAGGTCGATGCCGTAGACGTGCGCCGTCCCGTACGCGACGTACACGATGTCGGCCAGAGCATCGGCGACGCCGATCAGATCACCTCGTTCGGCCGCCTCCCGCAGCTCGCCGACCTCCTCCTCGATCAGTGCCAGCCGCAGTGCGGTCTGCTGGTCGCCGACCGCCGCGGTCGGCGAGGTCCGGACCGGCAGCTCGTAGCTGCGGTGGAACTCGCCGACCTGGCCGGCGATCCTGGAGGAACCAACCGGATCCCTCGGATCGTCGGCACTCACCCGCTCAGGCGCAATCGACGCAGACGAGCTTGCCACCGTTGTCCGACGCGAGCCGGCTCCGGTGCTGCACCAGGAAACACACGGAGCAGGTGAACTCGTCGGCCTGCTTCGGGATGACCTTGACGACGAGTTCCTCGCCGGACAGGTCGGCCCCGGGCAGTTCGAACGATTCGGCGGTGTCACTCTCGTCGATGTCCACCACGGCGGACTGCGCCTCGTTGCGGCGCGCTTTCAGTTCCTCGAGGGAGTCCTCGCTGGTCTCGTCGGACTCGTTGCGGCGTGGGGCGTCATAATCAGTTGCCATGTCGTGACCTCATTCGTTCTCACTGGTTTGCTGTCGTTGCTCGTGCTGCTGCACGCCGGACGTAACGCGTTCGGCCCGCTGCCGCGGTACGAGGTTTACTGCGTATTGCTCTGCCAGTAACGCCGGGCCGGTGTCTTTTGTGCCCTGGATGGGGCCTGAGCCGTCCCGGTCGCCTGAACTCTTCGTCACACCCGTTCGGAGCACCCGGTTCAGCGCTTTTTCGCGGTCGGGCGGGCTGCAGGGTAACTGATGAACGTGCGGATAGCGAATGGGAAACGACCGCGGCCCGCCTGACGGCGAACTGACACTCCGACCGCATACCCTTGCCGTCTGTGTCAGGCTCCGACCCACGGCGTCGACCATCCGCCGCCGACCTGATTTCACAGATCGACGTCATCCCAGATGAGGAGAACGAACCCGGTGAGCCCCGACTCCCCAGCAGATCGGTACCACCGTCGTCGCCGCGCCCCGATCCTCATCGTCATCGCCGTGCTCATGATCGGCGGTGGGGTCGCCTGGTTCCAGGTCCTCAAGCCGGCACCGGCCGCGTCGACCAGCTGCAACCAGCCGGGC
The DNA here is from genome assembly GCF_900104535.1 of Nakamurella panacisegetis. Classification (NCBI taxonomy): domain Bacteria; kingdom Bacillati; phylum Actinomycetota; class Actinomycetes; order Nakamurellales; family Nakamurellaceae; genus Nakamurella; species Nakamurella panacisegetis. The sequence goes on along the minus strand of NZ_LT629710.1, from coordinate 3,403,895 downwards.
CCGGCGCCGGTCACCAGCGCCAAGAAGTCGACCCGCACCTCCGGCACGGCGGCTTCGTCGGCCAAGACGACCAAGACGACCAAGACGACCAAGACGACCGCCAAGAGCACTCCCACGACATCCACCACCACGTCGATCGTGACGTCACTGGGCCGGTTCGCCAGCCCGGATTCGCTGGCCGGCGTCCGCCCGGCCGATCCGGCCAACATCACGGTCCAGGTCTTCAACGCGAGCAAGGTCGTGGGGCAGGCGCGCACTGTCACCGGTGACCTACGCGCGGCCGGGTTCAGCTCGATCCTGGGCGGCGCGAACGACCCGCTGTACCCGGCGTTCGATCTGGCCTGCACGGCGGAGATCCGTTACGGCCAGGCCGGAACGGCTGCGGCCCGCACCCTGCTGCTGGTCGAACCGTGTGCCCAGCTCGTCCTCGACGACCGGATCTCGGACTCCGTCGACCTCGCCCTGGGCAACAACTACACCTACAAGGCGCTCAGTCCCGACGTGGTCAAGGTGCTGGCGGCGGTGCACGCCGCCAACCTGGCACCGGCCGTCATCGAAGGCGTCACCGCCGCGGCGCGCCCGACGGCCACGATTCCGCCGTACTCGTCCGCCGGCTGCAGCTGACGCAGACCGGTGCACGGGGTCGACGGCCGACGTCGATCTGCCGGCAATGTCCTCCGTTCGTCGTCGTGGTCCGTGGCGGTTGTGGGTCGGAGCGGCCGGGTCAGTACGATCCGGGCGACTCACCGTCCGCCGACCGGACGGCCGGCGCAACACCTGATCGAGTCGCGTACCACCCTGCGACCGGCAGGGACCAACAGTCCACAGCAGCAGGGAGAATCGCACCGTGACCATCGAGCGGACCGGCCAGGCCTTCGGCATCGACATCGGCGGTACGGGCATCAAGGGCGGTGTCGTCGATCTGGCGACCGGTGAGCTGATCGGTGATCGTTTCCGCAAGGACACCCCGCAGCCGGCCACCCCGGCCGCGGTGGCCGAGACGGTGGCCGAGGTGGCCGGCCACTTCCCGGACTACCGGGGGCCGTTCGGCGTCGACTTCCCCGGGGTGGTGCTCGGCGGCGTGGTCCAGACCGCCGCCAACGTCGACCCGAGCTGGAAGGGCACCGACCTGGTGAAGACGATGTCGGCCAAGCTGCCCGGCCCGGTCACCGGGCTCAACGACGCCGACGCGGCGGGCCTGGCCGAAGCCCGGTACGGCGCCGGACGGGGGCACGACGGGGTGGTCATCATGGTCACCTTCGGCACCGGCATCGGAATCGCGATCATCCACAACGGGCAGCTGATCCCGAACTCCGAGCTCGGGCACCTCGAGCTGGACGGGCACGACGCCGAGACCAAGGCGGCCGCTTCGGCCAAGGAACGCGACGGCTTGAGCTGGGAGCAGTGGTCCAAGCGGGCATCCAAGTACCTCTCGGCGCTGGAGAACCTGATGTGGCCGGAACTGTTCATCCTCGGCGGCGGAATCTCCAAGAAGCCCGACAAGTGGGTGCCGCTGCTGAAGTGCCGTACCCCGTTGGCGGTCGCACAGCTGATCAACAACGCCGGAATCGTGGGCGCCGCCCTGGCTGCGCACGAGGCCACCGCCCTCTGACCCGACACCTCGCGAGTTGCACCGTCCGGTCACCTCCGGTGGCCGGGCGCACCCCCGCCCACCTGTGTCAATCCCCGGAAAAGTCGTGCCCGGCCGCCGGACGCCGTTACACTGGCACAGTCGTCCTCCGGTCAGTCCCTCTGATCCGGTCCTGAAGTTCGCAAGCGCCCGCCGTCGCACGGGCGCGGCAGGCGGACCACGACGGCTATCTTTCGTGAAAGGGCATCAGTGGCAGGCGCAACAGCTTCCTCCTCGCAGGTCAACACCGGAACATCGGCGAAAGATCAGAGCGAGCAGATTGTCCAGGGGGCCGCGGGCTCCGGTCCGGTTCTGGCTCAGGCTCCATCGGCCGCCGGAACCAAGTCCGGCTCCGGCACCGCAGCACCGGCCACCCCGAAGGCGCGGCGCGCCCCGGCCAAGTCCACCAAGGCCCGCCCGGTCAAGGTCGCTGCCGACGCCGTCGAGCCCGATGCCGACGAGGCCGTCGAGCCGACGGACATCGATCCGGCGGCACTCGTCGAGGTCGTCGAGGTCGAGGTGGTCGACGAGATCATCGAGGTCGGTGCCATCGAGCCGGACGCCGAAGAGGACGAGACGGTCGACGAGGAAGAGGCCAACAAGGCCAAGGGTCCGGCCACGGTCAAGGCCGAGTCGGACGAATTCACCTGGGACGACGAAGAAGAGTCCGAGGCTCTCAAGCAGGCCCGCAAGGACGCCGAGCTGACTGCCTCCGCCGACTCCGTCCGGGCCTACCTGAAGCAGATCGGTAAGGTCGCTCTCCTCAACGCCGAGGAGGAGGTCGATCTGGCCAAGCGGATCGAGGCCGGCCTGTACTCGGTCGAACGGCAGCGCCAGAGCGCCGACGCGGGCGAGAAGATCACCACGCAGATGCGGCGTGATCTGAACTGGATCAAGCGTGACGGCGAGCGGGCCAAGAATCATCTGCTCGAAGCCAACCTCCGCCTGGTGGTGTCACTGGCCAAGCGGTACACCGGTCGTGGCATGGCGTTCCTTGACCTGATCCAGGAGGGCAACCTCGGCCTGATCCGCGCGGTCGAGAAGTTCGACTACACCAAGGGCTACAAGTTCTCCACCTACGCGACGTGGTGGATCCGTCAGGCCATCACCCGCGCCATGGCCGACCAGGCCCGCACCATCCGGATCCCGGTGCACATGGTCGAGGTCATCAACAAGCTCGGCCGTATCCAGCGCGAACTCCTCCAGGATCTGGGCCGCGAGCCCACGCCGGAGGAATTGGCCAAGGAAATGGACATCACCCCGGACAAGGTGCTGGAGATCCAGCAGTACGCCCGGGAGCCGATCTCGCTGGACCAGACGATCGGCGACGAGGGTGACTCACAGCTCGGCGACTTCATCGAGGACTCAGAGGCCGTCGTCGCGGTCGACGCAGTGTCGTTCACCCTCCTTCAGGATCAGCTGCAGGCCGTCCTGCAGACCCTGTCCGAGCGCGAGGCCGGGGTCGTGCGTCTCCGCTTCGGTCTGACCGACGGTCAGCCGCGCACCCTGGACGAGATCGGCCAGGTCTACGGGGTCACGCGCGAGCGGATCCGCCAGATCGAGTCGAAGACGATGTCCAAACTGCGCCACCCGTCGCGCTCGCAGGTGTTGCGCGACTACCTGGAATAGAGATCGTCCCGCCAACCGGCCCGGTTCTCACGTCATGCGGGAACCGGGCCGTTGTGCGTCCTGGACGCGTTTCGGCGCCGGTTCGAGGTTCACAGGTGTCGCTGGGTGAGACCGGCGGTGATCAGGCCGAGGAGGAGAGCGCCGCCGAACAGGAGCGCCAGCCCCCTGAGGAGAAGGCGCGTCATGTCGTTGGCGTACTGCTGCCCCTGGATGTAGCTCGGCCGGAACGGCGCCAGACCGGCCCGGAATTGCACCAGGGCCAGGGCGGCGACCGGCACCAGTACGACCATGACCGACGGGGCGTTCAGCGCCAGTACCGGTGCGGTGAGGACGGCCCACCCGGCAGCCGCCAGTTGCGGCAGCCGCATGGCTGCGGATTTGGCCTCGCGGCGATCCAGCCCGTACCGATCGGCCAGGGTCGGCGTGCCGGCGAACTGCCGGACCGTTCCGCACAGACCGCTGATCGCGGCCACCCCGGCGAAGAACGTGAGCATGGCCAGCGCCGCTCCCGACCAGCTCACTCCGGCCAGCAGAGCCCATGCGCCGTAAGGGATCAGCACCATGAGGCACCATCGGGCGATCGCCGATCGGTTACGCAGCGTCCGGCGGCGAGTAACCGCCACCACGGCCGACCGACCGGTGCCGTGCAAGGGCCGGTTCGGTGCCCGGGTGCGACGCCGGCTGGGAGGCCCGGCGATGACGGCCGCCAGCGGCGCCAGGGACTGGTCGGCGATGGCCAGCGCGACCGCGGACACGGAGCCGGATCCGGCGGCCAGGGACGACAGCGGAATCAGGCCCACCCCGGACAATCCGATCAGGCCGACGCCCAGGCCGGCCAGCAGGGTCAACGGAGCCAGCAGGGGCAGGACCGAGGAATCCAGCTGGCCGACCGGGCGCAGAGCGAAACCGACCGCGGCAATGCCGAAGGCGGCCGCGGACCAGAGCCAACCGCGACCGCGGCCCGAGCCGGCCGCACGCATCCGCTGCTGCCACATGGCCAGGCCGCCGGCGCCGACGACGGCCCCGACCCCGACGGCCACCGCGCCGAGCGCCTGCCCATGCCGGAAGCCGGACGCGTCGGCGATCAACGCGCCCAGGACGATGCCCGGGACGACCAGCAGGACCAGTACCCCCGCGCTCCGCCGCCGGAGCAGGATCCCTCGGTCCAGCGGCGTCGACAGCACCCAGGACCGCCACTCCCGCGACGCCGTGACCGGCCCAACGGTGACGCAGGCCAACCCGACCAGCGCCGCACCGCCCAGCATCAACAGCCCGGCCGCCGGCCAGTTCAACACCGAAATCCCGGCCGACGACTGATCGAGATCCCGCCAGATCCCGACCGCGACCCCCGGTCCGAACCACAGGACGGCGACCACCACCTCGTACCGCAGGCTGGTGCCGGTCCGCTTCCGGGTACGGCGCGCCGCCGTCCGCAGGTATCGGCCGAAACTCGCCGGGTCGGTCGATGTCGGCGCGGTCATGTCCACTCCGGCGGTCCGCCCGAGTCGGCCTCCGAGTCCGCACCGTCGAAGCCAGCGTCGAAGTCATCGGTCCATTCGGTGGACAACACCACCTCGGAGTCGGCCACCTCGGCGACCAGATCGGCGTCGTGGCAGGCGATCAGGACGGACACCCCGGACCGCCGCTCGGAAAGGAGCTTCGCGGCCAACCACTCCCGGCCCTGGGCGTCGAGGTTCTGCTCGGGCTCGTCGAGGATGAGCAGGTGCCGCGGACGGACGAAACACGAGGCCAGGCCGAGCCGGCGGCGCTGACCCTGCGACAGGGTGAACGGGAACCGGTCCTGCAGGCCGCGCAGACCGAGTTCCCGCAACACCTCGTCGACGATCGCCGCCGGCTGGTCGTTGCCGTGGGCACGGGCCATGAACTCCAGGTGCTCGCGCACCGTCAGATCGACGAATTCGTCCCCGGCCCCCAGAGCCACGGCCACGTTGGCCCGCACCGCGGGCAGGTTGTCCAGGTACCGGGTGCCGTGGAAGAACACGACTCCCGAATCGGGCTCGTCCCAGCCCACCACGCAGCGGAGCAGGGTCGACTTGCCCGAGCCGTTGCGGCCGGTGAGAGCGACGACCTCGCCCCGGTCGACGGTGAAGCTGACGTTGACCAGCACCGGTGACTCGCCGTAGGACTTGCTGATGTCCCGCAGTTCCAGCACCGGCGCCCGGCCAGGGGTACTCAGAGCCAGCTGCCGTCTCGCGGGCCGCGCAGGAAGCTCTTGGCCGGCTGCACCTGGGCCTTGATGGCAATGATGGAGGTCGCCCGGACCACCACGCCGCTACCGGGGTGGGTCTCGTGCAGGCCGTCCTCCTCACGGGCGATGACGATCCAGCGGTTGGCGACCAGGCTCGCCGCAGCCCGGTCCGGCAGGTTCGACCCGACGATGACCCGGGTGCCGCTGGTCAGCTCCAGGAACACCTCGTGCCGGTCGTCCGGGTGATCCTCAGGCATCGGCGTCCCCGTCCTTCTTGGCCGGGCCACCGAGCAGGGGCGGCAGCGCGGCTGCGCTCTGGTGCAGGACGTGCTCGGCCAGGAAGCCGAGCACGACCTGGTACCAGACCTTCGCGTGCCCTGGGGTGAGCACCCAGTGGTTCTCCGACGGGAAGTACAGGAATCGATGGGGGGTGTTGCCGTCGTCGTCGGCGGCCAGCGCGGACTTGGACAGCAGGTCGTACCAGAGGCGGATGCCCTGGCCGATCGGCACCCGGTAGTCCTTGTCCCCGTGCACCACCAGCATCGGCGTGGAGATCGACTCGGCGAACGCGTGCGGCGAGTTCTCCGCCATCATCCGGGGCGACATCTCCCGGCCCCAGTAGCTGGCCACATCCGTGGTGGGACCGAACTCTTCCAGGGACCACAGGCTGGCGTGGGTGACGATCGCCCGGAACCGGTCGGTGTGCCCGGCGACCCAGTTGGCCATGTACCCGCCGAACGACCCGCCCATGGCGGCGGTCCGGGTGTCGTCGATGTCGGGCCGGGCGACGACGGCGTCGGTGATCGACATCAGGTCGGTGTAGGGCGCCTGGCCCCAATTGCCCCAGCCCCGCTGGACGAATTCCTGCCCGTACCCGGTGGAGAGCGCCGGGTCGGGCAGCAGGACGGCATACCCCGCGGCCACCATGATCCACGGGGTCCACCGCCACGACCAGGCGTTCCAGGACGCCAGCGGTCCCCCGTGGATCCAGAGCAGCAGCGGGGCCGGGTGATCCGGCCCGGCGCCGTGCGGGAGGGCCAGCCAACCCCGGACCGCGGTGCCGTCGGCGGCCTGCGTCCGGACGTCGACCAGGGTCCCGGGGAGTGCGGGCAACTCCACCGGGGCCGGCAGCGGCACGGCCGGGGAGGGCCCGTCACCGGCCAGGGCGACCCTGACCGGGTGGGACGGCGCCAGGTAGCCGGCGCGCATCGCATAGACGAATCGACCGTCGGGCGAGACCACGGCGTCGGAGTAGGCGAATTCGTCGTCGGTCAGCGTGCGGACCGCACCGCCGCCGGACGGAATGACGAACAGGGGGCCGCGGCCGTCCTGGTCGGCCGTCACCACCAGGTGCGATCCGTCCGGCGTCCAGGCCACGCCGCTCGGCCACCGGTCCCAATCGGGAGCCGGGTCGATGACGGTGCCGTCGGCCAGGTCGAGCACCCGCAGGCCCACCGACGGTGCGCTGTCCGGCGTGGACCGACGCTCGCGCCGGTAGACGATCCGGGTGCCGTCCGCCGAGAAGCGGGGGCCTTCCAGGTCGGCGTCGGGGTCGGAGGCGACCACGGTCCGCTCACCGGAGGCGACGTCGATCAGGACGATCTCGCTGCGCTGGTCACCGCGGCCGATCGGGCGATGCCAGCCGGACGCGATCCGGCTGCCGTCCGGAGAGACGTCGGACGACTGCTCGATCAGGGCCCCGCCCGGCGCCGGTGTCAGGTCGCGCAAGGTCAGCCGGTCGGGATCGGACAGGTCGGCCGTCAGCAGATGCGGGTGGTCAGGCCCCAGGTCGTGATCCCAGTACCGCACCGGATACCCGTCGTGCAGGATCGCCCAGACGCCGGCCTCCTTCCGCGCCTTGCGCAGGGCGTCGTCGCCCGGGTCGGTCGCCCCCGGCAGTACTCCGGCCGGGAACACCACCACCGGCGCCTGGCGGGCGGCCAGGATCCCGGAGAAGCCCCCGGCCCTGGTGGTGAGGATCCGGGCCTCCCCCTGGCCGTTCGGGAGGATCCAGACCGACGATCGCTCCTCCGTCTCGCGGCTCTCCGGATCCGACCGTTTGGACGTGAACAGCAGGTCACCCTGGTGGGTGAAGGCGGCTGCGGCCTCACCGGCGGCGCCCCGCGTCAGACGGACGGCCGGGCGTTCCCCCGCCGGGTCGACCGAGTACAACGCGCTCTGGTAGCGGTGGGCCGAGGTGTCCGGCCGGCTCACCGAGACGACCAGGGTCCGGCCGTCGGGCGACATCGTCAGACCCGACATCCGGGGTAGGGCGACGAATGCGTCCAGATCATGGAACGGCGTGCTCACTTCGTTCTCGTCCTGCGCTGAGTTGCTCACCCCGGTGTCCTATCACGAGAGGCCGTCACCGTGTCCGGGCACCGTCAACTCCAACCGACCGTCAGAGATAGCGCGGGCACGGCCAACAGCAGCAGGGCGACGACGTAGACGCAGGTCAGCGCCCAGGTCGACAGGGGCCGCGGATGCCGGAGGCGCTCCACCCGGGCCGCGACCGACCGGCTGGCCACGGCCGGGGTCTGGGAGCCGGCCACCCCGGCGTTCCGTGACACCCCGGCCAGCGCGACCGTGGCCAGCGCCTTGGCCAGGGTGGACGGGGACGATCGGGACGCGGCCCAGTCGTCGGCGAGCATCTCGGTGAGTTCGGCCACCGAGTCCGCCGCCGCCCGCACGCCGGGCAGCCATCCGACCGCCGTCCCCCAGGCCTGGAACGGCAGTACCAGCAGGTCGTGTCGGCTGCGCACGTGCGCCTTCTCGTGGTCGATGACAGCGACCAGCTCGGCACGGGCCAGCAGATTCACCATCCCGGCCGACAGCACCACCCGGGAGTGCCACCCGGGCAACGTGTACGCGACGGCGGAGGCATGATCCAGGATCCGGACGTCGGACAGCAGGTCGTCGATCTCCGGGCCCGGGCGGGCGCCGCTGGGATCCGGTCCGCGGTCGCCGGTGAGCAGGTCGAGCAGCAAGCGGTGGGCGCCGCGGCGGCGCACGGTCAGCACCGTGCTGCGGATCAGCACACCGAACAGGATCAGCGCGGCGGCGGTCGACAGGGTGCCGGTGATGATGCCGTGACCGGTCATCCCGACCAGGGCGCGGCCGGACCACAGACGCCCGAACCACGCCGCGGATGCGTCGAAGATGTTGTGCCCCAACGGCTCGAGGGCGATGACGAACCCGGCCCCGATCAAGCACAGACCGGCGGACAGACACACGCTCTGCCAGAGCACGAGGGCGGCCCTGGGCGCCCTGCGGGTCCAGCTCGCCTTGGCCAGCAGCGCACTGACCGGAGAGGCCAGGACGAGCGACGCGACGGCGAGGCCGCCGGCCAGGAACGGAGCGGCCGGCACGATCACCAATCTACCTACGTCAGCGGCCGTCGAGAGCGCGTCGTAGAGCCTCGATGTCCTCGGGTGAGACGGCGCCGACGAAACGGGCGAGCGCATCGTCACGGTCACCGGCGGTGTCGAGCACCTGACGCATGAGGTGAGCCGTGTGCTCCTCGCGACCGGCCACCGCCTCGTAGGTGTGGGCGCGACCGTCCCGGGCCCGCCGGACGATGCCCTTGCCCTCGAGCCGGGCCAGCACGGTCAGCACCGTGGTGACAGCCAGATCGCGACCGGTCAGTGCCTCGGTCACGGAGCGAGCGGTCATCGGCTCTCCGGCATCCCAGAGGACGCTGACGACCGCCCGTTCCAACTCGCCACGACCCACCACGGGTATACCTCCTGCTTCCGTCAGATTGATTCTACTTCATGTAGAACTTCTACAACTTGTCGAATATCGTGAGGGCATGACAGCTATTGCCGCCGGGGGCAGACCCGCACAGGCAGCATCGTGGAACATTCCGGTCGCGGGTCGGCGCCCGACCAACGAACACCATCTGACGCCACGCGAGGATCAGGTGCTCGGATTGGTGGGGCTCGGCATGACCAACCGGGAGATCGGCGGCCGGCTGGGCATCGCGGAGAAGACCGTGAAGAACACCGTCACCATGGTGTTGGCCAAGCTCGGACTCGAACGTCGGACCCAGGCGGTCATCTACGTGACCGTGCAGCGCATGGCCGCCGATCAGATGCCGGCCGGCTAGACCGTCACCGGCCGGGTCCACCGGTCGCCGACTGGCCGCACCGGCGACCACCGGTTGGGTCGCCGCCGGTCAGACCGGGGTCGGCACCAGCCGGCGCAGCCGGCCGCCGGTCATCTCCAGCACCGTGTCGCCGCGTCCGACGTCGTCGGGCCGATGGGTGATGAGTACCACGGAACGACGCGGGTCAGGCGCGAGTGCCGCCGCGGTCACCGCCGCCGCCGTCTCCTCGTCCAGGTGGGCCCCGATCTCGTCGGCCACCAGCACCGGGCGATCGGCCAGGAAGGCCCGGGCCAGCGCGATCCGCTGCCGCTGGCCACCGGAGATGCCCAACCCGTTCTCCCCCACCGGGGTCTCGCCGCCGGCCGGCAGGCCGGCCACCCAGTCGCGCAGACCCGCTGCGGCCAGCGCGGCGCGGAATTCCGCCTCGGTGGCCTCCGGGCGGGCCAGCATGACGTTCTGCCGGATCGAGGTGTCGAACACGTGCGCCTCCTGGTCGGCCCAGGCCACCCGGCCCAGCCCGGCGAGATCGGGCACCACGCGGTCGTTGACCGTGATGGTCCCGGCCGTCGGCTTCAGCAGGCCGACCAGCACGGCGGCGAGGGTCGACTTCCCGGCGCCGCTCTCGCCGACCAGGACCACCCGGCCGCCCGGGTGCAGATCCAGATCGATTCCCGAGATGACGTCCCGCTCCGATCCCGGCCAACGGGCGGCCACGCCGCGCAGCCGCACCACCGTGTCCTGGTCCGCTCCAGCCGGGGTCGGCGGGGGCGCCGATACCTCGGGTTCGTCCAGCAACACGGCCAGCCGCCGGCCGGCCGCGCCGGCCCGGGCAAACGCGGCCACGCTGTCGGAGATCGAGCTGATCATCTCGGTCAGGGCCAGGGGCATGAGCACGAGCACGGCCAGCCAGGCCGGCCCCAACCCGCCCGTGACGACCGGCGGGGCGCCGACGGCCAGGGTCAGCACGACCGCACCGCCGGTGGTCAGGACAGCGACCGCGGCACCGGCCGCGGCCGTCCGGGCCGACCGGCGCCGCAGGGTGAGATCGGCGCGTTCGCTCGTCGCCAGCCGCCCGAGGGCGGCCGGGAAGGCGCCGACCGCGACCAGGTCGGTGATCTTGTCGACCGTTTCGGTGAGGATCTGGTCCCTGACCCGGCGACGACCCACACTCGCCCGCTCCACCTCGGCGATCGATCGGGCGGAGATCACCGGCGCCACGACGCAGCCCACCAACAAGCAGACGGCCAGGACCACCCCGGCCGACGGGAGCACCGTCGCGGCGACCAGCACCGTGGCCACGGCGACGGACCCGGCCGCCATCAGCGGCAGCAACCCCCGCAGCAGCAGATCGCCGACCTCGTCGGCGTCGGCCACCGCGCTCGTCAACAAACCCGATCGACGGCCGAGCGCGCCACCCCGCTCGACCACCCGGGTCAGGGCCGAGACCACGGCCGCCCGCAGCGACCCGACCACGCGCAGGGCGACGTCGTGGGACAGCAGACGTTCGGCGTACCGGAGCACGCCGCGGGCGATGCCGAAGGTGCGCACCGCGACCGTGGCGACCAGCAGGGTCAGCACCGGCGGATGAGTCGCGGCGGTCGCGATCAGCCAGCCGGCCGTTCCGGTCAGGGCCACCGAGGCCGCCAGGGCCAATGCCCCGGCGCACACGGCGAGCAACCACCGCCACCGCCATGGACGGATCATGGGGATCACCAGGCGCAGCGTCATACCGACGGCTCCAGTGCACGATCGCGATCCAGGTCCGGCACCGGCCCCAACCGCACCACCCGGTCGGCCAGACGCAGTGGAGCGTCGCGGTGGGTCGACAGGACGACCGTCCGCCCGGCCAGCAGACGGGCCATACCGTCGACGACGTGTTCCTCGGTCTCCGGATCGAGATCGGCCGTCGGTTCGTCGAGCAGGACGACCGGTTGCGTCCCGGCCAGCGCCCGGGCCAGGGCGATCCGGTGTCGCTGACCGGCCGACAACCCGGCTCCGTCGTCGCCCACGACGGTCTCCAGACCGTCCGGCAGCGCCGTCAGGAAGTCGGCCGCGGCCACCGCTTCCAGGGCCAGGCGCCGTCGCTCGGGATCCAGTCGGCCGCCGAGGTCGAGGTTCTCGGCGATGGTGCCCGGAACGAGCAAGGGACGCTGCCCGCACCAGGCGACGGCGTCCCGCCAGGCGGGCGGCGCGATGGCGGACAGATCGGTCCACCCGGCGGCGGTGGTCACCTCGACCAGCCCCGAGTCCGGCTGCAGCAGCCCCGCGGCCATGGCCAGCGCAGTGGACTTGCCGGACCCGCTGGGTCCCTGGACGGCCGTGATCCGACCGGGCTGGGCCACCAGGTCGACGTCGGCCACCCCCCGTCCGGCACCGTGATCGACCGTGGCCCCGATCAGCCGGATGCCGGGCACCGCAGCCAGATCGGTCCGGTTCCCGTTGTCCGGCAACGGGGTTCGGAGGATGTTGAGCACCGTGTCGACGGCGGCGACGCCGTCGGCGGCGGCGTGGAACCGGGCGCCAAGGGTGCGGAGCGGTAGATATGCCTCCGGGGCCAGGATCAGCACGGTCAAGGCCACCGACAACCCGACGTGACCGTCGACCAGACGCAGCCCGACCGTCACCGCGACCAAGGCCACCGACAGGGTGGACAGCAACTCCAGCACCAGTGAGGACAGGAACGCCAGCCGCAGCGTGGCCATGGATGCCTTGCGATGCTCCTCGGCGACCGCGGCGACCGAGGAGGCCTGCTTCCTCGCCCGTCCGAACACCACCAGGACGGGGAGCCCGGCCACCACGTCGGCGAAGTGCCCGGACAGCTGGGCCAGCAGGCGCCACTTCCGCCGGGTGTCCCGGTCGGCATACCACCCGACCAGCGCCATGAACACGGGCACCAACGGCAGCGTCAGGACCACGATCAGCCCGGTCTCGACGTCGACCGAGAACAGGTAGGCCACCATCGCGGCCGGGACGAGGGTGGCGAGCACCAGCGCCGGCAGATACCGGGCCAGGTAGTCGTGCATCGCGTCGAGGCCGGCGCCCAGTACCGAGTTCAGCCCGGCGCCGGTGCGCCGGCTCCGCCAGCGTGGTCCCAGGGCGGCCACATGCACCAGCGTCCGGTGACGCAGATCGATCACCACCTCCGCCGCCGAGGTGCGGGCGAAGAACTCCGCCGCGGCGGCCAGCGCAGCCCGGGCGGCGACCACCACGGCCAGCAGGACCAGGCGGCCGGCGATCGCGTCGACGTCCCGGTGCATCACCAGGACGTCGGTCAAGGTCCCGGCGATGAGGGCGGCCATGACGATCATCAGGGCGGCCGAGGCGATCCCGATCGCCACAGAGGCCGCCAACAGCCAGCGAACCGGCGCGGCCAGCCGCAACAAGGCGGGATCGAGCGGCTTCACCGGGCGAGGCTCTCCGGCCGGGCCGCCGGCCGCCGGGGCGACGGCGGGATCGAAGCGCTGGAGATGCGCCTGCGGAAGATCCAGTAGCTCCAGGCCTGGTAGGCCACCACGAACGGAACCAGCGCCAGCGCGACCCAGCTCATCACCACCAACGTGTAGTGGCCGGACGCCGCGTTGGTCAGGGTGAGGGTGCCGGCCGGGTCCGTGCTCGAGGGCATCACGTCCGGGTGCAGGGCCAGGAACCACCCGGCGACCAGCGCCAGGGTGGCCACGGCCGAGGCGACGAAGGCCCATCCGTCGCGTCCACGCCGGGTCAGGACGACCGCGCCGGCCAGCATGGCCACCGCGATCACGGCGGCCAGCCCGCTCCAGCCGGTACCGCGGATGCCCCACTGCCAGCCGACCGTCACGGCCATCACCACCACCGCCGCCGATCCGAACCGCAGGGCCATCGACCTGGCCCTGGCCCTGACCTCCAGCGTCGTCTTCAGGGCGAGGTAGATCGACCCGTGCGTGAGGAACAACAGCAGCGTGGTCAGCCCGCTGAGCAGCGCGAACGGATTGAGCAGGGTGAACAGGTTGCCGGTGAAGTTGTGGGCCGAGTCCAGCGGCACCCCGTTGACGATGTTGCCGAAGGCCACGCCCCACAGGAAGGCCGGCAGCCAGGACGTGATCTGGATGGCCCAGTCCCAGTTGCGGCGCCACTCGTCGGTGTCCCCCTTGCCCCGGAACTCGAAGGCGACCCCGCGGACGATCAGGCAGACCAGGATCAGCAGCAACGGCAGGTAGAACCCGGAGAACAGGGTGGCGTACCACTGCGGGAAGGCCGCGAACGTGGCCCCGCCCGCGGTGAGCAGCCACACCTCGTTGCCGTCCCACACCGGACCGATGGTGTTGATCAGCACCCGCCGGCCCTTCTCGTCCCGGCCGATCACGGCCAGCAACGCCCCGACCCCGAAATCGAACCCCTCGAGTACGAAGTACCCGACCCACAGCACGCCGATGACGAGGAACCACAACTGGTTCAGCCACATGGTGTATTCCGCTTCTCTCTTCGTGGATCCGGGGTCAGTACGCGAAGGTCAGGACGCGTTCGCCCTGGTCCACGTCGTCGTCATGGTCATCGGGCCCGCGGCGGGTGATCGATTCCAGCGCCTCGTCGGCACTGATCGGGCCGGCCTTGGTGTACCTCAGGAAGAGCCGGGCCTCGATGGCCGCCATCACCCCGTAGAGCACGGTGAAGATGATCAACGAGGTCAGCACCTCCCCGGCAGACACGTTGGGCGACACCGAGTCCGCCGTCTTGAACAGCCCCACCACCGTCCACGGCTGGCGGCCCATCTCGGTGAAGACCCACCCCGCGGAGTTGCCGATGTAGGGCCCGACGACGGCCAGCATGGCCAACCGCCACACCCATCTGGACGTCGGCAGCCGGCCCTTCCTGGTCAACCACAGCCCGACGATCGCGACCACGAGCAGGGCGAACCCGGCCCCGACCATCAGCCGGAACATCCAGTAGGTCAGCGGGACGTTCGGCCGGTAGTCGCCGGGACCGTAGAGCTGGGTGTACTCGGCCTGCACGTTGTTGATGCCCTCGACCTTGCCGTCGAAGCTGCCGGTGGCCATGAACGACAGCAGATCGGGGACGCGGACCGACCAGACCTCGTGCTGCCCGTCCAGGGTGCCCACGGTGATCAGCGAGAACGACGCCGGCTGGGACGTCTGGTACAGAGCTTCGGCGGCCGCCATCTTCATCGGCTGCACGTCGGTCATCACCTTGGCCTGTAGGTCACCCGAGATCAGCACCGCGATGGCGCCGATGAGCATGCCGACCAGCCCAAGACGCAGGGACGGCCGGAAGACGTCCTCGTTGCGCCGGCGCATCAGGAACCACGCCGAGACCGCCGTGATCAGCACGGCGCCGGTCAGGACGCAGGCCAGGATGACGTGCCCGAAGGTGTACAGCTGCAACTTCTGGAACAGCACCGCCCCGATGTCGGTCATCCGAGCCTGCTTGGTCACCGGGTCAATCGTGTAGCCGACCGGGTGCTGCATGAACGAGTTGGCGGCCAGGATGAAGTACGCCGAGGCCGAGGTGCCGGCGGCCACCACCCACATGCAGGTGACGTGCAGACGCGGGGAGAGCTTGTCCCAGCCGAAGATCCAGAGCCCGATGAAGGTCGACTCCAGGAAGAAGGCCAGCAGGGCCTCCATGGCCAGCGGCGCCCCGAAGACATCGCCCACGAACCGCGAGTAGTCCGACCAGTTCATCCCGAACTGGAACTCCTGGACGATGCCGGTCACTACGCCCACGGCGAAATTGATCAGGAACAACTTGCCCCAGAACTTGGCCGCGCGCAGGTACTGGACCTTGCGGGTCCTGACCCAGGCCGTCTCGATGATGGCGATGAACAACGCCATCCCGATGGTCACGGGCACGAACAGGTAGTGGTAGACGGTCGTGATGCCGAACTGCCATCTGGCGAGGGCGAGGGAGTCCATGGGTGACAGCCTGCGAGACAACGCCGCTGGTCAACCAGGGCCGAAGGTCCCGGGACGGCCGGCTCTGGCGGTGAGTGCGATCACAGCCATCTGACATCGGCGACACACCTGGCGTTCGCCACGGGCGAAGTCGCGCATGAATCCGGGTGGCGAATGGCACCATGAAGTGGTCCCGCAACATCCCCGATGGTTGTTCGCTCGTACACCGGTCCGAACCGGCTGTGGCGTCGAATGCCCCATATCCACCAGGTAAATGTGCTGTAACGCATTCGCTTCGGAGGGAACAGACCGATGCCGGCCAGCGTCGCATCCTGTGTAGTGGTAACTGAAGTACACGCAAGCCACCGGAAGCGGTGGCCGAAGATGGGAGGACGACATGACCGGAACCCTGGCCAGTCCCGCAGCACTCACCGCCGCCGATCGTTGCGATCGGTGTGGAGCCGCAGCGGCGGTTCGAGCTGTTCTTCCCAAGGGCGGAGAGCTGTTGTTCTGCGGCCACCACGCCCACGAATACTCGGCCAAGCTGGAAGAGCTTGCGGCGGACCTGTACCGCGCCGCCAACTGAGGTCTCCGGCGAACCGTCCGCTCGGTAGCGATGCCGTCGGGCGGATCGCCGGAAGCGGGTGCCCGGGCGCTCGTCACCCGGGGTGGTTCCGATCCGAAGTCGGTATCCCGCCAAGAACGTTGCTCCTGACGCCGCCCCTCGGGGCGGCGTTTTGCGTTACCGGGCCATCCATTCTCCGGGACCCATCATCTCGGTCGCGCCGATGGGAGATGATGGTGACGGTCGTCGCCCACCGGTGGCGGACCGAACACCCTCACCGTCCGGGAGCCTTCCGTCATGTCAGCAGCGCCAGGTCAACGAAGCCGCGGCGCGTCCGGCGTGGCCTGGCCGGTGACCAGCGATCACGGCTTCCGGCCGCCCAGAGGCGATCTGCTGGCCGCCCTGCTGACCGTCGTGGCCGGCGCCTGTGGCCTTGGCCAGTTGTTCCTGTCGTGGAGTTCGATGGTGACCGGAGTCGGCCTGCAGGCCACCGGTGGCGGTATCACCGGTTGGGAGCGCTACCAGGCCGCCCGCACCGGCGCCGCTCTGTCCACCAGCGACACCGTCACCGCCTATTCGGTCATCGGTGTCGCGCTCGCCGGCGCCGCCCTGCTCCTGCTCGGGCTCTGCCTGCTCACCCCGATCGATCACCGCCCGCTCGGTGTCGTCGCCCTGCTGCTGTCGATCGCCTGCCTGGCCGGCGCCGCCTGGTGGCCCCTGCACGGCTACCAGACCTTCAACCAGTCCGTCTCGGATCTGTTCAGCCACGCCGGCCTCGGGTGGTACCTGTTCCTGGCCGCCGGACCGGTCGGCATCCTCGGTTCGGCCAAGGCGATCTCCACCGGCTGAGGAGCCGGATTCTCCGGAGCGGCCGGATTCCTGACGTCAGAGCATCCCGAGCAGGTGGTCGCGGCGGCGCTCCAGCACTTCGGCCGACGCCGCGGCCGACGGGGGGCCGGGTACCGAACGGCGGATCTGCGAGTGCACCTGCGCGTGGGGCGATCCGGTCCGGGCGGCCACGCGACCGACCAACTGGTTGACCTCGCGTCTGAGCTCGGCGGCGGCCCGCCAACCGGCGTGGCCGTCGGACAGTCCCTCGGAGCTCACCTCGGCCGCCGTGAACAGGTCTCCACCGCCCATCTGGTGGTTCCGGGCGGCGGTGTCGACCCGGCGCCGAAGTTCCGAATCCCGACGGGCGAGCACGGCCGCGGTCTGCTCGGCGGTCAGGAGTCCGGGCAGACCCAGGTAGGCCTCGTCCTCCTCGGTGACCGGGCCGGCCGTCATCGGCTCGGCGGTGACCGCCCGTCCGGAGTGCAGGACGTGCGCGAACTCGGCCTGCGAGTCGAGGAACTCGAACTCCGACCGCTCCTTCTCGGCCGGCTCCGGGACCGGCATGTCCAGGGTCTCGAGGTCGTCCTGGGCCGCCTTCGGTGGCGGGGCCATCACGTAGTTCCGGTCGATCTCCATCTCGGCGGCCAGGGTCAGCAACGGCCGGACGGCCGGGAGGAACACGGTGGCCGACTCGTGGACCCCGCGGGCCCGCACCACACGCCCGACGGCCTGAGCGAAGAACAGCGGCGTGCGGTAGCTCGTCATCCAGGCCAGACAGGCGGCCCGCGGGACGTCGACCCCTTCGGAGATCATCCGGACGCACACCGCGATCCGTCTCGTCGACGTGCGGAACTCCTCGATCTTCTTCGACGCCTTCGGGTCGTCGGACAGGATCAGCATCGGCTGCTCGCCGGTCAGCCGCTTCACCACACCGGCGTAGGCCCGGGCGTCGTCCTGATCGCTGGCCAGCACCAGCCCGGCCGCATCGGGCATCCCGGTCTCGCGCAGGTGGGTGATCCGCTCGTCCATGGCCGCGATGACGTGCGGCACCCAGCCGCCGGTGGGGTCGAGCGCGGTCTTCCACGCCGCCGCCTCGACCGACCTGGTGCCGGCGTCGGTGAGCGACGCGGCGACCACCTCGCCGGCGTTGTTGCGCCAGCGGGAGACACCGGTGTACGCGGCGAAGACCACCGGCCGGACCACGGCGTCGGCCAGCGCCTGCCGGTAGCCGTAGGTGTAGTCGGCGATCGAGCGGAGCAGATCCCCGTCCATCTCGTAGCCTACGAACGGGATCCGCTCGTCGGGGCGGGTGCGGAACGGCGTGCCGGTGAGCGACAGCCGGCGGTGCACGTCACCGAAGGCCTCGGCCACCGCCTCGCCCCAGCTGAGCCCGTCCCCAGCGTGGTGGATCTCGTCCAGGATCACCAGCGAGCGCCTCCGGCCCGAGCGGGCGGCGTGAATGATCGGGCGGCCGGCCACCTGGGCGTAGGTCGTCACGTAACCGTGCGCACCGTCCGGGACCGGTCCTTGCGCGTTCGTCATGGTCGGGTCGAGGTTCAGCCCGACCGCCGCGGCGGCGTCGGCCCATTGGGTGCGCAGGTGATCGGTCGGGGCCACCACGACGATCCGGTCCACCACCCGGCTCAGCAGCAACCGGCACGCGACGGCCAACGCAAAGGTCGTCTTACCGGCGCCCGGGGTGGCCGTGACCAGGAAATCCTTCGACGCGGCGGCGTCGTAGGACGCCAATGCCTCCTTCTGCCAGATCCGCAGGCGTCCGGGATCCACCCCGATCGGGACGAAGGCCACGACTGGCTCCCCCACCCTTCTGCACGAAACCAATGAACTGAGAACCGAGAACGGACACCGACAACCGGCACGAGCGCGCCGGCGGCCCGGACGCCGGGACCGGCCCGGTAGAGGTTACCGGCGACCCACGACGGTGGCGGTCCATCGACGGGCGCCGAGCGGGAAGTGTCACAAGTTAGCGGCGGTGCGGAGGGTCGCCTGACCCGCCGTGGGCAAAAAAGGCAGACTCGGGAGCGTGACCAGTGCCCGCCACTCGGACGATGAGCGCTCCGCGCTCGACCCGAGCGCCCGCGGAGGGCCACGTCCACCGGCCGAAGCCCGGTACGTCGAGGACGGCTCGAGCGCCACCGTCGCCCTGCACCGACCGGATCCCACCGCCGACGCACGACCGACGGGCAACGGCCGGACCACCTCCGCGCCGTCCCCGGCCGACAACCTGACGGTGCCGTGGCACCGGCTGACCGCCGGGCCGGTCCCGGTGCCGACCGGTCCGGTGCCGACGGCCGACGGGCCGGTCCGGCACCGCTGGCGCAAGGTGGCCGTCCGGACCATGTCGAAGGCCTGGAGCGACTCTCTTTTCGGGATGAGCTCGCAGGCCGCATTCTGGTGTGCCCTGTCCACCGCACCCCTGTTGCTGGCCCTGCTCGGACTGGTCGGCTTCGTGGCCCCGCTGTTCGGGGCGGACACGCTGACCCAGATCGAGCACGCGATCTTCGTGTTCCTGCATCAGGTCTTCAACAAGGAGGTCGCCGACAACCTGGTCGGCAACACGGTCAAGACGATCCTCGGACACGGCCGATCGGACGTGGTGTCGGTCGGCCTGGTGATCAGCCTGTGGGCCGGGTCGTCGGCGATGAGCGCGTTCGTCGAGGCGATCACCATCGCCTACGGCCAGCACGAGATCCGGCATCCGATCGCGGAGCGGTTCTTCGCCCTCGGCCTCTACCTGATGTTCCTGGTGGCCGGGATCTTCGGCCTGCCGATCCTGGCCATCGGACCGGAGGCGCTGCCCAAGCTGTTCCCGGAATCGTGGCAGAGCACCGCCACCTCGGTGGTGAACATCGCCTACTACCCGGCGCTCGCCGTCGGACTGCTGTTGCTGCTGACCAGTTTGTACAAGGTCGCGCCGAAGCACCGCCACGCATGGAAACGAGGACTTCCCGGGGCCGTGCTGGCCGCGGTGGTCTTCTTCGTCGCCTCGTTCGGATTGCGGCTGTACCTGACCTACGTCTACGCCCATGGCCTGACGTACGGCGCGTTGGCCACCCCGATCACGTTCCTGCTCTTCTACTACTTCATCTCGATGGCGATCATCATCGGCGCCCAGTTCAACAACGCGTTGCTGGAGTACTACCCGCCGAAGCGGCCCAAGCGGGAACTGCGACGCTGGCAGAAGTACGACCCGGCCCGCCACCCGGCCGACGCCGTCTGAGGCAACGCTTGTCGCCGGTTCCGCCGGGTCCCGTTAGGCTCCGCCCATGGTCAGTCCCCTGGTTTCCCCTTCGGCCCCGTTCGGTCGGGTGCTCACTGCGATGGTCACCCCGTTCACCCCTGACGGTGAGCTCGACCTGGTCGCGGCCCGCCGGGTGGCGTCCCACCTGGTCGATCAGGGCAGCGACGGTCTGGTGGTCAGCGGCACCACCGGCGAGTCGCCCACCACGACCAGCGACGAGGACGGCCGGCTGCTCGAGGTCGTCCTGGACGAGGTCGGCCACCGGGCGACGGTGGTGGCCGGCGTCGGGACCAACGACACCCGCCATTCCAGCCAGTTGGCCGCACAGGCGGGCCGGCTGGGGGCGCACGGACTGCTGGTCGTCACGCCGTACTACAACAAGCCGCCGCAGGCCGGCATCCTCGCCCACATGAACGCGGTGGCCGAAGCCGGCGGCGGGGCTCCGGTGATGATGTACGACATCCCGGGCCGCACCGGGGTGCAGATCGCCGAGTCCACCTACCTCGAACTCGTCAAGAACCCGCTGATCATCGCGGTGAAGGACGCGGTCGGCGACCTGGAACGGGGAGCCTGGCTCCAGCGTGAGACCGGCATCCGGATCTACTCCGGTGACGACGCGCTGAACCTGGCCTGGCTCGCCGTCGGCGCCTCCGGCGTCGTCAGCGTGGTGTCGCATGCCGCGGCCGGCGCCTACGCGGAGATGATCCGGTCGGTCGACTCCGGCGACCTGGTCGCCGCGCGGGCGATCAACTCACGGCTGGTGCCGGCGGTGCGGGCCATGATGACGACGAGCCAGGGTGCGATCACGGCCAAGGTCGCGCTGGAACTGCTCGGTGTGTTGGAGCACAGCACGGTGCGGCTGCCGCTACCGCCGGCGCCGGAATCAGACCGGGAGACCGTCCGGGCCGGGTTGCTGGCGTCCGGACTGCTCCCGGCCTGACCCTCGCCGGGTCCATGCCGGAGGGACCTTGCCGGGACGACCGCCGGCGGAGGATCAGTCGCGACCCTTGGGCATCGCGTCGAAGATCTTCTTGCAGTCCGGGCACACCGGCGAACCCGGCTTCGCCGACTTCGTCACCGGGAACGTCTCCCCACACAACGCCACCACCATGTTGCCCATGACGGCGCTCTCCGCGATCTTCGCCTTGCGGACGTAGTGGAACATCTTCGGGGTGTCGTCACCGGTGCGGTCAGTGGTCTGCTCTTCGGGTTTGGTGAGCGTCTCGGTCGACATCGGGTGATCCTCACGGTTGATCTGGCCGGTTTCATCGACCGCGGGGCGAACTGGGAGTTTGCCACCGCGGCAGTTGCCATGATGCCATCGGCGGGAGCCCGTCGCCGATGACGTCACCTCCGGGCCCGCCCGATCGTGACCGGCCGGGCCCGATCCCCCTTGACGCATGGAGTAGACGTGAGCTCGTTGCTGCAGATCCACCCGGAAGTGGCGGATGCCCTGGCCACCGGCGGGGCCGTCGTCGCGCTGGAATCGACGATCCTGGCCCACGGGCTGCCCCGCGGCGACAACCGGGTCATCGCCGACCGGATCGAGGGCGAGGTGCGCCGGAACGGCGCGGTCCCGGCCACCATCGCGGTGCTGGACGGGGTGGTCAAGGTCGGTCTCGGGCCGGCCGACCTTGACCGGCTCTGCGCATCCGACGACATCGCCAAACTGTCCGTGCGCGACCTGGGAGCAGCCCTGGCGCTGCACCGGGACGGCGCCACCACCGTCGCGTCCACCTCGGCCCTGGCCCATCGGGCCGGGATCTCGGTCTTCGCCACCGGCGGCCTCGGCGGCGTGCACCGCGGCGCCGCGTCCAGCTTCGACGTGTCGGCCGACCTCGGCGTGCTGGCCCGCACCCCGGTGCTCGTGGTGTGCGCCGGCGTGAAGTCGATCCTCGACGTACCGGGAACCCTGGAGTACCTGGAGACCCTGTCGGTCCCGGTGCTGGGCTACCGCACCGATCGGTTCCCCGGTTTCTACCTCTCGGACTCCGGTTACGGGGTGCCCTGGACGGTCCGGACCCCGGCCGAGGCGGCCGCGGTGGTGCTGGCCCGCCGTGAGCTGGCGACCGATCAGGCGGGGGTCGTGCTGGCCAACCCGATCGCGCCGGACAAGCAGCTGGACCCTGACCTGCACGACCGGACCCTGGAATCGGGTCTGGAACTCCTCCGGACGGAGGGGATCACCGGCAAGGACGTCACGCCCCGGCTCCTGGAGTTCTTCCACCACACGACCCACGGAGCCAGCCTGACGGTCAACGTCGACCTGGTGTTGAGCAACGCGTCTCTGGCCGGCGAGGTCGCCGTCGCTCTCGCCCGGGCCGGTCGGTGAGCCGGCCGCACGTCACCGTCGTCGGGGACGTGGGCCTCGACGTGGTGGCCAAGCTGGCCGGCGCGGTGGTGTTCGGGCACGACACCCGGGCCGCCGTGGCCGTCGCGCCGGGTGGAGCCGGCGGCAACACCGCGGCCTGGCTGGCCAAAGAGGACGTCGACGTCTCGCTGATCGCCCGGGTCGGCGATGACGAGGCCGGCCGGACCGCTGCGACCGAACTGACCGCGGGCGGTATCAGCTGCCGGTTCGCCGTCGACCCGGTGCTGCCGACCTGCTGCGTCGTCGTGCTGGTGGCCCCGGACGGCGACCGCACCATGCTGGCCGATCGCGGTGCCAACAACGCGTTCTCGCCGGACGACGTGGTGCTGCCCGACGTGGACGGTCGAGCCCATCTGCACCTGTCCGGGTATGTCTTGCTGGACGAAGGGTCACGCCCAGCCGGGCTCGCCGCGTTGGCCAGGGCCAAGGCGGCCGGGTGGACCACATCGGTGGATCCGCAGGCGGCCAACCACATCCCCTCGGTCGGGGCCCAGACCTTCCTGTCCTGGGTGCGCGGCGTCGATCTGCTGCTGCCCAACGACGCCGAACTCAGCGCCCTCGGCGGCATCGAGGTCGTGTTGGAGGTGGTCGGGGCCCTGGTCGTCACCCACGGACGACACGGCGCCTCCTGGTACTCGCCGGACGCCCGCGTCACCGTTCCGGCCCCCCAGGTCCACGAAACCGACTCGACCGGAGCCGGCGACGCGTTCAACGCAGGCCTGCTGGCCAGCTGGCTGGCCGGCGCCGACCCCCTGGACGCGCTGCAGGCCGGCGTGCGGGCCGGGACCGCAGCGGCCGCTCATGTCGGGGCCCGCCCACGGGAGTGAGAAGGCCGGCCCGGCCGAGGTTGTGCACAAACTCGCTTGCTCGGCGGGCCGTGTGGACAACCCTCCGGCCCCGATCGCGTCCGGGGCCACACTGCCGGACATGCATCCACCGAACGCTTCCCAAGCGATGGAGATCCCCCTGCGGACCGGGGCCGAGTTGCTGGAACGGGTCAGCTCCCTGGTCGGTCGGGCGATCACCGCGCGCCAGGTCTGGGTGATGTTCCTCGATCGTCAGCGCCGCCAGATGCCGGTCCTGATCCCGATCGGCGACACTCCCCCGCGGCCGAGGGCCGACATGATCGGCGGCCTGATGAACATGATCAGCCGGGTGCTCGACCAGCAGGCGCCGGGCGGGTCGGCCGTACTGGCCCTGGAGCGCTGGGGGCCATCCCGGGCCACCCGCTCCGACCAGGTCTGGACCGATGCGCTGATCGACGGCGCCGAGCGGGCCGGCGTCGAGTTGGCCGGGCTGTTCCTGGTGACCTCCGACGACATCCGGTCGGCCCTTGGCTCCGAGCTCAGCTGAGGCGCTCGAAGATCACCGCCATGCCCTGGCCTCCGCCGACACACATGGTCTCCAGCCCGAGGGTCTTGTCGTGGGTGCGCAGTCCGTTCAGCAAAGTGGTGGTGATACGGGCACCGGTCATGCCGAACGGATGCCCGACGGCGATGCTGCCGCCGTTGACGTTCAGCCGGTCGAGGTCGATACCGAGTTCCTGGTAGCTGGGGATCACCTGCGCGGCGAAGGCCTCGTTGATCTCGACCAGATCGATGTCACCGATGGTCAGGCCGGCCAGCGCCAGCGCCTTGCGGGTGGCCTCGACCGGACCGAGGCCCATGATCTCCGGCGAGAGGGCCGACACCCCGGTGGCGACCACCCGGGCCAGCGGGGTCAGGCCGAGTTCGGCGGCCCGGACGTCACTCATGATCACCAGCGCGGCGGCGCCGTCGTTGAGCGGGCAGGCGTTGCCGGCGGTGACGGTGCCGTCCGGACGGAAGACCGGCTTCAGCCCGGCCAGGGCCTGAACCGTCGTGCCCGGCCGCGGGCAGTCGTCGACTTCCACCACCGAGCCGTCGGGCCGGATCAACGGGGTGATCTCCCGGCTCCAGAAGCCCTCCGCGGCCGCCGCTTCGGCCCGGTTCTGCGACCGGCAGGCGAACTCGTCCTGCTCGGCCCGGCTGACCGACCGCAGACCGGCCACGTTCTCCGCGGTCTGCCCCATCGCCACGTAGATGTCCGGCAGTTCCCCGGCCTCGCGCGGGTCGTGCCAGCGGTCGGCTCCACCGGCCGACCGCACCGCCGACCGCTGCCCGGCGGAGGCGAAGATCGGGTTGAGCCAGGGGTTCCGGGCCCGGTCCCTGGGATCGGCGCTGGGATCGACCGGTGGGTTGTCCGACGTGCCGCGCCCGGCCCGGCTGACCGCCTCCACCCCGGCCGAGATGAACACGTGCCCCTCCCCGGCCCGGATCGCGTGCATCGCCATCCTGGTCGTCTGCACGCTGGACGAGCAGTAGCGGGTGACCGTCGTGCCGGGCACCGTGTCCAGGCCGAGGGCCACCGCGACCACCCGTGCCATGTTGAAACCCTGTTCCCCGCCCGGAGTCCCGCAGCCCAGCAGCAGATCGTCGACGGTGGTCGGATCGAGTTCGGGCACCTTGGCCAGCGCGGCCCGGACGATCTGGACCGTCATGTCGTCCGGGCGCATGTCCTGCAGAGAACCCTTGAACGCCCGACCGATCGGTGATCGGGTGGCGGCGACGACGACGGCCTCAGGCATGTCGGTTTCCTTCCCGGGACGACGGCGTCCCGACGGTCCAGGTGTCGTGACCGGCGAGCAGGCCGGCCAGGTCACCGTGGCCCTGGTGGGCCACGGCGGTGCGTAGTTGTTCGGCCACTCCGGCCTCGTAGGTGGGCCGCTCGACGTCGCGGAAGACGCCGATCGGGGTGTTGGCCAGGGTGGCCGGATCCGACAGCCGCGACAGGGCGAACGCCGACGACGGGTCGGGGTCGTGGGCGTCGTGAGTCACCGGGTCATGACCGGCGGTATCGGCGATCTGCAAGCGGCCGTTGGCATCTCGGCTGACGCAGTGTTCTCCGGCGGTCCCGAAGGTGATCGGGCGTCCGTGCTCCAGCGCGATGGTGACGTCGTCCCGGGTTTCCGAATCCTTCAGCGGGTCGAACGCGCCGTCATTGAAGATGTTGCAGTTCTGGTAGATCTCGACCAGGGCGGTGCCGTTGTGGGCGGCGGCGGCGCGCAGCACGGAGGTGAGGTGCTTGCGATCGGAATCGATGGTCCGGGCGACGAAACCGGCCTCGGCCCCCAGGGCCAGCGAGACCGGGTTGAACGGAGCGTCGACCGAACCCATCGGCGAGGACTTCGTCACCTTGCCGATCGGCGACGTCGGTGAGTACTGCCCCTTGGTCAGACCGTAGATGCGGTTGTTGAACAGCAGGATCTTCAGGTTCACGTTGCGGCGCAGGGCGTGGACGAGGTGATTGCCGCCGATCGACAGCGCGTCACCGTCACCGGTGACCACCCAGACGGACAGATCGGGCCGGGTCAGGGCCAATCCGGTGGCGATCGCCGGCGCGCGGCCGTGGATGGAGTGCATGCCGTAGGTGTTCAGGTAGTACGGGAAACGGGCGGCGCAGCCGATACCGGAGATGAAGACGATGTTCTCTCTCCGCAGCCCCAGCTCGGGCAGAAACCCTTGGACGGCAGCGAGAATCGCGTAGTCACCACAGCCCGGGCACCACCGGACCTCCTGGTCGGTCTTGAAGTCCTTCAGGGTCTGCCTGGCCTCGGACCGAGGGACCAGGTGCAGCGAGATCGGATCTGTCATGACGCTCCTCCGAACATCCCGGCCGGCCCGATCGTCGACGGGCGATGGCTCCCGGCCAGGACGGATCGCACGGCATCGGTCAACTCGTCGATCCGGAACGGCAGGCCCCGCACCTGATTGACACTGACCGCGTCGACCAGGAACAGGCCGCGCAGCAGCAGGGCCAGCTGCCCGAGGTTCATCTCCGGGACGACGACCTTCCGGTAGCGACGCAGAACCGCCTCGACGTTGGCCGGCATCGGGTTCAGATGACGCAGATGAGCCTGGGCCACCGCCAGCCCGTCGGCCCGGAGCCGGCGCACCGCCCCGGTGATCGGCCCGAAGGTGGAACCCCAGCCGAGCACCAGGATCTCCGCGTCGCCCGTCGGGTCGTCGACGCTCAGGTCCGCGATGCTCGACCCGATCCCGGCGATCTTGGCCGCTCGAGTGCGCACCATGTGGTCGTGGTTGGCCGGGTCGTAGGAGATGGTGCCGGGGCCGTCGGCCTTCTCGATGCCGCCGATCCGGTGTTCCAGCCCAGCGGTCCCCGGGATGGCCCACGGCCGCGCCAGCGTGTCCGGATCCCGGAGATACGGCCAGAAGTCGTTGTCGTGGTTGGGTTCCGAGGCGAACGTCACCGTCAGGTCGGGCAGCTGATCCAGCGCCGGGATCAGCCACGGCTCGCTGCCGTTGGCCAGGTACCCGTCGGACAGCAGGAACACCGGGGTCCGGTAGGTGGTCGCGATCCGGGCCGCTTCCAGGGCGGCGGCGAAACAGTCCGAGGGGGAACGGGCGGCGATCACCGGTACCGGAGCCTCGCCGTTGCGCCCGAACATCACCTGGAGCAGGTCGGCCTGTTCGGTCTTGGTCGGCAGTCCGGTCGACGGGCCGCCCCGTTGCACGTCGATCACGATCAGCGGCAGTTCCAGAGCCACAGCCAGCCCGATGGCCTCGCTCTTCAGGGCGATCCCGGGTCCGGACGTGCTGGTCACCCCCAGGCTCCCGCCGTAGGAGGCGCCGATGGCGGCTCCTACCCCGGCGATCTCGTCCTCGGCCTGGAACGTCTGCACGCCGAAGTTCTTCAGCGCCGACAGCTCGTGCAGGATGTCCGAGGCCGGCGTGATCGGGTACGACCCCAGGAACAACGGCAGCCCGGTCTGCCGGCTCGCCGCCACCAGGCCGTAGGCCAGGGCCTGGTTGCCGCGGATGGTCCGGTACCGCCCGGGCGGCAGGGGGGCCGGTTTCACCTCGTAGTGCACGGCGAAACCCTCGGTGGTCTCGCCGAACGACCAGCCCGCCTCCAGCGCGATCAGGTTGGCCCGCAGCACGTCCGGTCGGCGGGAGAACTTGGCCTGCAGGAACCGCTCGGTGCCGGACAGGGGCCGGTGGTACAGCCAGGACAGCAGCCCGAGGGCGAACATGTTCTTGGCCCGCTCGGATTCCTTGCGGTGCAGCCCGACCGGCTTCACCGCCTCGACCGTCATCGAGGTCAGCGGCACCGCGTGCACCTGGTAGGACGCCAGGGAGCCGTCCTCGAGCGGGTTCGTCGTGTAGCCCACCTTGGTCAGGCTGCGGGCGGTGAACTCGTCGGAGTCCACGATGATCACGCCGCCGAGCGGCAGATCGGCCAGATTGGCCTTCAGCGCGGCCGGGTTCATCGCGACCAGGACACCGGGAGCATCGCCCGGGGTGACGACTTCGTGGTCGGCGAACTGCAGCTGGAAGGCCGACACCCCGGGCAGAGTGCCGGCCGGGGCCCGGATCTCGGCCGGGAAGTCGGGCAGGGTGGACAAGCCGTTGCCGAAGATCGCGGTCTCGGAGGTGAACCGGTCCCCGGTCAGCTGCATGCCGTCACCGGAGTCACCGGCGAACCTGATCACCACCTGCGGCAGCACCTCGACGGCCTTGGCCCTGCCGGCGGCCGGCCGCCCGGTCAAGTCGCGAACACCTTCGGCGGGAACGCGCCGCGGTCGACCACCCGACGCGTGAGGGTCTTGCCGAGGGAGATGAGCTCGTCGACGGAGTCGGCGTCGATCCCCCGCCACGGCGCGGCGCTCAGGCGGTCGGTCTCGTCCTCCAGCTCCGCCCGGAGCGCGCTCCCGGCGGCGGTGAGATTCCCTTCGGCGTCGAGGATCCCGCGCCCGGCCAGGCCGGCCTGCGCCGCCGCCCACTGTCCGTCGGACCACATCCGCAACGCCTTGGCGGCGTCGGTGAGGAAACCTCGTCCGGTCGCCGTGTGCGTGACGATCGCCTCGATACCGGACAGTTCAGCGCGCACCAGCGCCGTGATGTGGCCGTCACCCCGGTGTTCCCGCAACAGAGTCACGGCGTGCCAGAAAACCAGGTGGGTTTCCTGCGGCCACTCCAGACCGGCGTGACCGGCGAACAGCGGGCGCCCCTCGATGCCGCAGGCCAGCGCCGCCCGGCGGGCGATCTCGGCGGCCCGCTTCAGGTCGGCCGACCCGATGATCTCCGGGCCGAGCAGACGGCGCAGGCCGCGGTCGGCGACCCGCCAGCGGGCCGCCAGCACCCGCTCCGGCGTGGCCAGCGTCCAGGCCCGGGGGATGTGCCGGGCCACCAGCTCGGGGTTGAAGTTGTAGAACGTCGCGGTGACGGTCCCCGGTCCGACGGCTCCCATCGGTGCCGCTCGCGAGGCGAAGTAGCCCATCCGACCTGGGCGGAGCCCGGCCGCGACGTACTCCTCGTCGCCCTCGGGCACGAAGTAGACCAGCGAATGCAGCGAGTTGGTGGCACGGAACACCCGGCCGGCTCTGGTGATCACGTCACTGTCGATCATCCCGCCACCGTATGCCCGTCCGGGTCGGCCGGGGAGGCCGGGTGTCTACTCGCCGTCGACGATCTCGCGGGTGCCGGGCGGTAGCGCCTTCTCGTAGTTGATGACGCCGGGAACGACCTTCTTGGCCCGTTTGCGGGCCGGGCGGTCGTTGGCGATCAACACCGCCATCCACGGCAGCGGAATCGAGATCAGCAGCAGCGGGATCGCGATCCAGAGGTGCTGATAGGTCAGGGTGGCCGCGATCAGCAGCGGCACCCGAAGGCCCATGGTGATCAGATAGCGTTTCTTGCGGGCCTTGAGCTGGTCGTCGTAGGACGGCTCGGCCTGGGTGATGACGGTCGGCTCCACCCGGCGGGACGGCGGGGTGAGGTGCGCCTCGAACGACGTGTCGTGCACTTCGAACTGGGACATCCGCCACGCTCCGATCAACATGTCCGCTCCGCGGCCGGGCGCCACGTGCGGAACACCTCGTCAAACATCGAGGCGGACAACTTCTTCTCAGGTCTCACGCTACTCCCGAGCGCCCGCACGCCCCGGGTGGAAGTGATGCAGGAGCTACTTGGTCGCCGCTGCCTTCGCGGCCGCCTTGACGGCCTTCTTGGTCGCTCTGACCTGGGCCAACGATTCACCGTCAGTGACGTCGGCGACCGATCGGCGGCTGCCGTCCTCGCCCCAGGCGCCGGCCGCCTCCCGCCATCCGTCGGGCGTCACGCCGTACTGCTTGCCGAGCAGCGCCAGGAAGATGCCGGCCTTCTGTGCCCCGAAGCCGGGCAGCGCCGCGATCCGCCCGAGCAGTTCACGGCCGCTGCTGACGTCGGCCCAGAGGTTGGCCGCGTCGCCGTCGTACTGCTCGACCAGCACCTGGCAGACGCTCTGCACCCGTGCCGACATCGACCCGGGGAAGCGGTGCACCGCCGGCGGGCGGGCACAGATCTCCTTGAACACCTCCGGATCGGCGGCGGCGATGGCCCGCACGTCGAGCCCGCCCATTCGCTGCGCGATGACGGCCGGGCCGCTGAACGCCTTCTCCATCGGGATCTGCTGGTCAAGGACCATGCCCAGCAGCAGGGCGTTCGGGTCTCCGGCCAGGAGAGCATCGGCCGCCGGATCACCGGTCAGGTAGAGACGCTGCGCAGTCATGCCGTTCAGCGTTCCACATCCGGGCGGCGATCGCCGTCTTCGCTCACCGGCCGGATGACCACCCGGGGGCCACCTAGGGTGAACCGGGTGATCACCGAACCGATGACCGATCCGGACACCGTCGACCGTCTGGGCCAGGACCTCCGCAACGCCGGCTACGACGCGACCGGGGTCCCCGAACTGCTCGGCCCCAGCGCTCACCGGGCGCTGAGCCGGGGCGAGATGTGGCCGGCCCTGCGGGCCACGCGGGACGGCTCACCCCTGGCCACCCTGGTCCGGCTGTTCCTGCTCGGATCGACCGAACCCGAGGTCGCGGTGCACGCGGCGTTCCCCACCACCGGCCTGGACGCGGCGCTGGCCGCCGGGGCGCTGGAGCGTGACGGAGACGCCATCCGCGCCGGATTGGACATTCGGCCCCACGCCGACGACGACAACGAATACCTCGTCGTCTCCGATCTCGACTCCGACACCCGCCCCGGGCCGGTGCGGCACGACCACGTCCTTGGCATCGGGCAGGCGTCGATCACGCTCGCCAACGCCGTCATCCGGGAGCGCGCCGAGAGGGTCATGGATCTCGGCACCGGCTGCGGGATCCAGGCCCTGCACGCCTTCTCCCATTCCGGTTCGATCGTGGCCACCGACACCAACCCGAGGGCACTCGCCCTGGCCGGCGCCACCGCCCGGCTGAACGGGCAGCAGTGGGACCTGCGGGCCGGGTCGCTGTTCGAGCCGGTCGCCGGCGAACAGTTCGACCTGATCATCAGCAACCCGCCGTTCGTCATCGGCACCGGGGTGCAGCAGTACATCTACCGCGATTCCGGTATCGCCGGCGACGGCATGTGCCAGGCGCTGGTGGCCGGCGTGCCGGATCACCTCAAACCGGGCGGCACCGCCCAGATGCTGGCCAACTGGATCGTCCGGGAGGACACGGACTGGCGGGAGCGGGTCGGGGCCTGGGTCCACGGAACCGGTTGTGACGCCTGGGTGGTGCAGCGCGAGATGGCCGACCCGGCCGAATACATCGCACTGTGGCTCAAGGATGCCGGGGAGACCGGCGGGGCGGCCGAGCGCACGGCGACCGACTGGCTCGACTACTTCGCGCGGGAGAAGGTGGCCGGCATCGGCATGGGCATGATCATCCTGCGCCGCAGCGGCTCCGCCGATCCGGATGTGGTGCTGGACGAGATCACCGGCGCCGGCGAGGAGGTCACCGGCCCGGAGGCCGCGGCCTTCCTCGCGCGCCGGGCCTGGCTGCGGACCGCCACCGACGCCGACCTGCTCGGAGCGCGGCTCTCACTGGCGCCGTCGGTGATCCTGGAGCAGCGGTCCCTCGCCGGCCACGAGGGCTGGACCACCGTCTTGCGGATGCTCCGCCGGCCGGGCGGGCCCGGCGCCACTCTGCAGCTGGACGAGTGGGGTCAGGCCCTGCTGGCCGGATGCACGGGCGAACTGCCGCTGGCGATGCTGCTGGACCTGCTGGCGACGGCCCACGGTCTCGACCTCGGCGCCCTGGCCGACGCGGTACTCCCGACGATCCGGGTGGCGATCACCCGCGGGCTGCTGCACCCGACTTTGTGAGGGCGCGCCGGACGACCAGCCGGCCGGCCACCGCGAAGACCTGACGGTAGGACAGCACCGAGCCGATCGAGGCGAAGGACAGCACCGAGAGCACGCCGGCGAAGGACCCGATCGACGCGATCGACAGGAACGAGCCGGCCGACCCGACGGACAGGATTGAGCCCGACGAGCCGATAGACAGGATCGATCCCGACGAGCCGATGGACAGGATCGAACCCGACGAGCCGATCGAGCGGATGGACCCGTTGGGTCCGGGCCGGGCAGCCGACGGGACGGTCGGGGGCGAGGACGCAGGCATACCGAAAGCGTGCACCCGAGCGCGTCGTCCGCGCATCCCGGGGCGTGTGCCTTGCAGGATGCTTCGGCCTCACCCGGGACGTCCGGCATCATCGCGGGTATGAGAGCCGTTGCCAGCCGCGTCACGTCCGCGTCGGTCACCGTCGACGGCGAGGTGGTCGGGGCCATCGACGAACCGGGCCTGCTGGTGCTGGTCGGCGTCACGCACGAGGACACCGTCGCCACCGCGGCCCAGATGGCGCGGAAATTGCACGGCCTGCGCATCCTGCGGGACGAGCAGTCGTTGGAGAGCACCGGGTCCCCGGCACTGGTTGTGAGTCAATTCACACTGTACGGACAGGTGGCCAAAGGACGTCGCCCGAGCTGGACCGCGGCGGCCGGCCGGGTCGTGGCCGAACCCCTCGTACAAGCGGTCGTGGCCGAACTGCAGCGACTCGGCACGCGGGTGCAGACCGGCGTCTTCGGCGCGGAAATGGCCGTGGCCAGCGTGAATGACGGACCGTTCACCCTGCTCGTCGAGCTGTAGGCGGGACCAGAGGGACACCGGCGCCCGGGTTCCCATCCCGTTCCCATGGACGGCACAGCCGACCTGCGCATCGCCCGGTGTTGAGTACCGACCACGAGGTCCTTCGGCCATCGCAGCACCGCAGCGCCCCGGAGCGTTCATTCATGTGAGCACCGGGGTACAGGCACCTGGCGACGAGGCTCACGAAACGGCCAGTCCGTCGCAGGATCCGCGACGAACCGGGAACGAAACAGCAAGAGCGGGCGTTTGAACAGATGTCGAAGCCGATACCAGCGGCTTGATACGACACTTGCAACGAAGGGAGCACCAACATGACCGACTCCCCTACGGTACACGCGGACGTCATCGACGCGCCGGAATCCGAGACGGCCTTTGCCAGCACTGAGAACAACACCGACACGACGGTCGTCGAGTTGGATAGCGCAACCATGCCGTCGGCGCGCGAAGTCGCCGACGCCGCCAAGGTGATCGCCAAGCGTGAAGCCGAGGATCTCGACGCCCAAGGGCCGTCGGCCGATCTGGTGCGGGTGTATCTGAACGGTATCGGGCGCACCGCCCTGTTGACCGCAGAGCAGGAAGTCGATCTCGCGAAGCGAATCGAGGCCGGGGTTTTCGCGGCCCACAAACTCGCGACCGGTTCGCGTCTCTCGGCGCAGCGGAAAGCAGATCTGCGGGCCGTGATTCGCGGCGGAAATGCGGCGCGCAACCATCTTCTGGTGGCCAATCTCCGGCTCGTTGTTTCGCTCGCGAAGCGTTACACCGGTCGCGGCATGCCGTTGCTGGATCTCATCCAGGAGGGCAACCTCGGGCTGATCCGCGCGGTGGAGAAGTTCGACTACACCAAGGGTTTCAAGTTCTCGACGTATGCCACGTGGTGGATCCGTCAGGCGATTTCCCGCGGCATGGCCGATCAGGGACGCACCATCCGGCTGCCCGTGCACCTCGTCGAGCAGGTCAACAAATTGTCGCGTCTGAAGCGGGAACTGCATCAGCAGCTCGGCCGCGACGCGACGATGGCCGAACTCGCCGAGGAATCGGGAATTGCCGAGGAGAAGATCGCGGATCTGCTCGACCACGCTCGCGATCCGGTATCGCTGGACATGCCGGTCGGAAGCGACGAAGAGGCGCCCCTGGGTGACTTCATCGAGGATTCCGAGTCGACCTCGGCCGAGGCTCAGGTCGTCGCCGGGTTCATGCACGAGGACATCAACAAGGTCCTGCGCACGCTCGACGAGCGGGAGCAGTCGGTGGTCCGGTTGCGCTACGGGCTGGACGACGGCCGGCCGCGGACACTGGACGAGATCGGTCGGGTGTTCGGCATCTCGCGTGAGCGCGTGCGGCAGATCGAACGGGATTCGATGGCCAAGCTGCGGGTCGGCGAGCGGTCAGAGGCCCTGCGGGCCTACGCCAGCTGATCGAAACGTCTTCGGCGGTCGGGTCACCACCGCGCACCTGAGGGGCCGGGCTTGCACTGCGAGCCCGGTCCTTCGCTATGTCCGGCGCCGTCGGTTTGTCGGCGCCGGCGCCATCGGTTTGTCCGGTGACGTCGGTCAGCGTGGATCAACTTCTCAGGCGTGGATCAACTTCGCCCGTTTGGGACCAATGTGACGCAAGTGGTCAAGTTCGGCCATGCCTGAGAAGTTGATCCACGCCGAACGGGGTCAACGCAGCCGGCGGCGCACGTCTGGACGGACGCCCGGCGGCCCGATCCGCCCGGTTGCCCCGGTCACACTCGCGCCGGCCGGACCGAGAAGGACCGGTTCCAGCAACAACTCGGAGATCTCGGGCAGGTCGTCGGCGAGAGCCGAGAGGCGCAGGGCCAGATCGACGACGGCCGCCTGGTCGACGACCGGGCCGCCCCGGTACCCGGTGAGCAGCGGCGCGGCCTTGGGCGCCTTGATCAGGTCCTCGGCGTCGACGTCGGTCAACGGGACGGCCTGGTAGGCCAGGTCGTGGAGCAGTTCGGTGGCCACTCCCCCGATGCCGAAACTCACCAGGGCACCGAACGACGGGTCGGACGTCACCGCCAGCACCGTCGGCAACACCCCGCGCTCGCGGGGGGCCATGGCCTGGATGTACACCTGAGGCATACCGGCGTCGGCCAGATCGTCGTAGGCGACCGCCACCTGATCTGCATCGCCGAGGGACAACCGAACCCCGAGCTGGTCGTAGCGGTGACGCCAGGTCAGGTCGTACGCCTTGAGCGCCACCGGATAGCCGATCCGCTCGGCCGCAGCCACCACATCGGCAGCGGTGTCGGCCGTCTCGAACGGCAGGATGCCGATCCCGTAGCAATCCAGGAGTTCGACCAGCTCGGCGTCGGTGAGCGCCCGGTCGCGCGGATCCTTGGCCCGAAGCGCGGTGACCAACTCACGAGCCCGGCCCGCGTCGACACCGTCCAGCTCCGGGATCGAACCGGCCGGACGCGACCGCCAGGCCCCGTACCGCACGGCGTGGGCCAACGCGGCCACGGCACGCTCCGGCGTCCGGTACGACGGAACCGACCCACGTGCGGCCCCCCCGTCCTCACCGGGCACGGTCAGCGCCTCGGCCAACCCGTCGACGGCCAGGAATGTGGTGACCACGGGCACGCGGGCTCCCCGCGCCGCCTCCTTCAGCGCCTCGGCGTGGGCCTGTCCGGGAATCGCCACCGGCGGCACGTAGACCACCACCACCGCGTCCACGTCGACCCGTCCGACGGCGACCCTGACCGCCGCGCCGAGGTCCCCCGGGCTGACGTTGACCCCGAAATCGACCGGCACCTCGTCCACCACGACCAGGCCGGCCTCGATGCACGCGTCCAGCGCGAGCACCCCGAGGGCACTCGAGTTGCCCAGGATGGCCACCCGGTTCCCGGCGGGAATCGGTTGGTGCGCCAGCAGTTGCGCGGCGTCGAAGGCTTCCCCCAGGGTGTCCGTCCGGATGACCCCGGACTGCGCGAACAGGGTGGCCACGGCGGTGTCGGACACGGCGGCCGAACTGGCGGCCAGGCCGGGACTGACGAGCGCGTGCCGACCGGATTTCACCGCGATCACCGGTTTGTCCCGGGCCAGGGTGCGGGCCAGCCGGGCGAACTTGCGGGGATTGCCGAACGACTCCAGGTACAGCAAGACCACTTCGGTGCGGTCGTCGGAGTGCCAGAACTGCAACAGGTCGTTGCCGGACACATCGGCCCGGTTGCCGGCCGACACGAACGAGGAGAGGCCGAGGCCGCGCGACGCCGCGTCGGCCAGGATGGCGATGCCCAACGCCCCGGACTGGCAGAAGAACCCGACCCGACCCGGCGGCGGTACGACCGGGGCCAGCGTGGCATTGAGCCGCACCCCGGGGTCGGTGTTGACCAGACCGAGGCAGTTGGGTCCGACCACCCGCATGCCGTTCGCTCTGGCCAGCGCGACCATCCGGCGCTGCGCCGCGGCGCCGTCGCCGGCCAGGTCGGTATCGGCGTCGGCGTCGGCGAATCCCCCGGTCACCACCACCAGGCCGTGGACCCCTTTGATCCGGCACGACTCCAGGACCTGTGCCACCGAGGCGGCCGGCACGGTCACCACCGCGATGTCCACCGGGTCCGGGATGTCCAGGACCGACTTGTAGGCCCTGACCCCCTGCACGGACAGGGTTTCCGGGTTCACCGGGTAGACCGGACCGGTGAACCCGGCCCGGAGCAGGTTGACCAGCACGGCATGCCCGAGCTTGCGGGTCTCGTTGGAGGCACCGATGACGGCCACCGACCGCGGAGCGAGCAGCCGGGCGATCGACCGGGACTCGGCCCGGAACTCCCTCGAGGTGATGACGGCCAGCGACGACTCGGTCGGCTTGATGTCGAAAGCGAGATCCACCACGCCCGAGGAGAATTCCCGGGTGACGGCGTAACCGGCATCGATGAAGACGCGCAGCATGGTCTGGTTCTCGCCCAGCACCTCAGCGGTGAAACGCTTGATTCCCCGCTCCTGCGCGGCGGCGGCCAGGTGCTCGAGCAGGATCGAGCCGAGACCGCGGCGCTGGTGGGCGTCCTCGACCACGAACGCGACCTCGGCGGTGTCCGGCCGGGTCGGGTCGCGGTGGTAGGACCCGGCGGCGATTAGTTGACCGCCCAGTTCGGCCACCAGACCGACCGAGCTCACGTGGTCGACGTCGGTGTAGACCGCGAGCTGAGCGGGCGAGATCCGGGACACCGCCTGGAAGTAGCGCAGGTAGCGGGTGCGGTCACTCATCCGCTCGTGCATGGCCATGATGGCCGGCCCGTCGGTCGGAGCCGCCGGCCGAATGTGCACCGCCCCGCCGTCGGCCAGCAGCACGTCCGCCTCCCAGTGCTGCGGGTAGGCGCCGGCCGGGTCGTCAGTCACGCGGATCGAACGGATCGAGTCCATGCAGCGGAAACACGCGGCTGCGCACCTCGGCAATGGCCTTGTCCACCGGCGCGCCGTCGTCGGCGTCCCAAGGCTCGTAGTCCACCGGGCGATCGTCGGACATGGTGGTCGGCAGATGCAATCCCGGCCGAGCGGCCGCCGCGTGTTCCAGCCAGGCCGGCGGCAGCGGCGTCACCGGGTCGACGTCCCGGTCGGCCACCGTCGCCAGCAGGTGGGTCCATGCCCGCGGAACGACTCTGACCACCGAGTAGCCACCGCCGCCGAGGGCCAGCCAGCGTCCGCCGGCCGCTGTTTCGGCGAGATCCCGCAGGGCTCGGTAGGACGCCCGCTGGCCGTCGACCGACAGGTTCAGGTCGGCCAACGGATCGTCCGCGTGCGAGTCGGCACCCTGCTGGGTGACCAGCACGTCGGGACGGAAGGCCCGGACGATGCCGGGCACCACCGCGTGAAACGCCCGCAGCCAGGCGGCATCGCCGGTTCCGGCCGGCACCGGGATGTTGACCGCGGTCCCGGCGGCGGCGCCGCGGCCCATCTCGGCCGGCCACCCGGTCCCCGGCCACAGCGACAGCGGCGACTCGTGGATGGACACCGTGAGCACTCGCGGATCGTCGTAGAACGCCGCCTGCACACCGTCGCCGTGATGCACGTCGACGTCCACGTAGGCCACCTTGGCGACGCCGGCATCCAGCAGGGCCCGGACGGCGAGGGCGGCGTCGTTGTAGACGCAGAACCCGGACGCATGGTCGGCCATCGCATGGTGCAGGCCGCCGGCGATGTTGACCGCGCGCGCCACCTCACCGCGGGCGATCGCCCTGGCCCCGGCGATCGAACCCCCGGCGATGAGGGCGGCCGTGGCGTGCATGTGCTCGAACACCGGGTTGTCATCGTTGCCCAGGCCGTGCCCGAACCGGTGGCCGGCCGTGCCCGGGGGCCCGGAGGCCGCCTTGACGGCCTCGATGTACCGGGGACTGTGCACGGTCGCCAGCTCGGCATCGGTGGCCGGCTGAGGGGCGAACCGTTCGACCCCGTCAAGGACGCCCAGCTGCCCGGCCAGGTCCCAGGTCAACTCCCACCGCAGCGGGTGCAGCGGATGGGACCCGCCCAGGTCGTACCCCAGCATGACCGGATCCCAGATCACCAACGGCGGCGCCATGGCTGCAGGCTACTGTCGCCGCGCCGGGGCCGGGAGCGGCGGCACATGATTCACGGGCTCGGCGGCCCGCCGACGGCTACCGGCCGGCCGAGGGCGAGCCACTCGGAGTACGACCCCGGGTACAGCGCCAGCGGCCGGCCGATCATGGCCCCGGCCAGGATCAGGTGGCAGCCGGTGACCCCGGAACCGCAGGACGCGGCCACCTCGCCGTCGTCGTCGGGCCCGATGGTGCGCTCGAAGACGGCCTCGATCCCGGCCGGTTCGCGGAACGTCCCGTCGGGCTTCAGCAGTTCGGTGAGCGGCAGGTTGACCGCGCCGGGGATGTGTCCGGCGATCGGATCGAGCGGCTCGATCTCGCCGCGGTAGCGAGCCGCGGCCCGCGCGTCGAGCAGGGTGCCGCCGGACAGGGTCATCTCGCGGGCCCGATCGGCGTCGATCGTGGGCATGCTCCCGGCGATGACCGTGATCGACCCCGGCCGGGGTGATGCGCCCGGGCCGGTCTCGACCGGGTGGCCGCCGGCGACCCAGGCGGCCAAACCGCCGTCGAGCACCCGCACCGAGCTCAACCCCGACCACCGCAGCAACCACCACGCCCGGGCGGCCACCGAGGAGTCCTTGGGGTCGTAGACGACGACGGAACTGTCGTCGACGATGCCGGCCGCGCGCCAGACCTTCTGCAGGTCCGCCGGACGGGGCAGCGGGTGACGCCCACCGACTCCAGGCGGCCCGGCCAGGTCGGCGTCCAGGTCGACGAAGACAGCTCCGGGGACATGACCGGCCAGGTACCCCTCGCGGTCCACGACCCCGGCCACCCATCGCACGTCCAGCAGCACCGGCGGCGCACCCGACTCCAGGGCCTTGGCCAATTCGGCCGCCGAGATGAGGACTTCGCGCACGTGCTGATCGGTCATGCGGTCATTGTCACCTCCGCCTCCGGACACCGGCGACCCGGTTCCCCGAAGCTCGTCGCGAGTAGCTTGGCTGGGGTGACCTCCATGACCCTGCACATCTTCCCGCTGGGAACCGTGCTCTACCCAGGGAGCCTGTTGCCCCTGCACATCTTCGAGGCGCGCTACCGGCGGATGGTGGCTGAACTGCTGGATCAGTCAGCCGGACGTCGGCGCTTCGGAGTGGTCGCCATCAGGAGCGGGCGAGAGGCCTGGGACGAGGGCCACTCCGACGTGTACGACATCGGGTGCACGGCGGTACTGCAGCGGGTCGAGGCCTACCAGGACGGCCGGTACGACGTGCTGGCCATCGGTGAGAGCCGGTTCCGGCTGGCCTCGCTCGACACCTCGTCGGACCTGCTGTGCGGGACGGCCGAGATGCTGCCCGACGCCAATGCCGATTCGTCGGCCGCGTTGGCGGCCAAGGTCGGCCGGATGTTCGGCCGGTACCTGGTCGCGCTGCGGGCGGCGGGGGGCATCCACCACGAGGACGACGACGAGGAGCCGCCGGCCGATCCGACCGCGCTGTCGTACTTCGTCGCCGACGGCATGATTCTCGATCTCACGGACAAGCAGGCCCTGCTCGCCGCGCCCAGCACGCACGACCGTCTCACCCTGGCTCTGGAGTACCTTCGCCGCGAAGCCGCGATGGTCAAACAGTTCTCGATGCGGCCGGCGGTCGAACTCCCCCGGGCTCCGTACAGCACCAACTGACAACTGCCGCGTCCACGCAGGTCAGTGAAGATTGATCGAGGCGACTGCGGTGATGTGCCCGCGGATGAAGTCGTTGGCGTTGGACGCGAGTTCCTCGTTGTCGTCCCACAGGTTCCGCCAGATGCCCAGCATGCGGCTCAGATCAGGGGCGACGACGGCCGAGGAGAACGACTCGAACACGATCGGCCCCTGATACCCGATGCGCCCCAACGCCTTGAAATAGGAGTCGAAGTCGACGCTGCCGGTTCCCAGGTACCCCCGGTGACTCTCGCCGATGTGCACGTACCCGAGCTTGTCGCCGCAGTCAAGGACCGGGGCGTACATGTCCGACTCCTCGATGTTCATGTGGTAGCTGTCCAGGTGGACCGCGACATTGTCCCGGCCGACCTTCTCGACATAGGCCAGAGCCTGGCGGCCGGTGTTGAGAATGTTGGTCTCGTAACGGTTCACCGTCTCGAGAGCGATCGACAGACCGAGTTCGGCCGCACGGTCGGCGACTTTGCCGATGGCGTCGATGCTGTTGGCCAGACCCTGTTCGGTGAGCGGGTCCATGTACTTCTTCATGGCGCTGTAGATGACGCCGCACAGTTGCGTACCGCCGAGTTCGGCCACCACCTCCAGCGCCCGCATCAGGAGCTTCTGCCCGGACGCCACGATCGCCGGGTCCTCGCTGCTGACGTCGGTCGCCGGCGACAGCCCGAGGCTGGCGCTGGCCGCCATCCCGTGCTGGGCCAGCGCGGCCTTGGCGACCGCCGTGTCGAACGTGAACGGATCCATCAGCGGGAACTCGACCAGGTCGAAACCGGCCCTTTTCGTCTTCTCCACCGAGAGACGGATGCCGTCCGGATCGAAGGTCCCGGTCCAGACCAACGCGTGGCAGCCGATGAGCGAGTTGGACACGGGTTCCTCCGGGAGTCGGGTGGGTCGTCGGTGACCCGGAGAAGGCTACGTCAGGCGGTGCGGGACCCCACGCACGTGACGACTGGAATGTGTAGGTAGCGAAGGTAGATACGGCATGTATAGTCCTGCCATGTCGGTCTCCAAAGCACTCCTCGGACTCCTGGAAGTAGGCCCGTCGCACGGCTACGACCTCAAGCGAGCCCACGACGACCTCTTCAGCCCCGGCCGCCCGCTGGCGTACGGGCAGGTGTACTCGACCCTGGCCCGACTGCTGAAGAACGGCTTGGTGACGGTGGAGGGACACGAGGCGGGCGACGGCCCGGACCGCAAGCGTTACGCCATCACCGACTCCGGGATCACCGACGTCGACACCTGGCTGGCCACGCCGGAGAGCCCGCAGGAGTACCTCCAGAACACCCTCTACACCAAGGTGGTGCTTGCGCTCATGTCCCACCGGTCGGCCGGGCAGATCCTCGACCAGCAACGGCAGGAGCATCTGCGGACGATGCGAGAGTTCAATCGACGCAAGCAGTCCGGGGACCTTGCGGACCAATTGATCTGCGACCATGCGCTTTTTCATCTCGAAGCCGATCTGAAGTGGCTCGACGTCACCGCGTCACGACTGGACGAGTTGACCGAAAGGGTGGGGAAATGACCGAAAGGGTGGGGAAATGACTGAGGACTCCGGGGGCCTGTTGACGGCGAAGGATCTGCACAAGAAGTTGGGACGCTCGAACGCCCTGCAGGGCGCGAGCCTGCGCGTTGAACGGGGCGAGGTGTTGGCCGTGCTCGGCCCGTCCGGGTCCGGCAAGTCGACCTTGCTGCACTGCGCGGCCGGAATCATGAAGCCGGACTCGGGCACCATCTCGTTCCGCGGTACCGACATCACAGCGCTGTCGGATCGACAGCGATCTGCTCTGCGGCGCAACGAGTTCGGTTTCGTGTTCCAGTTCGGCCAGCTGGTGCCCGAGCTCACCTGTCTGGAGAACGTCATTCTCGGGCTGCGCCTGGCCGGGGTGTCCCGGCGCACCGCGGAGATGACCGGGCGGGCGTGGCTCGACCGCCTCGAGGTCGCCGACATCGCCGATCAGAGATCGAGTGAGGTCTCCGGCGGGCAAGGGCAGCGGGTGGCCATCGCCCGGGCCATGATCGGCGATCCGTCGGTCATCTTCGCCGATGAACCCACCGGCGCCCTGGATTCACTCCAAGGGGAGAAGGTGATGAACCTGCTCGCCCGGACCGCCCGCGAAACCGGAACGGCGGTGGTCCTGGTCACCCACGACGTCCAGGTCGCGGCGTATTCCGATCGGGAGCTCACCGTCCGTGACGGTCGCACCGCCGACGCGACAGTGCCGGCATGACCGCTCTTCTCGAATCGCCGAAGGTGAGGATGACGGAGTCGAGGGGTCTCCGTTCGTTCCTGGTCGAGATCGGCATCGGGACTCGGCTGGCGGTGCGTGGTGGTCGGCCGGGCTGGACCCGTTTGCTGCTGACCGCCGTCGGGCTGGGTCTGTGCGTCGTGGTGCTGCTCCTGGGCACGTCGATCACCGGTGCGATGGCGGCGCGAGAAACACGCGAAGCCGCTCTGGCTCCGCGATACACGCCGAATCAGCAAGCGCCGGACGGGGCTTCCGAGTTCGAGATCCACCAGACGAAGGTGCCCTGGAACGACCGAATGGTCACCGGCAATTATGTCGCCCCGCTCACCGGCGTAGCAGCACTCCCGCCCGGACTTTCCGCCTACCCGGGAGTTGGTGATGTGATCGTCTCACCGGCGCTCCAGGCGCTTCTCGATTCCAGCGGAGGCGTGCAGCTACGTCGAATGATTCCAGGGCGAGTCGTGGGGGTCATCGAGGATTCCGGGCTCACCTCACCGACGGACCTCCGCTTCTACGCGGGAATCAGGCCAACGGGGAATGCCTCGGTCGGTTCGTTCGATACGACGAGCATGGTCGACTGGGCATGGGGCAATCAGGGATCCACGAATCTCGGGCCGTACTACGAACCGACCGGTTCGAACGACTTCTACTTCCAGATGCTGGCGAGCGCCGGCGCTGCTCTGGTCCTTGTTCCGCTGGCGATCTTCGTGCTGATCATCTCGCGACTGGGGACCGCGGGACGAGAGCAGCGGCTGGCGGCGATCCGCCTTCTCGGTGGTTCTCGACCTCAGGTGCGCCGGCTGATCGCCGGGGAATCGCTCGTCGGTGCCGCTCTGGGAGTGATGATCGGGGTGGCCGGCTTCTTCGTCGCCCGTCTCGGAGCCCGCTGGCTGGTGCTCGGGGGCGACAGCTTCTTCCCGTCGGATCTGCGGCCGCCCACTGCCGCGCTGACGGCGGTTGGGCTCGGAATTCCGCTGATCGCAGTCGCGACAACGGTTCTGGGGACCGGGCGGATCATGACTGACCCGCTCTCGACCGTTCGGAATCGCCCCCCGGGCCGCCCGCGCCTGATCTGGCGGCTGGCGCTCACCGCCGTGGGACTTGGCAGCATCGCG
Organism: Nakamurella panacisegetis; assembly: GCF_900104535.1. Lineage (NCBI taxonomy): Bacteria > Bacillati > Actinomycetota > Actinomycetes > Nakamurellales > Nakamurellaceae > Nakamurella > Nakamurella panacisegetis. Next base: position 3,360,839 of record NZ_LT629710.1, on the reverse strand, counting down.
TTGTTCTCGGCCGGCTTCCGGAGCGGGCAGACCTTCGGGCTGCTCGCCGGTTCGGTCGTCCTGGTGTTGCTCACGGTGCCGGTGCTGTTGCCCTGGCTGCTCAGGGTGACTCTGGCCCGCGTCCGCCCCCACCGGCCAGCAGCGCAACTCGCGATCCGTCGACTGCAGATCGAGTCCACCACGTCGGCGCGGGTGGTGGCCGGAGCGGCCACAGTTCTGGCCGGCGCGATCGCCCTTCAGTATCTGATCGGACTGATCGACACGAGTCCGGTCAGGACGGTGACCGCCGCGCACCGCGGGTCCTACGTCGTGAACGTCCAGACCCCGACACCGGCCGACATCACCGACATTCCGGGCCGGCTGAAGGCATCGGGCGACTACACGGACATCCGCGGCGGGGCCATACTTCAGATGACCGGGTCCACCGCCGGGCAGTCCACCGAGGCATACATCGGGAGCTGCGCGCAGATCACGGCGAACCTGGGCATCACCAACTGCCGGGACGGGGACTCGTTCCGTCTGGATGACGGCGGAACCGGTGGCCCGGCCGCAGGCTCGAGGTGGACCCCGACATTCGGCGATACGAGCGCCGGTTTCGTCGTCCCGGACCGCATCCGTCGAGTCACGGTCGACGAGTTGAAGTCACAGTCGTTCGATTTCGCACCGCAACTGGTGCTGACCGTCGGCGCGCTCGGTCCGAACGGGCCGAAGCTGCTGTCCTCGTCGTTCATCTACCTGTTGGTCCGGCCCACGACGGCTGATCCGGCGACGTTGCGCGCCTTGCGCATCGATCTCGCCGACCTCACATGGCGCGCGGATGTCTCCTCGTTCTCCGAGGTGTTGCCGACCAGTGGACGACTGCAACTGGCGTCCACCATCCGAGTGGGCCTGATCGCCGCCGGACTGCTGACCCTGGTCGTGTCTGCGGCCGGTCTGGTACTCGTCGCCGTCGAGGACCTGAACCGTCGACGTCGGGCGCTCACCCTGCTCGTCGCGGCCGGGGTTCCGCGGGCGACGGTGGCCCGATCACTGCTGATCGGCTCGGCCGTCCCGGCCGCCGTCGGCACCGTGGTCGCGGCCGTCGTCGGGATCGGGCTCTCGGCTTTTCTGCAGGTGGACGCGATGGGATCGGTCCGGATCAACGGCTGGACGGTTGCTCTCTACGCGGCGATCGAGTTCACCGCCATCCTGAGCGTGACCGCCTTGACCCTGCCCGCAGTGCGGCCGACCACCAGGCCCGAGACCCTACGGACCCTCTGAAAAATGCGGGCACAAAGTCCTTGACACCCGCCGTCTGACTATCGATGATAGGTACTGCGCCTACCAGTGATAGGAGAATGATGACCACCCAGACGATCGCCGACCGCCGCTCGCGGCGGTTGGACCAAATCCTGACCGCAGCGTGGGCGATCGCCACGGAGGCGGGCCTGGGGGCGGTGTCGCTGCACGAGGTGGCCCGGCGGGTGCAGATGCAGCAGCCGTCGCTGTACGGCTACGTGAGCTCCAAGCTGGACCTGTTCGACGCCATGTTCGCCCAGGCCTACGAGCAATTGCTGAGCCGCCTGGACGCGGTACCCCCGGCCGGAAACGCGCGTGAGCAACTGCTCCAGCTGAGCCGCACCGTCCTGGACTTCGTGGTCGACAACCCGCCTCGCCAGCAGCTGTTGTTCCAACGGACCATCCCTGGGTTCGAGCCATCGCCCGCTTCCTATGCCCTGGCCCGCCGCCTGACCGACCGATGTGCCGGGCTGTTGGCCGCCCTGGGCGCCGATACGCCCGCCCACCTCGAGGTGTACACCGCGGTTCTGGCCGGCCTCGGCTCGCAGCAGGTCGCCAATGATCCCGGCGGAGACCGTTGGACCCGGCACCTCGAAGCAATGCTCGCCATTTTCATCGACCACTTCGTCCCCCCGGAGCCGTGATGATCCAGACCCCCTCCCGAGCCGAAAACATCCACGCCGTCGACCACGCCGAGGCCATGCGCGTGACCGCGACCGAGAACGCCCGCCTGCTGGCGCAGATCCGCGGACTCACCATCGCCCAATGGAATGCCCCGACCGATTGCCCCGGCTGGCGCGTGCGCGACGTCGTCGTCCACCTCATCGCCTCGGCACAGGCGCAGGCCAACCCGATAGAGTTTCTCCGGCAGGTGATCGGCGGGCGCCCCCTGACCGAACAGATCGGCGGCCACCACTGGGTGGACGGGCTCAACGAGGCCCAACTCCGGGCCCGCACCGACTGGAAAACCTCGGCCCTGCCTGACTTGTGGCAACGGCACTCCGCCGCCGCCCTGCGGGCCCGGACCCGCATGCCGGCGCCGATCCGTGCCCTGCCGGTCCTGCCGATCGGGACCGGGCTCGGCGTCCACATCGGCTGGCAGCCGCTGCGCTACCTGTTCGACATGGGCTTCACCCGGGACGTCTGGATGCACCGGATCGACATCGCACGTGCGGCCGGAATCGAACCCGATCTGACCGCCGAGCACGACGGCCGGATCGTCGCCGACATCCTCGCCGAATGGTCACGGCACCACGGTGAGCCGTACACCCTCACCCTCACCGGTCCGGCCGGGGGCACCTTCCACGCCGGCGTTGCGGGTGACACCCGGACGGTCGACGCGATCGAGTTCGCCCGGATCCTCTCCGGACGCGCCGCAGGCGCCGGCATCCTGCGCCACAAACTGCCGCTCTGACCGAAACCCACAGATCTACCGACCGCCCATCCATCCCATCCCATCCGAAAGGAACACCGCTGTGTTCACCACTACCGCCACCACCCCCACCTCGCCGTCGGCCGCTGACCTCAGGTCACTTGCGCAGCGGTTCACCGACGACGTCATCAATGCGCGCGACCTCGACGTGGCCCTGGCCGAACTGGTGGTCGAGGACTTCGTCGAACAGAACCCCCTCCCGGGTCAGGGGCCGGGGCGCGCCGGTCTGGCCGACGTGCTCGCCGGGATGTTCGCCGCCTTCCCCGATCTGCACTGGACGTTGCACGACACGGTCGCCGAAGGCGATCGCATCATGAGCTTCTCGACCTGGACGGGTACCCACCACGGCGACTTCCTCGGCATTCCGGCCACCTGCCGCAGCGTCCAGGTCGAGGCGTGGACCCTGGACCGGTACCGCGATGGCCAGCTCACCGAGAGCCGCATCATCATGGACGTGGCCGGCCTGCTCATCCAGCTCGGTGTTCTGCCGGCCCCGGCGGCGGGCTGAGCGCATGCGCGGGCTCGTCGTCTACAGCGACATCGTCTGCCCGTGGGCCACGGTCATCGTGCTCCGCCTGGGCGCCGCCCACGACCGGGCCGGGGCGCGGCACGAGCTGCCCATCGTGGACCGCGCGCTCTCTCTCGAACTCGAACACCAGAAACCGATTCCCCGCCGGATCGTCGATGCCGAGATCCCGTTGTGCGCGTCGCTCACGCCGGAGTTCGGGTGGTCGGTGTGGCAGGGACGAGCCGAGGAGTACCCGGTCACCACGTTGCCGGCGCTGGAGGCCGTCCCACCGGACGACAACCGGACCGGCGCCGCGACCGCGCCGTGAATGACCAGACCGACGGGCGCTCCGGGCCGCCGGCCGGACGAGCCCGAATGTTCGCTCCTGGGTGAGTCGCTTGGCCAGAGACGTCGTGGGTTCCCGGGTAGGCTTGGCCTTCGTCAGAAGGGGTCCCGGCGTGAACGATTTGATCGATACCACCGAGATGTACCTCCGCACCATCTTCGAGCTCGAAGAGGAGGGCATCTTTCCTCTGCGTGCCCGTATTGCGGAGCGTCTGAACCAGAGTGGACCGACGGTCAGCCAGACCGTGGCGCGGATGCAGCGCGACGGACTCCTGATGGTGTCCGACGATCGTCATCTCGAGCTCACCGATCTCGGTCGTGAGCGGGCGGTCGCCGTCATGCGCAAGCACCGCCTGGCCGAGCGGCTGCTGCTCGACGTCATCGGGCTGGACTGGCGCGACGTACACGTCGAGGCCTGTCGCTGGGAACACGTGATGAGCGAAGAGGTCGAACAGCGCCTGGTCGCACTGCTCGGTCACCCGCAGATCTCCCCGTACGGCAACCCGATCCCCGGCCTGTCCCAACTCGGCGTGGATCAGCCGGGCGTCACCGAGACCCACGCCGACCTGATCGGCGCCGATGCGGCGGCGGCCAAAGGCGGCCGGTTCGAGGTGCGGCGCATCATCGAGATCGTCCAGAACCAGCCGGCCATCATGGACCGGCTGCATCGGGGCGGGATCAAGCCGGGTGCCGTCCTGGAATTCGTCACGCGGGACAACGCCCTGTTGGTCATCGACGGCGCGATCACGACCGAGCTGCCGTCGGACATCGCGCACGGAATCCACGTCCGCCAGCCGATCACCTGACCGTCAGGCCGAGTGGACCGTCGCCGTTCCGGCGTAACGGACGCTCCCGCCGACCGACGGCTGACGGTCGGCGACGCAGTAGACGGTCCGGTCCCCCTGCACCCAGCTCTCCCTCGACGGGGTGAACGCGGATGCGGTCAGGGTGACCGGCCATTGATCAGACGCCCGACCCAGATAACGGGCGAGGTCCAACCGGCACTGGGGATAGACCACGCCGGTCCAGTAACTGGCCGCCGGATACTGGTCGGCCCGCCCGGTGAGTTGCTCGAAGGCGACCAACTCGTAGCGATGCGGATTGGCGCAGGGAGTCACGCTGGCGCGCGGCACGTCGGCCGTGGCCGGCACGTCGAAGCAGGTACCCAACGGGGTCGAGCGCGTGAGCCCGGCCAACCGGGGCGGAAAGGTGTCGTCGGCCGCCGCGAAATCGGTCGCCGGCGGCAGTGGGCCTCCGGCGCCGGTCGCGGCCGCGCCGAGTGGGGCGATGTGCAGCAACCCCGTCAGCACGACCGAGGCGACCATCACCATGACCACGATCAGCGCGATGCCGACCGATCGGACCCGTCCGGGGTGACCGAACCCGGCGTCGGCCCAGCCGCGTAACGGGTGATCGGCCTCGGTCGGCTGCGGCCTCTTGGCCGGCCGGGGTCGCATGGTCGGTGGGAGGGCCCTCTCGTGGGGCTCCAACGAGGCTTCCGGGATGCCGGCCGACACGAAGTCGTCATCGAGCACCAGGGAGTCGAATTCGTCGGGTTCACTTGCTGGTTCCGACTCGTTGCTCCCACCTGGGTCGCTTCGCATAGGTCCTGCCCGCCATCCTTACCCGCAACCACCCCAACTCGACATCTCAGGCTACGTCCGGAGATCGGAGAGGGCATCAGCCGGGACTCCGTGATCACTCCCGGGCCCGTCCGCCACCGGCCCGGGCCGTGCCGGCCGACGTCCGCCGGACGGGGCCCCGCCGTCATCGGAACAGATCGAGCGGGCCTAGGGTTGACAGCGGTGAATCGCTTCACCTGACCCTGCTGTCCGGCACCGCACACGCCGGACGGTACCGCCCGTTCGCCAGGAGCGTCGTGTCCAGACCCCACCGTCCGGCTGAGCCCGCAACGACCAGCGAGGCCGGGCTTCCCCAGCCTCTCGCCTACGGCTCCAGCCAGGGGAAGTGGGTGTTGCTGGCCACGGTCCTCGGCAGCGGCCTGGCCCAGCTGGACGCGACGGTCATCAACGTCGCACTGCCCCGGATCGGCGCTGATCTGCACGCCGGACTCACCGGTCTGCAGTGGACCCTGAACGCCTACACGCTCGCCCTGTCCGGCCTCCTGCTGCTCGGCGGGTCACTCGGCGACCGGCTCGGCCGCCGCCGGGTCTTCGTGGTCGGGGTGGTGTGGTTCACCATCGCGTCGGTGCTGTGCGGACTGGCCCCGAGTGCGGGCACTCTGGTGCTGACGCGCGCCCTCCAGGGCGTCGGCGCAGCGTTGCTGACCCCGGGTTCGCTGGCCATCCTGCAGGCGGTCTTCCGGAAGGAGGACCGGGCCACCGCGGTCGGCGCCTGGTCGGGACTGGGCGGGGTGGCCACCGCGATCGGTCCGGTGCTGGGCGGCATCCTGGTCGGAGTGGCCCCGTGGGGCTGGCGACTGGTCTTCCTGATCAACGTCCCGCTGGCGGTCGTCGTCGTCATCACCTCCCAGCGGTTCATCCCGGAAACCAGGGACACCAGTGCGACCGGCCGGCTCGACTGGGTGGGAGCCGTCCTCGCCTCGACCGGTCTCGGGGCGCTGGTGTACGGCCTGACCGAGGGACCCGCACAGAACTGGCCGGGCTACACCATCGCGTCGACCGCGCTCGGCGTCGTCATCCTGGCCGCGTTCGTGCTCTTCGAGTCGCGGCACCCGGACCCACTGCTGCCGTTGGGCCTGTTCCGGGTCCGCCAGTTCACCGCGGCCAATCTGGTCACCTTCGCGGTGTACGCCGCCCTGTCCGGCGGGCTGTTCCTGCTGCCCGTGCAACTGCAACGGGTCACCGGCTTCTCACCCCTGCAGGCCGGCACGGCCCTGCTCCCGATGACCGTCGTCATGCTGCTCCTGTCGGCCCGCGGCGGCGCCCTGGCCCAGCGGATCGGACCGCGCTGGCCGATGACCGTCGGCCCGATCGTCGCCGGCCTCGGCATCGCCCTGTTCTCCCGGCTGGACGAACGGTCGACCTACCACGGCGGCGTGCTGCCGGCGGTGCTGGTGTTCGCGCTCGGCATGTCGGCCACGGTGGCCCCACTGACCTCCTCGGTCCTGGCCGCCGCGCCGGATCACCAGACCGGGGTCGCCTCCGCCGTCAACAACGACGTGGCCCGCATCGCCGGTCTGCTCGCCGTCGCCGTCCTCCCGTCCCTGGCCGGCATCACCCCGGCGGCGTACGCGGACAAGGCCCTGCTGTCCGCCGGATTCCACCACGCCGTCTTGATCGCGGGGGCACTCTGCGCCTTCGGTGGCGTACTGGCCTTCTTCACCATCAGCGACGCCGGACTGCGGAAATCCGTTGCCGCACAGCAGATCTAGACGGGCCGCCGGATCAGGTAGGTGTCCATGATCCAGCCGATCCGCTCGCGCGCGGCGGCCCGCCGCCCGGCGATCTCGTCGATCACGTCGGCCAGCAGACCATGCACCAGGATCTGCTCGGGGCTGCCGAGGTAGGCGCCCCAGTAGATCTCCAAGCCGGCCTCGGTGAGGTCCCGGCAGGCCAGGTCGGAGTCCAGCATCACGACCACGTTGTCCTGTCCGGCGGGCAGCCCGGAGCGCAGGCGCCGCCCGGTGGTGATGTGGATCGGCTCGCCGATCCGGTTCAGCACGATCCGGTGCGCGGCCGCCAGCTGCTGCACGCTGCTGATGCCGGGGATCACCTGGTAGTCGAAGTCCAGGGCTCCCCTGGCCCGCAGCCGGTCGACGATCCGGATGATGCTGTCGTACAGCGCCGGATCGCCCCAGACCAGGAAACCCGGATTCTCCCCGGGCGCGAGCTCGGCCAGCATGGCCGCTTCGATCGCGCCCACCCTGGCCTCGTGCCAGTCCTGCACAGCGGCGTTGTACTGGCGGCCGGTGAGCACCGACCGATCCCGATCCGGGTCCGCGATCTCGACGATTCGGTACGGCCGCTCCGTGACGTACCGGCGGCAGATCTCGGCCCGCAGTGCGACCAGGTCGTCCTTGGCCGCCCCCTTGTCCAGCACGAAGAACACATCGACCGCGTTCAGGGCACGAATGGCCTGCACCGTGACCTGTTCCGGGTCACCCGCACCGATGCCGATGACGTAGAGCTGGCGCACGGGACTCCCTGGGACGAGGCGGACCATCAGCCTAGAACGAAGTCCTCGGTCCGGATCGCAGACGCCGGAGCCGGACCGCCGAGGCGATCCGGCTCCGGTCCGGGCTCATCGGACTCGACGGCCGTACCGCTGGTGGAACTTCTGTACCTGCCCCTGGCTGTCCACGACCCGCGCGTTCCCGGTCCAGAACGGGTGGGAGGCGCTGGTCACGTCGGCCACGATCAGCGGGTAGGTGTGCCCGTCGGCGTGGTCGACGGTCAAGGCACTGGTCGCGGTGGAACGCGTCAGGAATTCGTCCCCGGTGCTGGAATCGCGGAATACGACCTGGTGGTAGTCGGGGTGGATGTTCGTCTTCACGATGTGCCTGCTTCCTGCTCCGGCGGACTCCGCCCGGAGCTGCTCGTCCTGGGTCGTACAACCGAACTCAGGTGCCGAATAGTCCCGGGCGCACAGCGGCCCCAGGCGTACCGTGGACCGGTGCCCGTGACCCGTATCCCACCCCCGCCGGCGGCCACACACCGCGGCGTCGAAGACGTTGTGGACGAGGCCGCGTTCGCCGCCACGGTCGACCTCCTCGCCGGCGGATCGGTCGTTGCCCTCACCGGGGCCGGGCTGTCCACCGATTCCGGGATTCCGGACTACCGAGGACCCGGCGCACCGGTGCGGACCCCGATGACGATCGCCGAATTCAAGTCGGGACCGGTTGCGCAGCAACGCTACTGGGCCCGCAGTCATCTCGGCTGGCGGCGCATGGGGACGGCGGTTCCGAATGCCGGGCACCGAGCCTTCGCCGCCCTGGAGAACGCCGGCCACCTCAGTGAGTTGATCACCCAGAACGTCGACGGGCTGCACCAGCAGGCCGGCAGCCGCTCGGTCGTCGACCTGCACGGCCGGGTCGACGAGGTGATCTGCCTGAACTGCGGGCAGATCACTCCCCGGTTGGAACTGCACCGCCGATTGGACGAGGGCAATCCCGAATTCGGCGCCGACCTTGACCTGGTCAGCGCTCCGGACGGCGACGTCGAGTTCGACGACACGAACGACTTCCGGGTGGCCGCGTGTGTCCGCTGCAGCGGCGCCCTGAAACCGAACGTGGTCTTCTTCGGCGACAGTGTGCCGAAACCGGTTGTCCAGCATTGCTTCTCAGCCGTGGATGATGCCAAGGCGCTGCTCGTCGCCGGATCGTCGCTGAGTGTGATGTCGGGCCTGAGGTTCGTCCGCCACGCCTACCGGCGCGGCATCCCGGTGGTCATCATCAATCGGGGACCGACGCGCGGCGACGGCCTGGCGACCTGGCGGATCGACGCCGGCTGTTCCCCGGCCCTGAGCCGGCTGGCCGCCGAACTCGGAGCCTGAGCCGGCCGGCCCCCGGGCGAAAGCGACGTGACCTTCCACGCCGCGACCGATCACGCAGACCGGGAATGCTCTGGTCACGGGCACAGACACCCGGTGTGGTTCGGACCGAAACATTTGTCCGTCATGATGGTTGAAACGGGGATCACACGCGGCGCCGGAGGTATTCCGTCCGACGCCGATGAAAATTGCAGGGAACTGGAGCTGAACCATCGCTGACGCACACGACACCCCCGCCTGGCCGCTGCTGCTGGCCCGACCCGACGTGGTCGTCATCGACGGTCGGTTCACCCTGGTCAACACGGGCGCGACGCCGGAGGATGCCGTGGTCGCGGATCTGCTGTTCGTCGGCGGCATTCTGGACGAGGCCGGGATCGAGTACTTCCTGGCCCGTGGCGAGCACGACCGCCCGGTGCTGGCCGTCAATCGTCGTGAGCGCCATCGGCTGGCCTCCGCACTGCAGACTGCATCGGCCGCGGAACCGCTGTACTCCAAGGCAATCGGCCGCCGGAAGTCTCCGGCCGTCCTGATGGCCGCCGGTGCCCTGTCGACCGACCCGAAGGCGCGGGTGTTCCGCCTGTTCCGGCCGCGGGTGGAGTTGCGGGGTGGCCTGACCTACGGCGCCGAGCTCGGCGTGCAACTGGAACTGTGGACCTTCCGCCGCACCAGGTTCAAGGCGCCGATCGAGAACCGCCTGACCCGCAGTGAGTGGACCACGGACCCTCTCGTCCCAGCCACGGTGCAGCGCCACGGGCGCACGTGGCCCACGGTGGACTTCATGTTCGACGACTTCGCCGACGACATCACCTTCGACATCGACATCGTGTTCTCCTGGGTCGACGGCGGATCCCTGGAGTGGCAGAAGGCGAGGGCCAGGCGGATGGCCAGCTACGTGGTCGGCGAGGGTGACGATCACGAGGCCCGCTTCCGCCAGTTGGACGAACTCAAGTACGCCCTGCGCTCGGTGCATCTGTTCGCGCCCTGGATCCGGAAGATCTTCATCGTCACCGATTCGGAGCGGCCGGCCTGGCTCGACGAGCACCCGAAGGTCACCGTCGTCCGGAGCGAGGACTTCTTCGCCGACCCGTCGGCACTGCCCACGCACAACTCGATGGCCGTGGAGAGTCAGCTCCACCACATCCCCGGTCTGGCCGAACATTTCCTGTATTCGAACGACGACATGTTTTTCGGCCGTCCGGTGCGGCCGGACCTGTTCTTCACCTCGGGCGGGGTGACGAAGTTCCTGGAGGGGCCCAACCGCATCGGCGTGGGCGAGAACAACGGTGAGCGCAGCGGTTTCGAGAATGCGGCCCGGGTCAACCGGCAGCTGTTGCGGGGCCGGTTCGGAAAGCTGACCACCCGTCACCTGGAACACGCCGCGGCGCCGTTGCGCAAGTCGGTGATGGCCGAGATGGAATCGGAATTCGCCGAGGAATTCCGCGCGACCATGTCCAGCGCATTCCGGGCCAGCAACAACATCTCGGTGACCAACTCGTTCTACCACTACTACGCACTGCTGACCGGACGGGCCGTCAGGAACGAGACCGCGAAGGCGGCGTACATCGACACCACCACCGAGGCCGGACTGCACAGCCTCAACAAGCTGCTGCGCCGGCGCGGGTTCGACTGCTTCTGCCTCAACGACGGGAGCTTCCCCGAGGTGCCGGCCGATGTGCGGGCCACCGCCGTCCGTCAGTTCCTCGACCGGTACTTCGCCATCCCCGCCCCGTGGGAGAAGCGATCCACCGGGGCCGCTGATCTGGCGGCGGTCTCGGGCTGACTGACCCCCTACGGCCGGGCCTCGTCGCCGGGCCAGGCCTAGCGACGGCGCCGGGCCGAGGTCGCTAGGGCCGGGACCGGGCGGCTGTGCCCAGCGGCGGCATCACGAGGCCCGCCGCCCGCAGCGAGGCGGCCGCGCCTTCCGGGGACACCGTGGACACCACCGGGAACGCTCCCCGGGGGGCGACCGAGTGCATGACGGTGTGCGGGTAGACGTGGACCAGGTTGACCGCCTGGGCGCCGTCCCGGCTGCGCATCGAATCGACCGGCACGCTCAGGTCCTGGGTGTAGCAGCTGGCCGAGGCGACGGACACCGGGATGCCGGCGAACGTCGCGGTGGTCGAGTAGTGCAGATGTCCGGCGAGGATCGCCCGCACGTCGGTGCCGGCCAGCACCGCGGCCAGCCTCGACTGGTGCTGCAGTTCGACCAGGACGGCGAGGTCGAGCACGCTCGGCACCGGTGGGTGGTGCATGGCCAGCAAGGTGCCTTCCGGGGCCGGCGTGGCCAGTTCGGCCGCCAACCAGGCCAGCTGGGCCTCGGTGACGTCGCCGTGGTGCCTTCCGGGGACGGACGTGTCGAGCGCGACCAGCCGCAACCCGCCGAACCAGTGCACGCGGTCGATCGGTTCGACCGAGGGTTCTTCGTCCAGCAGGCACACCCGGACCGCGGCCCGGCTGTCGTGGTTGCCCATCACCCAGATAACCCGGGCGCCGAGACGGACCGCCATCGGCTCGATGATCGCCCGCAACCGGCGGTAGGCGGCCGGATCCCCGCTGTCGGCCATGTCCCCGGTCACGACGATGGCTTCGGGTCGGGCGTGACCCACCTCGAACTGACCGAGCAGCTCGGCCAGGTGGGCCTCGGCGTCGACCGCTCCGTAGAGCAGGCCGTCGCCTACGAAATGGGTGTCGCTCACGTGGAGCAGGAAGTGGTTCGGACGTCCGTACTGCAGGGACAGAGCGGGGCTCTGCATCTCGACCATCGTCACAACCTCGCTCGTTCCGGACCCGCATGCACGGCGCACGTCATCATGCGCTCGGAAGGCAACCATCAGACCAGATCGGCGTGTGCATCGTGCGAACGTCGGACGGCGAGTTGTGGGTCTTGCCGCGCCGAACTGATCCCGCCGTCCGGTGCGGGGACGGCCGCCCGGGCTCCGGGCACCCGACGATCACGCCCCCGCCGGCCGGCGGGGGCGTGATGGTGGTCTGGCGGTCCGTGCTCAGGCCGACGCGAGCGCCACGGCCAACGTGAGCTTGACTCCGTCGCCCACCTCGCCGGCGACCGCCCGGTCGGAGACGATCTCCGGCACCCGGCCGATCGCGGTGGCCAGGGTCTCGGCCATGATCTGCTCCCGCCGGTGTTCGACCGCGGCCCAGAGGTCGTCGTCGACGGCCAGGGCCAGGGTGATGCGGTCGGACACCTGGAACCCGGCGTCCTTGCGGGCCTGTTGGACCAGGCGGAGCAGGTCGTTCACGCTGCCCTGGGCCAGCAGCTCGTTGTCCAGCACGGTGTCGAGCGAGACGAACCCGCCGGACCGCAGCATCCCGATGACGTCGGTCCCGGAGCCGGAGGCGACCAGGTCCAGGGTGTATTCGCCCTCGATCAGGTCGACCCCGCCGACCGTGACGACGCCGTCGGTCACCGACCAGTCGCCCTTCTTGGCCGCACCGATCACCTGCTGCACCTGCTTGCCCAGACGTGGGCCGGCGGCGCGGGCGTTGACCGCCAGCTTGCGCTCGACGCGGTGGTCCTCGCCGGCCTCGACCGGCGTCACCGACACGTTGCGCACGTTGACCTCGTCGGCCAACAGGGCGCCGAACTGCTGCAGGCGCTCGAACGCGGGCGATGCGACGGTCAGCGCGGCCAGCGGCTGCCGGACGCGGAGCTTGGCTCCCTTCCGCAGCGAGAGAGCCACCGACGCGACCTCGCGGGCCTCGTCCATGGCCGCGACCAGCTCGTCGTCCGTCGGCATCACGGTCGGGTCGGGCCAATCGGTCAGGTGGACCGACCGCTCGCCGGTCAAGCCGCGCCAGACCGCTTCGGTGGTCAGGGGCAGCAAGGGCGCAGCCACCCGGCAGAACGTCTCGAGCACCGTGTGGAGGGTGTCGATGGCGTCGTCGTCGCCGTCCCAGAAGCGCTGGCGGGACCGACGCACGTACCAGTTGGTCAGCACCTCCAGGAAGCTGCGGACCGACGCGCAGGCCCCCGCGATGTCGTAGACGTCCATCTGCGCCGTGACCTCGGCGACCAACGTCGAGGTCTTGGCCAGGATGTAGCGGTCCAGCACGTCAGAGGAATCGGTCCGGATCCGGCCCGTCTTCTCCGCCGCCCCGGCGTACAGGGTGAGGAAGTAGTAGGCGTTCCAGAGCGGCAGCACGGCCTGCCGGACTCCCTCGCGGATGCCCGGTTCGGTGACGATCAGGTTGCCGCCGCGCAGGATCGGTGAGGACATCAGGAACCAGCGCATCGCGTCCGACCCGTCGCGGGCGAACACCTCGTTGACGTCCGGGTAGTTCTGCAGCGACTTGGACATCTTGCGGCCGTCGTCGCCCAGCACGATGCCGTGGCTGATGCACGTCTTGAACGCTGGGCGGTCGAACAGCGCCGTGGCCAGTACGTGCATCAGGTAGAACCACCCGCGGGTCTGGCCGATGTACTCGACGATGAAGTCGCCCGGGAAGTGGCCGGTCATCGCACCGTCGAGGCCCTCGAACCACTCCTTGTTCTCGAACGGATAGTGCACCTGTGCGTAGGGCATGGAGCCGGAGTCGAACCACACGTCCAGCACGTCGGTGACGCGGCGCATCATTGATCGGCCGGTGGGGTCGTCCGGGTTCTGCCGGATCAGGTCGTCGATGTACGGCCGGTGCAGGTCGGTGACCGTCGTCCCGAAGTCGGCCTCCAACTCGGCGATGGACCCGTACACGTCGATCCGCGGGTAGTTGGGGTCGTCTGACTTCCAGACCGGGATCGGGCTGCCCCAGAAGCGGTTGCGGCTGATCGACCAGTCGCGGGCGTTCGCCAGCCAGTTGCCGAACTGGCCGTCCTTGATGTGCGATGGGGTCCAGGTGATCTCCTGGTTGAGTTCGACCATGCGATCGCGGAACTTGGTCACCTCGACGAACCAGGAGGAGACGGCCTTGTAGATCAGCGGGTTCCGGCAGCGCCAGCAGTGCGGGTAGCTGTGCTCGTAGGTCTCGCGGCGCACGAGGTGGCCGGATTCCTTCAGCGCGTCGATGACGAACGGGTTGGCGTCGAAGACCTGCATGCCCTCGAATGGCGGGACGATCGAGGTGAAGCGGGCCCGATCGTCCACGGTCAGGATGGTCGGGATCCCGGCCGCCGTACAGGCCAGCTGATCCTCCTCGCCGTAGGCCGGGGCCATGTGCACCACACCGGTGCCGTCCTCGGTCGTCACGTGGTCGGCGGCGATGACCCGGAAGGCGGCCTGGGTGCCGAACCGGTCGAAGTCGGCCAGGAAGTCGAACAACGGCTCGTAGGTCCGTCCGATGATCTCGCTGCCCTTGAGCCGATCGACGACGACCGCGTCCTCCCCCAGCTCCCGGCGGTAGGCGTCCAGCCGGGCCTCGGCCAGGATGTACCGCTCGTCGTCGAACTCGACCACGACGTAGTCCAGGTCCGGCCCGACGGCCATGGCCAGGTTGCTGGGGAGCGTCCAGGGGGTGGTGGTCCAGGCCAGCAGCCGCTCTCCGGTCTGCAGCCGCACCCACACGGTGACAGACGGGTCCTGCCGCGACTGGTAGACGTCGTCGTCCATCTTCAGCTCGTGGCTGGACAGCGGGGTCTCGTCGACCCAGCAGTACGGCAGCACCCGCTGGCCCTCGTAGACGTAGCCCTTGTCGTAGAGCGTCTTGAACGCCCAGAGCACGCTCTCCATGTACGACGGGTCGAGGGTCTTGTAGTCGTGTTCGAAGTCGACCCATCGGGCCTGCTTGGTGACGTATTCCTGCCACTCGCCGGCGTACCGCATGACGGATTGCCGACACGCGTCATTGAACTTCTCGATCCCCAGGTCCAGCACGTCGCCGCGGCCCTTGATGCCCAGCTGCCGCTCGGCCTCGAGTTCGGCCGGTAGTCCGTGGGTGTCCCAGCCGAAGCGGCGCTCGACCCGACGGCCCTTCATGGTCTGGTAGCGCGGCACGACGTCCTTGGCATAGCCGGTCAGCAGGTGGCCGTAGTGCGGCAGGCCGTTGGCGAACGGCGGCCCGTCGTAGAAGACGAACTCATTGCTGCCGTTCTCACCGGGCTCACGGGCGTCGATCGATGCCTGGAACGTCCGGTCGGCCTTCCAGTAGGCCAACACCGTCGCCTCGGAGGCGGGAAAATCCGGCCGGGCGGAAACCTCGGTCGCTCCGGCCCGCGGGTAGGTCTTGCTCATCAGGTACCTCTCGTCGACACAGCGTCTCGGCTGCGGGGACGACGCCGGCGACCTGCGCCGGAACCGCGGTACCACCCCACTTGCCCGGGATCGCCGGGCCACTCTGCGCGCTGCGGTGACAGCGCTCCGGCTGTGACGGGCCAGGTCCCGTTCGGTTCTAGTGAACGCACAAATCCCCCGGCCGGAGCCGGGGGACCTGCACGTCGTTCTTCCGAATGGCTCGCCGGTGATGGCCGGGTCGACGCCGTACTGCAAGTCCTATCCAGAAAGACTACCGCTGATTCACTCGGCGCCCTGGGTGGCCGGCTCGGAGTTGGCGGCGACGCCACCCTCGTCCAGCTGGGAGAGCTGGTCGGTGATCCAGCTCTTCAGGCGGCTGCGGTACTCCCGCTCGTACACCCGCAGATCGTCGATCTTCTTCTCGAGCGTGGTGCGCTGCTCGGTCAGCTGACCCATGACCTGCGAGTACTTGCCCTGGGCCTCGCGGTCCATGGCGTCGGCGCGGATCCGGCTGTCCCGCTCGAGGGCCTCGGCCTTGGCCGTGGCCTCGTTGACCATGCCCTCGGACTTGTTCTGCGCCTCGGACAACAGCCGGTTCGCCTCGGCCTGGGCATCGGAGACCAGCTTCTCGGACTCGGCCTTGGCCGCTGCCCGCTGGGCTTCGGCGTCGGCGGCCGCTTCGTTGGTCAGCCGCTCGGCCGTCTCCTGGGCGATACCGAGAAGCTTGGCCGCCTGCATGTGATGCACAGCCGGGCCGGGCTCCGCCGCGACGACCGGGGCGGGCGCCTCAGCGACCGGGGCCGGAGCCTCGGCTGCCTCGTGGTCGTGCTCGGCCTCGACCGGGGCCTGCTCGACGTACTGCTGCACAGCCTCGGGCTGCTGGTACGGCGCCTGCTCGGCCGGGGCCCCGGCCGCGAAACCGCTGGCCTGGGCCGCGGCCAGCCGCTGCGTCAGCTCGTTGTTCTCCTCGATGAGGCGGCTGAGCTCCGCTTCGACCAGGTCGAGGAAGGCATCGACTTCGTCTTCGTCATACCCCCGTTTACCGATCGATGGCTTCTTGAACGCGACGTTGTGGACGTCGGCTGGCGTGAGCCGCATTGCTAACTCCTTGCGTGGCGATGTCAACGATGACGATGACGACGGCTGAGAATCAGGCGCTGGCGTAGGCCAGGTTCTGGGTCACGGCCATCAGGATCCAGACGACAATGAACAAAACATAAATGCTGAGGTCGAACCCTACCCCGCCGAGCCGCACCATCGGGATCACCCGACGAAACAGCTTCACCGGAGGGTCGGTACTGGCGTACAGAATCTCCATCGACGCCGCTGGGCGCCCCACCGGGCGCCAGGTCTTGGCGAACATCCGGACGATCTCGATGACAATGCGACCGATCAACAGCAACCGGAAGATCCAGAGCAACAGGTACACGACCTGCCAGACGATGTTCACCCCTCTACTACTACCTGATCTCGCGCCCCGAACCGACGTCGCGGGGCCCGGTCAGCGTCCGGCGTAACCGCCGACGTACGCACGAGCATCCTCCAGAGCGGTTGCGCTCCCGCCGGCGATGTCCGCTTCGGCCGGCAGCAACATGAAGACCTTGGGCGCAACCTTCTCGATCGATCCCCGCAGGGAGAAGGCCAGACCGGCCGAGAAGTCCACCAGTCGACGAGCGTCGGAGTCGGACATACCGGTCATGTCCAGGATCACCGACTGGCCGTCGCGGTACTTCTCGCCGACGATGCGCGCTTCGCCGAAACCGGTCAGCTTGACGCTGGCCGGCCGGGAGGCGGTGCTGCTGTCGGCGTCACGCCGCTGGTCAGCCTTCATGGCGAGTGCTCCCTGGGTGACCGGCTCGGAGGCGAAGGGGCGGCGCGAGGAGCTCACCGGACGGGACGACACCGGTTCGGGGGCCTCGCTGCGGTAGCTCTCCGCCGGGTGATCGGACTTCCGGTCGGCGTAGCCGTCGGAGTAACCGGCGTCGGCGTCCCGGGAATAGGAGCTGCCGGCGTAGCTGCCGCTGCGGTCGCGCGGCGAGTCGTACCCATCGTCGTACTGGCTGCCTTCGTACCCGGCGGCCTCGTAGTCGTCACCCTCGTAGTGGTGACCCTCGTCCGGAACGAGTCCGAGGAAGGCCCCGACCTTGCGCCACGATCCCATTGGTCTGCTTCCTTCCTCGGCCGGCACGGGAGTGCGCCGGATCTTCTTCTGCAGCTGAGGTTATCGGCCTGGCGCTCACCGAACGTGGTGCGACACACCGTGACCAGTCACGAGAAACGACATCTGTCACATCTGTCCCGGGCGTCGCGCCTGTCCCGGTGGTCCGGCCCGGGTCGCCCGTCCGTCTGGTCCGTCCGTGTGGTCCGGTCGCTGTTCCTGCCGCCTGCCTGCCGCCTGCCTGCCGCCTCCCGCATCCGGCCGGCGTGGATCAACTTCGCCGGTTTGGGATCAGAGGGACAGGGGTGGCCGATTTCCCCCATGCCTGCGAAGTTGATCCACGCCAGGAACGGGCGAACGGGGCGACCGGAGGCTCCCGGTCGCCCCGCTCGGCGATGGTTCTGCGTTCGAGAAGCGGGTCAGCGCTTCATGAACGGGGGCACGTCGACATCGTCCTCGTCGTCGATCGGGCGGACCTGACGAGGCGCGCCGTAACCGCTGTGCGGGGCCGGCGGAGCGGCGGCCGGCGTGGCCGGGACGTACGGCGCCTGCTGCACCGGCTGCTGGTACGTCGGCGGCGGCGCGGGCGCCTCGACCGCGGGTGCATGACGGATCTCGCCGGCCGCGGCGTCGGCCAGATTGCGGGCCGGGCGACGGTCCGGGGTGGTGATCGACGGGGTCGAGTCGAACCCGGCGGCAATGACGGTGACCCGCACCTCGTCGCCCAGCGAGTCGTCGATGACGGTCCCGAAGATGATGTTGGCGTCCTCGTGGGCCGCCTCCTGCACCAGGGACGCCGCCTCGTTGATCTCGAACAACCCGAGGTCGGATCCGCCGGCGATCGACAGCAGCACACCGTGGGCGCCGTCCATGGACGCCTCCAGCAGCGGGGAACTGATCGCCTTGCCGGCGGCCTGGACCGCACGGCCCTCCCCGCGGGCCGAGCCGATACCCATCAGGGCGGTACCGGCCCCGGCCATGACCGACTTCACGTCGGCGAAGTCGACGTTGATCAGACCCGGAGTGGTGATCAGGTCGGTGATGCCCTGAACACCGTTGAGCAGCACCTCGTCGGCACTGCGGAACGCGTCCATCAACGAGACGCCGAGGTCGCCGAGCTGCAGCAGCCGATCGTTCGGAATGACGATCAGGGTGTCGCACTCGTTGCGCAGGTCCTGGATGCCGGTCTCGGCCTGACCGCCGCGGCGCCGTCCCTCGAACGCGAACGGACGGGTCACCACACCGATGGTCAGGGCACCCAGCTTGCGGGCGATCGACGCCACGACGGGCGCGCCGCCGGTCCCGGTGCCACCACCTTCGCCGGCCGTCACGAAGACCATGTCGGCCCCCTTGAGGACCTCCTCGATTTCCTCGCGGTGATCCTCGGCCGCCTTGCGGCCGACCTCCGGGTTGGCCCCGGCGCCGAGGCCGCGGGTGAGTTCGCGGCCGACATCGAGTTTGACGTCGGCGTCGCTCATCAGCAGCGCCTGGGCATCCGTGTTGATCGCGATGAACTCGACCCCGCGGAGGCCGACCTCGATCATCCGGTTGACCGCGTTGACGCCGCCGCCGCCGATGCCGACGACCTTGATCACGGCGAGGTAGTTGTGCGGTGGCGTCATCGCCTTGGCCTTCCTTGTTGGTGTGCTTCGACAGTCAAGTCTGACCTCTTCGCCAGGTCCGATCCGTGCTGCCCGAGGCCGGGAAAACCCTGAACCTCAACCAGACGGTTATAGTTATGTCAAGTGCTGATGGGTATGAAAGTAGGGTCATCGACCCGCTCACGGTGGCAGGCGCGCCGCGCGCCGCGCCGAGGAAATCTGTGAAGTCCGCCGCGCCCGCGGAACGGCCCGAATCACTACTGGGACGGCGGAGTGCCGATCCCCAGTTCCCACGGCTTGAGGGCCGGCTCCAACTGGTCCAGGACCACGACCCGGCCGAACCGCACCTCGTGGAAGGTCACCTGGTGCGCGCGCAACACGTTCTTGAGCCACGCGGCCCCGAACTTCGCCGTCGAACTGGGGCCGGTGGCTGCGTAGAAGAAGTCGTCGGCCTGGTCAACCGATGCCGTCACGGCCGGGAACTTGGTGCGACCGGCGCTCAGCGGGGCCACTGCGATGTCGCCTCCGCCGATGTACAGCAACGGCATCGCGGTCCAGTAGTCGGCGTATCCGAAGCCCTGCCCACTGGACCGCAGATAGCGGCTGGCCGCGTCGACGTCCGCCAGGCTGTGCGCTGCGGGGACATAGGGCCGGTTCGCCAGCATGGTGACCGAGGTGGCGGCGAAGACCGCCGCGCCGGCGATGACGGCCACGGCGCGCGCCACACTCGGTCGCTGCGGCCAGGCCGCGGCCAGGCACCAGACGAGGACCGGAGAGAAGCTGAACAGATACCGCGGTTCGGCCGACACCCAGGCCCACTTGGACGCGCCGTAGATCACCACGACCACCGGGACCGACAGCAGAAGGGCGTCGAACGGTGTCCATCCAGCCTTTCGGAACCTGAGCATCTGCAGGATGCCGGCGCGACGACGCACCACCGCGACGATGTAGCCGAGGCCGAGTCCGGCGACGGCCAGGTACTGCAGAACCAGCGGCCAGCCCGGAGATCCGTTGGTCCAGGCGACCCCGATGAACTCCCGGACCACCGGATCGAAGAGATTGCGCAGGCGCTGCCAGACCGTGGACGGTGCGATCGGTGGGCCGGCGTCGAACAGGGCGAACGTCTGGTTCCGAAAGCTCCACACCAGGAGCGGGAGCATCCCGACGACGAGACCGGGCACGGCCGCCATCCAGAGCTGCCAACGCCGGAACAAGTAGGGAGCAGCCAGAAAGCCGGCCGGGATCAGCAACTCGACGCCGGACAGCCCGAGCCATGCGATGAGGCCGGCGGAGAACCCGAGCCCGGCCGCGGCGAACATCCCACTCCGACCGGGCTCGCCAACGCGCAGGGCGCAGTACAGGCCCACCAGGCCGACCACGATCAGGCTCGGATAGGCGCCGAACGTGCCGATGCCGCGGGCCAGCGTCCAGTACGGACCGAAGGCGAACAGCACCGCGGCGACGACCGCCGCCCAGGGCCGCGCGAGCAGCCGGCATCCGACCAGGTAGACGAGCCAGGTGGCGGCGGCGGTCAGCGCGATCTGTGGATATCGCAGGGTGACGGGGTTCTGGGGCAACCGGAACAGCCAGTACATCCCGGCCTGCAGGTATTGTTCCAACGATCCGTTGTACTGCTGACCTGCGAAGAACACGTAGTGGTTCTGTCCGGCCAGGATCCGCCGGACCATCACTCCGGTCACGGCCTCGTCACCGTTGAAGGCACCCAGCGCCGTGCTCCGAAGGGCCCACACACGCAGGACCACGCCCACCACGGTCGCTCCGAGCGCCGCCAGCGTCGGCGCTTCGATCGTTCGCCGCCAGGGCCGTGGCCGTGGGGTGACGACTATCTCGGCCATGACATCACCGCCCCTTTTTCACATCCCGCGCGCACCCCGAACGGTTCCGACACGCAGTGTTGCAGAAGGTGCGCCCTTGGACCACCTAGGGTCAGCGACTGTGACGTCCGTACTCGGCAGTGCCGCCATGCTCCTGGCGGCCGGGTTCGGCGCCGGGATCACCGGTTCGACCGCCGGGCTGGCCTCCCTGATCTCCTACCCCGCCCTGCTGGCCCTGGGGCTGCCGCCGGTGACGGCGAACGTCACCAACACGGTCGCCCTGATCGGCAGTTCCGTCGGCTCGGTGTCCGGGTCGCGATCCGAACTGCGGGGACAGGGGCCGGACATCCGTCGTTGGATCGGCATCGCGATCATCGGGGGCGCCCTCGGCGCCACCTTGCTGCTGACCACACCGCCCGGGGTGTTCCAGCATCTGGTGCCGTATCTGGTGGCGGGCGCTTCGGTCCTGTTGCTCGCCAGCCCGTCGTTGCGGGCCATCCGGGCCAAGCGTTCGAAAGAGACAGCAGCGCTTGAACATTCGGGCCCACTCGTGCCGGTGACGTTGTTCTTCACCTGTCTGTACGGCGGCTATTTCGGCGCCGCGGCCGGTGTGATGATCCTGGCCCTTCTGCTGCTGGGCACCGACAAGTCGCTGCCGGCAGCCAACGCGGTGAAGAATCTGCTGCTGGGCGTGGCCAACGCGGTCGCCGCCGTGGGCTTCGCCGTCTTCGCCGACGTCCGCTGGGCGGCGGTGGTGCCGCTGGGCATCGGTTGCGTGCTCGGTGGTCGGATCGGCCCGGCCATCGTCCGCCGGGTCCCGCCGACGCTGATGCGGACCGTCATCGCGGTGGCCGGCTTCGCACTGGCGGTGAAGCTCTGGCTGGACTGACCCGGACCCGACCCGGAGGCGCAGCGCCGCCCGTTGTGGAATCGCCGCGGGCTGCTCCGCGTCAGTGGCTGATGGTCAGGATGTCCGGGTCCGACACGTCATAGGTCTTGCCCGGCTGTTGCAGGGCGGCCGGGAGGATCTGCATCTTCTTGGCCCCGTCGTCCGGGCTCCCCCAGAGGACGGTGCGCCCGTCCTTGAGCAGCAGTTGCACGTCGTACGCGGATCGCGCGCTGATCGAGGCGACCAGCGGCTTGACCTGCGCCTTCAGCTCGGCGGCGACGGAGAGGGCGGCAACGGTGGCCGCGTCTCCGGCTCCGGGGGTGGCCAGCTGGAGGGTCAGCAATCCGGCCGGGACGTTCGCGGCGGAGACCCTGATGTAGGGATCGCCGTCGTGATCGAGCAACCACATCGAGCCGTTGGCCTTGGTGACGGCGACCGGGACGCGCTGGGTCACGGTGATCACCACGGCGTTGGGCCAGTGCCGGGCGACCGTGGCCGTGGCGACCTCGGGCACGGCCAGGACGCGGCGACGTGCCGCGTCCAGATCGATGTTGATCAGTGGTGTTCCTTCGGCGATACCGGCCGCTGCCCTGACCTCGTCGGAGACGTCACCACTGAGGTCGCCGCCGCCGGCCGCCACCTCCAGCTGCTGCAGCCCGAACACCGGCGTCCGATAGACGACGTACGCGCCGGCACCGACGATCGCCATCAGGACGAACGCGGCCAGCCAGTAGGGCCAGGTCCGCCTGGGAGGCCGGGTGGTGAGCGTACGGGCCGTCGGCCGGACCGGCGTCTGCGTCATGGTCATCGGTGCTCCAGGTATTCCAGCAGCTGCGGGCCGAGCATGGTGACGTCGCCGGCGCCCATCGTGATCACCAGGTCACCCGGTCGCGTCAGGTCACCCACGACCGACGGCACGGTGGCCAGCGAGGGCAGGTAGTGGACCTGGACATCGCCAGACGCCGTGATCTGCCGTGTGATCAGCTCGCCACTGACCCCGGGCACCGGGTCCTCCCGGGCACCGTAGATGTCGAGCACGACGACCACGTCGGCCGCCGAGAGGGCCCGGGCGAACTCGGCGGCGAAGCTGACGGTGCGCGAGTACAGGTGGGGCTGGAACACCACGACCAGGCGACCCGGGGTATCGGCGGCGGCGAGGACGGAACGAGCGGCCAGCAGCTGGGCCGCCACCTCGGTCGGGTGGTGCGCGTAGTCGTCGTACACCGAAACACCGTCGGCCCGGCCCTTGTACTCGAAACGGCGGCGGACACCGGTGTATCCGGACAGGCCGGCCGCCATGGTGCCGCCGGGCACCCCGAGGGCCATGCCCGCGGCCAGTGCGGCGACCGCGTTGGACAGCATGTGGGCGCCGGGCACGTTCAGTCGCAGCAGCACATCGACACCGCCGGTGACCTGCACGGCCGCCGTGCCGCCGTGTCCCGCCGGACGGTGGTCGGTGATGCGGAGGTCGGCGCCTTCGCCGAAACCGTAGGTGATCAGCCGGGGCGCGCCCGGTTGGCCGGCCAGTTCGGCCTGCAGCGCCGCCGTGCCCGGATCGTCAACACACAGCACCAGGAAACCGCCGGGCGTCACGCGCTGCACGAACTGCCGGAAGACCTCGGTGTAGGCCGCGGCCGTGCCGTGGTGGTCGAGATGATCCGGTTCCAGATTGGTGATGATGGCACCGTGTGGCGCGAACGCCAGGAAGGAGCCGTCGGACTCGTCGGCCTCGGCGACGAACACGTCACCGGTTCCGTGATGGGCCCCGGAGCCGGACTCGTTCAGTTCACCACCGATGGCGAACGACGGGTCGAGACCGGCCGCCTGCAGGGCCACCGTGAGCATCGACGTGGTCGAGGTCTTCCCGTGGGTGCCGGCCACGCACACGCTGCGGTACCCGGTCATCAGCGCGGCCAGCGCGACCGCGCGCTGGACGACGGGGATGCCGCGGCGGCGGGCCTCGACGATCTCCGGGTTGGACGGACGGATCGCGGTGGACACGACGAGCACGGTCGGCCCCCCGGGCAGCAGGTCGAGATTCCCCGCCGCGTGACCGATCGCGGTGCGCACGCCACGCTGGGCCAGTCCGGTCAGCACGTGCGAACCCTTGGCGTCGGAGCCGGACACCGGCAGTCCGCGATCGGCCAGGATGCGGGCGATGGCGCTCATCCCGGCCCCGCCGATGCCGACCATGTGGACACGCGCCAGCGAGGTGCCGTCGTCGGTGGTGGGAACTTGCGGGGCCGGTTGCGGGCTGGTCACCGTGTGTCCTTGCTGTGTGCGGTATCGAGGACGATCCCGGCGATCACCCGGTCGGCGTCCTGGGTCGAACTGGTCGAGGCCGCGGCCGACATGGCGGCCAGCGCCGAGCGGTCCTTCACCAGCGGGACGATCCGGTCCAGGATCGCGGCCGGGGTCAGCTCGTCCTCGGAGATGATCACCGCGGCGCCCGACTGGGCCTGCGGGACGGCGTTCAGACGCTGCTCGCCGTTGCCGAACGCCAACGGCACGTACACGACGGGCACGCCCAACGCACCGATCTCGGCCACGGTGATCGCCCCGGACCGGGCCACGATCAGATCCGCGGCTGCGTAGGCCAGGTCCATTCGGTCCAGATAGGGCGTGGCCACGTAGGCCGGGGTGCCCGGTTCCGGCTCGGGCAGCACCACCGGTTTGGCCCGACCGTGTGCGTGCAGGACGCCCACTCCGGCCCGACCCAGGTCGGCGGCCACCGACGAGAACGCGTCGTTCAGCTTGATCGCACCGAGGGAGCCCCCGATGACCAGCAGGGTAGGCGCATCGGGGTCCAGTCCGAAGTACTCCCGCGCCTCGGGCCGCAGCGCCGCCAGGTCCAGCCCGGACAGCGACCGACGCACCGGATTGCCGACCACGCGAGCGCCTTTGAGGCAGGACCCGGGGACGGCCGCGACCACGACCGCGGCCAGCCGCGCGCCGATCTTGTTGGCGATACCGGCACGCGCGTTGGCCTCGTGGACCACCACCGGCACCCGGTGCCGCAGCGAGAGCCGGGCGGCCAGGTAGGCCGGCAGGGAGACGTAACCGCCGAACCCGACGACGATGTCGATGCGGTCCTTCTTGATCACCTTCGACGCGGCCCGGACAGTGCCGATCAGCCGGCCCGGAATCCGCAACGCCTCGAGGTTGAGCTTGCGCCGGAACTTGACCTCGGGGACGAGTTCGAGGCGGTAGCCGCGTTCCGGGACCAGGATGGTCTCCAGACCGCCGGCCGTGCCCAGACAGGTGATCCGCACGGTCGGGTCGGCCGCGACGAGCGCGTCCGCCACCGCCAGGGCCGGTTGCACGTGGCCGGCGGTGCCCCCGCCCGCAATCAGCACATTCGTCATGGACGTACCGTACGGCCGCGGCGGCCGTCGCCCCGCTCGTCCCGTCGGGCCGGCTCGGCCCGCCGTCCGGCTCGCGGATCGACCCGTCGGGCCGGACTGCGATCGACGAAGGCACGGCCCTCGAAGTCCCGGACCTGAGGTTCGGGAGCCGGCCGACGGCGGGGTTCGGATGTGCGGCTGCGGACCGGTGCGGCGGCCGCCCGCCGTTCGGCCGGACGGCGCCCGCCCGTGCGGTCGGAACGTTCGTCGTCGTACCGGTCGACTCCGCCCGTGGCCCTCCGGGCCGCCGTGGCCGACGGCGAGTACCGCCGCCCGGCCTCGCGGGCCGGCGTTCCACCGCCGGCCTTGCGGGAGCGGGCGGCCGCCGGGTGGACCTTGCGCTCCGGGCGGGCCTTGGCCGGCTTGGGTGCCTTTCGCGGTTTCGAGGGCTTGGGACCGGTGACGCCGATACCGAGGAAACGGGCCATCCGACCCGGTCCCTGCGAGTGCAGCGCGGCCGCGGCCTGCGGTTCCCGACGGGCGAAGTTGGCCAGCAGTCCGAATACCACCATGGTGATGACCAAGGACGTCCCGCCGCGGGAGATCATCGGCAGCGGGATGCCGGTCACCGGCAGCAGGCCGACGACGTAGCCGACATTGATCGCGGCCTGGCCGACCAGCCACACCGTGGCCGCGGCGGCCACGATCTTGATGAACGGATCGGTGTTGCGGCGGGCGATCCGCAGGCCCGTGTAGGCCAGCATGCCGTACAGCACGAGCAGCAGCCCGGCGCCGATCAGGCCCAGTTCCTCGCCGATGATCGCGAAGATGAAGTCGGAGTCGGCGTTGGGCAGCCAGCCGGTCTTGGAGATCGACTGACCGAGCCCGGCGCCGAAGATGTGCCCGTGGGCCAAGCCGTACAGGCTCTGCTTGATCTGAAACGTCGAGGCATCCGAGGCGGTCGACGGGTGCAGCCACGCCACGACCCGGGCCGATCGGTAGCCGGCCGAGTTCGCGAGGTAGACGACCAGGGCGATGGCGCCTCCGCTGAGCGTGGCGAACATCCACCACGGGGCCCCGGCGAACCAGAGCACGGCGATGAAGACGATCCCGAGGCTGACCGTGGTGCCCAGGTCCGGTTCCAGCATGATCAGGCCGACCATGCACACGAACACCGGCAGCACCGGAATCAGCAGGGCGCGCAGCGATCGCAGGGTGTTCCGCCGGGCGGCGAGGACGTGCCCCATCCAGATCAGTAGGGCCAGCTTGGCCACCTCGCTCGGCTGGAACTGCACCGGCCCGAGGGAGATCCAGCTCCTGGCCCCGCCGACCGTCCGGCCGACCACCAGCACCGCGGCGAGCAGCAGGATCGACACGGCGACCATCGGGAAGGAGAAGGTGCGCAGGACCCGGGTGGAAATGCGGGCGGCGACCACGAATCCGATCAGGCCGATCGCGGCGAACACCGCCTGGTTCTCAAAGGTGGCGAAGGACGACCCGCCGTTGTCCTTGTACGAGGCGATCGAACTGGCCGACAGCACCATCAGCAGACCGAAACCGAGCAGCAGGAAGAAGATGGCCGTGATCAGATGCCACGAGGTCATGGGTCGGTCGAGCCAGTCCTTGGCCGCGCGACGGACCGTGGCGAGCACCGACGGCCGGATCGGCTTGGACGCGGGGTTGGCCGCGGTCACGAGCTCTGTTCCCGCGCGCCGGACAGCACAGCCCGGAAATCACTGCCACTGTCGCTGCGCGCCCGAACCTCAACCATGACTTCATGGTCGGGCCCCGCGGTGGCCATCCCCGGGACATTCGGCGCGTGTCGGAAAACTGACCCGACGGGCTTGCCCGACGGCGTCGATCCGGGCCGGGACGGGCGCGCCGGAGGTCGGCCGGCCCGGACGCTCAGCGGACGGGCCTCATGGGACTGCTCAGCCACCGGTTCTGGTCAGCCATTCCGCGTAGAACAGGGCCGCGCCGAGGGCCGCCGACATGGCGGCGAGCAGCCAGAACCGGACCATGACGGTGGTCTCGGTCCAGCCGCCGACCTCGAAATGGTGATGGAACGGGGCCATCTTGAAGATCCGGACCTTGCGGGTCTTGTAGACCGCGATCTGGAGCACCACCGACAGCATCTCCACCACGGCCAGACCGGCGATGACGACGGTCAGCAGCTCCGTCTTGGACAGGATCGACAGGCCGGCGATGAGGCCACCGAGGGCCAACGACCCTGAGTCACCCATGAAGATCCGGGCCGGGTGCGCATTCCACCAGAGGAAGCCGACACAGCCGCCGAGAGCGGCCCCTGCCACCACGGCCAGGTCGAGCGGATCGCGTACGTCGTAGCAACCGTTGGCGGCGGCCCCGGCCAGGTCGATCGAACAGGAGTTGCGGAATTCGTAGAAGCAGATGAACACGTAGGTCCCGACCACCATGACCGACGAACCGGCGGCCAGCCCGTCGAGACCGTCGGTGAAGTTGACCGCGTTGGACCAGGCGGCGATGACCAGGATGGCGAAGATGACGAATCCGATGGCGCCGAAGGTGATGAACTTCAGATCCCGGGCGTACGACAGGTGCACCGAGGCGGGTGCGACGCCGTCGGCGTTCTTGAACAGCAGGGCCAGCACCGCGAACGACACCGCGATGAACGTCTGGCCGACCAGCTTGGCCCGCTTGTTCAGACCCAGGCTGCGTTGCTTGCGGATCTTGATGTAGTCGTCCAGCATCCCGACGAACCCGAGTCCGGTGGTCAGGTAGAGCAGCAGCCAGGCCGACGCCGTCGGGCCTGCGCCGCCGGTCGCCCGCTGGATGCCGATCGACACCAGATAACCGGCCCACATCGCGATGATGATCGCGGTGCCACCCATGGTCGGGGTGCCCCGCTTCTTCAGGTGCGTCTGCGGGCCGTCGTCGCGGATCTCCTGGCCGAAGCCCTGCCGGGAGAAGACCTTGATCAGATAGGGCGTCAGGAGAATGGAGACCACCAACCCGACGACCGCAGCGATCAGGATGGATTTCACGCGCTCTCCTGCCCGTTCGACGATTGCTGGATGGAGCTCGTGGGTGGGGTATCTCCGGGAAGCGGCGCCGCGAGCTCGGCCAGTACCGCGGCGGCCACCCGGTCGAGGCCGACCGAACGCGATGCCTTGACCAGCACTACGTCTCCCGGCTCCAGATCGCGGCGCAGGATCACCAACGCGGCGTCGAGATCGTCGACGATCTCGCTCTCCCCGCCCCAGGAGCCTTCCAGATGCGCACCGAGGTGCAGGGCCCGGGCCCGTTGTCCGACAACGATCAGCCGGTCGACGCCCAGCCGGACGACCAACCGTCCTATCTCGTCGTGGGCCGGTTGGGACAGCGGACCCAACTCGGCCATCTCGCCCAGGACGGCCCAGGTGCGCCGATGCTCGCCGATCACCGCGAGAGCCTGCAGGGCGGCCTTCATCGAGTCCGGGTTGGCGTTGTAGGCGTCGTTCACGACGGTCACGCCGTCGGCCCGCTCGGTGATCTCCATGCGCCACTTCGACGCGGCGGTCGCGGCACTCAGAGCGCCCGCGACCTGTTCGACGGTCAGGCCGACGGCCCGCCCGACGGCGGCCGCGGTGAGGGCGTTGGAGACCTGGTGGGCACCGACCACGGTCAGCGCCACGGGTGCCGACCCCTCCGGGGTGACCAGCGTGAAGTGGGCCCTGGCCTGCGGATCGGTGACCACATCACGCGCCCGGACCGTCACGTCGGGTCCGGTACCAACGGTGACGACGGCCGCGGTGGTCCGGGGCGCCATGGCCCGCACCCGCGGATCGTCCGCGTTCAGGATGGCCACTCCCCCGGCGTCCGCCGACGGAAGGGCCTCGACCAGCTCCCCCTTGGCCCGGGCGATCGCGTCGACGGTGCCGAACTCGCCGATGTGGGCGGTCCCCACGTTCAGCACCGCACCGATGAGGAGCGGAACCGAGCGGGCCAGGGTCGCGATGTGACCGATGCCCCGGGCGGACAGTTCCAGCACCAGGAAGCGGGTTCGTTCGGTCGCCCGCAACGCGGTGTAGGGATGACCGAGCTCGTTGTTGAACGACTCCGGCGGGGCGATCACGGTCTGATCCTCCGCGTCGGTCGTCTCCGACCCGCCGCCGGTCCCGGCCCGGAGCACCGCGGCGATCATGTCCTTGGTGGACGTCTTCCCGGCCGAGCCGGTGACTCCGACGACGGTGAGCCCGGTCCGTTCGACCAGGGCCGCCACACTCACCCCGGCCAGAACCGACAAGGCCTCCAGCACGGCGTCGTTGTCCGCCACCCGGAGCAGCGGGAGCGCGGATCCGGGGGTCTCCTTCGAGCCGAGCACGGCGACCGCCCCGGCCTGCCGAGCCGTCTCGGCGAAGTCGTGGCCGTCCACCCGCTCCCCGACCAGCGCGACGAACAGGGCACCGGAGGTGACCCGGCGGGTGTCGAACTCGACGCTCGTCACAACGGCGTCGCCGCCCGCCGCCGGTGGGGTCACGCCGATCGCCGTGGCGATCTCGCGCACGGTCATGGCGATCATCGGTCCCTGCTTTCCTGCACCGGCGCGAGCGCGGGCTGGTCGTTGGTGCGGTGTCCGAGAGTCGCCAGGGCGGCCTGCGCCTCGACCCGGTCGGAGAACGGATGGATGACGCCACCGACATCCTGGCCCTGTTCGTGCCCCTTCCCGGCGATGACGACGGCGTCGCCGGGACGGGCGGCCGCGATGGCCGTCCGGATCGCGTGCTGCCGATCGCCGATCTCGGCCAGGCTGACCTTGCCGGGCCGCCCGCGCGGGCCCGGGTTCCTGGCCCCGGTCAGGACGGCGGCGCGGATCGCCGACGGCGGTTCGGATCGCGGATTGTCGTCGGTGACGATCAGCAGGTCGGCCAGCGCGGCGGCGGCGGCGCCCATCATCGGTCGCTTCGCCACGTCGCGATCGCCGCCGGCTCCGACCACCACGATCAACCGGCCGGTCAGACCGGTGGCGATGGCTTCGAGTACCGCCGACAGCGCAGCCGGCTTGTGGGCGTAGTCGACGACCACGAGGAACGGCTGGCCGGCGTCGACCCGCTCCATCCGGCCCGGGACCACCACACGGCCCATCGCCTCGGCCGCGCGTTCGACGTCGCGTCCGGCCGCGGCCACGCAGGCCAGGGCGACCAACGCGTTGGCCACGTTGAAATGCCCGGGGAGGGCCAGTTCGACCGGCAACGGCGCCCCGGCCGGGCGGTGGGCGGTGAACCGCTGGCGGCCCGCCCCGGCGGTGCGCACGTCGGTCACGGTCCAGTCGGCCCGGCGGTCGGGGCGGATGGAGACGGTGGCCGCGTCCGGGTGGAGCGCGGCCAATCGGGTCCCGTACTCGTCGTCCACGTCGATGACGCCGGTGCGGGCCCGCCCGTCGAACAGCATGGCTTTGGCCTGGAAGTACGACTCCATGTCGGGGTGGAAGTCGAGGTGGTCCTGCGAGAGGTTGGTGAACGCGCCGACCTCGAACCGGGTGCCGGCCACCCGGCCGAGCGAGAGCGCGTGCGAGGACACCTCCATCGCGACGGTGTCCACCCCCTGTTCGACCATCACGGCGAACAGGGCCTGCAGATCCGGAGCCTCGGGAGTGGTCAGCAGGGACTTGCTGGGCCGCCCGTCGATGCGGGTCTCCACCGTGCCGACCAGTCCGACCCGGTGGTCCGGGCCGGCCAGAGCCGCTTCCAGGAGGTAGCCGGTGGTCGTCTTGCCCGAGGTGCCGGTGACACCGATGACGGCCAGCGATCGGCTCGGGTCGCCGTAGACCCGGGACGACACCGCCCCGAGGACGGCCCGCGGGTCCTCGACGACCAGCACCGGAACGGCCGGGTCAGCGCCGATCGCCGCCGCGCCCGCCCGGTCGGTGAGCACGCAGGTGGCGCCGGCCCGGATCGCGTCGGCGGCGAAGACCGCACCGTGCACCCGCGTGCCCGGGAGCGCGGCGAACATATCCCCCGGCCTGACCCCCTGGGCACGGAGGGTGATGCCCGTGACCTGCGGATCGACCGAACCGGCGGGAAGGTCGGAGCCCGCCGACCGGGCGAGCGACCCGAGCGGAACGCCGACGACCGATTGTGGTCGGAGCCCGCGGTCGGGAGATGCAGATGATGTGGACACGTCGGTGAAGGCTACCCGGCTCGCTGGGTGGTCACTGGCCCGTCGGGGGGACGTACAGGTTGTAGATGGGCGCCGCCGTCTTCGATGGCGGCACGTCGGCCGAGCGCAGCGCGTACGAGGCGATCTTGTGGAACAACGGGGCCGCACTGTCGCCACCCTCGGATCCGTTGACCGGGGCGTCGATCATGATCGCGATGGCGTACTTGGGGTTGTCGGCCGGGACGATCCCGGCGAACGTCGCATTGGTGAGCGTCTGCGAGTAGGCCTTGGTGGTCGGGTCGACCTGCTGCGCGGTGCCGGTCTTGCCGGCCACCTGGTAGCCGGTGATTGCGGCCGAGGTGCCGGTGCCCTTGGTGTACCAGTTGCCGCCCTGGATCGGGCCCCGCAGCATGTCGAGGAGGGTCTGCGCGGTGGTCGCCTTCATCACCCGGGTGCTCGACTTGATCTTGGCCGGGGTGTAGACGCCGTTCTTGGTGGTTCCGGCGATGATGGTCGGCGCGACCATCACGCCCTTGTTGCCGATCGCCTGATACATGTCGACCAGTTGCAGCAACGTCATGCTCACGCCCTGACCGATCGGCAGGTTGGCGAAGCTGGTGGCCGACCAGTTGGCCTGGTCCGGGTAGTAGCCGGCGGACTCGCCGGGCAGTTCGATGCCCGTCTTACGGCCCAGACCCATCTTGGCCAGCTCGGCCGCGAAGGTGTTGGCGCCGACCTTCTGCGCGATCATCAACGTGCCGACGTTGGACGACTTGCCCAGGATGCCGGTGGCCGTCATCTGCACCGGGCTGTGCGCCCAGGCGTCATGGATCTGTCGGCCGCCCATCGAGATCTGCCCGTCGACCAGGAACTGGGTGGTCGGAGTGATCAGGCCGCGTTCGATGGCGGCGGCGAAGGTGACCACCTTGTTGACCGAGCCCGGTTCGAACGGCGTGGTGACGGCCAGGTTTCCGGTCTGCGCGGGTGTCTTGCCCGGTTGGTAGCAGGCCATGGCCAGGATCTGCCCGTCGCCGATGCCCTTGACGACAGCACATCCGCCCTTCGCCTTGGACGCGTTGACCTGGGCGATGAGCTGCTCGTTCAGGGTGTACTGCAGGTCCTGGTCGAGGGTGAGCCGGATGCTGGTGCCGTCGACGGCCGGCGTGACGTTGGTGACGGTGTTGGGGATCGCGCTTCCGGTGTTGTCGATCTGTACCGTGCGCGAGCCGTTCCGGCCGGCGAGCAGACTGTTGAACTTCGATTCGATCCCGGCCATGCCGGTCGAGGTGCCCTTCGACCCGTCCCATTGGGTGTAGCCGACCACCGAGGCGGCCAGGCTACCGTCGGGGGTCGACCGGATGTCCTGCGCCTCGGTGACGACCGCGTTGATCAGCTTGTTCTGTTCCTTCTGGGACGCCTTGGGAGCCGACAGCACCTTGGCCACCTTGGCCATGATGGACGTCGCCATGGCCGGCATGACCGCCCGCGCCAGGTACACGTACTTGTTCTTGGACCGCATCTGCTTCAGCAGCGTCGCGCGATCGACGGCCGATCCGAGGGCCGCGACCAGGATGTCGGCGACCTGGACGCGCTGCTGGTCGTTCTGGAAGTCGGCCGGACGGGCCGCGATGGCCCGACCCTCCACGGTGAACGCCAGCGGTGTGCCGTTGCGATCGGTGATGGAGCCACGCTCACCGTGCAGGGTGAGGGTGACCTCCTTCTGGTCGAGGCCAGTGGTCGCCAGGGCCTGTGCATCGACCGTCTGGATGGTGATCAGCTTGCCGAGCGCGGCGGCGAGCAGGGTCAGCACGACGGCCAGCGCCACCTGATTGCGGCGGCGGTGATCGACCCGCGCGGCGCGGTCCCGACGGGTGCGGCGGCCGCGCTGCGACACCGCCTGGGGCTTGCGTCGAGGGCGCTTGCGCGGTGGGGCGGCGGGGCTCCGGACCGTGCCTCGGGGAGCAGCCGGCACATCCGAGCGGACCGGCCGGCGGCGAGGCTCATCCCCCGCCGTCCGTCCGCGGGCCGGCGTCGGACGGTTCGCGACCGGCGCCGCTCCGGCGCCGCGGCGCGGGTCCCGGGGGTTGCTGCCGTCGGCGCGACGGTTCGACCGGACCGGATCGGACGGCTGGTCCGCCTTGCGGTAGTCCCGGTAGGGATCGTCCCGGTAGGGATCGGACACCGTCGCGGCGCCCCGGCCGGCAGTGGGCTCGCGTCGGGGGTCGGTTCGGGTGCGCGGGTCGGGTCGGTTTCGCGGGTCCGGTCGGTTCCGCGGGTCGTGGCGGTACGGATCCTGGGAGCGCCCGTTGGTCATCGTCCGGCTCCTGTGGTGGTGGTCGCCCGTGCTGGCGTGGTGTTCACCGGTGTGGTCTTCGCCGGTGTGGTCTTCGCCGGAGTGGTCTTCGCCGGAGTGGTCTTCGCCGGAGTGGTCTTGGCTGTGGTCCGGGCCGGCGTGGTCTTCCCGGCCGTCGTCGCCGTCGACTTCGCGGCGGTGGACGCCGCCGCGGTGGTCTTGGCCGGCGCGGTGCTCGGTGCGCTCGACCTGACCGGAGCGGTCGTCTTCCTGGTCGTGGTGGCCGGAGCGGACGAGGAAGCGGAGGTCGACCGGGAGGCGGCCGGGGTGGTCGACGGCGTCGCGGCCGGCGTCGGCGCGGCCGCCACCGGCGCCGGGACGGGCGTCGGCGTCCCGAGGATCGAGACCTTTCCGTCCGCCCCGATGCTCATGATGGCCGCGTCGCCCGCTGGGACGAGCCCCAGCGCTTGGGCCTCCGCCGCCAACCTGGCCGGATTCTTCAGATCGGCGATGTCCTTGTTGGCCGCCTCGATCCGAGTGTTCAGATCCATCTGGGCCCGGCGGCTGACACTCGCCTGGAGCCCGGCGGCGTCGGAGACGGTGTTGAGATACAGCACCCCGACGATCCCACCGGCCAGCAGCAGGATGATGAGGGCGACGAACGGCACCCGGGCCAGCGCAGCGCTGATCGGTGATCCGGTGGCCGTCAGTCGCTGGCTGACCGGCTGCTGGCGACGGGTCCGCCGCGCGTAGGCCTTCCCGGCCGCAGTCGACCGGCCCGGAGATTCGGTGACGACCCCGCTCGGACTGTCGATGCGCTCGGTTTCCTGGGCCGTCATGGAGTCGCCTTTCGCACGCGTTCTGCTGCCCGCAGGCGCGCCGAAGCGGCCCGCGGATTCTCGTTGATCTCTTCTTCGGTCGGTTTCTCCGACCCTCTGGTCAGCCATCTCAGCTTGGCTTCGTGCCCGGGCAGATCGACCGGGAGGTCGATCGGAGCCGTCGATTGCGTCCCTGGAGCGATGGCGTGCTTGACGATCCGGTCCTCGAGCGACTGGAACGACATGACGACGATCCGGCCCCCGACCGCCAGCGCATCCACCGCTGCCGGTATCGCCGTGGTGAGGACCCCGAGCTCGTTGTTGACCTCGATGCGCAACGCCTGGAACGTGCGTTTGGCCGGGTGACCGCCGGTGCGGCGGGCCGGCGCCGGGATCTCGGCGTAGAGCAGTTCGACCAGCCGGGCGCTGGTGCGGAACGGCTCCTTCGCGCGCTCGCGCACGATCGCGAACGCGATCTTCTTGGCGAACTTCTCCTCGCCGTACCGGCTCAGCACCCGGGCCAGGTCGCCGGCCGTGTAGGTGTTGAGCACGTCCGCGGCGGTGACGCCCGTGGTCGGATCCATGCGCATGTCGAGCGGGGCGTCAACCGAGTAGGCGAAACCGCGATCCACCTGGTCCAGCTGCAGCGAGGACACGCCGAGGTCGAACAGGATGCCCTGCACGCCGTCCCGGGCCCGGCGGCGGATCACCGCCCCGACCTGGTCGTTGGTGGCGTGGACCAGTTCGACCCGGTCGCCGAATCCGGCGGCTTCGATCCGGGCACCGGCGATCCGCAGGGCGGCCGGATCACGGTCGATGCCGATGACGCGCAGCTGGGGTACGGCGGCCAGCATCAACAGGGTGTGCCCGCCCATGCCGAGGGTGCCGTCCACGAAGACCGGCTCCGGCACGGTCGCGAAGGCGGGGAGGAACAGCGAGACGATCCGCGCGGCGAGTACCGGCACGTGGATCCGGTCGGCACTGCCTTCGGCCTCGGGGTGGCTCTGGCCGGCGGTGTGATCATCGTGGGGGTCAGAGCCGGGGGCCATTGAGTAGTCCCCTTCTGCTCTGCGATATCGGGCCGTTCGGTGCGGGGTGAGGCAGGTACGGCTCAGACAGCCCCGGTGCGGCGATGCCGTCGGTAGCTGTCTGGAGTTGCTTGGTTCGGTGCTCGAGACGGGTCGGTCGTGCTGTCTGGTCCCCACCCGTCTCGGGCCTGGCGCGGGGGAAGTCGCGTCAGGAGAGAACCATCCCTGGCACGGGGGAAGTCGTGTCAGGTGTGGAGCGGGTGTAGGCCGGGCGGCACGAACTGCTCGGACTGCGGTGGGTCTGGTGTTGCTGGTGTTTTCCGTTACTGCTGGTGCTTGCGACGGGTGCTGCCGGCGATCGAACAGGGCTGGATCAGGCGGGACCGAGGAGATCCCGGGCCGGGGACGAGTAGCCCGCTTCCTGAGCCGCTTCGTACCGGGCCCATTCCGCTGCGTCCCAGACCTCCATGCGCTTGCCGACCCCGGCGATCACGATGTCCTTGCTCAGACCCGCGTACTCGCGCATCCGGGCCGGGATACTGATCCGGCCCTGTGCGTCGGGCTGCTGGTCGTCCGTGTTGGACAACATGTACCGCTGGTAGCCACGAGCTCGTTCGTCCGTGATGGGGGCGTTGATGGCCTCCTCCGCGAAGTCGTCGAACCCTTCCGGTGTGAAGAGGTAGAGACAGTGGTCCTGCCCCCGGACGATCATGATTCCGGGCTTGAACGTCTCCTTGTACCGAGCCGGAAGCGTCACCCGCCCCTTGTCGTCCATCCGAGGCGTGAAGGTGCCGAGGAAGCCTTTGAACACTGCTCGCCACCTCGATTCACCTCATTCCGCCTCGGTCTCGGCCCGCCGGTGAGAGCACGGGCCAGATCCACACCTTGTCGAGGTCAACCCTGCGGCCCCAACGCGTGCCACACTACCCCACTCTGTGCCACTTTCGACCCCAAATTTGCCGACGAGTCTTCTGGCGTCCCCGTCCTCGCACTTCAGGACGGTGGGGTGAAGTGGGGGGATCCGACGGCAACCCGGGCGGCGACCGGCGGGGCGGCCCGGCGACCAGCAGTGAACCGGGCTGGGCAAGCAGTTGAACTGCGAATTCGGCCGGCCCTGACGGCCGTTGGGGTGCTCGGGGGACCCGAGTGGGGCCGGGTGGGGAACCCGGTGGGGCCGGGTGGGGTGAACCGTCACGGAGATCGCATCGTTGTCATGGACACGCGATGTCCGGCTCGGCATCACGGACCCACGCGGTGATCCGGCGAATGGGCGGTCACCTCACGGGAACTTGTCCGAGTCACGCCGTAGCCTTCTCCCTGCTGGCAGACTGGCAAGACTGCCGGGGCACCACTCGTTCGCCCGGCGCTCGGGAGGACGCACGCGCCGCCCGCCGCGGCGAGACCACGGAGGACCAACTAGTGGCACAGCACGTCGACCTCAACGGGATCGGTTCCGCCCCGCCGGCCCCTCCCGCTCCAGCGGTTCAACCGATCCGGCTGGACGCCTCGGAGGTGGCCGGCATCGGGCGGAAGATCGCCGGGGCGATCTCGCAGGTGGTGCTGGGCAAGCCGGAGGTCGTCCGTCTGGCCGTCATCTGCATGCTCACCGAAGGCCACCTCCTGATCGAGGACGTGCCGGGCACCGGCAAGACCAGCCTGGCCAAGGCCTTGGCCAAGTCGGTCAGTGCCGCCGTGTCCCGCGTCCAGTTCACCCCTGACCTGATGCCCAGCGACGTGACCGGGGTGAGCATCTACGACCGGCAGACGGGGAAGTTCGAGTTCCGTCCGGGCCCGGTGTTCGCCAACATCATCGTGGCCGACGAGATCAACCGCGCCTCCCCCAAGACGCAGTCCGCCCTGCTCGAGTGCATGGAGGAACGACAGGTCACGGTGGATGGGACCACCTATGCCCTGGCCCGCCCCTTCCTGGTGCTGGCCACCCAGAACCCGGTCGAGATGGAGGGGACCTACCCGCTGCCCGAGGCGCAGCGTGACCGGTTCCTGGCCCGGACCTCGATCGGTTACCCGGACGCGGCCAGCGAGGTGGCCATGCTGGCCGGACGGGACCACAGCGACCCACTGGACGACCTGGTGCCGGTCACCGATGGCCCGACCGTGGCCGCGCTGATCGACGCGGTCAGCACCATCCACCTGGCCCCGGAACTCCGGCAGTACATCGTCGAGGTGGTCGGAGCGACCCGGGCCATCCCCGAGGTCCGCCTTGGCGGATCACCGCGCGCCGTGCTCCATCTGGCCCGCGCGGCCAAGGCCGCGGCCGCACTGGACGGGCGAGGCTACGTCGTACCGGACGACATCCAGCGTCTCGCCGCCCCGGTCCTGGCCCACCGCTTGTTGCTGACCGTCGAGGCCCACGCGGCGCACCGGTCGGCCGAGGAGATCATCAGAGTGCTGCTCGGACGCCTCCGGGTGCCGCGGGGTGGTCGTGTCTGATCGGTCCGCTCGTCGCGATCGCAGCGTCGGGCGGGGGCTGACCACCCGTGGCCGCTGCCTGGTGGCCGGCGGGATCGCCGCCATCATCTGCGCCTTCGTCCTGGACGAGCGGGATCTGCTCCGGGTCGGGTTGATGGCCGCGGCCCTGCCCCTGTTCGCGGTGGCCGTCACCGCTCTCCGCCGGACGCAGCTGGCCGGTGTGCACCAGGTGACGCCCGAGCGTCTCCGGCCGGGGACCCGGGGGCAGGCCGTCCTGCTCATCACCAACGCCGGGCAGACCAGGACCCCGTCGATCGAGATCTCCGAACCGGCCGTACCCGGCCTGTCCGCCGGGATGCGCTACCTGATCGCCCCGATCCGGCGCGGCGAGGTCTCCCGGATCATCTACCCGATCTACGCCTCCCGGCGGGGCCGGTTCACCATCGGTCCCCCGCACATCCGCATCGGCGACCCGTTCGATCTCTGGGAGGACAACCGGATGCTGGACGCCCGCGCCGAGGTGCTGGTGGTCCCGACCGTGGTGGCGCTGACCGGGATGCCGAACAGCTCGGGGGCCCGGTCCGCGGCATCCGGACGAGCCACGGTCGGCACCGTCGGCGGCGACCCGGACATCGGTGTTCGGGAGTACCGCAGCGGTGACGACATCCGCACCATTCACTGGCGCGCATCGGCCCGCCACGACGACCTGATGGTGCGATTGGAAGAGCCGGTCTCGCACGGCGGGGCCACCATCGTCCTCGACCATCGGGCGTCCGCTCATCGCGGCAGCGGTGCCGCCTCCAGCCTCGAGACCGCCGTGGTGCTGGCCGCCTCGATCTCGCTACATCTGCTCGACTCCGACCACCAGGTGAAGCTGGTGTCCCATCGGGGAACCGTCATCGCCCAGGGCCACGACATCTCCGATGACGTGCTGGCCGGTCTGGCCGTGCTCGAACCGGACGAGCACGTCAAGCTCAAACCGCTGCTCCTGGGCCGGGCCGGGCTGGTCATCGCTGTGCTGGGCGAGATGAGCGCCCCGGACGCGCAGCTGTTCGCCGCCACCCGTCGCCGCGGGGTGAACGCGGTGGCCCTGGTGATGGCCACGCAGGACTGGGATCCGGAGAGCGGCTCGGTCGGTTCCCAGGTCACCGTCGACGCGTTGCGGGCGGCCGACTGGCGGGTCGTGGTGGTGAGGCCGGGCGACGATCTGGCCGGCGCATGGCGTCGTGCCTGTCACGCCGGCGACGGGTACTCACTCAGTGCCGTCCCGGTCAACGGCCGGCCCGCGTTCGACCGGAGGCCGGTGTGAGCACGGCGACCGCGTCCGTTCCCCGTCCCGGATACGCCCCGGTCCCGCCCCTTCCGACCCCCCCGCCCACTCCGCCCGTCGGGATCGGTGCGACGTTCCTGGCCGCGGCGGCCGTGCTCACCGGGTCCAGCGCGCTCAGCGCGCCGATCATCGGTCACTCCTGGGTCCTGCCGCTGATCGAGGTGGTGGCGGTGATCTGGCTGGTCGGCGTGGGAGGGCGGTTGATCCGCCTGCCGACCGTGGCCACGGCGGGTCTCCAACTCGCCGGGTTCGTGATCGCGCTGACGTCGCTGTTCACCTCGAGTGGGATCGGCGGGGTGCTGCCCAACAGCGCCGCCGTCGGCGAGGCCGGCACCCTGCTCTCCGGCGCGTGGAAACAGATCGTCGAGACATCCCCTCCAGCCCAGTCGACCCCGGAACTGAGTTTCCTGATCTCCCTCTCGATCGGCCTGGCGGCGTTCCTGGCCGATTTCCTGGTCGCCGAGGCCAAGGCCCCAGCCCTGGTGGCTCTACCTCTCCTCTGCCTGTATTCGGTGCCCGCCTCGATCGCGAGCACCATGCTGCCGTGGTACAGCTTTGCCGGCCCCGCAGTGCTCTACGCGGCCCTTCTCGCGGTGACCGGCCACAAGGACCGTCGCAGCGGGGTCAGAGCGGGGGTGGGGCTGGCCATCAACGGCGGAGCCATCACGATCCTGTCGGCCGCGGTCGCGCTCGTCGTGGCCGGGTCGGTGACCGGCATCGGCACCACCGGCCGCCTCCCCCACACCAGCGGATCGAACAACGGCACGGTCGGGCTCTCCCCGTTCGCGTCCCTGCTGGGCAGCCTGAAGAAGTCCGACCCGGTCAACGTGCTGACCGTCACCGGACTCAAGCACCCCGACTACTTCCGGACGGTCAGCCTGACCACCTGGACGCCGAACAAGGGCTGGTCCCTGGGGACGCTGTCGGCCGACGTCAACCAGGTCGACGGAGAGCTGCCGGGTGCCACGGCACTGCCGACGAACGCCACCGTCACCGTCACCCCGACCGGCTACCAGGACCGCTTCCTGCCCATCCTCACCGGCACCGCCGCGGTCAGCGGTCTGTCCGACGGTTGGGACTTCGACTCGGCGCTGACCACGATCTTCCGCACCGACAAGATCAAGCCGACGCCGTACCGGCTCTCGGTCGACCAGACTCAGCCATCGGCCGAGTCCCTCGAGCAGGACGCCGTCGTCTCCGGTGGCAACCTGACCGAGACGGGTTCCCTCCCGGCCATGGTGCGCGACGAGGCCGCCCAGGTCACGGCGGACGCCCCGACCGCGTACGACAAGGCGCTGGCCCTGCAGCAGTGGTTCACCGATCCGGCCAACGGCTTCGTCTATTCGCTGGACGTACTGCCGGGCAACAGCGGTGACGCACTGGTCGACTTCCTGACCAACAAGCAGGGCTACTGCGAGCAGTACGCCTCGGCCATGGCGATCATGCTCAGGTCCCTGAACATCCCCAGCCGGGTGGTCGTCGGATTCACCCAGGGCGTGAAGCAGTCCAACGGCAGCTGGCTGGTCACCAGCCACGACGCCCACGCCTGGGTCGAGGTGGACTTCGAGAATCACGGCTGGGTCCGGTTCGACCCGACGCCGCCGGTCGCCGGGCAGGGAGGCCTCCAGGGTTTCACCCAGCCGACGGCCAACCCCACGACGGCGACCTCGGCGGCCACTGCCACCAACACCAAGGCCGCACCGACGACCAACAATCACCTCGACACCACCACCAAGGCCACCAAGTCGAGTGCGGTCGCCACGCAGGTGTCGGTCGTCGGGGGCGCCGGCCACTCGTCCACCGGCTGGATCCGCACGGCGCTGGTCGTCCTGGCCGGCCTGGCGGTGCTGATCGGACTGCTGTTCCTGCCGACCGTGTTCCGTCTGCGCCGGCGGTCGGCCCGGATCCGGCTGGCTCGCTCCGGCGGTCCGGCGGGGGCCGTCGCAGCGTGGAACGAGATCGAGGACACCGCGATCGATCACGGCATCCTGCCCCATTCCTCGGAGTCGGCGCGGATCACGGCGAACCGGCTCGCTCGTCGTGCGCACCTGGACGATGTCGGCCGGCACCGCTTGCGGACGGTCGTCATCGCCGCCGAGAGCGCCTGGTACGGCGCACCCGCGGGCCCGGTGTCCTCGGTCTCGACGGCATCGGCGACCGCGAACGGACGGACGGAAGGGCCTGACGGCCAGACGTTGGTGCTCGACCGGGCGGAGCCGGAGATCAACGGCCGCGAGCTGGTGGCCGGTGTGAACAGCATCGTCGACGGCCTGAAGGAGCACGCCACGGTCCCACTGACCGAGCGGTTGATTCCGCGCTCGTTGCGCCGCTTGCGTTAGACATCGGATCGCCGGCGCCGCTCTGGTTCACCCCCTATTCGCCCCGGCTGGTCGGGGCCCGGTCCGTCGGCGCCCCGGTCCGTCGGCGCCCGGGTCCATCACCCGGCCCGCCCCGCGCCCGGTCCGGATACGCCAGAAGACCTGCCCCGCCGCGAAATGCGGTGGAGCAGGTCTCCGGTGGAGATGGCGACTGAAGTTGTGATGCCCAGGATCGAGGCGGGTGTTCTCAGCCCTGCTCGTCGAAGCGACGGCGGAAACGCTCTTCCATCCGATCGGACAGCGAGTTGCCGGCTCCCGGAGCGCTGGCGGTCGGTTTGCCGGCCGCGCGGGCGCCGGGCTGGCCGAAGACGAACAGACCGACGGAGGCGACCATCACCAGGAATCCGACCACGCTGACGATCACTCCCAGAGTGAGGACACTCTGCGTCGCGATCACGCCGACCACCAGTAGCACGAGGCCGATCAGGAAGGCACCGGCGGCCAGAATCGGTCGGCGGCGGCGAATACGGCTGACGTTCACACTGGTGGCGAACTTCGGGTCGTCGTGATACAGAGCGCGTTCAATCTCGTCGAGCATGCGCTGCTCGTGCTCGGAGAGCGGCATGGGTCCTCCTCCGGCACCCGACCAACGTTGGCCAGTCTTCGTCAAGTGATCACTGTGGTAACGGACGTCGAACGACGTCCTTCCGCAAGGATACGAGCACTCGGCTGCTACTTCTAGCGACCGGGCAAATCTGCCCCAGAATCGGACTCCTTTGTGATATTCGGATGCCCGCTGGACCGGTTTTCTCCCTCTAACGGGGGATTCGGGCGGTCGAACAGTGATGCACGACGCACCGCCAGGGACCCGAAACGCGCCGTTACCCGATCCAGGGCGCCCTCGGCCTCACGCCAACCCGGCCGATCGTCGTCCACCCCGAGTTCCAGCTGCTCGCTCACCTGATCCGCCGTGACCAACTGCTCGAGCCGGATCCCGACCAGGCGGACCAGCCGGCCGTAGCCCAACTTGGCCAACAGCTCAGCGGCTGTCCGGTGGATGACCCCGGACAGGTCGGTCGGTGTCGACAGGGTCACCGAGCGGCTCACGGTGGAGAAGTCCTCGAATCTGACCTTCAGCGCCACCGTCCGTCCCCGCAACCCGGCCTCCCGCGCGCGCCGTGCGGTTTTCTCGGCCAGGGCCAGGAGCTCCCGGTTGAGGAACGCCCGGTCGGAGGTGTCGGAACTGAACGTCGTCTCGGCTCCGATCGAACCTTCGGTCGATACGGTCTCGACCGAGCGGTCGTCCAGTCCGTTGGCCAGGTCGTGCAGTTTCGCGCCGGTGGCCCGACCAACGTGACGCATCAGGGACGCCCGGTCCATCGCCGCCATCTCCCCGACGGTGGACAGTCCGAGCGCCTCGAGCGTCTGCGCAGTCTTTGGCCCGACACCCCACAGTGCGCG
This sequence comes from Nakamurella panacisegetis, assembly GCF_900104535.1. Taxonomy (NCBI): domain Bacteria; kingdom Bacillati; phylum Actinomycetota; class Actinomycetes; order Nakamurellales; family Nakamurellaceae; genus Nakamurella; species Nakamurella panacisegetis. The sequence goes on along the minus strand of NZ_LT629710.1, from coordinate 3,318,000 downwards.
TACCGGCAAGGGGTGCAGCAGGTCGAGCACGTGATCCGGTGGCACCAGCAACAACCCGTCCGGCTTGGCCAGACCGGACGCCAATTTGGCGATGAACTTCGTCGCCGCGCCACCGACGGTCGCCGTCAAGCCGAGTTCGTCCCGGATCCGGGTCCGGAGGCGGGCGGCGATCTGCCCCGGCCGACCGGCGAGCCGCCGCGCACCGGAGATGTCGAGGAAGGCCTCGTCCACCGAGAGCGGCTCGACCAGCGGCGTCACGTCGCCGAAAATCGCCATGACCGCTTGTGAGGCCTCCCGGTAGGCGGCCTGATCGGGCTCGATGACGATGATGCCGGGACACAATGCCTTGGCCCGTCCGGTGGGCATGGCCGAGCGGACGCCGCTCGTGCGGGCCTCGTAGGTCGCCGACAGGACGACACCCCGCCCGCTGTCGCCAGCGACCATCATCGGTCGCCCACGGAGTTCCGGTCGTCGCCGAAGCTCCACGGACGCGAAGAAGGCATCCATGTCGACATGCAGGATTGTGCAGAGCCGATCGTCGATCGCCTCGAGGTCGTCGGTGATGTAGCGGCGGCCGTTCGCACTCTGGCCCACTGGGTCGTCCCGCCGATCAACCGGCCCGCAGCCGGACCACGGCGTGCAGATCGGTGGCGATCTCACGGAGTTGCCGGTGCCCGGCGAGTCGGTGCTCGAGCCCGCTGAGCTGCTCGGTGCCGAGGCCGGTCGGGCGGATCCCACCGGGCACGAGCCCGGACACCACACCGACCCCGTCGAGGGAGACGATCTCCAGGCTGGCCTCGGCCAGCAGAGCGGTCAATCCGTCGACGTCGAACCGCCGGCGCACCGGGTCGTGCGGGCCGAAGTTGCCGTCCGCGCTGTCGAGGATGGCCGCCGCGTCGGCGTACCGCCCGGCCACCGCCTGGGCCAGCACCGCCGCGAATCGACCGGCCACGAGTACCGACGCCCGGCCGTCCGGTTTCATCGCGGAGGCGATCCCGGCCAGGGTGGCGGCCGGGTCGTCCACCGTCTCCAGGAGGTGATGACACAGGACCAGATCGGCGGTCGCGGGCGACACCGCTCCGGCCAGGGCTACGGCGTCGGCCTGCACGGCCGTGATGCGGTCGGCCACCCCGGCGTCCGCCGCTCGGCGTCGCAGGATGGCGAGGGCGTCGATCGACGCGTCGACGACCAGCACGGTGCATCCCAGACGGGCCAACGGGACTGCCCTGGTGCCACTGCCGCCGCCGACATCGATCACCACGGCGCCACCCGCCGGGCCGGCGAGTGCAGCGACAGCCTCTCCCACCGGGTCGGGCGTGATGGTGCGCGATGCCGCGTTCATGTTCGACTCTCCTGCTGCTCGTGGTCGGACCGGATCGACCGGCCGCGGCCGCACCCGGTGCCGACCGACCGGCACCTGCTCATCCCCGTCGGCCCGAGGAGCAATCGGCGGCGAATCAATCTGGTGCGGGCAGCGTATCCGTCGACCGGGCACCGCGGACCGGACCGCCGTCGGCTCGGCGGCCGGGGGATGCTCGGAACTGCCCCCGACGCCCGCGGCAACGACCCGCGGGACGACGCGCACCCGCGCGCCATCGGCTCGCCGATTGCGACCTGTACGGTGTGGCGATGTTGGTGGCCAGTGTCCTCAGTTTGAAGGGCGGCGTCGGCAAGACGACCGTCACCCTCGGTCTCGCGTCTGCCGCCATACACGCCGGGTTGAACACCCTGCTGGTCGATCTCGACCCACAGATGAACGCCACCACCACCGTCGAGATCGATGACGGGGGGACCAACATCGCCGACGTGCTGGCCAACCCGCGTCGGGCCATCGTCAACGAGACCGTCCGCGTGTCGCCGTGGAGTCCACACCTGCGGGTGCTGGCCGGCAGTGAGGACACCGAGGCGCACAACAACCCGGATCCGACGGCGAAGCAGCTGGCCCGGCTGACGACTGCCCTGTCGAAGGTCGATCCGGTGCCCGACCTGATCCTCATCGACTGCCCGCCGTCGCTCGGTCAGCTGACCCGCTCGGCACTGGTCGCCTCCGATCGAGCCGTGCTGGTCACCGAGCCTTCGTTGTACGCCGTGACCGGTGTGCAGCGGGCCCTCGAGGCCGTGCAGAAGGAACGCCTCACCCACCGGCACCTGCAGCCGCTCGGTGTGGTGGTGAACCGGGTCCGCCCCCGGATGACCGAACACGACTACCGCCTGGCCGAACTGAAGGACCTGTTCGGCCCGCTGGTGTTGAATCCGCAACTCCCCGACCGAGCGGCGATCCAGCAGGCGCAAGGCGCCGCCGTTCCGATCCATCAGTGGCCAACCGCCGGTGCCCGGGAAATGGCCGTCATGTTCGACGCTCTGCTCGACCGTCTGATGCGATCGGCGAAGCACAAGTCACGGGCGTGACCCGTCCGGATCCGCTCACAACGCAGCCTCGACCAGATCGAGGAACACCGCACACTGGCGCACCATGTCGTCCGCCTCGCGCGGGCTGATGAAGCGTGCGATGCCCGCCTCGGCCGCCTGCCGCTTCGCCGAACCGGCCGCGAAGAAGGCCGACCACTCGGAGAACTCCGGTGCGACCTTGGCCAGCAGATCCCACGCGCTGGCCTGACGGGATCGCCCGGGCCGCGCCTTCGTCGCGAGCACCGCCGCGGCTCCGCGCAAGGCGGCCAGATGCGCCGCAGCGTAGCGATCGGTCGGTTGGTCGGCACGAATCGCTCGGCCGAGGCCGCGACCGGCGTCGGCCAGCAGATCACGCGCGGCCTGCGACACCGGGCGAGGCGGAACCGGCAGGGGCAGCGAACCCTGGCCGTCGCGGGCGACGCCGGATCGACCGGCACCGCGCGACACCCGCCTTCCGCTGACGGCCGCGGGATGGCCGGCGATCGGCCGGGTACTGATGCTGACTGACATGTCCACTCACCTTCGCTGGTTACGCATCGAGAATCCGTTTCGATGTCGGCCCCGATCGCTCCGGCCGAGGCGTTCCTCCCGGCCGAACATCGCGATCGAACGACTGTTCGAGTATATCCCCGACCACCGACAACCCGCCAGAGTGCACGCACCCATCGCCGACCGGCCTGCCGGGGACGGCCCGATGGCTCCGCTCCGGGCGCGGATTCGCCCCGCCATCGGTCCCTCCACCGTCCGTCGTGGTGGGATAGCGGGATGACTGACGCGACTCACCGGCGCCGTCGAGGATGACCTCGCACGCCTCCCGGCCGGACACGGTCTCCCCCGGCCCGTTGACCCTGCGGAATCTGGACGCGCCCGCATTCACCGAGCGGCTCCCGGAGCTGGTCGGGGTCTACGTCGCGGCCATGCAGTACCCCGACGGCATCGTCGGCGCGCGGGCCGCCCTGTGGCAGGAGCACAGCCGTCGCCCCGGCTTCGCCTGCACCGTCGCCGTCGACCAGGACGACCACATCCGTGGGCTGGCCTACGCCTACACCGGACAGCCCGGGCAGTGGTGGTACGCCGAGGTACAACGCGGCCTGGGCCGGTCGGACTCCCCTTGGCTGGCCGACTACCTCGAGCTGACCGAGCTACATGTACGACCCGACACCCAGGGTGCCGGACTCGGTCAGGCCCTGCTGACCAGGCTGCTGACCGACCGGCCCGAACGGGCGGTGCTGCTGTCCACGCCGGAAGGGACCAACCGGGCGTGGCGGCTCTACCGCCGGATGGGATTCGTCGACGTGTTGCGGAACTACCGGTTCACCGGCGATCCCCGCCCGTTCGGGGTGCTGGGCCGAACGCTCCCGCTGGACGCGGCCGGCACGAGTGCCTGACCCGGCGCACGACACCGGTCAGAGCTTCGCGAGCTCCGCCTCCAGTGGCTCCAGACCCATCCCACCCAGGTTGAGGGCCGACGTGTGGAAAGCCTTCTCGTCGAAGGACTTTCCGTGTCGGGCCCGGGCGGCGTCCCGCCCGGCGATCCAGACCCGCTCCCCCACCTTGTACGCCGGGGCCTGGCCGGGCCAGCCCAGGTAGCGGTCGATCTCGTCCCGGCACTGAGTGGCATCCATCAACGTGTGACTCAGCAGGAACTCCAGGCCGAGCTCCGGGGTCCAGGTCGCACCGTCGTGGAATCCGGCGCCCTCCGGGATCGGCAGCTGCAGGTGCATCCCGATGTCGAGCACCACCCGTGCGGCGCGGAACATCTGCGAGTCGAGCATGCCGAGCAGATCGCCGTCGTTGCGCAGGTAGCCGACCTCCCGGACCAGCCGCTCGGCGTACAGGGCCCACCCTTCGGCGTGGCCCGACGTTCCGGCCAGCACCCGTTGGAAGTCGTTGAGCCGATCGGACCGATAGACCGAGGTACCGATCTGAAGGTGATGTCCGGGCACCCCTTCGTGATAGACGACCGTGGTCTCCCGCCAGGTGCTGAAGTCGATCCGATCCGCCTCCACCGACCACCACATCCGTCCGGGGCGACTGAAGTCGTCGCTCGGCGGCGTGTAGTAGGCGCCCACCCCGCTGCCGGGCGGCGCGATGAGGCACTCCAGGGAACGCAACGGCTCGGGGATGTCGAAGTGGGTGCGGCCGAGCTCGTCGACCGCGCGGTCGGACAACGCCTGCATCCAGGCCTTCAGCTTGTCCTGGCCGTGGACCGTGTAGGAGGGGTCGGCATCCAGCCGCGCCGCCGCGCCCTTGACGCCTTCCCCGGGCGCGATGCGCTCGGCCAGGGTCTTCATCTCGGCTTCGATCGCCGCGATCTCGGCCCAGCCCCATGCATACGTCTGCTCCAGATCGACGGTGGCGCCGAGGAACTCGCGGGAGGCCAGGACATAGCGTTCTCGACCGACGGCGTCCTCGACGGGGGCCGCCGCAGCCAGCTCGTCGCGCAGGAAGGTCGCGAGATCGGCGTACGCCCGGTCCGCGATCGCCGCGGCCTCCGCGAGCTCGTCCCGCAGCGGGCCGTCCGCCACGAACCGGGAGACCGTCGAGCCGAAGAACGACGAGAACGCGTCGCACTGCCCGGCACACTTGCGGACCTGCCGGACGGCAGCCACCTGCCCCCGGGAGGCCCCCAGCCGCAGGCTCTCCCGGTAGCCGTCCAGGGCCGCCGGCACGGCCCGCATCCGTCGGGCGAAGACCGCGAGCTGCTCCGGCGTCTCCGACGGCGTCATGTCGAAGATCATCCGGGTGTGCTGCACCGGTGAGGCGATGACGTTCAGAGCGGCGTGGCCCCAACCGGATTCGTACCGATCGCGCTCGACCTCCAGCCGTTCCACGATGACGCTGCGGGCCACGTCGTCGGAGGGGCCGGTCGATTCGGTGTCAGCCAGCGCGGCCAAGGTCCGGACCACCAGTTCCTGAACCCGGGCGAGACCGGCCGGCGAGAAGTCGTCGAGCTGATCGTCGAAGTCGGAGACGCCCAGCTGGGTCGCCGTCATCGGGCTGATCGCGACCAGATCGCGCACGAACTGGTCCGAGATCTGATCGATCTGGGTCGAATCGGCTGGATCGGTGGCTTCGGCTGTGTTGTCGGTCATGACCGACGAGCCTACGTCCCCCTCCGGTGCCGACCCGGGGCGCTCCCGGCCGGTCCGGGGTCAGCGGCGGGGCGGGCCACCCTCGTCGCGCTTGACCTTGCGCCGGGCCAACGCGGACACGATGCGGTCGACCAACCTCATGACTGCCTTCACGACGTACGCCCTTTCGATGTCGGGTTCCTGTGCACCACAGTGCCACGGCCGCGGGCTGATCAGCCGTCCGTGGTGGATTTCGCAACCGCGTCGAGTTCGGCGAAGGCCCCGCGGATCGAATCGAGGGCCTCGCTGACGTCCGCCACCGGATCCATCCCGGTGCTCAACTCCAGGCCGCCCGTGACTTCGGGAGCGGTCGAGAGCTCCAGCAACTTCGCGTACAGCTCTCCCACCCCGTCGACGGCGGCCCCCAGTTTGCCCAGCATCTCGGTGCGGCGGGCCGTCATCCGACCGACTGGGCCAGCCACGCGGGCCGCCGTCGACATCGTGGTGGCGACCTGACGTGAACTCAGCAGGGCCGAATCCAGCCGATCGAGCGAGGCGGCGACTCCCAGCGCCACGGCCCGGGCTGCGTCGGCGGCCTGGACCGCCTCGGCTGCCCGGTCGACCAGCAGCGGCGGCACCTGGCCGTCACGGAACCGGACCAGGTCGGCGCGGTAGGAATCCAGGGTGGCCACCATTCGGCGCTGATCGGTGCCGTCCTTGGGATCCGGCTGGTCGTCGCGACCCGCACCGCCGGCGCCGACCACGGCCGCCACCCCGAGCATGCCGACGCCGACCGCCCCGATCCCCACGACCGGAAAGGCCAGAGCCCAGGCCGCGCCGACTCCGACCGCCGTCGCCAACAAGCTCCACGGGTCACGCATCGCCTGGGCAGCGCGGCGCATCCGGGACTCGGCCATGCGCGGCCTCCTGGGTCGCTCGAACGAAGGGTGGTCGGGTCAATCGAAACGGTGGCCGGTCGGTCAGAAGTTGGACAGGACGTCACCGAAGACCTTCGTGATGCTCTCGGGCTTCCTGGCATCGTAGGCGGCGGCACGGGAGGCACCGGAGATCTTCTGCAAGGTGTCCAGATCGGCGTCGGCGCCGTAGGCGATCGAGAAGACCCGGACTCCGTTCTCCGCCGCACTGGACGAGAGGTCGCTCACCAACGAATCAAGATCGTCGTCGGTGTACTCGTTCTTGCCGTCGGTCAGCACCACCACCGCGTTGATCAGGTCCGGGTCGACCGAAGAGTTCATGTACTGGCTGGCCTGACGCGTCGCCGCGTACAGCGGCGTGCCGTTCTTCGGGATCAGCCCGCTCAGGGTGGTGGTCAGCTGGGTCCGATCCTTGGCCAGGGGCGCGATCGGCACATCCTCGCTGTAGATCTTCGACGGGGTGCTCAGGCCGGTGGTGAAGGTCCACAACCCGACCTCGTCGGTGTCCGACAACTGGCCGAGCGCCGAGGCCGCGGCCCGTTTGGCGAGGTCGAGCTTGCTCAGCCCGCTGGAGCCGGCGTCGTCACCCATCGAGCCGGACACATCCAGCAGCAGCAGGACTCTGGCCCGCTTCCGCAGGTCCGACCACAGGGAGCGAACACCGGCCAGCACTGCTGATCCCGGCGGATTCAGCGTCACCTTGACCCCGTCCGCGATCACCGACGAACTGGCCTTGATCGGGGCGCCGGCCTGGTGGTCGAAGGTGCGGAAATTCGCGTCGGTGAACACCTTCTGCTGCTCCGGGGCAAGCAGGTAGGCCAGGAAGTCGTTGGCGCCGGCCTGTTTGGCCGGGGTCGACCAGGAGGCCTTCAACACCACATACGGGCTGTCGCTGTATAGCGTGCCTTCCTTCGGGTAGACCGCGACCAGCGGCACCTTGGGCGGCGCGTGCCGACCCAGGGTGGCCGGGTCGCCGCTCGGATTCCCGGCGTTGTAGTCGAGCACGGACTTCTCCTCGACCGCGACCGCCGACAGATAGTTCAGCGCCCCTCCCGAGTCGTCGGCTCGCTGCAGGTTGGACAGGTAGGTCAGGGTGGTGTCGCCGTAGTGGACGACCGAATGTTCGACGGCCTGGACGTAGCTGCGGACCTTCGGGTTCTTCAGGTCGGCCTGGGTCAGATCGGACGACTTACCGGTGGCGGCCACCAGCGCGCCGACGGTGGCGTTGAGGCCGGACGTGGAGATGGTCGGATTGGTCTTGCCGAGCGTGAAGGCGCCCCACTCCTTGTGGCCCTTGGACGCCCAGCCACCCTTCGCCTGCACCAGCCCCAGGATGTCGGACCAGCCGATCCGGGCCTTCGGCCATCCGAGGGCCTGCGCCATCGGCTGCGGCATGGCCAGTACCAGTGGCGTCGACACGATCGATTTCGACTGGTCGGGCAAGATGTTCGTCTTGTCCTTGGCGACCAGGTCGCTGCGCAGCAGGGTCACCCAGCTCGACGCGGCCGGAGTCCAGACGTCCGGGGCCGGGCCGTCGACCGATTCGTTCCATCCAGCGGCCAGGTTCGCCTCTCCGGTCCCGGAGGCGAGAGAGGTGACCACGATGTCGTAGCAGGCGCCGGCGACGGTTCGGCCGGACGCGGCATAGCTCTTAGCGATCGTGGCCATCAGCGCCGCCTTCTCGCTCGACGCGCTGACGTTCACCGTGGTGCATCCCTCCCGGACCACCGGTGCGGTGGTGCTCGCGGCCCCGGTGGTCGACGCGGCCGTCCCGCTGCTGGAGGTCGTCCCGGTAAAGATCTTGATCCCGACGATCAGCAGTACCCCCGCCACAGCCGCCGCAATGTACGGCGCCTTACTCCGACCAGCCACGACGTTCTCCCTCCGCCCGCTGACGCGGGAACGATGATCGGAACCTATCAATCGGCACCGACTTCCCGTGGCCACTCGGTGATGCTCATCGACACGGGGCCGGGGCCGCCGGCGGTCTGTCGGCGGTCCGTCGGCCGATCGGCGGTTGGTTCGTCAGCGAATCGGCGGTCGGTTCGTCGGCAGATCGGCGGCCTGATACGTGGGCACCTCGGCAAGGCGTGGCGCACCGCAGGCCTGGTCCAGCCCGGCCCGGTTCGGCCCGACCCGGTTCGGCCCGACCCGGTTCGGCCCGACCCGGTTCGGCTCCGTTCGGCCCGGGGCCGTAGCCACCGAAGACAACGGGACGGGCCCGACCGCAATGCGGTCGGGCCCGTCCCGGATGTCGGACTGCTCAGTCCACGGTCAGCTGCAGCCGGAGGTGGAGCCGCAGCCCTCGCACACGTAGCAGGCACCGGACGGACGCATCTTGGTGCCGCAGGTGAAGCAGAGCGGGGCGTCGGCCGACTTGCCGATCACCATCTCCAGCAGTTCCGTGGACGAACCGGCCTTGCGGCCGCCCAGATCGGCTGCAGGCTTGGCCGAGCCGCCCTCGACCGCGGGGCGGACGACCGGAGTGGCGTCGACCGACGTGCGCAGTTCCTCGACGGCGTCCTCCGCGTCCTCCGCGTCGTACGACGAGTAGGAGCTCGAAACCTGGGCCGTGCGCTCCTCGGCGGAGAAGATGCCGAGTTCGGCTCGCGCGTCGACCGGCAGGTAGTCCAGGGCGATCCGACGGAAGAGGTAGTCCATCACCGAGGTGGCGATGCGGATGTCCGGGTCGTCCGTCATGCCGGCCGGCTCGAAGCGCAGGTTCGTGAACTTCGCAACGTACGACTCCAGCGGGATGCCGTACTGCAAACCGACCGACACGGCGATGGAGAAGGCGTCCATCACGCCGGCCAGGGTGGAACCCTGCTTGCCGAGCTTGATGAAGACCTCGCCCAGCCCGTCGTCGGGGTACGAACCGGTGGTCAGGTAGCCCTCGGCGCCGCCGACGGTGAACGAGACCGTCTGCGACGGACGCTTCTTCGGCAGCCGACGACGCACCGGCGTGTGCGACTCGACCGACGGGGCGGCCGCGGAGGCCTTGGCCGCGTCGTCGGCGGAGTCCTTGTTCTTGCTGGACGCCGACAACGGCTGCCCGACCTTGCAGTTGTCCCGGTAGATGGCCAGCGCCTTGAGGCCCATCTTCCAGCCCTGCATGTAGATCTCGGCGACGTCGTCGACCGAGGCGTCCTCGGGCATGTTGACCGTCTTGGAGATGGCGCCGGAGATGAACGGCTGGACCGCGGCCATCATCCGGACGTGGCCCATCGGCGCGATGGACCGCTCGCCCATGGCGCAGTCGAAGACCGAGTAGTGCACGTTCTTCAGTCCGGGGGCGCCGACCACGTGTCCGTGCTGGGCGATGAACTCGACGATGGCCTCGACCTGCTCGGCCTGGTAGCCCAGGGCGGCCAGGGCGCGCGGCACCGTCTGGTTCACGATCTGCATGGAGCCGCCGCCGACCAGCTTCTTGAACTTGACCAGAGCCAGGTCCGGCTCGATGCCGGTGGTGTCGCAGTCCATCATCAGGCCGATAGTGCCGGTGGGAGCGAGCACCGATGCCTGCGCGTTCCGGTAGCCGTTCTTCTCGCCGGTGGCGATCGTCTCGGCCCAGACCGCAGTGGCCAGCTTCAGCGTCTCAGCGTCGTTGCCGCCGTAGGTGCGGATCTGGTCGTTGGCCGCGGCGTGCTTGCGGATGACGCGCTTGTGGGCGTCGGCATTGCGGGCGTACCCGTCGTACGGGCCGACGATGCCGGCCAGTTCGGCCGAGCGCTTGTAGGCGGTGCCGTTCATCAGCGAGGAGATGGCGGCGGCCAGGGCCCGCCCACCCTCGGAGTCGTACGCGTGGCCGGTCGCCATCAGCAGGGCGCCGAGGTTGGCGTAGCCGATGCCGAGCTGGCGGAAGGCGCGTGTGGTCTCGGCGATCGGCTGCGTCGGGAAGTCGGCGAAGCAGATGGAGATGTCCATGGCGGTGATGACGAACTCGACGGCCTTCTTGAACGTGGCGGCGTCGAACGTGCCCTCGTCGGAGAGGAACTTCATCAGGTTCAGCGAGGCCAGGTTGCACGAGGAGTTGTCCAGGTGCATGTACTCCGAGCACGGGTTCGAGGCGTTGATCCGACCCGACTCCGGGCAGGTGTGCCAGTCGTTGATGATGTCGTCGTACTGGATGCCGGGATCGGCGCAGGCCCACGCGGCGGTGTTGATCTTGGTGAACAGTTCGCGGGCGTCGACGGTCTCGATGACCTCGCCGGTCTGCCGGGCGCGCAGCCCGAACTCCGAGCCCGATTCCACGGCGCGCATGAACTCGTCGGAGACCCGGACGGAGTTGTTCGCGTTCTGGTACTGGACGGAGACGATGTCCTCGCCGCCCAGGTCCATGTCGAACCCGGCGTCGCGGAGGGCACGGATCTTGTCCTCCTCCTTCACCTTGGTCTCGACGAACTCGACGATGTCCGGGTGATCGACGTCCAGGACGACCATCTTGGCCGCCCGGCGGGTGGCGCCGCCGGACTTGATGGTGCCGGCCGAGGCGTCGGCGCCGCGCATGAAGGAGACCGGACCGGAGGCGGTGCCGCCGGAGGACAGCAGTTCCTTGGAGGAGCGGATGCGCGACAGGTTGAGACCGGCGCCGGAGCCGCCCTTGAAGATCAGGCCCTCTTCGCGGTACCAGTTCAGGATGGCGTCCATCGTGTCGTCCACGGCCAGGATGAAGCAGGCCGAGACCTGCTGCGGCGACGAGGTTCCCACGTTGAACCAGACCGGCGAGTTGAACGCGAAAACCTGGTGCAACAGCATCCAGGTGAGCTCGTGGGCGAAGATCTCCTCGTCCTTCGGCGTGGCGAAGTAGCTGTTCTCACGGCCGGAGTTGGTGTACGCGGTGACGACCCGGTCGATGATCTGCTTCAGGCTGGTCTCCCGCGTCGGGGTGCCGACTGCGCCGCGGAAGTACTTGCTGGTGACGATGTTGGTGGCGTTGATCGACCAGGTAGAGGGGAACTCGACCCCACGCTGCTCGAAGTTGATGGTGCCGTCGCGCCAGTTGGTCAGTACGACGTCGCGCCGCTCCCACGTCACCTCGTCGTACGGGTGCACGCCGTCGGTCGTGTAGAGACGCTCGAGCTTGAGCCCTCCCGGCCCGTCGGCCTTGCTGCGGCGGCCTCGTGCGGCACTGCCGTTGGCGGCGGATCCGGTGGAACTACCGAGGGTCTCGGTCATGGAGCGTTTCCTTCCCTGACGGGTGTTGGTGGAGCGGTGGCGCTGTCACGGGGACAGGCGGAGCGAGGATCAGATGATCCGGTCACGACAACGGGCAATGCGATGGCAGGAGGAGCGATGGTGGCGAGCGTCGACGGTCACCGGGGATGGATCAGGCAGATCAGCCGGTGGAGACGGCGACCTTGTCGGGGGGTGACGTTCCGGCGCGACCCGGGCTCGGCTTGGCCTCGCGCTCGGATCTGAGGCGGTCGATCTCGGCCGCGAAGTCGGCGGCCGACTCGAACGAACGGTAGACGGAGGCGAACCGGAGGTAGGCGACCTCGTCGAGCTGCATGAGCGGACCGAGAATGGCCAGCCCGACCTCCTGGCTCGGCACCTCGGCCGCTCCGGTGGCCCGGATGGTCTCCTCGACTTGCTGCGCGAGCAGCGCGAGGGCGTCCTCGTCGACCGGACGGCCCTGGCACGCCCGCCGAACACCGACGACCACCTTGGCCCGGCTGAACGGCTCCGTGACCCCGCTGCGCTTCACGACCGCGAGAACGGCTTCCTCGACCGTGGTGAACCGACGGGAGCACTCGGGGCAGGCCCGACGCCGACGGATGGCCTGGCCGTCCTCGACCTCTCTCGAATCGATCACCCTGGAATCGGGATGACGACAGAACGGGCAACGCACGACGGACACACCTCCCCTTCGGCTCTCGGGGGTCGCACCGGATCGGCCCGACTCCCACTCACTGCTGCGCTCGATCACCGCAACGCATTCGGTACAACGTTCCGGCGAGTTGTCCACATCCCGCACCCGACGTCGGGCTCGGAGGTCCGTACCGGCCCCTCTACCGACGATTCACGCGCCGAATGTGCACAAAGCCGTGGATCGTCAGTGGGTAACTACCCAGTTCCTGTGGATAACAGTGCCTGGAAGGTAACCCAACCTGTGGACAGCTTACATCCGTGTAACTACTAGATGTTGGGGTTGACCGTAGATCCAGCCACCACCGCGACGCAAGCCTGAGCGGCGTGTCGCGGGGAAGTTCTCGCTTCGGACTATCCGGCCGTTGGCACCTTGAGCACCGCGCCCGCGGCCACCACATCACCGTCGAGCCCGTTCAGCCGGCGGATCTGGTCGATGACCGAGCTCGGATCGGCGTCGGGATCCGCCTGCTGCGCAATCGACCACAACGTGTCGCCCGGATGCACGGTGACGTCGACGACCGCCGCCGCCTGAGCCGAGGACAGCATGGCCACCGCGACGATGACGGCCGCCGCCGCCAGCGACACAGTGGTGGTCAAGCGGGCCCAGCGGCCCATCGCGAACTCGCGCTCTACCACCTGGTCGCCGCGATCGGCCGTGACCACGGCAGAGGTGCGGTGACTGGAGGGCAGCAGTCCCGACGGCGGACGCCGCACCCCGACCGTGCGCGCCCGTCGCCGCGATACGGCTCGCTGGCCGGCCGCCGTACGGGGGGCCGGCCCGGCAGGAATGCGCACGTCACGGGGCCCCGCGGTCGCCATTGAAGTCGTGATGGTCATGTTCTGCCCTGCCGTCCCATCGGCGACCGGTCCGGCCGCACCCTCGTTCGTCATGATCTCGAACGGGCGTTCTATCGAACGCCTGACCTAGTTGTACATGGCACCACCGACAGTGGGAAGATTCCTCGGCGTGTTTGTCGAACGCCTGTTTGAATTGTTACCCGTGCGGTCGTACGGTTGGGCCAGGCGAGCAGCTCACCAAGGCTCATCCAGGCAGTCCGGCACCGATCGGCCACGGTCGGTGTGAATCAGCAGGCCGACGGCATCGACAGGAAGGCACGGACGTGGCAACGCGAAGAACACCAGCAGGCACGAGCGGGGAGACGCCGGAACCGCTTCCCGAGCACGGCACCGTCTCCGAGTTCCCGGAGACCGATGACGGGCACGTCCTGACGATGCGTCAGCGGAAGGTCCTCGAAGTGATCCGGGACTCGGTCCAGCGGCGCGGCTACCCGCCCAGTGTCCGAGAGATCGGCGAGGCGGTCGGGCTCAAGTCGCCGTCGTCGGTGGCCCACCAGCTCGGGGTGCTGCAGCGCAAGGGCTTCCTGCGCAAGGACCCGAACCGGCCCCGCGCCGTCGACATCCGCTCCGCCGAGGAGATCACCGACGACAATGCCGGGCACCCGACGCCGGCGTACGTGCCGGTGGTCGGCCGGATCGCCGCCGGTGGTCCGATCCTGGCCGAGCAGGCGATCGAGGACATCTTCCCGCTCCCCCGTGATCTGGTCGGCGAGGGCACGCTGTTCCTGCTGCGAGTGGTCGGCGATTCGATGGTCGACGCGGCGATCACCGATGGCGACTGGGTCGTGGTCCGCCAGCAGCCGGTCGCCGAGAACGGCGACATCGTCGCGGCCATGATCGACGGCGAGGCCACGGTGAAGACGTACAAGCGCAAGGACGGCCATCTCTGGCTGATGCCGCACAACGAGGCGTATTCACCGATCGCGGGCGATGACGCGGTCATTCTCGGGCGCGTGGTCGCCGTCCTTCGCAAAATCTAGAGACCTCCCGGGTATGACGATGGGCCCCTCCGCCAGCGGAGGGGCCCATGGTCATACCCGGGAGGTTCTTTTGGCGCCGACCGCTCAGCCGGCGTGCGGCCCGTTGGCCGGAACGTTGATGACCGGGGGCGCGACGGTGGTCGGAACCACCGGCACCTGCTGGACCACCGGAGCGGGAGTCGGCTGCGCGACCGGGTTCGTCACCACTGGCTGAGCCAGCGGCACCGGGGCGATCTGCGACGGCGGGGTCGGGACGGCCGACGTGGCGTCGGTTTCCGTCGGGGTCTTGGCCTTGGTGCCGTCGTCCTCGTGCATGGCGCCCACCTCGGACTTGAGGATGCGCAAGGAGCGACCCAGACCGCGAGCTGCGTCAGGAAGCTTCTTTCCGCCGAACAGCAGCAGGAAGACCACGACGATCAAGATGATGTGCCACGGTTGTAGACCACCCATTTTGGAACCTCCAGGAAAAGTACGAACTAGGCCTTGCTCGGTTCTGGTTCGTCACCGATCCAGACCATGATGGGAACGTCCGGTACCACATCGACTTTCAACGATACCCGGTCCGGCTGCCGGGACCCCCGACCCGCGCCAAGAATTCTCCCGGCCTCACCCGGCCGGTCGCCCACCGACGCGTGCGCGTCACTCGTTGACGGCGAGGACCCGATAGTCGTGCAGCGCGCCGGCCAGGGCCGGGTACACCTTCGCCTGCAGCAACGTCCCCTCCGCAGTGTGCTCCTCGGTGAGCACGGTGCCCTCGGCGTGCACGCGGGAGACGAGGGCGCCCTGATGGAACGGCACCAGCACGTCGATGCGCAGCGCCGGGTCGGGCAGCGCGCCCGCGATGACGCCGCGCAGCTCCGCGATGCCCTCTCCGGTGCGGGCCGAGACGAACACGGCCTGCGGGAGCAGGTGCCGGAGCCGACCGAGAGTGATCTCGTCGGCCGCGTCGATCTTGTTCACCACCATGATCTCCGGGACCTGGGCGGCGTCGATCTCCTTGAGCACCTCACGGACGGCGACCACCTGATCCTCGGGATGGGCGTCGGAACCGTCGATGACGTGCACCACCAGGTCGGCGTCGGCGATCTCCTCCAGGGTGGACCGGAAGGACTCGACCAGCTGATGCGGCAGGTGCCGGACGAAGCCGACGGTGTCGGTCAGGGTGTAGAGCCGGCCGTCGGTCGTCGTGGTCTTCCGGGTGGTCGGATCGAGCGTGGCGAACAGCGAGTCCTCGACCAGCACGCCGGCCTCGGTCAGGCAGTTCAACAGCGAGGACTTCCCGGCGTTGGTGTAACCGGCGATGGCGACGGCCGGCACGGCGTTGGCCCGGCGCTGCGACCGTTTGGTGTCGCGGACCTGGCGCATGGCCGCGAGCTCGGTCTTGAGCTGGGCGATACGACGGTGGATCCGGCGACGATCGATCTCGAGCTTGGTCTCACCAGGGCCACGGGAGCCGATCCCGGCACCGGAAGCGACCCGGCCACCACGCTGCCGGGACAGCGCGACGCCCCAGCCGCGCAGACGCGGCAGGAAGTAGTTGAGCTGGGCCAGTTCGACCTGGGCCTTGCCCTCCTTGGACTTGGCGTGCTGGGCGAAGATGTCCAGGATCAGGGCGGTCCGGTCGACCACCTTGACCTTGAGCTGCTCCTCCAGGTTGCGCAGCTGGCCCGGTGAGAGCTCGCCGTCGCAGATCACCGTGTCGGCGCCGGTCATCTCGACCACTTCGCCCAGCTCGCGGACCTTGCCCGAACCGATGTAGGTGCCGGCGTCGGGGTTGCGTCGACGCTGGGACAGCGATTCGAGCACCACCGATCCGGCGGTCTCGGCCAGCCGGGCCAGCTCGGTCATCGAGGCTTCGGCGTCCTCGGCCGTTCCGGTCGACCAGACGCCGACCAGAACCACGCGCTCCAACTGCAGGTCGCGGTATTCGACCTCGGTGATGTCGGTGAGCTGGGTGGAAAGGCTGCCGACCCGGCGGAGCGCCGCCCGGTCAGCCAGATCCCGTTCGCCACCGGTGTCAGTGCCGTTCTCGCGCTCGCTCTGGGCGGCGATCCGAGCGAGGAAGTCGTCATGTTTCGTCATATGTACTCCAGGGTGCCCCATGAGGGCGCGATCGTGCCACCGAATTGCCTCTGGTCACCCGTCCGCGCAGGTCACCGCGCCAAAGGCTCGGGATGGACCGCCACGAAGACCGACACCGGCTGCCCGTCGTCGTCCGGGCCGCGATCGAGGAATTCCTGCATCAGCTGCCGCATCCTCTGGTCGAACTCCTCCAGGTGTGCCGCGTTCAGCCGCAGTCCCATCCGGGTGGTCTGCAGCTGCGACCGCGGCACCTCGGCGACCTCTTCGAGAAATGTGCGCAGCAGCGTGTCCGTCGTCGCGGGGTCCGATCCGTCGTCGTCCGGGGTGCCGAAGTCGAGTTCCCACGACTTGCCGGTTGCCCGGTACGGCACCTCGGTGGAACCGCGGGGCCCCGGTCGCGGCGTCTCGGCCCGGAGGAACTCCAGGTGCAACAGCGTCCGGACGTGGTGCAGCACGCTGGCCGGATCGCGTCCCAGCCGATCGGCGATCTCCTTGTTGGTCAGTGCCTCGTACAGACACAGCCGCAGGATCCGCAGCCGCACCACGCTGGCCAGCGCCCGGCGTTCGGCGTCGGTGGCCAGGCGGCGCCCGGAGGTCGCGCCCGGGGCCGGGTCCTGCGTCCGCGGGGTGGGCATGGCTTGGGCCGTCACCCCTCCACCGTAGCCATCTCGGGACGGTCGGCGGTAACCGATTGACAACTCCCAATCAGTGGCCAACACTCGAAGGGTGTCTACTGCCGGGCCAACCGTGCCCCCGTCGATCCCCGAGGATCCGCCGCGTCTGATCGATCCGGTGTCGGCCGCCACCACCCACGCGCCTCCGTCACCGCTCACCACCGTCACCGACTCGGAGACCGGCGGTCTGCGACGCCGCAGCCTGATGCACCACCACGACTTCCGGCAGCTCTGGATCGGCGACACCGGAAGTCAACTCGGGGCCGCTCTTGGCTCGCTCGCCGTCCCGTACCTGGCGGTGACGGCCCTGAAGGCCACCCCGTTCCAGATGGGACTCCTGTCGACCCTGTCCGGCCTCGGCTTCCTCGTCATCGGTCTGCCGGCCGGCGCGATCGTCGACCGCCGGAGCAAGCGACGCGTCATGATCTCGGCCGACCTGGCCCGGGCGGCGCTACTGGCCACCCTCCCGGCGGCCTGGTGGCTCGGGGTGCTCAGCCTGGCCCAGCTACTGGCGGTGGCAACCTTGGTGGGCATGTTGACCGTCTTCTTCGACGTGTCCTACCAGTCCTATCTGCCGTTCCTGGTACCCGACCAGCAGGTCGTCGAGGGCAACGCCAAACTCCAGGCCAGTCAATCGGTCTCGCAATCGGCGGGGCCGGCCCTGGGTGGGTTGCTGCTCAAGGTGATCGGCCCCCCGGTGGTGGTGCTGGCCAATGCCGGGGGTTACCTGCTGTCCGCGGTGTTCCTGCATCGGATCCGTCATCGAGAGACCCCGGCCCCGACGGCGGCCCGGCCGCCCCTGTTCACCGAGATCGGCGAAGGCCTGAGATTCGTCATCCGCCACAAGATCCTGCGCCGGCTGATCGCCTGCACCGGTCTGGGCAATTTCGCGTCCAGCGGCGGCGGTGCCTTGCTGGTGTTGTTCATGCTCCGCGACCTGCATCTCTCGCCGCTGATCATCGGCATCATCGACTCGTCGGCGGCGGTCGGCGGACTGGTCGGGGCGCTGCTGGCCACCGCACTCGCCCGGCGCGTCGGCGAGGGCCCGTCGATCGTGCTGACCGCTGTCGCCACGGTGCTGTTCGCGTTCTGCAATCCGCTGTCCGCGGTGCTCGCACCCGTACCGACGTTGATCATCGGCGGCGTTCTGCTGACGGCGGCGATGGTCGCCTACAACATCGCCACGGTGAGCTTCCGGCAGCGTCTGTGCCCGCCGGATCTACTCGGTCGCATGAACGCTTCGGCCCGCTTCCTGGTGTGGGGCACCATCCCGCTGGGGGCGATGGCCGGCGGCCTGCTCGGCACCCACATCGGCGTGCTGCCCACCCTGTGGCTGTTCGCCGGGCTCGGTCTGCTCTCGATTCTGCCGGTGGCATCCGGGACGCTCTGGCGGCTCAAGCGGCTCCCCGACCACGACGATCCCGGTCAGGGTTGACCGGCCGCGATCCAGAACGCCTGGTCGATCTGGCCCGAGGCAACCAGGACGGCCGGTCCGGTCAGCGTGGCGCCCTGGTCGCCGAACGTCACCACCACCGTTCCGCCCGGCACGTCGACCGTGACTCGGCTCCCCGACCCCCCGGTCGCCCGGAGGAAGGCGGCGGCCGCGGCGACCGTCCCGGTGCCGCATGAACGCGTCTCGCCCGACCCCCGCTCGAACACCCGCATCCGGACGTGGTCAGGGCCCACCGGCACCACGAATTCGACATTGACGCCGTGCGGGAACGACTCGGCGTCGAACGCGGGAGCGCGGGTGAGGTCGAGGGCGGCCAGTCGGGATTCGTCGTCCAGCAGGCAGACCAGGTGCGGGTTGCCGACGTCCACCGCCGTCCCGGCGAACACCTCACCCTGCAGTTCGGCCTTCTCGGCCGGGCCGACACGGACCGGCCCCATGTCGATGCTGACGTCGCCCCCGGGCCCCAGTTCCGCGGTGCGGACGCCGCCCCGGGTCAGGAAGGGGAACGACCCGGCCCGCTCCCAGCCCAGGTCGACCAGGTACCGCGCGAAGACGCGGGCCCCGTTGCCGCACATCTCGGCCAGTGACCCGTCGGCATTGCGGTAGTCCATGAAGTAGCCACCCGACGCGGCCGGACGGACCACGATGACCCCGTCGGCGCCGATCCCCGCCCGGCGGTCGCACAGCGCCCTGACCTGCGCATCGGTGATGACCAGACGGCCGTCCGGATCCGGGATCAGGACGAAGTCGTTCTCGGTCCCGTGGCCCTTGACGAATGGAACACCCATGACGGTCACCCTACGGTCTTGGACGCCGCCCGGGCCGCCCGGTGGGTGATGGCCGGATCGGCGGCGTCCAACCGGACGAATCGCTGGTCGCGGCCGAACCACGACCGCTGCCGGCGCACGAAACGGCGGGTCAGACGCGCCGTCTCGGCCATCGCGTCGGGCAACGTGGCCACGCCGTCCAGGACGGCCAGCATCTGCGGGTAGCCCAGGGCGCGCGAGGCTGTGACGCCGTCCCGGAGCCCGATCCGGTCCAACGCCCGCACTTCGTCCAGGAACCCGCCGGCGACCATCGCGGCGACCCGGAGTTCCAGTCGCGCGTCCAGCTCCGCGGTGTCCCGGTCCAGGCAGATCATCGCCGCGTCGTAGCGCGGCGGTCCGGGTCTGGGCATCGTCGCGCTGAACGGCCGGCCGGTCACCGCGATCACCTCGAGCGCACGCACCAGGCGCCGCCCGTTGCCCGGCTCGATGGCCGCGGCGGCCACCGGGTCCAACCTCGCCAGCCGCTCCTGCAGGGCGGCCGTCCCGAATTCGGCCAGGTCGGCCTCCAGAGCGGCCCGCACGGCCGGGTCGGTCCCGGGGAAGTCGATCTCGTCGATGACGGCGCTGATGTAGAGGCCGGATCCGCCGACCAGGATGGGCGTGCGACCCGAGTCGAGGATGCCCGTGATCACAGCGCGGGCCTGCGCCTGGTAGGCGGCCACACTGGCCCGCTCCCCGATGTCGAGCACGTCGAGCAGATGGTGCGGCACGCCTCGGCGCCGCGACGGCGGCATCTTCGCGGTGCCGATGTCCATACCGCGGTAGAGCTGCATGGAGTCGGAGTTGATGATCTCGCCGTCGAAACGTTCGGCCAGGTCGAGCCCGAGATCCGACTTCCCGGTGCCGGTCGGACCGGCCACGACGACCAGCCGGTTCAGCGCCATGACCAGGTCGCACAGAAGTAGCCGACGCCGAACGGCGCGCCGTCGTACAGCAGGTCGGCCGACGCCGGTCCGGAACCGGCGGTCAGCCGGGTGAAGGCCGCGATGGCCGGCCCGGAATCGAATCCGACGGCTGATCCGCGTCCAGAGCCGGCGACCTGACCCAGCCGGTCCGGGTCGCCCAGCGCCAGGGCTGCCGCCAGGTCGTGGTCGAACGAGGCCGCGTCCGGATGGCCACCGCCCGGCGAGCCGGCACCGCGGCTGGTCGAACCATCGGCGACCAGCAGCACCCCGACCCGGCCGACGGGTCCGCCCGGCCAGGGGTACACCGCGAGCGGATCGGTCCCGACCTGGACCGCCGTCGTCGGGACATCCACACCGGCCGCGGCCAGCAGGGCGGCGCCGACGATGACACCCACCCCGGGCAGCGGGCCGGCGGCCAGAACCGGTCCGTTCAGGTGCCCGTCGAAGTGCGGGCGGCCCTGGCTGTCGCCCAGCGGCGCGCTGGTCACCGGCGAACCCGGGGGAAACACCACGGTGGAACGTCCGCTGTTTCCGTCACCGTCCCGGTGCCGGGGGCCGGATGTGAGCAGCAGGACGTGGTCCGCGTCGGCCAGGGTGGCCACGGCTCGGGCGCAGGCCGAGGCCAGTTCGGGGACGGCGGCGAGCAGGCCAGGGGCCAGCCCGGGCACCAGCAAGGGTGCTCCAGGGCATACAGCCGCTCCGACGATCACCGCTGCAGGCTAACCTTCGCGCCAGAAGGAAGACGCACTCCGCAGGTCCGTGCCGTTCCGGTGCGCTGATCTGGCCCGTTTCGCCGCTCTCGGCCGTCCCGGCATCCTCGAGGACGACTAGTGGAGGGTCGGGGCCAGCAGGCACACTGGTACCTGCGGATCGGTACCTGATCCTTCAGCCGAGTAACACGGGCACCTTGTCGGTGCCGGGAGCCTTCCGCTCCCCAGTCGAGCAGCAGAAAGGCCACTTGAAGATGACCGAGGACATGCGCGCCGAGCACGACGAGGCCCCGATCCAGGAGAGCACGCCCGGTCCGGACGAAAGTGCGGTGGCTCCGACCGCCACGCCGGCGACGGACGCATCGGACACGGCCGAGGTCACCGAGCCGTCGGTTCCCTCCGCCGCGGCGGACGAGCCGGCTGCCGACGAACCGAACGAGAACGTCGCCGCCGACGCGACCCCGGCGGTACCGGCCGACGCGGACGTGTCCGACGCCCCGAGTGCGGCGGACACCACGGCGGCTCCGGAAGCCGCGCCCGAGAGCCCGACTCCCACCGCTGAGGAGGAACCGGCGCCGACGCCGACGCCGACGCCGTCCGGGGAATCGGACTCGTCCGTCACCCCGTCGTCAACCCCGGCCCCCAAGCCGGCTCGCCCGGCCGGCCAGCGCCCCTCCGGCCCGCGCCCGTCCGGCGGACGGCCGGGCGGTGTGCCGGGCAGCCGGCCGGCCCGACCCGGAGCCGCTCCCACCGTCACCGTCGAGCCCACCGTCGAGCCGACCGATCCGCACAAGTGGGGCCGGATCGACGAGAACGGCGTCGTCTACGTCTACGGACCGACGGGCGAGCGCGCCGTCGGCAATTGGCAGGCCGGCGACGCCGAGGCCGGGCTGGCCCACTTCGCGCGCCGCTTCGACGACTTCGCCACCGAGATCGCCCTGCTGGAGACGCGCCTGGCCACCGGAACCGGCGATCCGAAGGCGACCAAGACCCACGCCATCGAACTCCGCGAATCCGTCGACACCCTGGCCGGGATCGGGGACCTGGACTCGGCCGCGGCGCGGCTGGAGATCGTCATCGGAGCAGCCGACGCCGCCATCGCCGGAGCGTCGACCGCTCGGGCCGCGGCTCGCGCGGCCGCGGTGGCGGCCAAGGAGACACTCTGCGTCGAGGCCGAGACCCTGGCCGAGTCCGAGCAGTGGAAGGCCACCGGCGACCGCCTCAAGGAGATCGTCGACGAGTGGCGGACCATCAAGGGCATCGACCGCAAGACCGACGACGCGCTCTGGAAGCGGTTCGCCAAGGCGCGGGATGCGTTCACCCGCCGCCGGGGCACCCACTTCGCTGATCTGGACAAGCAGCGCAGTGCCGCTCGCGAGGCCAAGGAGGCGCTCATCGCGAAGGCCGAGGCTTTGTCCGACTCCACCGAGTGGGGCAAGACGGCCGGCGAGTACCGCACCCTGATGGAGGAGTGGAAGGCGTCCGGGCGAGCCCCCAGGGACGTCGAGGACGCCCTGTGGGATCGGTTCCGGGCCGCGCAGGAGAAGTTCTTCTCGCACCGGAACCAGACCTTCTCCGAGCGGGACCACGAATTCGAGACCAACGCCGCGATCAAGGACGGCCTGCTCGCCGAGGCGGAGAAGATCAACCCGGCCAACGGTCTGGACGCCGCGAAGGCGGCGCTGCGCTCCATCCAGGAGCGGTGGGAGGCCGCCGGAAAGGTCCCCCGCGAACGGATCAAGGAGTTCGACTCGCGTTTGCGCGCGGTGGAGGATCGGATCCGCTCGGCCGAGGACTCGCACTGGCGGCGGACCGACCCGGAGACCACGGCCCGGGTCGAGCAGTTCCGTTCACGAGTGGAATCGTTCCGAGCGCAGGCCGCGAAGGCCAGGGCGGCCGGCAACGAACGCAAGGCGAAAGAGGCCGAGGCCCAGGCGGTTCAGTGGGAAGAGTGGCTGAGCGCGGCCCAGAGTGCCGTCGACGGCTGACCGACTCCACCTCAACCATGACGGTGCACCGCTCGATCTCGAGCGGGGCACTGCCGTCTCAAACGGACATCCGCCGTCTCAGCCGGGCATCCGTCGTCTCAGCTGGTCATCCGTCTTCTCAGCTGGTCATTCTTCGTCTCAGCAGGTCATTCTTCGTCTCAGCAGGTCGAGCAGCCGGTCTCGGGCGCTGGAGCCGGCGTGGCCGTCCGACCGAACGTGGGCAGACCGAGACCGACGCCCGGGGTGCGCGGCGTCATGCCGTCGGCGAACCGGTCGCCGGCCAAGGTGCGGCGATGGGTCAGCACCGGGCCGTCGGCCACCAGGTGGTAGGGGGCGGCCTGGGTGATCGCGGTGGTCACCACGTCACCCGGCCGGACCGCGCGGTCGACGGCGTCGCCGACCGCAGCGAAGTGCACCAGGCGGCCGTCCCTGGCCCGTCCGGACAGCCGGTGGGTGGCGCTGTCCTTGCGCCCCTCCCCGGCCGCGACCAGCACCTCCACCGTTCGTCCGATCTGGTCGCGGTTGCCGGCCAGCGCAGAGGCGTCGATGACCGCCTTGAGGCGCTGATAGCGCTCGGTGACGACCTCCGGAGGAACCTGATCGGGCATCGTGGCGGCTGGCGTACCCGGGCGGGGCGAGTACTGGAAGGTGAACGCGGTCGCGAACCGTGACTGCTCGGCGACGTCCAGCGTCCGTTGGAAGTCCTCCTCGGTCTCCCCCGGGAAGCCGACGATGATGTCGGTGCTGATCGCGGCGTCCGGCATGGCCCCGCGGACCTCGTCCAGGATCTTCAGGTACCGCTCGCTGCGGTAGGAACGGCGCATCGCCTTCAGGATCCGGTCGGACCCCGATTGCAGCGGCATGTGCAACTGGTGGCAGACGTTGGGCGTCTGGGCCATCGCGGTGATCACGTCGGTGGTGAAGTCGCGTGGGTGCGGGGAGGTGAATCGAACCCGCTCGATGCCCTCGATCCGCCCGCAGGCCCGCAGCAGGTCCGCGAACGCGCCGCGATCGCCGAACTCGGCACCGTAGGAGTTCACGTTCTGACCGAGCAGAGTCACCTCCAGCACACCCTCGGCGGCCAACATGCCGACCTCGGCCAGGATGTCTCCCGGCCGCCGATCGGTTTCCTTGCCGCGCAGTGCCGGGACGATGCAGAAGGTGCAGGTGTTGTTGCAGCCCACCGAGATCGACACCCAGGCCGACGAGGCCGAGTCCCGTTTGGCCGGTAGCGACGAGGGGAAGACCTCCAGCGAGTCCAGGATCTCGAGCTGCGCCTCGTTGTTGTGACGGGCCCGCTCCAGCAGGGTCGGCAACGAGCCGACGTTGTGGGTCCCGAACACCACATCGACCCACGGCGCGCGGCGGATGATCTCGCTGCGGTCCTTCTGGGCCAGACAACCGCCGACGGCGATCTGCATGCCGGGCTTGCTGGTCTTCTTCGGGGCGAGCATGCCCAGGTTGCCGTAGAGCTTGTTGTCGGCGTTCTCCCGGACGGCGCAGGTGTTGAACACGACGACGTCGGCGTCCTCACCGTCGGCGGCCGCACGATAGCCGGCCTGCTCGAGCAGCCCGGAGAGACGTTCGGAGTCGTGGACGTTCATCTGGCAGCCGTAGGTGCGCACCTGGTAGCTGCGCGGCACGTCGGGGGCGACGTCAACGGTCGTGGTCGGGGTGGTCGTGGCAACACTCACGCAGATCAGGGTACGTCCGCGTCGGGCCGTGTCCGGGCCATCCGGCGGTCGGCCGGCGCGAGCGGGGACGCGGCGCGGCCCGGCCGCGTATTCCACCCGGCCGCGATCGCTGAGTAAAGGTTTGATTACCATGTGAGGCGTATTCGCTCTCGAAGTCATTTCCTCTGCCAAGGTCGAAAGAACGCCGTATTCGATTTCGGCGAACGGAACCTCCAGCGATGAGACCCATGGAGACACTGTGACGAGCAATTCGGAAAGAGCCGGCCCGGCCGCTCCGCCGGAGCGAGCCGGGGACGAACCCGTCCGACCGATGATCGAGATCATCGACGTGGAGAAGCATTTCGGCGATCTCCACGTGCTCAAGGGGATCCGACTGGACGTGCCGTCCGGTCAGGTGATGGTGGTTCTCGGGCCGTCCGGATCCGGGAAATCGACTCTGTGCCGCACCATCAATCGTCTCGAACCGGTCGATTCCGGCACGATTCGGATCGACGGGACGGCCCTTCCGGCCGAGGGAAGGGCGCTGGCCCGACTCCGGGCCGACGTCGGGATGGTGTTCCAGTCGTTCAATCTGTTCGCGCACAAGACCATCCTGGAGAACGTCACCCTGGGGCCGGTCAAGGTCCACGGGATGAGCAAGACGGCCGCCGAGGAGCTCGGCATGTCCCTGCTGGAACGCGTAGGGATCGCCTCGCAGCGCTCGAAGCTGCCCGCTCAGCTCTCCGGCGGCCAGCAACAGCGGGTGGCCATCGCCCGGGCCCTGGCCATGAAGCCCAAGGTCATGCTGTTCGACGAGCCGACCAGTGCCCTCGATCCGGAGATGGTCGGCGAGGTCCTGGACGTGATGACGTCCCTGGCCCGTGACGGGATGACCATGCTGGTCGTCACCCACGAGATGGGCTTCGCCCGCAGGGCGGCCGACCGCGTGGTGTTCATGTCCGACGGCGAGATCGTCGAGGATGCCGGTCCGGACGAGTTCTTCTCGGCCCCGAAGTCGGCCCGCGCCAAGGACTTTCTGTCCAAGATCCTCCCCCACTGACCACCCGGGGCTCGGCCGTCGGCTCCCGGCCCCGGGGTCGCACTCGCATCCGTTCCACCGTGCTGGATCGACCGGCACGTCACACCGGAAGGAACCCTCATGAAGACGCCACCCCCAGCTCACCGCCGTCGGCTGCGCGCCGGTCTGCTCGCCGCCGGCGCGACCGTCGTCGCCCTGGTCGCGAGCGCCTGCGGCAGTTCCAGCACCTCCTCCGCGACCGCCGGCTCCTCGAGTGCACCGGCCGCTTCGTCGAGCGCTCCGGCCGCATCATCGAGCTCGGCCGGTGCCCCGCAGTCCAGCGCATCGGCCGGGACCGGGACGGCGTCGAAGGTCCTGGCCGACGCCAAGACCGCCAAGCTGGTGATCGGCATCAAGTTCGACCAACCCGGTCTGGCCCTGAAGAACCCGGACGGATCGTTCGGCGGCTTCGACGTCGAAGTGGCCAAGTACGTGGCCAAGCAACTCGGCGTCGAGGCGTCGGGCATCACCTTCAAGGAGTCGAAGTCGGCCGAGCGTGAAGGGCTGATCGAGCGCGGTGAGGTCGACTTCATCGTGGCCACCTACTCGATCACCGATACCCGCAAGCAGAAGGTCGACTTCGCCGGCCCCTACTTCGTGGCCCATCAGGATCTGCTGGTCAAGGCGGACAACACCGACATCACCGGCCCGGAGGCCATGAAGGGCAAGATCCTCTGCTCGGTCACCGGGTCGACCTCGGCCCAGAAGGTGAAGGACAAGTACGCCGCCGACGTGGCGCTGCAGGAGTACGGCACCTACGCCGAGTGCGTCGAGGCACTCAAGACCGGGGTGGTCGACGCCGTGACCACCGACGACGTGATCCTGGCCGGGTTCGCTGCGCAGTCACCGGGCGAGTTCAAGGTGGTCGGCAGCGGATTCTCGGACGAGAACTACGGCATCGGACTGAAGAAGGGTGACACCGCCGGAACCGCCGCCATCAACAGCGCAATCAAGAAGATGATTGCCGACGGCTCCTGGAAGAAGGCCCTGGAATCCACCGTCGGCCCGTCCGGTTACAAGATTCCCGCCGCTCCCACCGTCGGTTGACCGCGTTCGGCGCCGCCGGACGCCGATCGCCCGGCGGCGCCGCGCTCCCGTGTCGTGCATCGAGAGTCGTTGGTACTGTCCGCGAAAGGATGGCTGAGGCGTGAATTTCGACTTCCTGTCGAATCCGAAGTACGACATCTGGGCCGCGTTCTGGGTGACGGTCCAGCTCACCTTCTGGGCGGCCATCGGGTCGCTGGTCCTCGGCACCGTGCTGGCCACCATGCGCGTCTGCCCGGTGCCCCTGATGAGGGGCTTCGCCGCCGGTTACGTGAACATCGTCCGGAACATCCCGCTCACGGTGATCATCATCATGATGTCGCAGGTGCTGTACTCCCAACTCGGCCTGAAGCTCGCGTCCCGGCAGCCCAGGGTGAACCCGCAGGGCTTCCTGGACACCCAGAACTTCCGGCTCGCCGTCCTCGGCCTTGTGCTCTACACCTCGACTTTCGTCTCGGATGCGATCCGGTCCGGCATCAACACGGTGCCGCCCGGGCAGGCCGAGGCCGCCCGGGCCATCGGGATGAAGTTCACCCAGGTCCTGGGCATCATCGTGCTGCCACAGGCCTTCCGAGCGGTGATCGCCCCCCTGGCCAGCGTGCTGATCGCGCTGACCAAGAACACCACGGTGGCCTCGGCCATCGGCGTGGCCGAGGCTGCCCTGCTGATGAACACCCTCGTCGAGAACGAGTCGGACAAGTTCACCGCGGTGTTCCTGGTGATCGCCTTCGGCTTCATCGCCCTGACGCTGCCGATCGGGCTGCTGCTCGGCTGGGTGGCCAAACGAGTGGCGGTGCACCGATGACCGAACCGACCGTCCTCTACGACGCTCCCGGCCCGCGGGCGCGGCGGTTGAACCTGGTGCTGTCCGTGCTGTTCGCCGCGCTGCTGCTCGCGGCCCTGTGGTGGATGCTGTCGGTGCTCGGCAGCAAGGGTCAGTTGGACTGGGCGAAATGGAAGCCGTTCACCCAGGGCTCGACCTGGACGACCTACCTGCTCCCCGGCCTGTGGAACACCGTCAAGGCGGCGCTGCTCAGTGTCGTCATCGCGCTGCCGATCAGTGCCCTGCTCGGTATCGCGCGGATGTCCGACCACGCCTGGATCCGCTGGCCGGCCGGGGTGGTGGTGGAGTTCTTCCGGGCCATCCCAGTGCTGATCCTGATGCTGTTCGCCTTCACCCTGTGGTTCACGCTGTTCTCCGCCTCCAGCCCATTGGCCGGCGTGGTGATCGGACTGGTGCTCTACAACGGCTCGGTGCTGGCCGAGATCGTCAGGGCCGGTCTTCGTTCGCTGCCCCGAGGTCAATCCGAAGCCGCGGCCGCGATCGGCCTGACGAAGTCCCAGACCATGACGGCCATCCTGCTGCCGCAGGCCGTCACCGTCATGCTGCCGTCGGTGGTCAGCCAGATGGTGGTGATCCTGAAGGACACGGCCCTGGGTGGAATCCTGGTCGGATACGTCGAGTTGCGACGGGCCGGCGGCACGGCGGCCAGCTTCTACAAGAACCTGTTGCCCACCTACGTCGTGATCGCCGCGATCTACATTGCGTTGAACCTGGCACTCGGCCTGGCCGCGTCGTATCTGGAACGTCGTCTGCGGACCCGCGGCGGACAACGACCGGGCGGCCCGCAGGACACCCCGGGTGCCGGATCGGCCGGCCTCGTCATCGGCGGTGCCGTTCCATAGGCCCGAGCTGCCGGGCTGGTCCGCGACGGCGCAGAAAAGTCACGCCAACCACCAAACCCTGAGGGCTGCTGCCTGCGAACCACAGGGGTAGAGCTGTGTCCCGGCCGCTCTCGATGGCGTCGGCGCGGCCGGTCCGAGACTCACGGATGGCGAAGGAGCGAACATGGCGGCGACAACGGAAGAACTCACGCTCGCACTCATAGACCTCGAGGCCGAAGGCAACCAGTTGGACGACCTGGTGAGCGGCGACGGCGTGGACCTGTCCACCCCGACCCCCTCCCCGGGCTGGACCATCGCGCATCAGATCGGCCACCTGCTGTGGACCGACCGGATCACTACCTCCGCCTGCCGGGATCCGGCCGGATTCACCCGGCAGACCGAAGCGCTCGGCCCCGATCCGCACGCCGCGATCGACGCCGCAGCGACCTCGGAGTCCGGCCGCGAGGCGGCGGAGTTGCTGGAGACCTGGCGCAAGGGCCGGTCCGACCTGCTCAACGCGCTGTACGAACTGCCGCCCGACGCCCGGATCCCCTGGTTCGGTCCCCCCCTTGGCGCCGCCGAGCTGGCCTCGTCCCGGCTCATGGAGACCTGGGCCCACGGCCTTGACGTCACCGATGCGCTCGGGCTGGGCCCGGTGGCCACTCCTCGCCTGAAGCATGTGGCGGAGTTGGGGCTACAAACCCGCGACTTCGCGTTCTCCCTCCGCGGACTGCGCAATCCGCCGTCCGTATTCCGCGTCGAACTGATCGCTCCGGACGGCGCTTCCTGGACGTGGGGACCGGCGAAGGCCCGCGACCGGATCAGCGGACCGGCTCTGGACTTCTGTCTCCTGGTCACCCAGCGGCGCCACCGTGACGACCTCGCGCTCGTCGCGACCGATGGGCCGGCCGACCAGTGGCTGGACATCGCGCAGGTCTTCGCCGGGCCGGTCGGCAGCGGCCGCGGCCCGCAGGCCGCCTGATCCGAACCGCCCCTGAGACGCCCTGCGCCCCGGCCGCTGATGCGATCGGGGCGCCGGACCTGCGATTCGATTCAGCGAGCGATTTCGGTCGCCCGCGACTCCCTGATGACGGTCACCCGGACCTGACCGGGATAGGTCAGCTCCTCTTCAATCTGCTTGGCCACCTCGCGGGCCAACACATGGGCCTCGAGGTCGTCGACCACCTCCGGCTTGACCATCACGCGCAGTTCTCGACCGGCCTGCATGGCGAAGACCTTCTCCACGCCCTTCTTCGCCCCGGCGATTGCCTCGATCCGCTCGAGCCGCTGGACGTACGACTCCAGTGACTCGCGGCGTGCCCCCGGCCGGCCGCCGGAGCAGGAGTCCGCAGCCTGGGTCAGGACGGCCTCGACGGTGCTCGGAGGCACCTCGTCGTGGTGGGCCTCGATGCAGTGGGCCACCGCCTCGGATTCGCCGTACTTGCGGGCCAGCTCGGCTCCGACAATGGCGTGCGATCCCTGGGCCTCGTGGGTCAACGCCTTTCCGATGTCGTGCAGGAAGGCACCGCGAGCCACGATCTTCGGGTCGATGCCCATCTCGGACGCCATGATCCGCGCGATGTGCGAGGTCTCGACCAGATGCCCCAACACGTTCTGCCCGTAGGAGGTCCGGTACTTCAGCCGGCCGATCAGGTTCACCAGTTCCGGATGCAGGTCGGAGATTCCCACATCGAGCATCGCGTCCTCGGCGGCCCGTCGACAGAGCGCGTCGACCTCGTCCCCGGCCCGTTCGAAGGCCTCCTCGATCCGGTGCGGGTGGATCCGGCCGTCGTCGATCAGCATCTGCAGGGTGATGCGTCCGACCTCGCGGCGCACCGGGTCGAAACAGGACAGCAGCACCGCCTCGGGGGTGTCGTCGATGATCACGTTGACGCCGGTGATCGTCTCGAACGTCCGGATGTTGCGGCCCTCACGGCCGATGATCCGACCCTTCACCTCGTCGGCCGGCAGATGCACGACCGAGACGACGGTCTGCGCGGTCTGGTCGGACGCGACGCGTTGCACCGCCTCGGACACGATCGCCCTGGCCCGGACCTTGGCCGTGGCCTCGGCCTCGCTCTCCACGCGGCGGATCATGAACGCCGCGTCGCGGCGGACCGCGTCCTCCTGCGAGGCCAGCAACTCGGCCCGGGCGGCCGGGATGGTGAGACCGGAGATCCGGGTCAGTTCGGCCGCACCGGCCTGAAGTTGCTGCTGCAACTCCTCGCTGCGGGCGTCCAGATCGGCCGCTCGGGCGGCCAGATCAGCGGCTTGCTGACGGAGGTCGCCCTCCCGGGACTCGACCGCGGAACGCGACTGACTGAGTTCCTGTCGTTCGGCGCGCAGGCGCTCCTGTTCGGCCGTCAGTGCCTTCTGTTCGTCGTTGAGCAACGCGGCCGTCGCCCGCAGGCGTTGCTGCGCGTCCTGCAGTTCCTGGCGCTCGACGGCCAGCCCATCCATCGCCTCCTGTGCGAGGCGGTGGCGTTCCGCCTGGAGGCCGGCGCGCAGCGCGGCGGCCTCTGACCGGGCCGCCTCGATGGTCTTCTCGGCCTCGGCCCGGGCTTCGGCTCGGAGCCGGGCCGCGTCGGCGATCGATCGTTCCCGCGTCGAGTCGGCAGCGTCGGCCGCCACGCGACGGATCTCGGCCGCAGCGGCCGAGGCCTCCTGGCGGAGCAGATTCAATGCTTCCCGATCCTCGGGACTGAGGACCACCGGAGCGGGTGGGCCTCCAGGCGTCGGCTCGGCGGTCGGTGTGGCCGCGTGTTGTCCGGCCGACTCCCGTGAGCCGGATGCGTCCATCGTTTCGGTCAAAAGCCTGCGGATTGCGTTCTCGTCGAGCGTCGGCGCTGAAGTTTGCCGTTTGAGGATCACTATCAAGGCGGCCAGAGCCACCACCAGCGCCACGGCAAGAACGACTATCAAGGCGTTCGGCATGACACCTCCCTTGTTGTCGCCGTCCGTGGACGGAGGGAGGATCGCGGGCGCACGCCGTCTGGGCGTCGACCATCTCGGGGCAGCCCTATGGAGGTCTGCCCCGCTTGGCCCTATGAAGTGGGCAAATGCGGCGAAGGTGCACCGCTATCGATCACGCACTGACTCGCGGCGCGCGCTTCGTGATTCTCCTGTGACTTTGAGGTTAAGGACGTCCTCATGACGGGTCAAGCTGACCCGCTGCGCACAGGTGAAGTGGGCTCGGTGGTTCGTCGTTCAGACGGCGTCCGAGGATGCCAACGAGAACCGATCGCCGCCGTCCAGATAGCCGGCGATGGCCTGGTCGACCACCGGGATCGCGATGTCGGCGGGATAGCCCCGCCGGGCGAGCAGACCCAGCAGACGCCGTTTGGCCGCCAACGGACCGACCGCCATCGCGGCGTCGACCCGCTTGGCGATCAGTTCCGCCGCCCGGGTGCGCTCCGCCTGCTGGTCAACGGTCTCGACCGCGTCGGCCATCGATTCGTCGTCGACGCCGAGCCGCCGAAGCTCGGTCCGCAGGGCCGCGCTGCTCAGCGCCCGGTCGCGGTGCTTGGTACGGACGAAGCTGTGCGCGTAGGCGACGTCATCGACCAGACCGACCTGGGTGAGCCAGTCGAGAACGTCCTGCGCCACATCTTCGGGTACTTCCTTGCGTTTCATCGCCTGTGCGAGCCCGGCCCGCGGACGAGGGGCCACGGCCAGCAGCCGGAGGCAGATCGCGCGCGCCGCGGTGACCTGCTCACCAACCGCGGCCGAACCACCGACGGGGCGATCGGGGGCCGGGGCTTCCGCCGTCGAAGACCGCTCGACCTCTGCGATCTGCGCGGCCAGGACTCGAAGTCGCTCTTCTCGGTCGTCGTCGTTCATCTCTCACCCTTGACGGCTGGGTCGACCACGTACTCGACCCAGCCCATCCGTCGTTCCGAAGCCGACCGATCAGAAGTCGACCGGAGCGGGGGCAACGGTGTCGTCGTCGATACGAGCGCCGACGCCGAGCTTCTCCTTGATCCGCTTCTCGATCTCTTCTCCCACATCCGGGTTCTCGCGCAGGAAGTTCCGCGCGTTCTCCTTGCCCTGGCCGAGTTGCTCGCCGTCGTACGTGTACCAGGCGCCGGCCTTGCGAACGAGCCCCTGCTCGACACCCACATCGATCAGCGAACCCTCGCGGGAGATGCCCTGGCCGTAGATGATGTCGAACTCGGCCTGCTTGAACGGCGGGGCCATCTTGTTCTTGACCACCTTGACCCTGGTCCGGTTACCGACCACGTCGGTGCCGTCCTTCAGAGCCTCGATGCGGCGGATGTCCAGACGGACCGAAGCGTAGAACTTCAGCGCCTTACCACCGGTCGTGGTCTCGGGCGAGCCGAACATGACGCCGATCTTCTCGCGCAGCTGGTTGATGAAGATCATCGTCGTGTTGGTGTTGTTGAGGGCACCGGCGATCTTGCGGAGCGCCTGCGACATCAGGCGGGCCTGGAGACCGACGTGGCTGTCGCCCATCTCCCCCTCGATCTCGGCCCGGGGCACCAGTGCGGCGACCGAGTCGACCACGACCAGGTCGATGGCGCCGGACCGGATCAGCATGTCGGCGATCTCCAGCGCCTGCTCGCCGGTGTCCGGCTGAGACACCAGCAGCGAGTCGGTGTCGACCCCGAGCGCCTTGGCGTATTCCGGATCCAGGGCGTGCTCCGCGTCGATGAAGGCTGCGATACCGCCGGCCGCCTGCACACTGGCCACCGCGTGCAGGGTGACCGTCGTCTTGCCCGAGGATTCCGGGCCGTAGATCTCCACCACACGCCCACGGGGCAGACCACCGATGCCGAGCGCCACGTCCAGCGCGATCGAGCCGGTCGGAATCACCTCCACCGGTGCGCGACCCTCGTCACCGAGGCGCATCACCGATCCCTTGCCGAACTGCTTCTCGATCTGCGCTAGCGCGATGCCGAGTGCTTTCTCACGATCCGGTGCCGACATGGCCCAACCCCGTACCTTTCGTTTTCTACTCGCCGGCTGATGGGCCTGGCGTGATGTCTGTTGTGCTGTCCTGACCGACGGTAGAACCGAGCACCGACAGTCGCCCCTGGCCGCCGCGATTTGTGGACAACCAACAGGTATGGGGACAACTGTAGACGTACAGATGTTCGAGGTGCCAGTCATCGGCGCGGCGTGTCGCGGACCGGAGCCGCCGACACCGGCACGGCCGAGCGGCGGTGCTCCGCCCCCGTTTCAGTCCGGCAGACCGTGGTGCAATTCCGCCGGGACGTCGAACGTCTCGCAGACGATCCGCCACACCCGTTTCGGGTTCTCGCCGGCGTTCAACGCCTCGTCGGCGGTCCGTCCACCCAGCGAGCCGAACACGTGGTCGGCCGCCACCGACGCGGCTCTGTGCGTCCCGAAATGGGCCGTCATCAGGGCACGGAACTCGGTGAGGCGCATATCAACCGATGCTACCGGCCGCATCCGAACCGCCGGCCGCTCCCGGTCACCGTCGGGGCGGGCCTCAGCTGGTGACGGTGGCGCCGAGTTCGCCCTTCCAGTACGAGATCAGCGCGTCGACGCCGCCGGAGGCACCCATGAACGCCACCACCGGCAGGTTGGCATCCTCCCAGGCCACCAGCGAGACGTCGCTCGAAGTCGTTCCGGCGGAGTACCGGCCCGACCCGTCGGCGGCCGTCCAGTTGCCCTTGCGCGATTCGGTGAACTGCTTGAGCACGTACGACCAAAGGGTGTCCCGGCCGGTCGCGTTGGTGCCCTGGAAGATGACCGCGGCGTAGCCGGCCGATTCGTCGATGCAGGCGGTCCAGGCGGTCGTGACGGTCTCGATGTACTTGATGGTGTCCTCGGTCAGGCCGAGTGCCTGGGTGTTCTTCGAGCACTTCAACTCGGTCAGCTTGCCGAGCATCGGTTTCATGCAGTCGGTGACCCCGGTCGCGTCCGTGGTCGTGGCGCAGGAACCCGACGGAGTCGTACGGCTGGAGTTCGGCGAGGTCCTGGTGGTCCCCGGAGAAGTCGAGGTGCCGGCCGAGACGGCCGGACTGGAGGCCGGGCTGGAGGTCGGCCCGTCCGCGCTGGAGTTCGACTGGGTGGCGATCACGATGCCGGCCCCGGCGCCCAGGATCGCGACCACCGCAACCGCGATGAGGATCATGCGGTTCCGCTTCTTGCGATCGGAGGTTCCGGACGGTACCGCCGGTTGCGGACCGGACCGATACTGCGCGCCGGCCGGGCCATAGGCCCCCGGAGAGCCGGTGAAGGCCGGCCCGGGCGGCGGATGCTGCGCGCCGGCCGGCTGCGGCGGGCCGGGTCGGCTCCACTGCGGCCCGGCGGCCGAGGGACCCGGCGTCGGCCCCGCCCCGCCCGGGCCACCGAGGAACTCGGTGCGTCCCTGACCCGACCGGCCCGTCGCCGGGATCAGGGCCGCCCCCATCGCCACCGCGGTCTCCGGTTGGTCCAGGGTGGTCGGCACCACGCCGAGCCGTTCGGTGATCATCCCGGCCACCAGCGGGATGCGGCTGGACCCGCCGACGAGGTAGATACCTCCGAGCCGATCCGGGGACAGCCCGGCCCGGCCGATGGTCTCGGCCAGCACCTCGACGGTCCGCGCGATCACCGGCCGCACCAGTCCCTCGAATTCCTTGCGGGTCAGCAGGGTGTCGTCGAACGGGTCCGGTAGCGGCAGATCGGTCTGGGCGTATCGGGACAGCGTCTCCTTGGCCGCCCTGACGTCTTCCCGCAGCGATCGCGCCCCCCGCCGGTCGGCCGAGTTGCGTGGCCGGGACAGGGCCTGCCACTTGGCCGGATCCTGCGCCGAGACGGTCCGGCCCAGGTGGTCGACGACAGCCTGGTCGAAGTCGACGCCCCCCACGTCGGCCAGGCCCGCCTCGGCGAGAACGGTGAAGCCGGACGAGGTCGACCCGACGACGGCGCAGTCGAAGGTGCCACCGCCGAGGTCGTACACGGCCAGACTCGACCCGGGCACCATGCTCTTGCCGGGCAGGGACGAGAAATGGGCCGCGGCGGCCACCGGTTCCGGGATCAGGGCCAGCGCCGGACCGAGGCCGGCCGACCGTGCCGCGGCCAGCAGGATGTTCTGCCTCGCCGCTCCCCACTGCGCGGGATGGGTCAGGTTGATCTGGTCGGGCGAGCGACCGTTCAACTGGCGGCGGGCCTCGTCGATCACCCGGCGCAGAATGGCGGCGATCGCGTCGACCACCGGGACGACGCGCACCCCCAGCAGGATCTCCCCGTCGTCGATCCGGCGCTTCGGGTTGGACTCGAAGCGTTCCGGGGCGAGCCGGGCCTTCCGCTCGGCGTCACGACCGACGGTCAGTGTGCCGTCGTCGTCGACGTAGATGCAGGACGGAAGCCAGCCGATCCCGTCGATCGCCAGAACTCGCGGCGGCCGTCCGTCGCCGGCGAGAACGGCGACCGTGTTGGACGTCCCGAAGTCGATGCCCAGTACGTCCACCGGCCGCCCTCACCTGTCCGTCCACGCCCATCGGAAGGGTCCGCGCGCGGATGCGCGCCTGATCGGCAGTCTGCCATGACGGTCGATTCAACCGCACCGCTTTCACCCGACCCGACACCTTCGAATGCGCGGGGCGTCCGACCGGCCGAGAACGCCGGACCGGTCACATCGGCGGTCGGGCGTGGGCAGCGATTTCTTTCATACCCATCGACAGGGCGCGCAGTCGATCGGTGGTCGGCTGCAGATCGGCCACTGCACGGTTGAGCTGGGCCGAGGCGACCACGGTGTCGGTCGCCGCCGACACCAGACGGCCGTAGTGCTCGACCCCGTACCGGATATGGGCCACCAGGTTCTCCGAAGTCGCCTGGACCGAAGCCGGGACGTCACGACCGGCCGCGGTCTTGCGCAGCAGAGTGAACTCGTTGGCCTGACGGCGGAGCAGCCGTTCCGCCTCATCGGCCGCGCCGAGGACGTCGCCGCGCAGGTCGGCGACGCTCCGGTCGTCCGGCATCAGCAGGATCAGTTCGCGCAGGCCGTCCGAATAGGAGTCGAGCCGGGCGATCTCGGCCCGGATGGCCGAGGCCACCGGACGCCGAGCGGGCGCCGGTGGCGGAAGCTCCCGGACGATGCGGGCCTTGGCCCGCACGGTGCGGAGCGCCCGGACGAGGCCGAGGGCACACCAGACGGTCAACGCCAGCAACAGGATCAGGGCGAACACTGCCGACACGGTCACACCGTCCCGGACCAGCCCCACGGTCACGGCCGCTCCCCCGGCCACCCCGATCGCCGTCCCGGCGCCCCAGATGTTGGCCCGGCGCACCGCGGCCCGGTGTCGGCGGCGCGCCACCTCGGCCGGATCGCGGCGGACTCGCAAAAACTCGGCCGCACTGGCGCCGACCTGCCCGGCCGTCTCCACGCCACGGGACAGCGCACTGGCCACGGTCGGCCCGGCAGCGCCCTTGAGAACCGAGTTCCGAAGGGCGCGGGCGGTGGGCTTGATCCCCATCAGCCTTGTTTGTTGATGTCGATCCCCGGGCTCGCCGGCGCGGCGGTCGCTGACTGATCGATGGCCCGCGCCTGCTGGCCGGACAGCTCAGGGTGCAGCTGCGCGCGCAGCTGGTCAAGGCGGGACGCGCCGGCCATGTCGAGAGTCGACTTCTGCACCTCGAGCATGCGGCCCTCGACCGAGTTCTGACTGAGCTCGGCGGATCCCAGGGCGTTGGCATAGCGACGTTCGATCTTGTCGCGGACCTCGTC
This sequence comes from Nakamurella panacisegetis, assembly GCF_900104535.1. NCBI lineage: Bacteria > Bacillati > Actinomycetota > Actinomycetes > Nakamurellales > Nakamurellaceae > Nakamurella > Nakamurella panacisegetis. The sequence goes on along the minus strand of NZ_LT629710.1, from coordinate 3,281,079 downwards.
CAGCGAGGGGGTGTTGCCCGGCGCGGACAGCTGCGACATCGAGCTCAGCGACGCCGACACCTGCTCCTGCATCTTGGCCTGCTCCAGCTGGGAGAGCAGCTTGGTGCGCTCGGCCAGCTTGGTCTGCAGGGCCATCGCATTGTTCTCGACGGCCTTCTTGGCCTGCTCGGCCGACTGGAGGGCCTGGTCGTGCATGGTCTTCAGGTCTTCCATCTGCTGCTCGGCGGCCACCAGCTGAGTGGCGAACGTCTGGGCGGTCTGCTCGTACTGGGCCGCCTTGGCCGCGTCGCCCTTGGCCCGCGCCTCGTCGGCCAGCACGAGCGCCTGACGCGCCGAGGCCTGGAACCGCTCCACGTCGCCCATCTGGCGGGTCAGCTTCATCTCCAGCTGACGCTGGTTGCCGATCACCGCGGCCGCCTGCTGGGAGAGGGCGGCGTGCTGACGCTGCGCATCCTCGATCGCCTGCTGGATCTGCACCTTCGGATCGGCGTACTCGTCCACCTTCGACGAGAACAGCGCCATCAAGTACTTCCATCCCTTGACGAATGGGTTGGCCATCGCTGGAGTCCTCTCGCATCTTTCGCATTACTGGCCGGACGGCACGCCGCGGCCTACTGGGCACCATCGTGTCAGGTGATGGAACCAGCTTGCACCTTCGGCCCCGGTCAGCGTGGATTTTCCGGATCATCCCCAGCCGAAACCAGGCACCGCCCCTACCCCGACCCTGAGCCCCGGGGCGGGATCCGAGCGGCTGACGCGCGCTGTCGGAGCAGCGATCGGGATCGGCCGGCAACCGTCAAATGTCCGGGCGTCAGGAACGCCGGGACACGCCGGCCCGTTGACGTCTGGCTACAGTTGGGGTCCACGCCGATCATGGGCACACCCCCGCTGACCACCCCAGGCCGTCCCGCGCCGCCCCGGCGCACAGAGAAGAGGTTTCGATGGGCCGCCACGCGAACGCGGAAAGCCGTCGCCGCGTGGCGGCCTGGCCGATCGTGGTGGCGGTCGCCGTCCTGCTCGTCGCCGGCCTCACCACGGCCTACTTCGTCATCATCGATCCGGGCAAGAAGACCGCCGCCTGCACCGGTAGCACCGTCCTTCCGGTCACGGCCTCCCCGGGCGCGGCGAAGGCCGTCACCGATGCCGCCGCCGCCTTCAACGCGACCGCGCCGGTCGCTCGGTCGACCTGCGTGTCGGTGTCGGTCACCACCACGGACGGCGCCGAAGCGGCCGCCGCCCTGGCCAGTGGATGGACGGGTCAGTCGACGCCGGCGCCCGGTCTCTGGGTGGTCGACACGACGAGCGACGTCAAGCTGGTTGATGCCAGTCGCTCGGCCATGACGGCCGGGCACACCAACACGCCGCTGGGTACCTCGCCGGTGGTCCTGGCGGTCCGTGCCGCTCCGTCCACCGCGGTCAGCTGGTCCTCGCTGGCCGACGGCACGTCGTCGCTGGTGCTGGCCGTCCCCGACCCGAAGGCGAACCGGGCGTCGGTCGATGCACTGGAGTCGCTGGTCGCGGCTTCGAATGGACGGACCACCGCGATCGATGACGCCGCCGTGACGGGAGCGTCATCGACGCTGCAACGGCTCGCCGGCGCCTCGACCGGGGCACCCGACACCACAGCGGCCGCCCTCGCCGGTCTGGCCGCCGGGACGGGTGGCTACACCGCGGTCCCGGTGCTCGAGTCCCAGCTCGGGTCCTACAACGCCACCAGTTCGACCCCGCTCACCGCCGTGTACCCGACCGGGCCGACCGCCGGAGACGAGATCATCCCGATTCCACTGACCGCCACCTGGGTCACCAACGCCATGTCCGACGCCGCGGCCGCCTTCGACGGATTCCTGAGCGACGCGAAAGGACTGGCCGTATTGGCCGCCGACCATCTGCGGACATCGGCCGCCTCCACCACTGTCCCGGGAGTGGACCTGACGACGAAGGTCATTGCCCTGCCCGACGCCCCGGCCCAGACCCGTACCGCGTTGCAGAGCGCGTGGGCGGCCGCGTCGGGGTCCACGTCGCCCTCCGCCGATCCGAGCCCGTCGTCCGCTACTTTGCCGGTTTCCTCTGCTCCCGCCACCGCGCCGACCGTGACGACGACCCCGACGCCGGCTCAGACGAGCACCCCGACCAAGACGCCGAACACCACCGCGCCGGCCACCACGCGGACAACGCCGACGAAGACGGCACCAACCACCAAGCCAACCCCCACCGTCAAGACGACACCGGCGGCCGCCGGTCCGGCGGTCACGCTCGTGCTGGACACGTCCGGTTCGATGGACACGGTCCAGGGCAACCAGCAGCGCATCACCTGGATGCAGTCGGCCGTCAACGCCGTCATCGGTGCGAGCCCGTCGGATCAATTCGGCCTGTGGTCGTTCTCGACCGATGACGGATCCTCCGGCTACACGAAACGGGTCCCGCTCGGCCCGTTGACCGACTCCATCGCGGGCGGCACCCGCGCAGCGGCCATCACCAGTGCGGTCAACGCCCTGACTCCGGGCGGAGACAGCTGGACGTACGGGGCGATCAAGGCGGCCTACGCCGACGCCGTCGACTCCGCCGTCGCGGGGCGGCCGAACCGCGTGGTGGTCGTCACCGACGGCCAGGACACCACCCCTGGCCTGTCCCGAGCGGCCCTGATCGCCGACGTCTCGGCGCTGGCCGCCCAGAACAAGAACGTGGTCCTGGACATCGTCGGACTGTCGGCCGACGTCAGCGCCGATGCCATGTCGCAGGTCGCCGCGGCCGGAGGCGGCAAGTACACCCAGCTGACCGACCTGTCGACCCTGAAATCCACCCTGAGCGGGCTGACTGCACCCTGATCGTCCCTGGTCAGTTGACGTACGGGATCGGCCGTCCGGCCAGGCCGATCAGGGAGCCGACCAACCGCGCGTCTCCGATGCTGTTGATGTCGCAGGTCGTCACGTTCCCGGTCACCGCCGTGACCTGCAACTGGCCGCCGTAGGTCGGATCCGGCACCTGCAGCAGGCGCGCCGCGAACGCCGAGCACGAATTCTGCAGCGCCGAATGACTGACCGACCCGGTCGCCACCATGGCCGAGCCGAGGTGTTCGGTCAGATGCGGTTGGGAGCACGGCACGGATGCCGACCAACCCTGCCCGAGAACGGTTGCGCAGTCGGCGTACTCGGCCGGAGCGGCGCCCCGTTCCAGGGCCGCCCGCACGGTGCCGAGGTACACGTGCAGGTCCTGTGGGCGGACCAGGCAGGCCGTCCAGTCCCGGCCTGTGGCTCGCTGCAGCGCGTCGGCCCGGATCCGTTGTCCCCGCACCTGCAACTCCGGCTCCCAGGCCACCACCGAGGTGGGAAGGAAGCCGGCCGGCAAGGCGGCCGAACCGTCGACGACGGGCAACCCGATGTATCGGGACGCATCGGCCCAGCAGGAGCCGGCGGTCCCCATCAGACTGCCCACCGAGTCGTCGATCTCCGGAGCGGCACCGGCCCGCACCGAGGCGACCTCACCGGCGACCACGCCGCGACAGGATCCGAAGACAGCCGTGGTGATCGGGGTGTCGAAATCCGGCGGTGCCACCGACAACACGCAGTCGCCGACCTTCGGCGCGCCCGGGACGTCGAGACCGACCGCGTGGCCGGCGAGATCGGTGCGAATGAGGCTATGGCCGGCCAGCACGCCGATCAGTGCCGCGACCATCAACAGGAAGCCCACGAACCGAGCCCTCATGGGCCGATGGTAACCCTGGACGTGACCTACGTCACCGTCGCTGCTGGCCGTCTGCTGCCCGCCGCATGGATCAACTTGCCCGGCGTGGGACGGATGTGGCAGGAGTGGTCATCTTGGTCCCTGCCTGCGAAGTTGATCCACGCGGAATCACGAGTTCCCCGCTACGCGTACGCCACTGCTCCGTGCGGCCGCGGACGGCCTTACTACGCGTACGCCTCCTGTGTTCTGGTCGGCGCCACTGCTCCGTGCGGCCGCGGGCGGCCTTACTACGCGTACGCCTCCTGTGTTTTGGTCGGCGCCACTGCTCCGTGCGGCCGCGGGCGGCCTTACTACGCGTACGCCTCCTGTGTTTTGGTCGGCGCTACTGCTCCGTGCGGCCGCGGACGGCCTTACTACGCGTACGCCTCCACCGGCGGGCAGGAGCAGACCAAGTTCCGGTCACCGAACGCACCGTCGATCCGGGCCACGGCCGGGAAGTACTTACGCGCGGCGACCACCCCGGGCGGGAAGACCGCCTCGGCGCGGGAGTACGGGTGGGTCCACTCCCCCACCAGGGACTCGGCGGTGTGCGGGGCACCACGGAGCGGATTGTCGGTGACCGGCCAGACGCCCGCCCCGACCTGGTCGATCTCGCCCTTGATGGCGATCATCGCTTCGCAGAACCGGTTGATCTCGGCCAGGTCCTCGCTCTCGGTCGGCTCCACCATCAGCGTGCCGGCCACCGGGAACGACATCGTCGGCGCGTGAAACCCGTAGTCCGCCAGGCGCTTCGCCACGTCGTCAACCGTGACACCGGTCGCCGCGGTCATCGGCCGAAGGTCCAGGATGCACTCGTGGGCGACGAACCCGCCGGCGTCGGTGTACAGGACCGGGAAGTGCTCGTCCAGCCGACGGGCGATGTAGTTCGCCGAGGCGATCGCGGTCAGGGTGGCCCGCCGCAGCCCCGTCGCGCCCATCATCCGGATGTAGGCCCACGAGATCGGCAGGATCGACGCCGACCCCCAGGGCGCGGCCGAGATGGCACCGACGGACCCGAAGGTGCCCGGGCCGTCCAGACCCAGCGAGTGGGACGGCAGGAACGGCGCCAGGTGCGCGGCCACCGCGACCGGACCGACCCCGGGGCCGCCGCCACCGTGGGGGATACAGAACGTCTTGTGCAGGTTCAGGTGTGAGACGTCGCCGCCGAACTCGCCGGGGCGGGCCAGTCCGACCAGGGCGTTGAGGTTGGCTCCGTCCACGTAGACCTGGCCGCCGGCCGCATGCACCAGAGCCGCCAGCTCGGTGATCGTGTCCTCGAAGACGCCGTGGGTCGACGGGTAGGTGACCATGATCGCGGCCAGGTCCTTCCCGTGCAGCTCCACCTTCGCCGACAGGTCGGCCATGTCGATGTTGCCGCCGGTGTCGGTGCCGACCACCACCACCTTCATGCCAGCCATGACGGCCGACGCGGCGTTGGTGCCGTGGGCGGACGCCGGGATCAGGCACACGGTGCGGTGGTCGTCACCGCGGGAGCGGTGGTAGGCCCGGATCGCCAGCAGTCCGGCCAGCTCGCCCTGCGAACCGGCGTTGGGCTGCAAGGAGATCGCGGCGTAACCGGTGATCTCGACCAGCCAGCGCTCCAGCTGATCGATCAGCTCCAACAGCCCGGCCGCGTCCTCCACCGGCGCGAACGGGTGCAGCCCGGCGAATTCCGGCCAGGTCACCGCCTCCATCTCGGTCGTGGCGTTGAGCTTCATCGTGCAGGAACCGAGCGGGATCATGCTGCGATCCAGCGCCAGGTCCATGTCCGAGAGCCGCCGCAGGTAGCGCAGCATCGCGGTTTCGCTACGGTGCTCGTGGAACACCGGGTGCAGCAGGAACGGCGTGGTCCGGGCCAGCGGCGCACTGATGCCGACGACCACCGGCGACGGATCGTGCCGCACACCGAAGGCGGCGGCGACGGCATCCAGGTGTGCGGCGCTGGTCTTCTCCGAGACGCTCACCTGGACGGCGTCGTCGCCGTCGGCCCAGAGGTTGATGCCGGCCTCCCGAGCGGCCGCCACGACCCGCGCCGCGCGGCCGGGCACCAGCGCCCGGACGGTGTCGAAGAAGACGGCGTGCTCGACCGTGATCCCGCCGTCGACCAGCGCCTTGGCCAGCGTCCGGGCCTGGGTGTGGATCTTCTGCGCGATCCGGCGCAGCCCCTCGGGACCGTGGTACACGGTGTACATCGAGGCCATCACGGCCAGCAGCACCTGGGCGGTGCAGATGTTGGACGTGGCCTTCTCCCGGCGGATGTGCTGCTCCCGGGTCTGCAGGGCCAACCGGTAGGCGGGGTTCCCGGCGGCGTCGTGGGAGACGCCGACCAACCGGCCGGGAAGCTGGCGCTGCACATCGGTGCGGACGGCCATGTATCCGGCGTGCGGCCCGCCGAAACCGAGCGGGACACCGAATCGCTGGGTCGAACCGACCGCGACGTCGGCCCCGATCTCTCCCGGTGCGCGCAGCAGGGTCAGGGCCAGCAGGTCGGCCGCGACCGTCACCTTGGCCTCGCGGCTGTGCGCCTCGGCGATCAGCGACTCCTGGTCGCGGACGGCGCCCGAGGACCCCGGGTAGGACAGGAGCAGGCCGAAGAAGTCACCGATCGGCAGTCCGGCGTCGGCGCCGTACAGATCCGTCACCAGCACCTCGATGCCCAGCGGTTCGGCCCGGGTCCGGATGACGGCGATCGTCTGGGGCAGCGTGTCGGCGTCGACGACGAACCGGTTGGACTTGGACTTGGCCGTCCGCCGCATCAGCGTCATGGCCTCGGCCGCCGCGGTCGCCTCGTCGAGCATGGAGGCGTTGGCGATGTCCAGACCAGTGAGGTCGGAGACGGCCGTCTGGAAGTTGAGCAACGCCTCGAGCCGGCCCTGGGAGATCTCCGGCTGATAGGGCGTGTAGGCCGTGTACCAGGCCGGGTTCTCCAGCACGTTCCGCTTGATCACCCCCGGGGTGATGGTGTCGTGGTAGCCCATGCCGATCATCTGGACCAGCGGGTTGTTCCGGGCCGCGAACCCCCGCAGCTCGGCCAGCGTCTGGGTCTCGGTGGCCGGAGCCGGGAGGTCGAGGGCGCGGCCGAACCGGATGGCCTTGGGCACCACGGCGTGTTCCAGCGCGTCCAGACTGGGCTGGTCGAGGGCGTGCAGGATCGCGGCCAGGCCGGGCACGTCGATCCCGATGTGGCGATCGGCGAAATTCTCCGGGTCCAACGGCGAGGGATCAGCGAAGTTGGAGTGCGCCGGGCGGGAATGATCGATCGGGCTCATGGATGACCTGTTTCTGCGCCGGCGGAGCCGAGCGTGCCGTTGACGGGACTACGGGGACAAGCGCCGGTGCCATGGCCCGTGACGAGCGTAGGCGACCGCTGCTCTCCCCCTCTGTCATCGGTACCTGAGAGCTTCCACTGCGCGTCACCGCGAGCTTGCCCCTTCGGCGGGGACACCGAACCGGCGTCCCTCTTTCCAGAGGTGTCTTTCCCTCGCGGTTCGTGCGGCCTGAGAGTTTGGCGGGGAGATTTGCTCCTTCGGCGTCCGGGTCGGTGCTGGTCCGGACTCTCCCGCGGGGGGTCGTCGACGCCTCCACGCTACCAGCGAGCGCACCGCGCGAAGATGGCCTCAGGCCGCGCCGGAGACGAGGGTGACGTGATGATCGGCACCCTTGTGCAGGTCGACCTTGAGGCTGACGCCGGTGCTTCGGGCCGCGATCACCGCGCATCCCACAGACGCGAGTATGCAGATCGCTCCGGACAACACCAGGGCCAGCGGAGCACCCCACCGTTCGGTGATCCACCCGACGATCAACGAACCGAGGGGTGTCCCACCCATGAACACCAGCATGTACAGACTCATCACCCGGCCTCGGAGGGCCGGATCGGTGCGCAGCTGCACGGTGGAGTTGGCCAGCGTGTTGAAGCTGACCGAGAACAGGCCGGTGAGCACCAGGAGGCCGACGAAGATCCACAACCAGGGCGTGACGCCCAGCACCACCAGCATCAGGCTGAATGCACCGGACATGAAGAACAGCAGGCTCATCCGCCCCGTTGTCCGGCGCGCGGCCAGCAGGGCGCCGACCACCGAACCGGCCGCCATGGCCGTGTTGAGCAGGCCGTAGAGATCGGCACCGGACCGGAAGATGTCCTTGGTGTAGGCCGACAGGATGATGGCGAAGTTGTAGCCGAACGTGCCGACGAAGAAGACCAGCACGATGGTCCACAGCAGCTGGGGCTGGTGGCGGACGTAGCGCAGGCCCTCCCGGATCTGGCCCGGACCACGCTTCGGGCGGGGCATCTTCTGCAGCTCCGAGGTGCGCATCAGCATCAACCCGGCCAGGACGGCCAGGTAGGTGACGGCGTTGATCGCGAAGGCCCAGCCGGACCCGACCAGGCTGATCACCACACCGGCGACGGCCGGGCCCAGCATCCGGGCCAGCTGGAAGTTGCCGGAGTTCAGGCTGACCGCGTTGCGGACCAGGTCGTGCGGCACCATCTCGTTGACGAACGTCTGGCGGGCCGGGTTGTCGACGACGGTGGCCAGCCCGAGGCCGAGCGCGATCAGGTAGACGTGCCAGACGTGGACGTGGCCGGTCAGCGTCAGGATGGCCAGCACGGCGGCGAGTAGCCCCATGCTGGTCTGGGTGATCAGCAGCAGCCGGCGCTTCGGGTAGCGGTCCGCGATCAGTCCGCCCCACAGCCCGAGCAGCAGCATCGGAAGGAACTGCAGCGCGGTGGTGACGCCGACCGCGAGCGGCGAGTCGGTGATCTGCAGCACCAGCCAGTCCTGGGCGATGCGTTGCATCCAGGTCCCGGTGTTGGAGACGACCTGACCGGAGAAGAAGAGCCGGTAGTTCCGGACACGCAGGGCGGCGAACGTCGCGACCCTCACCGGAGTTGCGACCGATGTGTTGGTGCTGTCCGCCCGGTCGCTCATTCCTGGTCCGCCAGAGCGGTCAGGGCGGAGGCGGCGGCGGCCAGGGCGCGCTGCTGGTCGAGGTCGAGCTTGCCGACCTGACGACTGAGCCAGGCGGTGCGGACCGCGCGGGACTGGGCGGCGAACTCGTCGCCGGCCGGCGTCCGCGAGACCAGGATCTGGCGGCGATCGGCCGGGTCCGGCTCGCGACGCAGGTACCCGCGGGTCTCCAGCCGCTCGATGATCCTGGTCATGGAAGGGGGTTGGACGTGTTCGCAGCGGGCCAGCTGGCCCGGCGTCATCGGACCGGACCGGCCGATCCGGGCCAACACGGCGGATTCGGACGGAGACAGCTCGTCACCCGCCTGCTGGTGACGCAGGCGTCGGGACAGGATCAGGATCGCCCCGCGCAACGCGGAGATCGCATCCATCGAGATTTCCGGGGGCACTCCGGTCTCCGGCTGTTCGATCGTGGTCACGTCGTTAGTCTACCTCATTACTAGGCAGCCTCATTAGGCTTCCTCACCATCACCCGACAATCTGGTCACGACAAGAAACCCCCCGGCGCCGATGGCACCGGGGGGTGGGGAAGAACAACGAGGGGGACGGCGACCAGGTCAGCCGGCGGTGCGGGCCCGACGCCGGCGGGAGAGCTCGTCGTGCGCGACCGGTACCACCCGATCGCCGTCGACCCGCTCGGCCGGGAACTCGGCCAGGGTGCCGGTGACGTCACGCATGGCGCCCCCGACGGCGATGCCGAAGACGCCCTGGCCACCCTGGAGCAGGTCGACGATCTCTTCGGGCGACGTGCACTCGTAGACGGTGGCACCATCGGAGAACAGGGTGATCCCGGCCAGATCCTCGATGCCGCGATTCCGCAGGTGCTCCACCGCGACCCGGATGTTCTGCAGCGAGACCCCGGTGTCCAGGAGTCGCTTGACCACCTTGAGCACCAGGATGTCGGTGAACGAGTAGAGGCGCTGCGTGCCCGAGCCGATGGCGTCGCGCACGGTCGGCACGACCAGGCCGGTCCGGGCCCAGTAGTCGAGCTGCCGATAGGTGATCCCGGCGGCCTGGCACGCCGTGGTGCCCCGATAGCCGACGTACTCGTCGGGGACCGACTCGTCGGGGAAGAGCGCGCCTTGTTCGCTCTCGCGCATAACGCCGCCCTTACTGGTCTTGTCGACCCTGAAATCTAGGTGATGACACCGCACCGCGCCTGCCGGCACCCAGCTTGACCTGGACCCGTCCGTTCCGGGCCGCATCTGGCGGGCCCGAATCACATGCGCGTGACTTGTCCTGACCGTAGGCCCGAGGGACACGATGGTCAACGTTCGTCCCGGCGTGTCCTCAACCTTAACTTCAGGGTTAGAGCAACGGCCGACTCAGGACTTGTCGAAATCCTCCGGGGAGACCGAGTCGAGGAACTCCCGGAACCGCTCGACCTCGTCCTCCGCGTTCTCGGGTTCGGCCTCGTCGGCCAGCAATGCTTCGTCCACGTCGTCCTCCGACTCCTCGGGGATGACGATCCCGGCCTCGGCCAGCACCGCGTCGTCGACGAACACCGGTATGCCGGCCCGAACGGCCAGAGCCACCGCGTCGGACGGGCGGGCCGAGACGGTGGTCCCGTCGTCGAAGGCCAGTTCACCGAAGTAGGTGCCTTCACGGAAATCGACCACGCGCACCTGCTCCACCTTGCGGCCGAGGGCGGTGATCACGTTGCCGAGCAGATCATGGGTCAACGGACGGGCCGGCCGCACACCCTGCAGGTGCATCGCGATCGCGGTCGCCTCCACGCTCCCGATCATGATGGGCAGGGACCGGGGACCGCCCACTTCGGTCAGCATCAGAATCGGCTGCGAATTCGGCATCTCGACGTGGACGCCGACGATGCGCATCTCGATCATCTCGGTGTGCCTTCCTATTGCCCATTCGCCGAGCGTTCCTCGGCCAGCGCCCGACAGCGCTGGAAAACCTTCAGCTTGAACGCTACACGGACACCGCTGGGCCGGGCAGATGTACCTGACCGAGGAAGTCAGATTCCCAGTTCACGGCGCAGGCCGGCCTTCACCAGCAGAGCGTGCAGCCGCAGCACGGTGGCCGCGACCGACGCCGCGGCGGCGCCCGCTCGCTCGCGCGCGTCCGGGTCCTTCTGCCGGGCCTGGGCCGACACCAGCTGCGCCACCAGAGCCGACTCACGCTCGGCCGCGGTCCGGAACGGCCGCAGGTGGCGAGGCTCCAGACCGGCCGCCAGCAACTCGCCCACGGTGGTCGCGATCAGGGCGGCGTCGGCATCGAAGTAGCCGCCCGTGCCGGCGGACAGCAGCCCGAACTGCTCGAGCTCGGTGAGATCGGCCGGTTCCAGACCCGACTCGGCCAGCAACTCGGCCCTGGTCATCCGCACCTCGGCCGCCGGCGCGAAATCGTTCGCGCTCGGCCCGGGGGTGGAGACCAGCGCTCGGGGCAGCCGCGGGCTCGGGGTGGCGGGCTCGAGCCCGCGGTCGATCGCGTCGAGATGTTCCTTGATCACCTTCAGCGGCAGGTAGTGATCCCGCTGGGCGGCCAGCACGTAACGGAGCCGTTCGACATCGGCCGCCGAGAACTGGCGGTAGCCCGACGGCGTCCGGTGCGGAGTGACCAGGCCTTCCGATTCCAGGAACCGGATCTTGGAGATCGACACATCCGGAAACTCGGCCTTCAGCCGACCGAGCACGGAACCGATGCTGGCGACGCCGGTCCAGGGTTGGCCGGCAGCCGTCATGACCCGGCTTCGCCCACCGGCTGGTTCCCGGTCAGGAAGACCAACCGGAACTTGCCGATCTGCACCTCGTCGCCGTTGGAGAGCGTGGAGGACTCGATCGGTTCACGGTTCACGTAGGTGCCGTTGAGCGAGCCGACGTCGGAGACCTCGTAGCCACGGCTGGTGCGGCGGAACTCCGCGTGACGACGCGACACGGTCACGTCGTCCAGGAAGATGTCGCTCTGCGGATGACGCCCGGCGCTGACCACGTCCTTGTCCAGCTGGAAGCGGGAGCCGGCGTTGGGGCCGCGCTTGACAACCAGCAGAGCCGATCCGGCCGAGAGCGCCTCGAGACCGCCAAGACCTTCTTCGTTGACCTCGGCCTCGCCGCCGAACAACCCCGTGGAGAAGATCGTCGTCGAGTCAGCGGCGGGTTCTGCAGGCCTGGGAAAACCTGACTCACTGCTTGTCACTCGGCACTCCTTCGTCAGCAAGCTTGTTGATGCTGTTCCACCGCAACGGTTGGTGATGTGCCCCGCCTCACGATGTCCAGTTGACCACGACCGTACCGTGCCGCGACATCACGGCCTACCCGCAGGTGGTCCGTCAGACCTCGCCGATCAGGTCGGCGTAGGCCGATGCGTCGAGCAACTCGGAGATCTCACCCGGATCGGACAGCTGAACCTCGATCATCCAGCCGTCGCCGTACGGATCGGCGTTGACCAGTTCGGGCGTCGAGTCGAGCGCGTCGTTGCGGGCGATGACGGTTCCGGAGACCGGCGCGAAGATGTCGGACACCGACTTGGTGGATTCCACCTCCCCGACCGAATCCCCGGGGCTGACCGTCGTCCCGGCCTCGGGCATCTGCACGAAGACGATGTCGCCCAAAGAGTTCTGCGCGTAATCGGTGATGCCGATGCGGACGGTGTCCTCTCCGGAGCTCCGGATCCACTCATGGTCCGAGCTGTAGTGCAAGTCCTGCGGGATCACTGGCGTCATGGCCTCTCGTTGGGTACTGGGGCGAGCGGAGCGACGGGTTGCGCCCGGCGCAGCGGAGCGATACCTCAGCCTCCGGCGGCCCGAGCGTAAAGGGGCGTACGGGCGGGTCGCAAGGCGCTGATCGTGATCTGCGGGGCCTGGCTGGTCGTCATGGTCCCGCCGGCCCGGCGCACGGTGTCCAGGACACCGCCGGGAATGGCCAGCGCCGCGGCCAGCGTGGGCGGATCACCGATGGCCAGCAGGGTGTACGGGGCGGTCAGTTTTGTGCCGTCGAGGGTGACCGCACCCGCCGAACCGCCGAACGACGAATCCACACCGATCCGCACCGGACCGACCTGGTACGCCTCGGCCCCCGCGTTGCGCAGCTCTTCGACGGCGTCCAGCAGCAACTCGGGCGGGATTTGATGCTCCGGATCGTTCATGGTGATGCGCACCCCGGGGCCGGCGGCGGCGACGGTGCCGGTCAGGATGCCCAGCGCCTGCGCCTGCCGATCGGCCTCGGCCAACGCCTCGGCCGATGAGGCGCCGCTGCTGCGCAACCGGGTCAGGGTCGCCTGCAGGTCGGCGATCTCCTTGTTCAGGTCGTCTTCGCGGCGCTGCAGGCCGTCCAGGATCTGCACCAGGTCGTCGGGCCGAGCCGAGACCAGGGTGTCGCCGGCTGCGGTGCGCCGGACCTGGACGACGACGGCGAAGCCCAGCGCAGCGCACAGGACGGCGACCAGCACCCGGGCCAGCCGCCGGTGGCGGTGCGGATCGGGCCGGGCCTGCTCGTGCCGACCGGACGCCGGGGTCTCCGGGGCCGCCGGACCATCGGTCTCGGTCATGCCTTGAAGATGTGCCGGCGGATCGCCGCGGCGTTGCCGAAGATGCGGATACCGAGCACCACCACCACCGCCGTCGACAGCTGCGAGCCGACGCCGAGTTGATCGCCCAGGAACACGATGAAGGCGGCCACCAGCACGTTGGCGACGAACGAGATGACGAACACCTTGGCGTCGAAGATCTTGGCCAGAGTGGCTCGGACCGCACCGAACACCGCGTCGAGGGCGGCGATCACCGCGATCGGCAGGTAGGGGGCCATCCAGTCGGGCACGGTCGGGTGCAGGAACAGCCCGATCGCCACTCCGATCACCAGGGCTACGGCGGCGTACATGGCGCGAACCTCCTTCGGCGTTTCGATCCGATGTGCCCCGCCGGCCCGATGGTGCGGGCCAGGTGCACTCCGATGGGCGTGGCGGGCGTGGCGAACTCTACGGGCGGACGGCGCTCGGTCAGTGTGAGGACGTGACCACGGGCGTGGTGCTGGTCGGCGCGGCCGAGGCGAACCGCAGGTCGGGGACGCCACCGGCCGGGAGCGTCAGGGCGGTCTGGGCCGAGACGTCGAAGCGGATGCCGTACAGCGAGACGAAGGTCTGGAATCGCCCGAACCCGACGGTGTCGACGAACTTGACGTGCAAGGTCGCCGGGTTCCCGATCGCCTCGATGCTGATCGGCCAGAACACCGGGCGGTTGTCGACCAGGATCGCGCTGCCCGCCTGCCGGATGGAACTGGTGGTGCCCAGCCGCACGCCCCCAACCGACACCGCCTCCGCTCCGGAGGACCACAGCCCGTTGACCAGGAGCTGGATGTCGCTGTCGAGGATGTTCCCGGCGCCCGAACTGGCCGTCGAACCGTCGATGACGACGGTCAGACCGGGCCCGGTGACGGCGCTCTGACCACCCTCGACCTCGAGGCTGCGCACCGCCTGCAACGGACCACCGGCTCCGAGGGAGGACTGCGCGGCGCGGATCTGGGCGCCCAGGGTGGTTTCCTGGGCGCCCAACAACGACTGCTTGGCCTGAGCCGCGTCGATGTCGCGGAGGAGTCCAGCCCTGGCCTGGTCGGTGCCAGCGGCCTGATCCTGCGTGCTCGCGGCGGCGATGCCGAGCACCAGCCCGACCAGCACCAGGCCGCCGGACAGGTAGGCCAGGGCCGACCGTCGCCGGCTCCGGCCCGGGCTCGGCGGCCGGGCCGCGCGTCGATCAGCGGCCGCTTGGTAGCCCGGGTCCAGGTGATCGCTGACCAGCGACTCGAGCAACGGCAGGGCGTGGCGCAGGGACGGCGCCGGACGGCCGCCGTCCTCGGCCACCACGCGTTTGCCGTCCACCCACGTGGTCGGCTCGCGGGTGTCGGCCGGGCCCGACCGGTCAGCCACGGGCGACCGTTCGGCCGGGAGGGGCGATGGGCGTCGACCGAACCACCCAGACCACCTGTCCCACGTAGAGCGCGCCGGCCCACAGATACAACAGCATGCCCCAGATGGTGAAGGCGATCCCGAAGGGCAGTGCGATCCGGGCGATCCACGATCCGCCCTGGGCCAGCAACAGCAGCGGGAAGGCGTACAGCAGGCAGAATGTCGCGGCCTTGCCCAGGTAGTGCACGGGTAGGGCCTGGTAGCCGTGGCGTCGCACGACGCGCAGACCGACGGCGAGCACCAGGTCGCGGCCGATGATCAGTGCGGCCACCCACCACGGGATGAAGCCACGGATCACGAAGGCGACCAGGGTCGCGAAGATGTACAGGCGGTCCGCGGCCGGGTCGAGCAACTCACCGAGTTTGCTGTACTGGCCGAGTAACCGGGCCAGTTTGCCGTCCGCCCAGTCGGTGACGGCGCTGACCGCGAGCACCACCAGTGCCCAACCGTCGTGCGGCGGGTGGGTCAGCAGGAGCCACAGGAACAGCGGTACCCCGAGCAGCCGCAGGAACGACAGCAGGTTGGGGATGGTCCAGATCCGATTCGACGCATCGGCCACGCTGTGCCCCGCCCCGTCCGACACCGGCGATACCCGAGCGGCCCGGTCCCGCTGTCCCGCCACCTGGCCTCCCGATCGTCGTGGCCGCGCGGCCACGAAGAGCTCTCCCGATGATTCTAGATTCGCCCGGCCGGTACCGATCGACCGGCCACGACGGTGACCGCCATCCCCCGGCGGCTGGGCGGTGGGTCAGGCGATGGGTCAGGGGGCCGTCCGCAGCATCTGCCACATCCCGTAGGCGGCGATGGTGGTCGAATCGATGATGGTGCCGTCGAGGATCATGGCGAGCAGCTGCGCCGCGGTGAATGCGCCCTGCACCATGTCGATCTCGGAATCCTCCCGCGCGTGATCCCCCGCGGTCAGGTCGGTGGCGTGGAAGACGTCGAACCCCTGGGAACAGAACCCGGCCGCCTCGTACAGATGAGCGATGGCCTGCCACCGGCCGGCGGTGAACCCGGTCTCCTCGCGTAGTTCGGCCTGGGCCAGCTCCAGGCTCGATCCGCTCTTGCCCGGCGGCCAGCCGCCCATCGGGAACTCCCAGGAACGTCGGCCGATCGGGTATCGGAACTGCTCGACCAGGTGGAAGATGCCGTCCTGTTCGGCCACCACGATCGCGAAGTCCGGCTTGTCCACCACCCCGTAGATGCCCGTGCTTCCGTCGGTCCGCTCGAACTCGTCCTCGCGGACCTGCATCCAGTCGTTGGCATAGACCACTTTCGACCCGGTGCGCCACATCAGCGGCGGCTGGTCGGTCATCCGCGGCCGGCCAGCACGGCGCCGTCCGGGACCGAGCCGGGCGACCCGTCGGCGGACAGCTCGACCGCGCCACGGACGGTCACCTCCCGGCCGAAGGTCCAGTCGCCCCGGACGGTGAACCTGGTCGCCTCGATCAGCGATGGCGGCCCGTGCGGGAACCTCGCGTCGAAGTCGGGCAGCAACCTGTACGGCTCGTCCAGGTCGACCAGCGGGGCCTCGGTGCGGGGCGCGACCAGCCGCACCTCTCCCCGGTCGGTCAACTCGTAGGCGTCCGACCGCAGCACCAGCAGGTCGCTGGTGCTCTTCACCGGCAGGAAGCGCGTCCGGTCGACCTCGATCGCGGCGGCCCCGTCGAACACGCCGATGGCCGCGCCCATGGCCGTCTCGATCTGGATCACCTCGGGTGACGTCGGGTCCGACGGGTCGACCGTCTTGACGTTGCGGATGATCGGGAGCCCGAGGACCCCGCCCTTGGCGTCCAGGGCGGTCCGGAGCGCGCGCAGGTCGAGCCACAGGTTGTTGCTGTTGAAGAAGCGATGACGATTGACGTCGCCGAATGCGGCCTGGTCCTCCGGCCGGGTCTGGGCCGACTCCCGGAGCACCAGCCGGCCGGTCCCGGCCCGCCGGGCCAGGTGACCGCCCTTGCGGTCGGCCTCGGTGCGCCGGCAGTACTCACCGCCGATCGGAGCGCCGGAGGCCGCGAACCAGGCGGCCAGCCGCGGGTCCGGGCGGGCCCCCAGGTTGTCGGAATTGGAGACGAACAGGTAGCGGAAGCCCTTGTCCAGCAGCAGGTCCAGCACGCCCGAGGTATCCAGCGCGGTGTAGAGGTCACCGTGGCCGGGCGGGCACCATTCCAGCTCCGGGTCGGCCGGCCAGCTGACCGGCGTCAGATCGTCGGACCGCAGCTTGGGTTCCTGGTTCTGTCGGAAGTCCAGCGGGAGGTCGTCGATGGCCAGATCGGAATGGATCGCCAGGGCGGCGAGGGTGTCGCGTTGGGTACGGAAGCTGTCCATGAACAACAGCGGCAGCTCGACCCCGTACTGGGCACGCAGGGCCATGATCTGCGCCACGATGATGTCCAGGAAGCTGCGGCCGGGTCGCACCTCGACCAGCGACTTCGCCCGGTCCATGCCCATGGAGGTGCCCAGGCCCCCGTTCAGCTTGACCACCGCGGTCTGGCGCATCGCCGTTCGCGCCGCTTCCTCGTCGATCGTCAGGTCGGCCAGCGCGGGCAGGGATTCGATCGGCTCCAGGTCGTCCTCGGAGATGAGGCCGGTGTCGCCCGAGGCGAGCACCTCGTAGGAATGCGCGAACACCGCGATGGCGGTCGGATGCACTCCCCCGTGCTGCATGAGTTTCTCAGCCTGGGCGAGTCCGTCGGAGGTCGGCATGGGCGAATGGTAGGTCACGGTCGCTTGGCGCCGGCTGTGCTGACGCCCGGATCGGCGCGGGAAAGGGGGATGGTGGATGCCTACTCCGGCGACCGGGTCGTGCACCGAAACCGTCCGCGTCAAGCGGCACCCAGGACCGGCCGAGCCGACCGTTCAGGACGGGCCGGTACCTCGCACGTGCTCGAAGATCAGGTTGGTCTCGGTGAGGGCCACCTCCGGATACGCGGACAGCTGATCGACCACGAAGTCGCGCAGACCGACCGCGTCGGCCGCCGCCACGTGGAGCAGGAAGTCGTCGGCCCCGGCCAGGAAGTAGATGTCCAGCACCTCCGGGAGCTGCCGGATGCGTTGGGTGAAGGCCATCATCCGGCTGCGGGCGCCGGCCTGGAGCCGCACCGCGATCATCGCCTGGAGCGGGCGGCCCAGCACGGCCGGGTCGATGTCGGCGTGGAACCCGCGGATGGCCCCGCCGGCCCGCAGGGCCCTCACCCGGGCCAAGGCGGTGGACGGGGCCACCCCGACGGCGGCCGCGAGGGCGTTGTTTGGCGTGCGAGCGTCAGCCGCGAGGACCTCGAGAATGGCCCGGTCGATGGCGTCGAGCGGGGGCCCGGCCGCCGCCGGCGAGGACGGGCGGATCGGCGGTCCGGCGGCGCCCCGAACATTCTGCGACGGGCCCGCCCCCGAACGGCCGCGTCCTGAATGAATGCTGCTCATGACAGCAATCTACCGAATCTTCAGTCAGTGATCTTCCGTCCTGAGGGCGAGAAGTTCAGAATTGTCCGTGATCCCCTCCCGAACCAGGCACTGAGAGGCCAGACATGCTCATCGGCGTACCCGCAGAGGTCAAGAACCGCGAATACCGGGTCGCCCTGACGCCCGCCGGCGCCCATCACCTGGTCGGCGCCGGCCACCGCGTACTGGTGCAGTCCGGCGCGGGCGAGGGCTCGCGGATCAGCGACGAGGAGTTCACCGAGGCCGGTGCGACCATCGTGACCTCGGCCGCTGACGCCTGGGCGGCCGAGATGGTGGTCAAGGTCAAGGAGCCGGTGGCCTCCGAGTACTGCCACCTCCGCGCCGACCAGTTGCTGTTCACCTACCTGCACCTGGCCGCCGACCGACCGCTGACCGATCGCCTGCTGGCCGCCGGCACCACGTCCGTGGCCTACGAGACCGTGCAGCTGGCCGACCGATCGCTCCCGCTGCTGGCCCCGATGAGCGAGATCGCCGGACGAATGGCGCCGCTCGTCGGCGGCTATCACCTGATGCGCAACGAAGGCGGCCGCGGGGTTCTCCTGGGCGGCGTGCCGGGCGTGACCAACGGGAAGGTGGTGGTGCTCGGCGGCGGTGTGGCCGGCATGCACGCGGCCACCATCGCCCAGGGCATGCGGGCCGACGTCACCGTCATCGACCTCTCGCTGCCGACCCTGCGGCGGCTGGACACCCAGTTCCACGGTGGGGTGAAGACCATCGCGTCCAACGCCTACAACATCGCCGAGGCGGTGCGCGACGCCGACCTGGTGATCGGATCGGTGCTGATCCCCGGGGCCAAGGCGCCCAAGTTGGTGACGAACGAACTCGTGTCCCAGATGCGTGAGGGTTCGGTGCTGGTGGACATCGCGGTCGACCAGGGCGGCTGCTTCGAGGACACCCACGCCACCACCCACGACGACCCGACGTTCACCGTGCACGGGTCGGTCTTCTACTGCGTGGCCAACATGCCCGGAGCGGTCCCGCGCAGCTCGACCTTCGCGCTGACCAACGCGACCCTGCCGTACATCACGGCGCTGGCCTCGCACGGCTGGCAGGCGGCATTGCGGGCCGACGCCGCGCTGGTCCCGGGCCTGACCACCCACGCCGGCGTTCTGACCAACGCCCCCGTCGGCACCGCCCACGGCATCGACCACATCTTCCCCGCCTCGCTCCTGGCCTGACGCACGGCGCCCGGCGTTCGCCGGGGCTCGGCGTGGACCCGGGCCCGGCGTGGGCCCCGGCTCGGCGTGGATCAACTTCGCAGGCAGGGATGAAAGTGACCACTTCTGTCACTCCCGTCCCAAACCGGCGAAGTTGATCCATGCCGGGGGCAAGGATCACGCGAGGGCGGCGTCCAGGGTGATCGTGACGCCGGTGAGGGCCTTGGAAACCGGGCAGCTCTGCTTCGCGTTCTCTGCCGCGGTGGCGAATCCGTCGGCGTCCAGCCCGTCGACCTGGCCGCGAACGGTCAGTTTGATGCCGGTGAGACGAAATCCGCCCGCCGGATCCGGACCGAGGCCGACCTCGGCGTCGGCGATCAAGCTCTTGACGGTGCCGCCCGCCTCACCGATCACGGCCGACAGCTGCATTGCGTAGCAGGCCGTATGGGCCGCGGCGATGAGCTCTTCAGGGGAGGTGACACCCCCGGCTTCGTCGGCCGCTCGTCGCGGGAACGAGACGTCGTAGGTCCCGACGCCGGAACTGACCAGGCTGACCCGGCCGGACCCGTCCTGCAGTCCGCCGCTCCATTCGGTACGTGCCTTGCGTGATGGCATCAGCCACTCCTTCTCTCTCCTCGACCGGCCTGGTTGTCCGGTCGTACTTTCGGTACCCGAATCACCGGGCCCATGTCTCATCGTGCCGCAGCGGGAGTTCACCTCCGCTGCCGCCCGCCACCAAACCGTCGGATCCCCGCGGGTCCGGCCAGTCGCCAGAGACAGCGCTTGTCGTGTCGGGATAGCCGGGGCCTCGACCAGCATCTGGTACGCGAGCAGTGCGTTCCGCTCGAGGACCCTGATCCTTATCACCTCCGGTCTTGCGCACAGATGTAATCGTCGCCGCACATCACTTCGGCACCGGTCACCGAGCACCCGCTGCCAGTCCAAGAAGCGAATCGTCATCAGTCGCCGCGAGCTCAGCAGGGTGCGCCTGACCGTGCCATGCTCACCGGATGCAGAGGCGAGTGCGCGATCACTGAGGATGGCTTCGAGGCCGCGGTCCAGCGCGTAGCAGACGCCGGTGACGATGCCCGCCGGGCGATCGATAGGGCCGTCGGTGCCTTGCGGGAGGGATGCGCGGCACACAATGCCGGTCGCTCGATGGCGGATGTGGTCGATCAGCTGGTCGCGGCTGGTGGCCGGGAAATTCGCCTGAGCGCAGCGGACGCTTTCCGTGAGTACGAACGGGCCATCGCAACGATGCGCGCCGGTGTGGTGCGAACCCTGGTCGACGAAGACGGACTGTCGCTCACGGACGTTGCCAAGCGCATGAAGATCTCCCGGCAGGCGGCCGCTCGGCTCTACCAACCGGGGCAGGACCGTCAAGAGCGAAAGCCCGGTTGAACGGACCCCACCGGCCTATTGACACACCCCGGGGGTGCGTACCCACGGTGGAGTCATGACGACTTCCTTCCGCTCCGCGACCGTTGAGTCCAACGACGCAATGGTTCGGTTCGACGGCGCGGTTCTGGACCTGCAGTACGCAGAGATGATCGCCGAGTCGATCCCTCATATCGTCTGGACCGCATCACCCGACGGCGCCACCACCTATTTCAACCGGCAGGGCACGGCCTACACCGGGCACCCCAGGGAAGTCACTTACAGGTGGAACTGGGTCGCGCTCGTCCATTCCGAGGACGCCGAAAGGGCCGCCCAGGCCTGGCACCACGCAACCACGACCGGCACCGACTATTCCCTGGAGTACCGGATTCGCCGCTTCGACGGGGCATTCAGATGGCACGCCTGCCGAGCCGTCCCGTTGCGCGACGCTGACGGTGAGATCCGGCTGTGGATCGGTACCGCAACCGACATCGAAGAACAGAAGCAACTGGAGCTCACGCTGCGTCACGCCGAGCAGAACGCCACCCAGGTGGTCACCCTCTTGCAGAGCATCGACGCGGCGACGCCGATCGGTTTCAAGATGGTCGACCGCGATCTGCGGGTCACTCGAATCAATCAGACGCTGGCCGGAATCGACGGCCGGTCCATCCAAGATTGCCTCGGCCTCACGGTCTCCGAGCTGGTGCCCGACCTCTGGCCGCAACTCGAGGACGTCTATCGGCGCGCACTTGGAGGCGAGACGGTCAGCAACGTGGATGTGAGCAGGCGTAGCGCCACTGAACCGCGCCGCATGCAGCACTGGCTAGCCAGCTACTACCCGGTGCGGGTCGACGGAGAGACCATCGGAGTCGGCAACGTCGTGGTCGACATCAGCGAACGGAAGGAAGCCGAGGAATTCCGGGCCGTGGTCATGGACAACATGGCGGAAGGCCTGTTCGCCGTTGATGTTGACGGCCTCCTGACCTACCTCAATCCGGCCGCGACGTCGATGCTCGGCTGGACCGAAGACGAGCTTCGCGGCAAACCCATCCACGCGGCGGTCCATTTCCAACGGGCTGACGGCACCAAGGTCCCGGCCGAGGACTGCTGTCTGCTCCAAGTCCGCACTCAAGGCCGGAGCATCCGAATTCTGGACGACGCCTTTACGCGTAAGGATGGATCCATATTTCCCGTTGCCTATTCCTCCGCACCGCTTCGAAGCGGATCGCTTCTGCAGGGCGTTGTCGTGGTCTTCCGCGACATCACCGAAGA
The DNA here is from genome assembly GCF_900104535.1 of Nakamurella panacisegetis. Taxonomy (NCBI): domain Bacteria; kingdom Bacillati; phylum Actinomycetota; class Actinomycetes; order Nakamurellales; family Nakamurellaceae; genus Nakamurella; species Nakamurella panacisegetis. The sequence goes on along the minus strand of NZ_LT629710.1, from coordinate 3,259,214 downwards.
AAAGAATGAGCGGTCGGCCGCCAAACGCGAGCTCGAGGCGCTGATGTGGCTGGGGCGCATCCGTGACGCGATCGATGAGAACCGGTTGGTCCTCTACTCCCAGCCGATCGTGCCCCTGGCCGGTGGCCGGCCGAGCGAGGAGCTACTCCTGCGGATGATCGGGCGAGACAACGAAGTCATCCTGCCGGGCAGCTTCCTGCCGGTAGCGGAGAAGTACGGGCTGATCGGCGAGATCGATCGATGGGTGGTCACCCAAGCTGTCCGCCTTGCCGCAACCGAGCACCGGGTGATCGAAGCAAATCTCTCCGCCTCCTCGATCGGCGCTTCGGACCTCTTGCCCTTCATCGAACAGCAGATACGGGAAGCACATGCGGACCCGGCCAATCTCATCTTCGAGATCACCGAGACCGCACTCATGCACGACATCGTTGTGGGCGAGGCCTTTGCCCGTGGGCTCGCCGAACTCGGGTGCGGATTGGCCCTGGATGACTTCGGAACGGGCTTCGGCAGCTTCACCTACCTGAAAAGACTGCCCATCACCCACCTCAAAATTGATATCGATTTCGTCCGCGACCTGGTCACCCACCCCAACAATCTTCACGTCGTCAAGGCCATCATCAGCCTGGCTCGCGCATTCGGACTCAAGACGATCGCCGAAGGCGTCGAAGACGAACAGACCCTGAAGCTCTTGAAGGACGAAGGAGTCGACTTCGCTCAAGGGTTCCACCTGGGCCGACCAGCACCTCTCCGCGACGTCTGACGCTCCCGGCCAGCAATCCAACAAGCTCCACACGTCTCCCGGTCGCATCCGCACGACGGGGCCGCAAACGTCGTGGCGACGCGACGGTCCGCCGCGGCGGGTCTGCGACGCGACGGTCCGCCGCGGCGGGTCTGCGCTCGCCCAGGCCGACCCGCTCCCCATGAGACCGTCGGACAGTCGCTACGTCGATGTCGGAAGAGTTGGTCGGGCGGTGGTAGCTGCCCGTGTGGAATGCCGAACACACCCGGTGCGGTCGGGCCGGTCTACTGCGTACCCCGGTGGGCTCGCGTCACTCCGAGGACGGAGACCGAGGCGATCGAGTCTCTGGTCCGGTCCGACGCGGTGGCGCATTACTTCGCAGAAGGAGGCCAAACGCGGGCGCGTCCCGGCAGACATCACAAAAGAGGCCCTGCCGGTTGGTACCCGGCAGAGCCTCTTCTCAGTGAATCATCCCCGTCGGGCTGACAGGATTTGAACCTGCGACCCCTTGACCCCCAGTCAAGGTGTTTGACCCGCGCCGAGCGCGTATCGCCCCTGATCAGGCCAGATGAAGCCTCCCCGCCGGGGCCGCCGTTGGGACTGGGTTGGGCCCGGGAGCAAACCGAGCGCGCTCCGCATCCATATGCAGATCGACCGCGACGACCACCGCGTCGAGCTCGTCGTCCCAGAGATGCCCGTAGATATCGAGCGTCATGCTCGCCGTTGCGTGGCCGAGCATCCGTTGCACCGTCTTGACGTTCGCCCCCGCGTGGATCGCCAATGACGCCGCGGTGTGCCTGAGCTCGTGTGTGTCGAGCCCGCCGATACCGGCCGCCGCGGAGGCCCGGGCCCACCGTCCGCGCCAACTATCGCGCGCCCAGGGCCGCTCCCCGCCCGTTGCGGGCACGAGCCAGTCGTCGCGGTCCCGGCCGGCCGCTGCCTCGCCCAGCAGCGCGAGCAGAGTCGGCCCGATCGGGACGTCCCGATGCCGTCCCGTTTTCGTGCTGTCGACGTCGCCGTGCGAGTCGACGTCGCGGGAGATCCGGAGGCGCCGCCGCTCGACGTCCAGGTCGCCGACCCGAAGCCCGGCCATTTCCCCGCGCCTCATGCCGGTGAACACCAGCACCCGAACCGCGAGGCCGATCCCGACCGTCTCCGCGTCCGCGAGGAGCTGGTCGACCTCGGCGACGGACAGATACCGCCGCTCACTCGGGAGCTGTTTCGGCATGGCCGCGCCGATCTTGACGAGAGGGTTCGCCGGGATGAGACGACCGTCGACCGCCATATCGAGGAGACCGGTTAGGACGATGCCGACTTGCCGGGCCCAGCTCGCCGAGAGCGGCCGGCCGGGGGTGATCGTCGCGGGCTGCCCGACGCGCCGCGACTTGCGCGAGGTCGCCGGGGTGCGCAAAGTCGGCAACCATTCCATGACCGACGCTTTGTCGACCTCGCCGACCGGGACGTTCGCCCACCGCGGGCCGACGTACAGGTCCCACGCGCCGTCATAGCCCTCGCGCGTGGTCCGGGCAAGCCGCGACTTGACCGTCTGCCACCGAGGCCAGAGATCGCCGACAGTGACCCGGTTCGGCGCGACGTACTGCCCGCCCCGCTTGTTGCTCTCCTGGTCCTCGATATGCGCTTGCGCCTCGCCTTTAACCTCGAAGGCCATGCGGTGACGCGTCCCGTTCGGCGAGGCCCACTGAGCCTGCCACCGCTTGCCGACGCCATACAGCGGGCCGCGGATCCGGGCGGGCTTGGCCCCCTTCTCGGGATTGGGAACCGTCCACCTATCGGTAACGCTGCTCATCTGCTCTTCTCCTCAAACCGACGGCTGATCTCGGCGAGGATCTCCTCGTTCGATCGAGCCGTGATCGGTCTGACGACCTCTACCACACGGTCGCACTCCGAGGCCAACAGGTAGCCAGCCGCTATCAATCCCTCAATGGGTGAACGTTCAAAGTGTCTGCACAGCTCGATCACACTCTCTGGCGATGGATGCCCGCGGCCGGTTTTCCACCGGCTGATGGTCCCCGCGTCGACGCCGGCCGCCCGCGCGATCGACACCTGAGCTGCACCGTTGCTTATACGTGCGAGGTAATCGGGCCACGTTTCGAGATCTCTTAGGTTCACCCGTAAACAGTAACGCTTGCACACCGGCCCTGTCTTGCGTTCGCGACAACCCACGATGATTCACCCGTCCGAGCGCGTGTTGCTTAATCGGCCCAACCGCTTGCCGCGCATACGAAGAGTAATCGGGTAGTAACTCCCGAACATGTGAGCTAGGCGTGAATGCCCGGAGTTGCATGCACGCCTAGTTCCGCATAACTTGGCATCACACCACCGAACAACGCCGAGGAGAGCCGAACGATGACCAGCACTGCCCGATCGACAAAGGTTGCGGCACAAGGAGTTGACCCGCTCGCCGAACGTTACTTAACTGTTACTGAGGTCGCCGAGCGCCTCAACATGAGCGAATGGTATGTCGGCGACAGGGCCCGCCGAGGAGAGATTCCGTCGATCAAGTTCGGCCGCCGTCGCATGTACGCCCCGGCCGCGATCCGGACGTACCTCGCCCGCCTCGGATAGAGCCCGCCACCGCCAACCGAACCCGACCAAGGAGCACCGACCATGACCAACACCCAAACGCCGACCCCCGCAGACCCGACCGCTACACCCCGCGAGCTCGTGACCGTCGAGGCCGCCGCAGTGTGGGCCGGAGTATCCGCTCGGACTGTGTACCGCCGGATCGCCGACGGCACGCTCGTCGCCTACACGTTCGGCCCGAAATGCACCCGCGTTGACCGCGCCGAGCTCAACGCAGCATTGACCCTCCGACGCGTCGACCTGCCCAAGCTCTCGACGGACCCGCTCGTCGTCGCCGGAATCGTCTACCAGTGAAGGCAGGGCCCGCACTCGAACCGGGCTCGGCTGAGTGGCTCCGCTACCTCACCGCCTCGAAAATGGCCGCGGTGTTGGGCATCTCACCGTGGGAGTCCGCCCGCTCGCTCGGCGACCTCATGGTCGGCAACCGAACCGCACCGCCGCAGACCACCGAACAGGGCCGCGGGCACTACCTCGAACCGTCCGTCGTCAATTGGGTATTCGGGCAGCACCCGGAGTGGGACCGTCACCCCGACTCGGGCCGCACGTTCTACCGCGACGGGCTCGATTGGGCCGCCGTCAACCCTGACGCCCTGGCTGTGAACCGGGAGACCGGCGAGATCGTGCCGATCGAGGCAAAGACCGACGCGGGCGATGACGTGGGATGGGGCAAGCCCGGATCCGGCCATATCCCGATCTACTACGCCGCGCAAGGCATGTGGACCTGTCACGTCCTGCAACTCGACTGGATCTCGTTTCCGTTGCTCGGCAAGCGATTGGAGTTCGGCGAGTACGTGCTCCGCTACGACCCGAAGATCGGTAGCGCGATGCAGCGCAAGGGCGAGGAGTTCCTCGACATTCTCGAAGCGGGTCGCCTGCCCGAGCTCGACGCGTCGATCGCCACATACGAGAGCATCCGCAGCGTCACCCCCGATATCGACGGAACCGACCACCAGCTCGACCCGCGCCTCGCGATCGAGTACGTCGACTCACTCGATGCGCTCGAAGCCGCCACCGACCGCCACGGGCTCGCCCGTAACCAGGTGTTCGACGCCATGGGCGCCGCGAAATACGCCGTCACCGGCGAGAAGAAAACGCGCCAGACCATCGCATCCCGGTCCCGCAAGGGCCAGGGCCGCCCCTTCCTGTTGAAGTCCAAACGTCCGCTCGACCGAACACTGATAGGTGCCTCATGACCGAGCTACAGATACACGATGCGACCGCCGGAAAGGTGGCCTACGCCACTGCCGTTGCCGAGTCGAACTTGCTCCCCAAGGAGTACCGCAAGAACCCCGCGAACGTGCTCTACGCCATGGCCTACGCCGAGGCTCTCGCGATTCCGATGATCAATGCCGTGATCTCCGTGCATGTGATCGAAGGCAAGCCGTCACCGTCGGCCGATCTCATGGTCGCCCTTGCCCGACGGGCCGGTCACCGAGTGCGCGTCATCGAATCGAGCGCCGCCCGGTGCACGATCGAGATCGCCCGAGGAGATGACCCCGAGTCGCCGTTCACCGTGACGTGGACGATCGAGGAGGCCCGCTCCGCGAAGCTCACCGGTAAGGACGTGTGGCAGAAGTACCCGCGGGCGATGCTCCGCTCCCGCGCCGAATCCGAATGTGTCCGCCAGGCTTGCTCGGAGGTCCTCGCCGGGATGATCTACACGCCCGAGGAGCTCGAAACCGACGTCGACCAGACCGGCGCGCCAACCGCCGTCAAGGCCGGGCCCGTCCCGATGCGCTCGGGCGCGGCCGGTCTCGGCGCGTTGCTCGGCACCAGCGAACCCGACACCGAACCGGCGACGCTCGTCGCCGACCCGCGGATCATCGACCCCGACCTCGCCCGCCAGATCGCCGAGAGCACCGACCGCGAGGAGCTGGCCGGCCTGTACCGCGCCGTCGCCGAACACCCGGCCCGTGACCAGATCGCCGACCACATCACCGCCCGTGTCGCCGTGCTCGATGCCGAGGCGAAGGCGTGACCGGGCTGCCCGAGCTGACCGGCGAAATGCTCACGCTCGTCGCCGCGTTCGGCAACCTGACCCGCCACGTCGAGAACCTCACCGGAGAGCGCGAGGACGCCGACAACCGGTGTGACGACCTGGCCGAAGATCTGCGCGTCGCAATCGAAGATCGGGCCCGCCTCGACCGGCTACTCGCCGCCGCGGTCGCCCGACTGGACGAGACCCGCGACAAGCTGGTCGCCGCCACCGCCGCATGACCCCCGACTACGACGCGTATCTCGCCCGGCTCACCGAGGAACACCTCGCCGGGTGGGAGGACGACGACCGCGACGACCAGCTCGACTACCTCGATTCCGATATCGACCCCGCAGAGGACCTCCTGTGACACCGACCAAGCTCGCCGCCCGGCTCGCCTTTTGGCTGATCGCCGTCGCCGCGACGCTCACCCTGATCGACTACGTGTTGCCCGCGTTGTTCGCTCTGTTCATCGACTCCGGGCAGACCGCGGCGCTGTGCATCATTTTCGCGGCGCCCCTCGTCGTCTGTGTCGCCGCCCAGCTCTGGCGCTGGTTCACCACGCCGACGCGCTACCGGGCCGGGGCCGGCCGATGACCGCAACGATCACCATCCCTTGCGCCCGATGTGGCGAGCCCCGCACCGTCGCCAACCAGAGCCCCTCGAAGAATGCTCGCGCGGCTCTGAGAATCTGCCGGAGTTGCGCCGCCCGAGCCCTGGCCGAAGCCCCGCGGCCGACGGGTGTATCGGCCGCCGCCGCCGCACGTCACGACCGGCGCCTACCCGCCCACCTTCTCGCATCCATCGCCGGGCAGACCTGGCGCAACCGGGCCGCGTGCGCCACCGGCGACCCCGAGCGATTCGCCGTGAACGAGAGGGACGCCGAAGGGGTCGCCGAGGCGAAGGCCGTTTGCGGAGGGTGCCCGGTCCGGGCCGAATGCCTCGCCGACGCTCTCGCGATCAAGGACCCGAACCTGATCGCCGGAGGTCTCACCGGGACCGAGCGCGTCGAGCTCATCCTCCGGCGCAAGCGTCGGGCCCAATGATCCGCACCCGCGACGAGATCCGCGCGGATCGCTCGCCCCTGTTCCCGCTCCCCCAACCTGAGCCCCAGCCGTGCGGATGCCCCGCCGGCCAGGGTCACCGCTGCAATCCTCCGTTCTGAAAGGCCCTGCAATGTCTGGCGAAACCCCAATCACCTTGATCGGCAACCTCACCGCCGACCCCGAGCTCCGGTTCACCGCATCCGGCGCCGCCGTCGTGAACTTCACCGTCGCGAGCACCCCCCGCACGTTCGACAAGGCATCGAACGAATGGAAGGACGGCGCCCCCCTGTTCCTCCGCTGCAACCTGTGGCGCCAACCCGCCGAGAACGTCGCCGAGTCCCTCACCCGAGGCTCTCGCGTGATCGTCGTCGGCCGACTCGTTCAACGCTCATTCGAGACCAAGGACGGCGAGAAGCGAACCGTTTTCGAGGTTGAGGTCGAGGAGATCGGCCCGTCGCTCCGGTACTCCACCGCCACCGTTCGCCGCGTCCCGAAGGGCGAGAGCTCCGGAGGCCGCGCCCCGGCCGCGCCGAGCACCGACGACCCGTGGGGCCAGGCACCCCCGTCCGCCGGTGGCGGGTACGCATCCGAGCCCCCGTTCTGATCCCCGCCCGACCGCCGCACAGAGAGGAGAACCGCCCGTGCGAATCCGCAGCATCAAGCCCGAGTTTTGGTCGAGTGAGGACATAGCCGCGCACGACTGGCCGACCCGTCTCCTGTTCGTCGGGCTGTGGCAATACGTCGATGACAATGGGGTCGGCCGCGACGTCGAGAAGCTCATTTGCGCCGACTTGTTCCCATTGGAGGACGACCCTCGCGAGACCCTCGCGACAGTCTCGCGAGGGTTGCAACACCTTTTCTCGACCGGTTTGATCGTCCGATACGTCACCGCCGACGGGCGCCCGTTCCTGTACGTGACCGGCTGGGAGCACCAGAAGATCGACCGGCCGAATAAGCCGCGCTACCCCCTGCCGACCAGCGAAAACGCCGTCATTCGCGAGACCCTCGCGACACCCTCGCGAGGGTTGGGGACAAATGTTGCGTCTGTAACAGGGGAACAGAGGAACAGGGGAACAGAGGAACAGGCTCTAACTACCTTGGCCGCTGACGCGTCCGAGATCGCCCCGAAGCCCGACCGATTCGCCGAGTTCTACGAGACGTATCCCCGGAAGGCCAAGCGCCCCGACGCGCTCAAAGCCTGGACGTCAGTAACCCGCAAGGGCGACGCCGACCAGATCATCGCCGGGGCTGCCCGATTCGCGGCCGACCCGAACCGCGACCCGCAATTCACGCCGTACCCCGCGACCTGGCTCCGCGCTGAGTCGTGGAATGACCCCGCCTGCCTGCCCCGCCAGTCGGCCGGGGCGCCCTCCCGAGGGTCGACGGCCGACCAGCGCCTCACAAACGCCCTGAGCGTCTCTCAGCGGCTCGAAGCCGAAGAGCGCCAGCACTCCAACCGCCAACCACTCTCGATCGGACGTTGACCCATGGACAACGCAATCACCCTCGGCTCGATCCGCCCCTCCCGCGACTGGAAAGGGACCGAGGCCGAACGCGCCCAAGCCCGCCGGAACCTCGCCGGCTCCGACTATGTGACCGGCGCCGCCGTCGCCGACGAACTGCTCGAAATCCTCGGGCTCGACCAGCTCCCCCGCCGCTCCGAGCTCGTCGCCTCGGTCCCCGAGAGCGCATGGGACGGCACACCCGCCGACGGCGACCGGTACGCCGCCGCGGTCGCCGAGTGAACCTCACCCTCCTGTCGCTCGGCGCGGGAGTCCAGTCCACAACCCTATTTCTGCTCGCACTCGACGGCACACTCCCCAAGCCCGACGGCGCCATATTCGCCGACACCGGATGGGAACCGGCCGCCGTCTACCGGCACTTGGAGCGAATCGAGCGCGAGGCCGCCCTCGCGGGAGTGCCCGTCTACCGAGTGTCGAGCGGCAACCTCCGGAGCGATTCGATCGACCCGGATCGTCGCTATGTCTCCGCGCCGTATTTCGTCCAGAACCCCGATGGCTCCGACGGGATGGGCCGCCGTCAATGCACCAGCGAATACAAGCTCGTACCGATCCGGCGCAAGGTGCGCGAGCTCCTAGGCGCCCCCGCCCCGCGGTTCCTCCGCGTCCCCAAAGGCAGGACCGCGACGCAATGGGTCGGATTCTCAACCGACGAGATCCACAGGGCGAACCGCGCCCATGACTCCGTGCGATACCTCGCGACCGAGTACCCGTTGCTCGACCTCGGGTGGTCCCGCAAGGACTGCGAGCGATACCTCAACGGCAAGGGCTGGACCACCGAGAAATCAGCGTGCATCGGGTGCCCGTTCCACGGAAACGCAGCATGGCGCGAGCTCCGCGACAACCGCCCCGAAGAATGGGCCGACGCCGTGGCGTTCGACGTCGAGATCCGCAAGGGTGGCCGCCGCGGCGTCCCGATGCGGGGCGAGCAGTTCTTGCACCGCTCGCGCCTCCCGCTCTCCATCGCCCCAATCGACCGCGTGACGCGGGGCGAGTGGAAAGACCGCCAGCTCGACGCGCTCGAACTGATCAAGGACATTGAGGCAGAGGAAGGCAGCGCCGACGGTTGCTCGCCCTACGGATGCCGCTCGGGTGACCCCGCGTGAGCCTCTACGCGCCCGCCCCGGCCAGCACCCCCGGCCGTTGCGCGTGCTGCCGCACCCCATACGGAATCGGCCGGCCGATCGCCTACGACACCACCGTCAAGGCTTGGGTGCTCGCCGAGCACATCTCGGCCGGGGCCCGCCGATGATGCCGTCCGAGGCCGCGAAGCTCCTCGGCGTGTGCGCCGCGTTCGACATGCGCACCGTCGGGGAGGCCGACTCGAAGGTTTGGGCCGCCGCGCTCGGCGACCTCGACCTCGGAGAAGCGTCGAACGCCGTCGTCGCCCACTACTCGACCACCACCGAGCGCATCATGCCCGCCTCGCTCATGGCCGCCGTCAAAGCCAACCGCCGCCGGATCATCGCCGCCGCCGGAGAGCCCCCGTTCCCCCCCGGTCTCCCCTACCAGGCCGAGCAGCGATACCGCCGAGCCTGGCACGCCCGCCTGATGAACGGACACCCCCCGGCCGCCGCCCGAGCCCTCGCCGACCGCGACCTCGGCATCACCCGCCGAACCGCCCCCGAGATCCCCGCGCCGCAGCAAGTGCGCCTCGCCCTCGAACGCTTCACCCGAGCCCGAAAGGTCACCCGATGACAGATCACCGCGCCGCCGCCGCCCAACACCTCCGCGAAGCGATCAACCCCCGCACCACCGAGAACCCCGACCGGGAGATCGCCCTCGGCAACGGTCACGCCCTGCTCGCGATCGAGGCCCGCCTCGGGCAACTGGTCGAGCTCGGCTCGATTGTCGACGCCGAGATCCTCGAAGATCCCGCCCCCGCGTTGCTCACCCCGCAGCAGCTCTCGAACCTCCGAGTCGGCTCGATCGTGCTCGACGCTGACGGCGACTCCTGGCAGCTCTCCCGTTCCGCCGGGCTCTGGTCGAGCAACGGGATACGCCCGCCAGCGCCCCGCCCGTGGGCCGAGCTCAATCGCTCATTCGGCCCGATGCGCCTCGTCCACTCCGCGTGATCGTCCCCATGCCGTGGCCGGCGCCTCCCCTCCGATCGAACCACCGGCTCGGCACCCACGCGAAAGCCCGCGTCACGCGCGACATTCGGCACGCCGCGAAGCTCACCGCCCGCCCGATCGTCGCCTCAGTCGGCCCGCTCCCCGGCCCGTTACACGCCCGGTTCGTTTGGGTAGTCACCAACCGCATACAACGCGACGTCGGCGCCTCAACGCCCACCATGAAAGCCGCCCTCGACGGGATGCGAGACGCCGGACTGATCCCCGAGGACCACTGGGGAGTCATCGCCGAAGAGTCCTACCGGATCGAGCTCGCCGACACCCCGTCATGCCGAATCGAGCTCACCCCCGACAAGCCCGCCCCGATGGATTGGAGCGTCACCGAGTGAGCTCGGGCGACAGCCCCAATGACCGCACCGACGACGAGATCCTCGCCGGGCACCGCCCCGGCCACGTCACGCAAGACCCCCGATGCCGCTTCCCCGCCCTCACCACCTACCCGAGCAGCCATTGCGCCGAGTGCCATTGGCACCGAACCGCCTACCCCGCAAAGGAAACCGCGTGAAGATTCCCGACGTCACCCCCGAGCTCCTCGGCGTCAACGAGCGCGATCTCGTCGCCGCCCCGATGCTCCGCAACCGCACCAACCGAGGCGAGATCGCATCCAGCATCTACCGGGCGCAGCGCGAATGGGCCGCACAGCTACGCGCCGACCTCGACGCCGAAGAGGAGCTCGACGCGCGCCGCTGGGCCTGGCGCCTCGCCGCCGGTCTCGTCGTCCCCGCGGCCCTGGAACGCAGGACCAACGCATGACCGACTACGCCGACACCACCGCCGGACGGCGAGAGCACGCCCGCCGATCCGCCGTCGACCTCGCCGCCCACCTGGAACGGCAAGCCGCATGGTCTCGCGAGACCTTCGGCCCGGCACCCCGGACGACCGGCATCCTCGCCCACATTGGTTCGGAGATCGCCGAGATCGCCGCCGCCCCAGAGGATCTCTCCGAATGGATGGACGTCGTGATCCTGGCGTTCGACGGCGCGCTCAGAGTCGCCACACCGGCCGCCGTCGTCGCCGCTCTGGTAGCGAAGCAGGACAAGAACGAGGGCCGGACCTGGCCCGACTGGCGCCAATTCGGCGACGACGAAGCGATCGAACACGACAGGACCGGCGAATGATCGAGACGTGCATCCGGGGATGCCGCCAACCCGACCCGGCCGGGCTCGGCCGGCCGACCCCCTCGCCGCGGTGGGATTGGTACACCGCCGGGCAGCTCTGCGAACGGTGCACCGTCCAGCTCTGGGGATGGTTGGGATCCATCGAACGGGATTACCTCACCCTCTCGACCGAGATCCTCGACAGCGGCCCGCAGGAACGCACCAACACCGGCGCCCCCGGCGCGAGCCCCGCCCCGCTGCGCCTCGACGTCCTCGCCCTACTCGACCCGAGGACCACCCTCGACCCCGAGGATCGCGCGAGCGTCACCTACCCGCCCGCCGCCGTCCGCGCCTGGGCCGCAAACCTGTTGGAGCTCACGGGCGACGACTCACCCATCTACACGCTCGGGGGCGCACTCTCAGTCCTTCAAGATCCGTGGTACTGGCCGCAGCTCCTCGCCGCCCCGTTCCTCACCGACTGCTACGACGAGATACGCGCGATAACAACAGCTCTCAACCGCGCCCACGACCGCGACCGGGCGATCTACCTCGGCCCGTGCGTGTCCTCCTGGCTCCCCCGCTGCCCGCCCTGGTCGCTCGACTGGATCGAGTGGGGCGCCGACACCGAACCGCCCGAGCTCGAAGGCCCCCTCGACTACTGCCTCGCCCCCGTCTACCGGGCCGGGCCCGACACCCCGATCACCTGCCACACATGCGGCCGACGCTACGGGCCGCGAGACGTCCTCGCCCTCGCCGAATCCACGCTCGACACCGACCCCGAGGAGATCACCCCGTGAGCATCGCAACCCAGTTCGAGAGCTACCACGCCGAGGCCGAAGCCACCATGAGCGAACAACGCCGCACCATCGCTCACCGCGACCGCACCATCGAGCGACTGTGCGCCGCCGCCGACCGGCCGCTCGCCGACCGCGTGGTCGAATGGCTCACCGAGCACACCGGCCCGCTCACCGAATGGCAAGAGCACATCGTCAGGCGCACATACAGTCTCGACCCCACCGACGGGCGCCCATGGTTCGGAGGCGCCGGCCGACCCATGGTGAGCCCCGCCGCCGTCCTGGCCGCCGCGGAGCTCCGCACCGGGGCCGTCCGAGTGATGGTCGCCGGGTACCAGCCCGAGCCCTCCAACCGGCCGACCCACGCCGACGGACAGGTCGCCGAGGGCGAGCGGTTCCCCATGCCACCGACCGAGGAGTACGCCGCATGGTGCCGCCGCGTCGGCATCCCCGTACCGGGCGCCCGAGCATGAGCGACCGCCTCACGGTCGCCGACGTGTGCGCCCTGTACGGCGTGAAGCCCGGGACCGTCCGATCCTGGCTCTCCCGCGGACACATCACCCGCACCCGAGCCGGAGGCATCGACGGCCCGAGCCTCGCCCGCTGGCTCTCCCGAGAAGCCTTCACGCCTAGGCACTTGCGCACGCCCTGACCTGTGTGCAACACTTTTGCCCGACACCCCATGCCCAAATGCAGGACGCGCCCACCGTGACCGGGCGACCTGACCATCGGGCCGTGTCGAGCTGATCGGCCCCCCGCTCACCGTTGACCACCGCGAGCCACCAGAACCCCGCAGCAGCAAAGCTCACCCCGCCGGCGAGCGGTAACGGCGCGCTTGGCTCGGGCATCTCACGCGGCAGAGCACAACAGAGCGGGGGCCGACATGCTCGCCCCCTCACCGTGTCTCGACTGTCCTGATCTCGCCGTCAAGCGTGGCCGATGCGCCGCCCACCAGATCGCCCCATGGTTCGGCAGCACCCGCAAAGCGCGCCTACCCGCCGACTGGTCAACCCGCCGCCTGATCGTCCTCAACCGCGACCACGGCATCTGCTGGATATGCGGACAACCAGGCGCCGACGAGGTAGACCACAAGGTGCCCAACGACGACGACAACCTCGCCAACCTCGCGCCCATTCACCAGAACATCGCGCCCCACTGCCACCGCGCCAAGAGCTCAGCCGAGGGCAATGCAGCGCGGCGAGGCAACCGAGCACGACCGAGACACTGAGGACCCGAGCATGCGCGACGTACTGATCACCGGCACCATCCGCGCGGCCGAACAGTGGAAGCGGGAGCGCGCCACCGACGAGGCCAGCCACCGCGCGATGCGGGAGCTCGTCGTCGTCACCACCCGCGACCCGCACAAGGCGCGCGGCCTACAGGTAGGCGCAGTGCATGAGACATTCGATGCACGAGGCACCACCACCGCCGATCTGAGTCGGTACGCCGAAACGAGACGCATTGTCGACCACCGTCGGCTATCCTCGGCAAAGGTCGCTCACCCGGCCAAGGGCTGACCCTGGGGGGGAGCCCTCCCCCCCAGCCCGGATCTCCCACGGGTGGCATAGACGCCGCATCCGGCCGCGAAACCCGCCCCCCCGTTGCTCTCTGGCCTGATACCGATCTCTCCGAGCGATCAGTCCTTGCTACCCAACTGATCAGCCTTGGCCTGAGCTGCCGCGTCGCGCTCTTCCCTGCCCTGGTGCCAACCTTGGGAGAACCTGCCGAGAAGGGCCTGCTTCTTCTTCTTCCGAGTGATAGCGTCGGCTACGATGATCTGAAGGATCTCGAACAGATCTGCGACCGTCTTAGGATCGTCCTCTAGATTGACCTCACCCGCGTGTGCTCCATCGTTGCCGAAGCCGCGGATCAGGTCCATGTAGTCAATGATCTCTTGGTCCACACCGAGGGCGCGCAGTTTGCCGATCTTCTGGAAGAGTTTCTCGCTCCCCGACACCAACTCATTCACCATGGTCTCCAGAGCAACCCGAAGTAGCGCGGCAGCGCTCCGTGGCGAAACCGCCGCAACCTCTTGAGCCTCTTCGTAGATTGCTTTGATGTTCGCCGGCATGTCTTGGGTTGGTGTCGGGCCCACTCGGGCTGCCGGAAATCTGAGCGTTGGCCCATGGAACAGGGCGACGTTATGACACGTGAAGCATTTTGTTGCTAACCAGTTGGGTATGTCGTTGTCATTGTAGGTCCGACCAAGGGAGCCACGGACCGGGCCAAGCAGGATCTGCTGAGAACGAGTCCTGCAGTGCGGACAGGTGAACGCGCTTACTGCCGGGTGCGGCACCTCGACGTCGATCGACGGGCCGTCGGGTTGAGCTTCGGGTGCGACTTCTTGGTCAGACATGCGGCGATTATCACACCGGAGCCTCCCGGGCGCTCACCCTGCCCAAGATCGATCCCATCTATCGCTGTCTCAATGACCGCCCGACCGCGCCGCGGCGGCTGCTCCCCCTGTGTATGTCCCCGGGGCTGAGCGCCTGCGCGCGGTCGGGCTCCCTGTCCTGCTCCACCCAACCGCCGCCGATCGAGAGGCTTGCCCTGTGCCCGTACTGCCCACCATCCCCGCCCCCGACGCCCCGGCCGCGCCCATGACGACAGGCGCTTTCCTGGTCGAGTTCCGCCGCGAGCTCGTGGCCGGAGGGTTTTCCCCGGCCGAGGCCGTCGAGCTGGTCGCCATCGCGTGCCGCGAGCTGATCCACGAAGAGGGTTTGCGCGTCAAGACGCCCGAGTAGTCCGAACTGTTGGAGGTCCGCGTCATGGGTGCGACTCCAACCGGCCGGCCGAACGGTCGACCACCGAAGCCGACAGAGCAGAAGCGGGCCGCGGGTAACCCCGGCGGCCGGGCGCTGCCTGACGCGCCGGGGATCGGCGAGGGGCTCGACTCGCTCGGGCTCCCGCCGGTCGCCCCGGTCCAGCTCGGCGACGCTGGCTCGGCGCTCTGGTCCGACGTGTGGGGCGCTGGCAAGTCGTGGCTTTCGCCCGCCGCGGATTCGCCGCTTGTGACGATGTTGTGCGAGGCCGAGGACGAGATCGGCACGCTCCGAAACTGGCTCGGCGCCGAACCCGATCGCCGATGGTACGAGATGAGCAACGGCGCCAGCGTGACTCACCCGAGCGTGACGCAGCTCCGCGAGCTGAGAACGCAGCGCACGGCGTGGCTCTCAATGCTCGGGTTCAGTCCCGCTGATCGCTCCCGCCTCGGGCTCGCCGAGGTCCGGGTTCGCGATGAGATGGACGAATTGAGGCGCGCCCGTGACGAACGCCGCGCCGCTGGTGCTGCCGGGGCCTGACCCGAGCTGGGCCCCGGCCCTCTGGACGCCGAGCCGGTCCCGCTGGACCGACGGCGACGATGTGGTCGACTTCTCGGCCGCGCTGCTGAAAGCCTCCCGCGGGTTCCGCGCGGGCGAGCCGCTCCGCATGGCCGCGTGGCAGGCTTGGTTGCTCCGATCTCTGATGGAACGCGACCCGCTGACCGGTCTCCTCCGGTTCCGTCGGGCCCTGATCGGTCTCCCCCGCAAGAACGGCAAGTCGCTACTTGGGACGGCGCTCGCCCTGCAACACCTGATCTTCGGACCGCAAGGCGCGCAGGTGTACTCGGCCGCCGGCGACCGGGCGCAAGCGCGAATCGTGTTCTCAGAAGCGCGGCAACAGGTCATCGACTCGCCCGCCCTCTCCCGGCTCGTCAAGGTGTACCGCGACGTCTTGGAGGTCCCGAGCCGTGGCGCCATTTACCGGGCCCTATCCGCCGACGCCATGCGCGCGCACGGGCTCGGGCCTTCCCTCGTCGTGGCCGATGAGTTGCACGGCTGGCCCTCTAGTCCATCCAATCACCGGGGAGATGAGCTGTGGGAAGCTCTGGTGTCAGGCTCGGGCGACCGCCCCGAGTCGCTCGTCGTCGGCATCACAACCGCAGGATCGAACACTGACACTCTCCTCGGCCGCCTGGTCGAGCATGGCCGGCGGGTAGCCGCCGGGGAGATTGACGACCCGTCGTTCGGCATGTGGTGGTGGGGAGTCCCCGACGACGCCGACCCGACGGATCCGCGCAACTGGGCACGGGCGAACCCGAATCTCGCCGAGGGTCTCCTCGACCCAGCCGACTTCCGCTCGGCGATCGCCTCGGCCGGAACCGCAGGGTTCGCGGGGTTCCAACGGTTCCGGCTGAACCAGTGGATCCGCACATTCGGCGACGACTTCATATCGGCGCCGAAGTGGGCCGCGCAACTGAGGCTCTCCGGAGTCGTCATGGGCGAACGCGTGACCGCCGGATTCGACGGTTCGGTTTCCGGCGATGCAACCGGGATCGTCGTGCAGTCGATCGAGACCGGCGTTCTCGCCGTTCACAAACTGTGGGAACCGGATCCGGACGACCCCGAGTGGACCGTCGACCGCGACGAAGTGAACGCGTCGATCGAGGAACTGTTCGCCGAATACGACGTCGAGATGCTCTGGGCCGACCCGTCTTTCTACGAGTCGGACGTTCTGGAATGGTCCCGCGCGCACCGCCGCCGGGTGCTCCGGATCCCACCGACGAATCAGCGGGTCATCCCGCTCGCGCAACAGTTCCTAACCGATCTGGTCTCGGGCACGATCGGGCACAACGAACCGAACGGGGGCGCGCTGACGCGTCACGTTCTGAACGCCGTTGCCACCGAGGCCGGTTCGTTCAAGAAAGAGAAGAAGCACTCGCCCCGCAAGATCGACCTTCTGTTCTGTGCCGTCATGGCGAACGGGGCCCGTAACGCCGTGCTCGCGAAACCTCGAAAGAAACGAAGCGGAGGAATGCTGCTGTGATTCTGACGCCCTCGCTCAGTGTCTCGAAAACCACGGAATCGTCACCGTCGCAGGTGGTCGGCTTGACCGACGACGAGCTCGGACTCTTCATGCGGCTCGGCTCGACCATCATCGGCAAGGCCGGGAAGAACCGCCGGAAGCGCGCCCTCTACGACCTCCGGCACGAGTTCAAACACATCGGGATCGCTGTTCCCCCTCAGTTCCAGGGGATCGAGGCCGTCGCCGGGTGGCCGGCTATGGCCGTGGACGTGCTGAACGAGGGACTCCGCGCCGAGACGTTGCGCGTCCCGTCTGGGGCCGACCTCGGGCTCGGGCAGATGTGGACCGAGAACAACCTCACGGCCGAATCGACCATGGCTCACGCCGATTGCTTCATCTACGGGCCATCTTTCGCGGCACTCTCGGCCGGGGTCACCGCGCACGAGCCCGAGGTCCTGGTCTCGATCGAGTCGCCGACGTCGACCGCCGCGATCTGGAACCGGCGAGAGCGGCGCGTGACCGCCGGTCTCCTGTTGGACACGGACGACACCGGCACCGTCACGGGCGCGTCGCTCATGCTGCCCGACCAGACGATCACCCTCGGAGACCGCGACGGCAAGCTGACCGTTCTCGACCGCCGCGTTCACAACCTCGACGCCGTGCTCCTGGTCCCGCTGGTCAACAACCCGCGCACCGACCGGCCGTGGGGGCGCTCTGAGATCAACCGGGCCGTTATCGCGTTCACCGCGGGCGCGACCCGGACGATGCTCGGCGCGGAGCTCGCCCGCGAGTTCTTCGGTTCGCCGCAACGCGCCGTGTTGGGCGCCGACGAGGACACGTTCAAGCGGGCCGACGGGTCGAAGGTGTCGCCGTGGGAGGCGTACCTCGGGCGGTTCCTGGCACTCGCCCGCGACGAGGACGGCAACCTGCCGACCGTGCAACAGTTCGCCGCCGCCTCGCCGCAACCGTATTTCGATCAGATCCGCATGTATTCGCAACTGTTCTCGGGCGAGACGGCGATCCCCGCCTCATATCTCGGCTTTGTCACCGAGAACCCGAGCTCAGCCGAGGCGATCGACGCCGCTCAGGCGCGCATGGTGATCCGGCGCAAGAACCGCGCGCTCGGATTCGGTGCGTCATGGGCGAACGTCGGGCGCCTCTCGTTGCTGATCCGCGACGGCTCGATCCCCGACGAGGCCCGCGCGATCTCGACCGTGTGGATGGAGTTCGGGACGCCGACACCGGCCGCGACCACCGATCAGGTGATCAAGAAGGTGCAGGCGAATATCCTGCCCGCCGATTCCGACGTCACGCTCGAAGAGCTCGGGTATTCGCCCGAGACCATCGAGCGAATCCACTCGGACCGCCGGAGAGGCGAAGCCGCGGGGCTGATCTCGTCGCTGTCGACGCTGGCCGCCAATTCGGCTCCCGCCACACCCGCCGCCGCCCCTGTCGTCGCTCCGGCTGACTCAGGGGCCGCGCCGACCGCCTGATCCGGAGGCTCGCCGATGCTCACCGACAACCAGCGCGCCGAGATGCGGCAAGCGAATGCCGCGCTCGACGCGCTGGTCGTCAGGGACACGCGGGCCCTGATCGGAACGCTCGACATGAACAACCCGCCGGCCGCCGCCCGGGCGATGCAAAGGGCCCTTCCCGCGATCGTCACGCAGTATGGCAACGTCTCGGCGACGGTCGCGTCGGAGTTCTACGAGATCGCCCGAGACTCCGACAACGTTCGGTCACCGTTCCGCCCGACGCTCGCGCGAGGCGCCGCCCCGGCTCAGGTCTCGGCTGTCGCACGCTGGGCCCTGTCCCCGCTGTGGACCCCGGACGGGGGCGACGCCGCCTCGATCGCCGAGCTCGGGCGGAACCTCAACTCGGCGACGCCCCGGCTCGTCCGCGTGGCCGGGCGGGCGACGATCGAGCGGAACGCCGCCCGCGAAGGTGTGCGTTACGCCCGAGTCCCCCGCTCCGGTTCGTGCGGATTCTGCCAAATGCTCGCCGGTCGGGGCGCCGTGTACCACTCGAAAGAGACCGCCGGCGGGCACGACTACCACGACCATTGCAACTGCACTCCCGAGCGGATCGGGAAGGGCGAGCTCCTGCCCTACGACGCCGAGGCGCTGTTCAACGAGTACGCCGCGGTGACCCGCGGGCTCTCCGGAGCCGACGCAATCAGGGCGATGAACCTTCACGCGAAGGAGGTCGAGGCCCGAGCGATCGCCCGCGTCGCCGCGGAGGATCAGGCCGGGGCCGCAGCCCGCGACGCCTCGATCGCCGAGACCCTCTCGATCGGCGCGAGCACGGCCGATGCGATCGCCGCGCAGGCCGCGAAGGTCGCGCAGGCCGTCCAGGCTCGGGCGGTCGCGAAGGCCGCCGAGGAGGCGAAGGCCGCCGCCGCCGCCGAGCGCCAGGCCGCCACCGCCGCCGGGAAGGAACGCTCGGCCGAGCTCCGCAAGCTCGCCGACGACGACCTCGACGCCACGCTCAGCGCCGCCTACGAGGCCGACGACGAGATCGCAATCAAGCTCATCGAACGCGAGTACACGCGTCGGGAGAAGGCCGAGACCGACAAGATCCGGGCCCGCGAACGCCGCGCCATGGCGAAAGAGGCAGAGCAAGAGCGGATCAACCAGCTCATCGCCGACGGCATGGACGGTTACGACGCCGTGGAAGAGGTCACCGGGATCACGTTCGAGCGTCAGAGGATGCGCGAGATCGTCGCCGAGGCACGCGCTTACGGCGACACCGGCCGCACGTTCGACCAGATCGCCCGCGAGCGGTACCGCACGCAGGTCGCGCAAACCTACGTCGAGGCCGAGGACGTCACGAACGGTCGCCTCCTGAACGCCGAAGGGCAGCGCCGCGCCGATCTCCCCCCGGAGAATCCGCTCCACCTGGACGACGCGGGGCTCTTCACCGGGCCCGCCGCGTTCGCCGAAAGGTGGGCGAGCTCCGAGCTCCGCGAGTTCTGGGACTCGATCGGTGGCCGCGACACGTTCGAGGACTTCAAGGCTGACCTTGTGTCCCGCACCGGCGCGAATCGCCGCGAGAGACAGGACCTCTACCGATGAGCCTCACACCGCAAGCCGACGCGCGAGCGGCCGAGCTGGGCACCGCCGCGGGCGAGCTCAGGCTCGCCGGCCAACCCTGGGAACCGCCAGGCTGGCGCACCGGAGACGAGCTCCCGGCCGCCCGCTGGGCCGCGCTGTGGTGGCGAGCATTTGTCGCCGCAGCCGGAGACACGCTCCCCCATCCGTAACCACCCCGACCCCGAAGGATCCCGACATGCCCGATTCCGCAGCCGAGCTGTTGCTCGGTAAGCCCGCAGGTGACGCCCCTCCGGCGGGCGACGCCCTCCCGCCCGCCACCTGGGAAACGCTTTTCGCCGGGAAGGACCCGGCCGCCGTCGCCGCCGAGCTCGCTCAGGCCAAAACGTGGGAGGCGCAGGCCACCGCGGGCAGCACCGCGGCGGCCGAGCTCGCCGCGCTCCGCGACACCACGCGCAGCGCGGAGCAGAAGCGCGCCGACGCCGAGGCGGCGAATGCCCGCAAGCTCAGCACGGCCGAGCTGACCGGGCTCCGCTACTCCGTGGCGCTCGACAAGGGGCTCACGCGCGGCCAGGCCGCCCGGCTGGTCGGTTCCACCGAGGCCGAGCTCATGGCCGACGCCGACGTTCTGCTCTCCGAGTTCGGGGGCAAGCAGACGCCGGAGGAGATCGCCGCCGCCGCCGAGCTGGCCCGCCGCGCGAACTTGCAGAACCCGACCCTCGGCAAGACCCCGGCCGCGCCGGGGCTCAACGAGGACTCGTTGCTCAACGCGTTGAAAGGCGCGCTGAACATCTCCGACTGACCGTCGACCATCGCACCACCCGAGCCTCGGACCCCAAGCGGTCCGGGGCTTTTGCGTCCCCCGTTCCCCAATGAAAGGCGCCACAAATGGCCGTGACCGCACCCACCAAGCTCTCCGATTTCGCGGGATTCCTGAACCGCGAGCAGTCGGCCCCGATCTTCGAGCGGGCCGCGCGCTCCTCGTTCGTCCAGCGACTGGGCACTCAGGTGCAGCTCGGCATCAACGGGCAGTCGATCCCCGTCGTGACCGGCCGGATCGCCGCGAGCTGGACCGGTGAGGGCGCGCCGAAGGGCGTCAGCTCGGCCGCCGTCGCGCTCAAGACGATGGACCCGAAGAAGCTGACCGCGATCGCCGTCGTGTCGGCCGAAGTGGTCCGCGCCAACCCCGCCGGCTACATGGATCTGGTGAAGAACCAGGTTGGCGAGGCGTTCGCGACCGCGTTCGACCTGGCCGCCGCGCACGGCACCGGCTCGCCGTTCTCGACCAACCTCGACACCGGCTCGACCGCCGTCGAGCTGACCGGCACCACCCCGGCCGCCACCGCCGTGTACGACGACCTGAACGCCGGGCTCGGCGTGCTCGTCAACGCCGACAAGCTGTGGACCGGTTCGGCGTTCGACAACCGGTTCGAGCCGATCCTCAACGGCGCGAAGGACACCGCAGGCCGCCCGCTGTTCCTCGAAGCCCCGTACACCGAGGAGGCCGGACCGATCCGCGCGGGCCGCCTGCTGGGCCGCCCGTCGTTCCTGTCGCCGGGCATCTACTCGGCGACGCCGAAGATCCTCGGCTACGCCGGCGACTGGTCGCAGGTGGCATGGGGCGCCGTCGGTGGCATCACCTACAAGGTGAGCACCGAGGCCGCCGTCACGATCAACGGCGTGTTGACGTCGCTGTTCGAGAACAACCTCGTCGCCATTCTGGCCGAAGCCGAGTACGGGTTCCTCGTGAACGACGCCGCCTCGATCGTCCGGTTCACCAACGCCGTCTGATCGGCCCTGCTCATCGCGCGCCGGTCGGTATGCCTCCGACCGGCGCGCGGTCTACCCCCCCGATTCCCCTCCGCTGCAAAGGAAACCACCCATGGCGCGCATCCTGTTCGATTCCACCGGCCGCAAGTTCGACACGGCCGAAAGCATCGCCGACACCCTGATCGAGACCGGTCTCTACTCCGAGTCCAAGCCGCGGCGACCGAAGGCCGCCACCCCGGCCGAGGACGTCGACGGCAAGAAGAGCGAGTAAGCCGCGATGCCCTGGGCGACCCCGCAACAGTTCATCGACCGATGGATCGGACCGGGGGCGCCCGAGGTATCCGACCCGAAAATCGCCGTCAAGATCGGCGACGCCGAGCAGACGATCCTCTCCGAGCTGCCCGGCATCCAAGCCTCGATCGACTCCGAGGCGTTGCCCGCCGCGCGGGTCACGATGGTTGTTTGTTCGATGGTCGAGCGTGCGTTCCGCAACCCGACCAAGCTCCGCACCGTCGCCGAGACGACGGGCCCGTTCAACACGTCGAGCACGTTCGAGGGTGACACGCCGGGCGCGCTGACCCTCAACGATGACGAGCGACGGTTGCTCGGGTACGGGCCGAAGGCGCAGAGCCGGAAGGCGTTCACCATCGACCCGACTCCGGCCGCCGCGTCCGGGACGTTCGTCGGCGACCTCGGGAGCCTGGTCCCAGTGTCATTGTCGTCGCTGTCGAGCGGCGCCGTTCTGGACTGGTCGTAGTGCCGCCCCCGCTGGCCCACGGGGTCGACGTCCGGGTATTCGCCCGGCTCGCCCCGGGCGAGACCGACTCGCACGGTAACGCCGTGAAGCGGTACGCCCCGGCCGTGCTGGTCGCGGGATGCGCCGTCGCGCCAGGTGCACAAGGCGAGATCGCCGACCCGACCCGGGAAGGCGTGCCCGTCGCGCTCACCGTTTACGCCCCCTGGTCGGCCGCTGTGGGCCCGCTGGATCAATGCGAGGTCGACGGGTGGCCCGGGCGGTTCGAGGTCGACGGCGAGCCCGCCAGGTGGCGCAGCCCCTACACAGGTCGGACCCCCGGCCAAGTGATCGAGCTACGGAAGGTCGACGGCTAATGGGACGGACCCGAATAGTCCTCAACGAGAAGGGGTTCCGCGAGTTGCGGCGCTCCCCCGAGGTCGAGGCCGATCTCGTGGCGCGCGGCCGGCGGGTGGCCGCCGCCGCGGGCGCAGGGTTCGAGGCGCAATCGTGGATCGGCCGCAACCGTAACCGCGTGACCGTCCGCACCGCGACGCCCGAGGCCCGGGCCGCCGACGCGCGCGAGCACAAGTTGCTCGGCGCGCTGGACGCCGGAAGGTGAGCGCCGAGATCCTGGTCGCCCCGGATCCGATCGCCGTCGCAGTCCAGTATCTGGCCGCAGAGTTCGCCGCGCGCGAGCTCCCCGTGACCGTCGCCGGGCGGATCCCCAACCCTCGGCCCGCCCGCCTGATCCGGGTCGCCGTCACCGGCGGCCCTGGTCGCGTCTCCCTGGTCGTGGCGTCGCCGATCCTGACGTTCGACTGTTGGGCCGAATCGGACCCCGCAGCGTCCGACCTGGCGTCGCTCGTCGCCGCCCTGGTCCTGGCCATGCCCGACCGGTACACCGGCCCCGCGGTCCTGTACTCGGCGACAGAGCTGTCCTTCCCCGCCGAGCAACCGGACCCCGACACCGGCTCGCCCCGCTACGTCTGGTCGGCCCAAGTCGCCATGCGCGCCCAAGCGATCTGACCCTCCCCCTCAACCCCCGAACGAAAGGCATCCCCCATGGGTTCACCCAATGCAAAGAACGTGGCGATCGGTAAGCCACTCGCCACCGGCGGGGTCCTGAAAGCCCCGCTGACGACCGCCCTCCCGATCTCCGAGGCCGCGGCCCTGCTGCCCGCCCATGTCGCCGTCGGCTACATCTCCGACGCCGGAGTCACCGAGTCGACGTCGACCGACTCGTCGAGCATCGTCGCGTGGGGTGGCGACACCGTTCGCAAGGTGCAGACCTCGCATGACGTGACGTACGCGTTCGAGATGATCGAGGTCAACGGCGTCTCGACCGGCATCTACTACGGCGAGGCGAACGTCGTCGCGACCGTCGCCGGCCCGGCCGTCGGCGCGAAGCTCGCGATCAAGGTCACCGCGGCCGAGCTGCTGCACTTCCAGTGGGTACTGGAAATCTCCGACGGTCTGCGGCGCGGCCGGATCATCCTCCCCGACGGGCAGGTCACCGAACGTGGTGACGTGACCTACCTCAACGACGACGCGGTGAAGTACCCCGTCACCGTGACCGCCTACCCCGACGCGACCGGCACCAAGGCTTACATCTTCTGGAACGACGGCGTTTTCGTTCCGTAACCCCTGACTGACGACGGGCCGGGCTTTCCGGCGGTGGTTCCCCCGGCCCGTCGTCACCCCCCAAGAATCATCGCCGCCCCCCAAACCTGAATGGAGCCACCGCAAATGGCCGCATCATCCCCGACCCCCCGCCGCTCGACCGCCAAGGGCCCGACCCGGCCCAAGGCGCCGACCCGCAACGCTGACGACTTCTCGTTCGAGCTGTCGACCGGCGAGACGATCACGCTCCCGAGCATGGCGACCGTCGAGCTCACGTTCCGCCAGCGTCGCACGATCACCCACGCGGGCGAGAGCGCCGCGATGGTCCTCGTCCTCGAATGGTTCGCCGAGGATCAGATCGACTTGCTCGATGAGATCAAGGACGCCGAGCTCGCGCGGCTCTACAAGGCTTGGGGTCGGCACTCGGGCGCGTCGCTGGGGGAATAATTGGCCTGCTCGCGCTCCCCGAGGATCACTGGGACGCGATAGCGGCTGACCTGCTCGCGATGGGCTGGACCCTCGCAGATGTTCCGAGTCGGGTCTCGTGGCGCGACCTTTTGGCCTACTGCCGGAACGCGCCGCGAGACTCCGCTCTGTTCCGAGTGGCGAACCCCGAGCAGGCCGAATGGGATCCGAATAGCTGGATCCTCGCCGATGTGGTGGACCAGTTGCAGTGGTTGCGGTTCGCCCTATCCGGCAAGGGCGCGAAGAAGCCGAAGGCATACCGACGCCCTGGCGTCGAGGACGAAAACGAGACCACGTTCGGTGGCTCTCACATGGAGCTCGACGCGATGAAAGATTGGCTCGGGTGGTAGCAAGTGGCGATCAACCTCGCAACGGCATACGTCGATATCGTCTCTTCGACGCGGGGACTCGGGTCCGATATCACGCGTCAATTCGGCGGACTACAGGGCGAGGCTGAGAAGGCAGGCGAGGCCGCCGGCGGTGGGTTCGGGTCCAAGTTCGGGAAGCTGGCAAAGGTCGGCATTCTGGGCGCGGGCGCGCTCATCGCCGGGGCCCTCGGCGGCTCGATCGCGAAGGGCATCGACACGCAGGCCGTGACGACCGAGCTGGGCGCGCAGCTCGGCGCCACGGCCGAAGAGTCGGGCAGGCTCGGCACCGTCGCGGGCGCGCTCTACTCGTCCAACTACGGCGATTCTCTGGGCGACGTCGCCGACTCGATCAAGGGTGTGATTCAGAACGTCGGCGGGATGGACAAGGCGTCCGACAAGACGTTGCAGCGGATCACCGGCCGCGCGATCTCCCTCGGGCAGACCTTCGACCAGGACGTCGGCGGGGTTTCCGTCGCAGTCGGGCAGCTCCTGAAAAACGGCATGGCGAAGGACGCCGACCAGGCGCTCGACATCATCACCGCCGGATTCCAGAAGGGCGCCGACAAGAGCGGGGACTTCCTCGACACACTGAACGAGTACGGCGGGCAGTTCGCAAAGCTCGGGATTACCGGCGTCGCCGCGACCGGGCTGATCTCTCAGGGCTTGCAGGCCGGGGCCCGCGACGGCGATCTCGTCGCCGACGCGTTCAAAGAATTCTCGATCCGGGCGATCGACGGCAGCAAGACGACGACCGCCGCGTACGACTCCCTCGGGCTCAGCGCCGCGAAGATGCAGGCCGACATTGCCAAGGGTGGCCCGAGCGCGAGCGCCGCGACTCAACAGGTCCTCGACAAGCTGAGGGCCGTCAAGGATCCGGCCGAGAAGGCCGCGATCGCGACGTCGCTGTTCGGCACTCAGTCGGAGGATCTCGGGAAGGCGCTCTACGCGCTCGACCTCGGGACCGCAGCGAAGGGACTCGGCGACGTCGCGGGCGCCGCGGGCAAGCTCGACTCGGCCGTCGGCGGCACCATCTCCGCGCAGCTCGGCACCCTCGGGCGCGTGTTCGGAACGATGGGCTCGGCGATCGGAACGGGCCTGCTCCCGCTGATCACTCCCGTGACCTCGGGACTCGTCGCTCTGGCCGGGGAGGCGACCAGCTCGGCGAAGAGCGTCGGAGGCGCCCTCGCGATCCTGATCTCGGGCGACTACGACCCGAAGAAGTGGGCGCCCGGGATCTCCGAGGACTCGCCGATCGTCCGTGGGTTGTTCAAGATCCGCGAGAGCGGGGAGGCCGCGGCCGGCGGGTTCGCCGACTTCATCTCCGGGATCACGTCCGGCGACGTCAAGGGCCCCGCGAAGGACCTCAACGCGTTCGGGAAGGCCGGGGCGAACGTCCGCGGCGTGTTCGACAAGCTCGCCCCCGTCGTCGGTGGCGCGCTCGTCGGTGCGTTCGGGTCCGTCCTCCCCATCTTCCGCGAGATCGGCTCGATCCTCGGGCCCGCGATCGCGAGCGTGTTCTCGACGCTGGCGCCGATCTTCGGGCAGCTCCTGCCCGTGTTCGCGCAGCTCCTGCCGTTGCTGAATCCGTTCTCGCTGATCTTCCATGCGCTACTGCCGATCCTCCCGCAGATCGCCGCGGTGATCGCTCAGGTCGCGCAGATGCTGGCCGGGGCGCTGGCGCAGGCGTTTACGGCAATCCAACCGCTATTGATCACGATCGCCGGAGCGTTCGCTCAGATCCTGCCCGTCATCACGACGCTGATCGCCTCGCTCCTGCCGCCGCTCGCCTCGCTGTTCCAAGCGGTCGCCCCGGCGCTGCAAGTGCTCCTCGGCGCGCTGGCACCGGTGATTCAGACCCTCGCGTCGGTGCTGATCCCGATCATCAACAAGCTGATTCCCGTTGTGACGACTGTGTTCGGGTACATCGCCCGGACGATCTCGGCGGCGATGAAGATCGTTCAAGGCATCATCGAGGTTGTGACCGGCCTGATCTCGGGCAACTGGTCGAAGGTTTGGAACGGGATCAAGGGCATCATCTCGGGTGTCTGGGCGCAGATCAAAAACGTTGTTACGACGGCGCTCTCGCTGATCACTGGCGTCCTGTCGGCCGCGTGGTCCGTGATCAGGGGCGCCGTTTCGGTTGCCTGGTCGGCGATCTCGAACGTGTTCGGGGGGATCTGGTCGGGCATAACCGGCGTGTTCCGCGGCGCGCTCAACGGGATCTCGTCGTTCATCGGTGGGATCTGGTCAACGATCAAGAGCGGCGCGCAAAGCGCGTGGAACCTGATCAAGTCGTACATCGTGAGCCCGCTACAGGCCGCCTACACCTGGATAACCGGCGTGTTCGGCAAAATCGGCGGGTTCTTCTCCGGTCTGTGGCAAGGCATTGTCGACACCGCCGGCCGGATCCTCGGCGGCATCGGGACGGCTGTCGGGAACGCGTTCTCGACCATCGGGGACATTGTGAAAGCGCCGATCAACGGCATTATTCACATGGTCAACTGGGCGATCGACAAGATCAACTCGATCTCGATCGACCTCCCGAGCTGGCTCGGCGGGGCGCATATCGGATTCAACATCGGGCACATTCCGTCGCTCGCAAACGGTGGCGTCATGGAACCGACCCCCGGCGGCTCGATCGTCAGGGTCGCCGAGGCCGGGCAACGGGAGATCGTCACACCAGAGCCGCTCATGCGGTCTGTGGTGCTCGACGCGCTCAACGAGAGCGGCAACAGAGGAGGCGCGACCATCAATATCTACCAACTCCCCGGCCAGTCTCCGGCCGATCTCGCCCGCGAGGTTGACCGTCGGCTCACGTTCGGGCGCGTCTAGTGGCGTGGGAAAATCGGGTGTCCGTGGCGGGCTGGTCCGCAATGGACGGGCCCGCCCCTGACGTCGATGATGCGGGCTGCCTGTGGGCCCTGGAAACGGTCGAAGGTTGGCACGGGGGCATCGACCCCCGCGGCAACCCGACGCCGCTCGAAATGGCCGACGGCGACCTCGACGGGCCCGCTCCGTTCGGCTCCCGCACTATCACGCTGTCGGGGACCGTCGTCGCCCCGGACAAGCGGGCGCTTCAAATGGCGCTCGACCGGGTGGCCGCGGTCCTCCGCGGCACCGTCCGCACGGCGCCGCTCGTGTTCGAGGAGGCGCTCACCGGGCTTGCCCGGCAGGCGTTCGTCAGGCTCGCCGGTAAGACCATGACGACGCGCACCGGGCCGACGTCGGCGAGCTGGTCCCTGTCGCTCTACGCGCACGACCCGAGCCGGTATGGCGCCGTCGAGAAGTCGGCGACGACCGCCCGGTTCTCGGCCGGCGGTGGCCGCGTCTACCCGCTGACCTTCCCCCGGGTCTACGGGCCCGGCGGATCGTCCGGGCTCGTCACCGTGACGAATGTGGGCGACGCGCGCACCTGGGCGCGGTTCACGTTCTCCGGCCCGCTGTCGAACCCTTCGGTTCGGCTGGTCGGCGGCCCGCGGATCGCCGCGCTCATGGACGTAAATGCGGGCGAGCAACTGGTCATCGGCGAGGGAACCCCCCGGTCGGTTCGGCTCGGCATGTCCTCGCGCCGCCAGTTCCTCACCCTCGACTCGCAGTTTTTCGCGATCGAGCCGGGCACGTCGCAGATCTATTTCGGCGCCGACTCCGGCACCGGAACGCTCACCGTCGCATGGCGCGACGCCTGGACCTGATCGGAGCGTGACGCCGTGGCTCAATACACATATCTGGTCTGTCTCGCGACAAGCGGTCTGGTCGTCGGGGAGCTCCCGCTCACCGACGTAAAGGCCGAGCGGCACATGACCGGCGGGGCCTTCTCGGCGACGCTCGACCTGTCGTCGGTGCTGGCTCTCCCCGAGTTCGCGAACCTCACCGACGCCGCCCGCTCGGATGCCGCCGCCCCGCTGCTCCGTGAGTGGCGGGAGCTCACCACTCCGGCGAAATACACCGTCGCGATCGACCGTGACGGGGTGTGCGTCGGCGAGTGGCAAATCTGGAAGCGCACGCCGAGCGGCAATCTCGACTCGTTCGCCTTGATCGGCGCCGAGATGATCCGTTACGCCGACTTTCGCCAGGTCGCCGCCGCCAAGTTCGCCGGGGTCGATCAACTGGCGATCGCCCGGGCCCTCGCCGCTACCGCGTACGGCGGGGGCCCTGGTGGCGTCGGTGCCGTCGCGCTGACGATCCCGGCCGCCCCGGTCTCCGGACAGGTCCGAGACCGCACCTACGCCCGGGCAGACGGCACCGTAGGCCAGCGGATCTCCGAGCTCGCGAACGTGGCGGGCGGATTCGACTACACGATCGACACCGACTGGGGCGCGATCGGCGGCCGGCGGTCCGTCGTCCGGACGCTGACGCTCGCCTACCCGCGGGCCGGTATCGACCAGCCGCTCGTCTTGGAGCTCGGCGGGCAGGGCGCCTCCCCGGGCAATATCCGGGCATTCGCGATGGACGAGGACGGAACGCGTCTCGCGTCCCGCGCCTACTCGCTCGGCGCGGGCGAAGCGTCCGACAAGGTGGTCGGCGTCGCCACATCAACAGTCCTCACTGACGCCGGGTACCCGTTCCTCGAAACGGCCGAGTCTCGATCGAGCGTCAACGTGCAAGCCACGATCAACGCGCACGCCGCCGCGTTGCTCTCGATCTCCCAGTCGCCCGAGCTCCCGCCGACCGTGACGATCGCCGCGACCGCGCAGCTTGAACGGGCCGACGGGCGGGTCTCCACCGTCGACGCCGAGCCGAGCGTCGGCGACTTCCGCATCGGCGACCGGGTGTGGATCGCGATCGACCCGACCCCAGCGTTCCCCGACGGGTTTTTCACTCGGGTGCGCATCCTCGGGTGGACCATCGCCCCGCCGGCCGCCGGGTCGGAGCTCCTCGCCCTCTCGATCACCACATACAACGACATTCCGGGGGCCTGACCATGGGAGCAATTCCGTCCTACGCCGGGGCGACTGACGAGCTCGCCGACCTCCGTCGGCGCGTGTCCGATCTCGAAAACGGTTCCCGGCTCGGCAATTCGGCGATCGTCGCCGGAGCTCTGATCGCCCGGGACGGTAACGGCGTCGAGCGCGCACGGTTCGGGCAGCTCGCCGACGGCTCGTTCGGCATGACCGGCCGGATCGACGGCTCGACCATTACCGGCGGGTCCGTGGTGACGCAGAGCCTCACCGTGGTTGACGACGACGGGGTGACCGCTCTCCCCGTGGGGCAGGCCCTGTTTGGGATCCGTGTCGCCACTCAGGGCGCCTCCGTCGCGATCAGCGCCGCGAGCCCGATCAGTTTCGTCGCGGTCGGTCCCGAGGTCACCGTCACCACGCCGACGGGAAAGATCCTGATCACCGGGTCGGCCCGCATTCAGGGCAACGGCGCGATGACCGACGGACCGGTCGCCGCGTTGCAGGTTCGGACGCTCGCCGGGGCCGAGGTCTACGCGCCCGGCACCGGAGTGGGCAAGATCGCCGCGTTTGCCGCCTCGACCGGGCAACCGGTCACCGTCCCCCTGATCGGGCTCGTGACCGGCCTGCAAGTGGGCGGGGTCTACAAGTGCCGATTCCTGTACGGCGCCGCCGGTACCGCCGCCGCGAACGCTGCCTCGGCATCCTCGGCGATCATCGTCGCCCAACCGTACTAATCCCCTCTCCCGCAACGATTCTCGGAGGCCCGCCTCATGGCAGTAACCGCCCTCTACACGCAGACCGGCTCCTACTCGGCCGCGGTCGACCGTCTCGGGCATAGCGCCGCGTTCGCGCAGACCTCCGGCGCGGGCTTGCTCCCCCGCGACGGGGTGATCCCCTCCGCGACGTCGCCGCTCGCCGTCGTCCCCGTCTCCGGCATGAACCTCAGCGTCATCGCCGGGCAGGCGATGATCTCCGGGTACATCGTGAGCGTCGACGCCGCCGCCACCGTCGCGATCGCCGCCGCGACGACCGTCGCCCGAACCGACCTCGTGATCCTCCGCGTCCGCGATATCGAGGCAGGCGACGCAACGTCGGGCGCCTCCGTCGAGGTTGTGACAGGCGTGTCGACGGCGACCCCCGCGACGCCCGCCCGGTCGCTGGTCCTGGCCCGCGTCGCCGTCGGCGCGTCGGTGTCCTCGATCACCGGCGCGAACCTCACCGACACGCGCGTCTACACCGCGTCAGCCGGCGGGCTCGTGTTCCTCCCCGGCGCACTCGCCTCCGCGCCGACTGTCCCCATGGGGCAACAGGTTTACGACTCGGTGGCGAACAAGATCGGCGTCAACTCGGGCACCGGCTGGTCAATTTGGGCGCCCGAAGATTTGACCAGGGTGCCGATCCGCTATGAAGCGCCCATGGTCGGCGGCACGATCGCCGCCGTCGGCTCAGTCGTCGGGATCAGCAACGGGATCACCATCGCCGCGAAGCCGTACGCGCAGGTCCTCGTGATCGACGCCGCGGCATTTATCAGCACCGGCGGCGCAGCGGCCGACGTCGCGTCGATCTCCGCGCGCATGGGTGGGACCGACGTCAAGAGCGTGCGAGGCGCCGCCGTCGGTGCGACGATCGTCCTCGGCATGTCGATGGATCTCGCCGCGAACACCGCGATTTCAGCGCAGCTCATCGCCTCCAAGGTGACCGGCACGACCTCGGCCGGTTTCACCGGTAACTCGTCCCTGAGCTGGATGCACATCACGGCGTTTCCCGCGTGAGCGATCAACTCTGGATCGCGATCGTCGGCGGTCTCGCGCTGGTCGCCTCCGTGACTATTCCGCTCCTGCACATCGGGCGCCGCTCCGTCCGCACGGCCGAGGCGATCGAGCACGAGCTCAAACCCAACTCGGGAGGCTCCCTCCGCGATGCCGTGGACCGGATCGAGGCTGTCTTGCCTGAGATCGGCAAGGCGTTGGAACGGGTCGACGCGACGACCGCCCGCAATACCCGGGAGCTGGTCAACGTGAAGCGCGACCAGACCCGACAGGATTCGGCGCTGGCCGCCGTGACCGCCGCCCGTGACGACGAGATGCGCGAGATCCTCCAACGTCTCGCCACGCTCGCGCCGACCCCCGACCCCGAGAGGCCCATCCCGTGACCCTTCCCCTTGCCAATGCCGCGAACGTTCTCCGCGCGGCCGGTCTGACCGTTGTCGAGATGCCCGGCTGGGCCGAGCGTGGCGAGTCCGACGGGCAGTTCATGAACCTCGGGCTGATCCTGCACCACGACGGGATGGGGCTCGGCTACGACGACGACCCGAGCAACGATGCCAACGTGCCCGCCAACATGGCCCCGCTCGGGCACGACGGCTCGCAGTTCTGGGTGTCCCGCACCGGCGTGTGGTACTGCATGGCCGCCGGCCGGAAGTGGCACGCCGGCAAGGGCCCCGGGTGGGGCTCGATCCCCGCCGACGGCGGTAACACCCGATGCGCTGGCATCGAGACCGACCACACGATCGGCAACCCCTGGTCGCCCGAGCTGGCCCGTTCGATCCTGGTCGGCTCGCGCGCCCTGGCCCTGGCCTACGGCTACGACGTCGACCAGTTCTGTTGCGGACACCGAGAGTTCGCGCCCGGCCGCAAGTCCGACCCCGAGAACTACGACCTCGACGCGTGGCGCGCCTACATGAAGGCGCCCGCCGCCCCCGCCGCCCCCGCGACCACCGCACCGCAGACAGATTGGATTGATGACCTCATGGCATCCCCCGCAGAGCGCAAGGCATTCGCCGCTGAGATCGCTCAGGCCGTCCTCGGCGCACTGATCGACCCCGACGGCTCCGGCCCGGCGCCCGCGTCCGGGTTCGGCCGGCTGATCGCCGACGTCCAGCAGGTGCAGCGCGAGGTCCGCGCCGACGTCGCGACACTCGCCGACGCCCGGCACGACAACGGCCAGGCGCTGAACGCAAAGCTCGACCTGATTCTCGGCGAGGTGCGCAAGTGACGACGCCGAAGCCGACCCCGGCCGAGCGCGTCGCCGTCCTGATCGAGAAGGCGCGCGAGCTGCTCGTCGCCGCGAAGGCGATCGCCGCGTTCCTGATCCCGCTACTCGGCTCGGCCGCGGCGCTCGTCGCGGGCTCCCGCGCCGCGTCGATCATGCTCGGCGCGGTCGCGGTCCTCTCGGCGATCGCCGTCTACAGCATCCCGAACGCCGAGGCCGATCCGCCCGGCAAGCACGAAGCGAAGGAGTAACCGGGTGGCCCCGAATGCCGCACAGTTCTTGACCGTCGTTTCGGCCGCCGACACCCCCCCGCAGAACGGGCAGGACACGGGCCGCGTGGTGCTGCTCAACCCCGACGGTTCGCCGTTCACGTCGGCAGCGGGCAAGCTCGCCGGAACCGGCCTGCATGTCCCGTCCGACTGGGGCGCCAAGTACCGGGCGAAGCTGGCCGGCGGTGGGCTGACCCGCGTCGCCGTCGTCGGCGACTCGGTGGCCGCCGGGTACTACACCAGCAACCCCCGCGCCCGGTCCTGGCCGGCTCGGGTCGCCGCCGCGCTGCAATCCAAGTTCGGCGACGGGGGATCCGGGTTCAACGGCTCGTCGGCGTCGCTTGCGTTCGCCTCCTCGGCCGCCAGCATCCCCGCCGGGGCCGTCACCGCCTACACCGCGGCCGGGTACTACTGGGCCGCCACCGGAGCATGGTCCCAGTACAGCACCCCCTACGGGCCCGGCGCGTGCGTGATCTCCACGCAGGCCGTCGGCGCGAAACAGGTGATCTCCGGTCTCCGCGGTACCGCGCTGACGATCTACACCCTGTCGGGCGGGTTCGCACCGTGGTCCTACCAGATCAACGGCGGCGCAGCGGTTCCCATCGCCGACGGCGCGACATTCGCCATTCAAGCCACGCAGGTTGCGGCACCGACGGGGACCTACTCCCTGACGATCAACTACGCGGGCACCGGGGCAAACTCGCTCTACCTAATCGGCATCGAGGCGCGCAATGCGGCCGGAGTCGTGGTCGACAATTTCAGCAAGTACGGCGCCCTCTCGGCCGGGTTCGCCGACACGAGCGCGCTCGGCGCCGCCGCGTGGTCGGGCGGCCCGAGCAACCCCGCCGATCTGCTGGTGTACGCCCTGGCCGCCAACGATTCGCAGAGCACCACCGCGACGGGGATCACCCTCACGGCAGCAGTTGCGGCCGGCGTGAACGTGCTGCCCGTCTCGGCGTACGTCGCGCCCGGTCAGTACCTCATCGGGACCGAACTGGTCTATGTGTTCGCATCGACCGCCGCCTCGGCGTCGCTGTCGGCGTACACGACCGCGGCGCACGGGACCGGCTCGGCGCTGGTCGTCCCGAGCGTGAGCGCCGAGGGCTGGTTGCACAACCTCTCGGCGTTCCTGTCGAACGCGCGCAGTGTCGCCGACGGTGGGCCGGATCTCCTGGTCGTCATGCCGCACATCGGCAACTACGACTCGGCATTCGGCAACTACTCGGCGATGGTCGCGAAGGCGCTCGGCGTGTGCCACGCGTACGGCGCCGCGCTGGTCGACATGTGGGCGATCGGCCGCAACTCCTGGCCCTACTGGAACGCGCTCGCCTACTGGGGCAACGGCGCGACGCCGGGCACCGCCGGGGGCGACGTGATCCACCTGTCCGACGCGGGGGCCGACGCCTACGCCTCGGCCGTATCGGCAGTGGTCGGACCCTGAACGCAGCGCGCCCCCCTTGCCTACGGGCGAGGGGGGCGCGTTTTGTGCGTTGTGGCTACCGGATGCCGACGGCGCGTTGCGCGTTGACCTGGCGAACCTGTGCCGCCATGGTGAACAGGTCGATCGCGAGCCCGATCAGGAAACCGCCGAGCGTGAACAGGTAGAGGATCCCGCGGCCCGTCTTACCGAGGTAGAACTGATGGACGCCGAGCGCACCGAGGAAAAACCAGAGCACGTAAGCGACCCCGACCGACTTCTGAGGGACGTAGGGACCGGCCACCGGCGCGGGCGCCTGGACGTAGACGACACTCGGGCCGGGCGCGACGACGGGCGGGTATGCCGCCGGGTAGGGCGCGACCGGCTGTTCGGCGTACTGAGGGGGCGCGGGATAGGTCGCCGCGCTCGGCTGGCTGGTGGCGTACGGGGAGGGCAGCGGCTCTGTCATGTGATCCTTTACGTTCGGTTGATCGGCCCCGCAGTATGCAGTACGACCGCGAACGGTGTGCAGCTACCTCCGAAAGTTCCCACTACCGGGCCGCGACGCGAGCCACGCTCGGAACTTGGGCCCGTCGTAGAGCGGAGTCCTACCGTCAGGCCACGTTGACCGGTCCGCCTGTAGCTCGACGCCCGTGAGCCGGAGGACGCGCGAGCGGGTCGATCTGAGGCCCGACGGGGTGATCCCCGCGAGCGCCGCCGCCTCCGCTGTCGTGAGCGTGTCTCGCTTCTTTCCTGCCATGGTCGGCACAGTAACGCACTAGCGCGTCAACCGTCGAACGTCTCCCACTTGACAATGACGCTCTAGCGCGTCATTGTTCTCGGCATGACCACCACCGCAACCGCCGCCCCGCTCACCGCCACGCAGACCGAAGCCGTCGACGTACTCAACAGCCTTTACCCCGCGTACATAAAGGCAGCCGGCGCGGAGTCCCTCGCGATCGCCGCAGGCAAGGGCGCGCCGTTCGACCACATCTCGGCGACCGTCGACGCGCTCTCGGCGCTCATCTGGCCGACCAACCCCGCCGCGTTCCGCGCCGAGCTCTCCCGCTCTTGGGGTGGCGAGGACGTGCGGCACTTCGTGGAGCTGTTCACCGCCGCCGCCGAGGCCGAGGCCCGTACGTGGTCGATCACCAACGCCGCGGGCGAGGAGTTCGTGACCCCTGAGAGTGGCGCCTATTACGCCGCACAGACCGATGCCGCCCTCATGCGAATGGGCGTCATGGCCGTATTCGACGCCGACGGTTACGAGCGTCGCGTGACGTTCGACGCCTCGACCGGCCGCCGTTTCTACGCCTAGCCCTCGCCCGCCCCGCGCGGCTCTCAATCCCGAGAGCCGCGCACCCTCTCCCCCGAAAGGTTTCCACCGTGTCGACGTCACCGATCACGCTCCCTGTCGCCCGCCCGTTCCCGGCCGAGGTTGTCCTCAGCAAGACCGACGCAAGCGCCGAGTACGGCACCGACCAGAAGTGGTATTACGCCGTGCTCGACGCCGACCGGATGCCGCGGGAAGGCATGACCGGATACGAGCGGACCAAGCGCGAGGCGATGGCCGCCGCCCGTGGCGATATGCGCCGCTCGATCGGCTGGTTCTGATTTGACAATGACGCGCTAACGCGTCATAGTTGTACCCAACCCCCACCGCACCGAGGAGACCCTGCCATGAGCGAAACGATCGAAGCGTCAACGCCTCGCCCCGCGTGGGAGCAGTTCATCACGCCGAAGATGGAAGCGGACGCGCGCCGTCAGGCTCTAAGGCTCGTGAACGCCGGAGGCTACTCGCTCGACGCCGCCGCCGCCGAGGCTGCCGCGTGGGTTCGAATGAAGGCCATTCAGGCGATGCAGATCGCCGGGCTCGCCAAGTGACCGCCGCCGACCGCGAGCTCGACGCCCGTCTCGCCGAGGAGCGCGCCGAGCTCGCGAACCTGAGCCGCATTGTCGAGGACCTCTCGCACATCGGGGGCGACGCCCGTCGCCTCGCCCGCTGGACCGCTCACCGCGACCGGCAAGCCCGCCTCGTGGCGGCTCTCTCTCCCAAAAATGACGCGCTAGCGAGTGACGCGCTAGCGAGTGACGCGCTAGCGAGTGACGAGCAGTCCCTCGCCCCGACGGGCGAGAAGTGAGCCGCGTGATCGTTGACCTGTTCGCCGGGCCGGGCGGATGGGATGAAGGCCTGCGCAACCTCGGCCGCGTCGACGTGCTCGGCGTCGAGCTCGACCAGCTCGCGTGCTCGACCGCTACCGCGGCCGGTCACGATCGCCGCCGGGGCGATGTCTACTCGGTACGGCCGGAGAGCATCCGCTCGCCCGAGGGCCTGATCGCGTCGCCGCCGTGCCAGGGATTCAGTGCCGCCGGGTTGCAGCTCGGCCGGGGCGACCTCGACGCGATCCGCGACCTGATCAAGTCGGCCGCCGCGGGCGAGGACCGCCGCCTCGACTACTTCCTCACCGTGGACGACTTGAAGTCGCTTCTGGTCGCCGAGCCGATGCGCCTACTCGTCGGCGCCGATCCCGAGTGGCTGATCTTGGAGCAGGTGCCGAGCGTCCTCCCCGTTTGGGAGTGGTACGCCGAGGAGCTGCTCGCGATGGGCTGGTCCGTCGACGTCGGGATCCTCAACGCCGCCGACTACGGCGTACCCCAGGACCGCCGCCGGGCCGTGCTCGTCGCCTCCCGCGTGGCGCTCGACGTGAAGCTCCCCTCGCCGACGTCGGGCCGCCTCGGCGCCGCGACCGTCATCGGTCAGGGCTCGCACGGGTTCGCGCGCCGGAACGACCGCGACGACGGGCTCACCTACCGGGCCCGCGACCTCCGGGACAACGCGCTGCCCTCGTTCACGGTGACCGAGAAGGCCCGGAGCTGGACCGTCACCGACCCCGCGGGCAAGGGCCGCCAGCTCACCCCGGCCGAGGCCGGTCAGCTCCAATCGTTCCCCGCCGACTACCCGTGGCAGGGCACCCGAACCGCCCAGTTCCTACAGATCGCGAACGCCGTCCCGCCCCGGCTCGCCGAGGCCGTCGCCTCTGTAGTCGTCGCCCCCGTCGTCGCATGACCGAGCCCTCGGCCGAGTGGATCCCGCGGGATGGGGGGACGACGCCGCCTCTATTCGGGCCCGTTCCAGCCCCGCCGGCCCCGGCCGAGGAGCAACTCGACCTGTTCGCCGTCGAGCTCCCGACCTTGTTTTGAGTTTGGCCGAGTTGTGCGGGGTTGGGTTGGGGCTCGATTGGGACTGGATTGGGACTAGCTCGGCCACATTGGGCCCAATCTGGCACAACTCGGCCCAATCGTCAGGCCCCGTCTGATCGTTCCCCGGATACACAAAAGGCCAGGTCAGAGAGCTAATTGCTCTCCGACCTGGCCTTTCTGTCTGTCGGGCTGACAGGATTTGAACCTGCGACCCCTTGACCCCCAGTCAAGTGCGCTACCAAGCTGCGCCACAGC
The DNA here is from genome assembly GCF_900104535.1 of Nakamurella panacisegetis. Classification (NCBI taxonomy): domain Bacteria; kingdom Bacillati; phylum Actinomycetota; class Actinomycetes; order Nakamurellales; family Nakamurellaceae; genus Nakamurella; species Nakamurella panacisegetis. Next base: position 3,221,482 of record NZ_LT629710.1, on the reverse strand, counting down.
CCGCCACCCGGCATGCCGGGCGTGACAAGAATACCGCAGCGCGCATGATGGTCCGGACCGCTTTCGCCCGGCATCCGAGGAGCACGCACCCTGACCACCGTCATGATCGGCCCGCTCCTCGCGGTACTGCTGGCCGTTCTGGCCGCGGCCGCCGCGCTGGTCGTCAAGTTGCAGGGTCTCGGGCGCGCCCGGGACACCATCATCGCCGTCGTCCGCGCGATCGTCCAGCTGGCAGCGGTCAGCCTCGTCATCGGGTTCGTCCTGAGGTCCCTGTGGCTGACCGCCGCCTTCCTGATCGTGATGGTGGCAATCGGTGGCGCGACCTCGGCGAAGCGGATCACCGGTTCCCTGAAACCCCGCTCCTGGTGGGCGGTGGTGCCCATCCTGTCCGGGCTGCTGCCCGCGCTCGCCCTGATCCTGGCCAGCACCGTCGTCCCCCTGCACCCGGTGGCGGTGCTGCCCAGCGCCGGCATCCTGATCGGCGGAGCCATGACCGCGACGTCGCTGGCCGGCCGGCGAACCGCCGATGAACTGCACACCCGGCGGGGCGAGTACGAGGCGGCGCTGTCGATCGGTCTGATGCGGCGGGACGCGGTGATCCTGGTGGCCCGGCCGGCGGCGGCCCTGGCCTTGATTCCCGGCATGGATCAGACCCGGACGGTCGGCCTGGTGACGCTGCCGGGCGCGTTCGTCGGGGTGCTGCTGGCCGGAGCGTCACCGTGGCAGGCCGGCGCCACGCAGGTGCTGGTGCTGGTGGCGCTGCTGCTGGTCCAGGCGATCGCGGTGGCGGTGACGGTCGAGTTGATCGCGGCCGGTCTGCTTCCAGCAGGCGAAGAGATCCTTCCGGAATAAACTGGTCGTCATGTCAACGTGGACTGATCCCGGCCCGCAGGAATTCGACGCTGCCCTGGAATCCGGCGAGCGCGGCGGCAGCTGGGTGACGGTACCGGCCGACGTGAGTTCCAGGTACAGGGTCGCCGGTCGTGTCCCGGTCCTGGTCCATTTCGACGGAATCGAATATCGCGGGTCCATCGCGCCGTATCAGGGCACCCACCGTCTCGGCGTGCTCGCGGCGATCGAAACGCGTCTGGGCAAGCGGGTCGGCGATCAGGTGCATGTTCGGCTCACTCTGGACGAGGCCGAGCAGGTCGTGGTCCTCGCCCCGGACGTCGAGAAAGCACTGCTGGACGCCGGTCTCATGGAGAAGTTCCGCGGCTTGGCCCAGAGCCACCAACGCGAGTTCGCCACCTGGATCAACTCGGCAAAACACAACTCGACCCGCACCGGGCGGCTGGCCAAGCTGATCTCGATGGTCGCCGCTCGCTGACCGGGTGCCTGGCCTGAGACCAGGCACCCCGGCGATGACTACTTCTTCGCGCCGCGCTTCTCGCGGACCCGCACGTTGACCCGCACCGGGGAGCCCTTGAAGCCGAAGTCCTCCCGGAGCCGGCGTTCGATGAACCGGCGATAGCCGGCCTCGAGGAAACCGGTGGTGAACAGCACGAAAGTCGGCGGACGGTTCCCGGCCTGGGTGGCGAACAACACCTTGGGCTGCTTGCCCGAGCGGACCGGCGGCGGCGTCCCCTGGATCAGGGTGCCCAGCCAGGAGTTGAGCTGCCCGGTGGGGATCCGCTTGTCCCAGGAGTCCAGCGCCGTCCGCAGCGCGGGCGCCAGACGATGCACACCGCGGCCGGTCTTGGCCGCAATGTTGATCACCTCGGCCCACTGCACGCGGGCCAGGTCACGGTCGAGCTCCCGCTCGATCTCGGTACGGCGGTCGCCGTCGACCAGGTCGGCCTTGTTCATCGCGATCACCAGGGCCCGGCCGGACTCGATCACCATGGTGATCACCCGTTGATCCTGTTCGGACAGCGGCTCCGACGAGTCGATCAGCACGATCGCGACCTCGGCCGACTCCAGCGCCGACTGCGTTCGCAACGAGGCGTAGAACTCCATGCCCTTGGCCTGGTGGACCCGCTTGCGCAGCCCCGCGGTGTCGACGAACCGCCAGACCTCACCGTCCAACTCGACCAGCGAGTCGACCGGATCGACCGTGGTGCCGGCGACCGAGTCGACCACCGACCGGGACTCTCCGGACAGCCGGTTCAGCAGCGAGGACTTGCCGACGTTGGGCTTGCCCAGCAGCGCCACGCGGCGCGGTCCGCCCTGGTTCGCCGCGAACTCCGACGGCGCCTCGGGCATCGCGGCCATGATGGCGTCCAGCAGGTCACCCGATCCGCGGCCGTGCAACGCCGACACCGGGAACGGTTCGCCCAGGCCGAGGTTCCACAACGCAGCCGCGTCGGCCAGGGTGCGCTCGTCATCGACCTTGTTCGCGACCAGGATCACCGGCACCTTGGACCGCCGCAGCACCTTGGCGATGGCTTCGTCGGTGTGGGTCGCCCCGACCGAGGCGTCCACCACGACCAGCACGGCGTCGGTGGTCTTCATGGCCCGCTCGGCCTGCAGCGCGACCTCACCGGCCAGCCCCTGGGCGTCGGGCTCCCAGCCTCCGGTGTCGACCACCGTGAACTTCCGGCCCGCCCAGAGCGCGTCGTAGGAGACCCGGTCGCGGGTGACGCCGGGGATGTCCTGGACGACTGCCTCGCGACGGCCGATGATGCGGTTGACCAACGTCGACTTGCCGACGTTGGGCCGTCCGACGATGGCCAGGGTGGGCGTCGGGACGACCGGGCCGCCCATCTCGTCGCCGAAACCGCCATCCTCCCAGCCCGCGAATTCCGCTTCCTCGGACCAGATACCGTCGCCAGCGGCCTGCTCGGCCGCGAGTCCGTCAAAATTCTCTGTCATTTGGTTGCCTTCTTGTTTTTCACAGCGTCGATCGTCTCGTCCAACTCAACAACCAAGGCGGACAAGCGATCTCGAATCAGATCGGTGGCGGTGTCGACCGCTTTCTTCCCGGCACCGACCGGGATCGGGAACGGATCGCCGATCAGTACTCGCACCCGCGGCCGGAACCGACGGCGCGCCCCCGCCGGGCGCGCGGTACCACGTACCGCCACCGGGAGCACCGCCGCCCCGGCCCGCGCGGCCAGCCAACCGGCCCCGCTGGAGACCTGGTGCACGTTGCCGTCGCCGCGGGTGCCCTCGGGGAAGATCCCGATCACTCCCCCGGCCTTGAGCTGGGCCAGCGCGTCGAGCAGGGTGCCGCGTTCGGGCGCTGCCCGGTTGATCGCGTACTGCCCGACGTTGCGCAGCAACCATCCCAACGGACCCGTGACGGCCTCCGCCTTGACCAGGAACGACACCCGTCGGGGTAGCGCCCCGAACAGCACCGGTCCGTCCCAGAAGTTCGAGTGGTTGGCCACCAGCACCACCGGGCCGGTCGCCGGTACCCGGTCGATACCGGCCACCGTGAGCCGGTACAGCAGGGCGGACAGCACGATGCCGATCCGGCGGCCGCGATCCATACCGACCGGGCCGGCGTGCTGCGGTGTCGGGTCGCCGGCGCCACCGAGATGGCGCCACCTCACCGGATGCCCCGAGCCGCGGCCAGTTCCAGCACCTTCGCGACCGTCTCGGGCAGGGCCAACTGCGAGGAATCGATGACGACGGCGTCCGGCGCGGCCTGCAACGGCGCGTGAACGCGTCGCGAGTCGTGGGTGTCGCGCCGTTCGAGATCCTGGGCGACGGCCGCGAGGTCCAGGCCGCCCCCGACCGTGGCACCGACATTCTGGGTGTGTCGACGGCGGGCCCGCTCGGCCGCATCGGCCGTCAGGTAGATCTTGAGATCGGCCTCCGGCGCGATGACGGTGCCGATGTCGCGACCCTCCACCACCATGCGTCCGGAGTGGGCCAGCAACTGCTGACGATCGAACAGCCACGCCCGCACGGCCGGGTTCGCCGATACCGGGGTGACGGCGAGAGTGACGGCCTGGCCACGGATCTCGTCCGTGACGTCCTCGCCGTCGAGCAGGTGGGTCTGGTGCCCCGGGCTGAGCGGCGAGGAGAAGTTCAAGCCCTCCAACACGTTGACGACGGCCGTGTCGTTGACCGGGTCGACCCCGGCCCGCAACACCGACAACGTCACCATCCGGTACATCGCGCCGGTGTCCAGGTAGCCGGCGTTGAGCTCGGCCGCGACCCGGCGGGCCACGGTTGACTTACCGGTGCCGGACGGACCGTCGATGGCGATGATGAAGCTGCCGGCCTCACCCGACTTCTCGCCCGACGATCGCGACCCAGGGGAAGCCGTGGTCACAGGCCGACCGCCTTGTAGAGCAACGCGATCTCGACCGGGTTCAGCTTGCGCAGGGTGCCCGGACGCTGGTGACCGAGCTGGACGTCGCCGATCTTGGTCCGGACCAGCCGCGACACCGGGTGGCCGACCTCGGCCAGCATGCGGCGGACGATGTGCTTGCGACCTTCGTGCAGCACCACCTCGACCACGGCCCGACCGGCGTGCAGGTCGACCACCTCGAAGTGATCGACCTTGGCGATGCCGTCGTCCAGTTCCACGCCGGCCCGCAGGCGGCGGCCGAGGTCGCGCGGGACGGGTCCCGGGATCTCGGCCATGTAGGTCTTCATGACGTTGTAGGACGGGTGGGTGAGCCGGTGGGCCAGTTCACCGTCGTTGGTCAGGAGCAGCAGCCCCTCGGAGTCCATGTCCAGGCGGCCGACGTGGAACAGCCGCTCCGGCCGGTCGACCAGCAGCTGCCCGATGTGGGGGCGGCCCAGTTCGTCCGACATGGTGGACAGCATTCCCGGCATCTTGTTCAGGGCCAGGTAGACGTTGTCCTCCTTGACCACGATCCGGTTGCCGTCGACGTGCACGACGGCGTTCGCCGGGTCGATGCGCAGGCCCATCTCCTTGACGACGATGCCGTCGACCTTGACCCGGCCGAGCTTGATCAGCTCCTCGGCCTTGCGGCGGGAGGCGACGCCGGCCGCGGCCAGCACCTTCTGCAGGCGCACGCCGTCGGCGTTGGCGTCGTCGCCGGTGTCGCTGTCGAGGTCACCGGGGTTGATCCGGCCGGTGTTCTTCAGGCGGGTGGACGTGCGCTTCTTGGACGGTGTGTTGTCAGTCATCTTCGAGGGAGTCAATTTCCGGGAGCAGGGGGCCAAGGGAAGGAAGATCCTCGAGGCTGGAGAGCCCGAGTCGTTCGATGAACAACTCGGTGGTGCGGTAGAGCAGGCCGCCGGTCTCGGCGTCCGTTCCGACCTCTTCGATCAGGCCACGGGCGACCAGGGTGCGGATGACGCCGTCGACGTTGACGCCGCGGACGCCGGCAATACGGGCCCGGGTGACGGGCTGCCGATAGGCGATGACGGCCAGGGTCTCCAGGGCCGCCTTGGACAGCCGGGTCTGCTGGCCGTCCAAGACGAAACGTTCCACCACCGGGGCGAACCGGTCGCGGGTGTAGAAGCGCCAACCGCCGCCGAGCTGCCGCAGCTCGATACCGGAGCCGGCATCTGTATAGCGCTGGGCCAGCCGGAACAATTCCGCCTGCACCCGATCGGCGCCGTGTCCAATCGCGGTGGCCAGCGACGCCTCGGTGACGGGCGAGTCGACCACCAGCAGGACCGCCTCGAGCGCGCCGACGACGTCTTCGTCCGCGACGACGCCGAAGGTGGCCTCCAGCGGCAGGTCTTCCAGGGCCGAGTCGTCCGGCACCGGGCCAACCGAAGCACTGTCGTCCAGCGCCGAGCCGTCCAGCGAGGCGTCGACCGAAGCGCTGTCGTCCAGCGCGGCGTCGGTCGGCGCGGCGTCAGTCGGCGAATTTCGATTGATCACGTCCGGCGTCATCGCCACGTCGGCGTCCTGTGTGTTCACTCGTACTCCTCGTCGACGGCGATACCGGCCGGGTCCGCTTCGTCGCCGGTCCACCGAACGGTCAACAGCCCCAACGGTTCCGGTTGGTCGAAGGCAACCGCAGCCTCGCGGAAGAGGTTCAGCAGACCCAGGAAGCGCGCGATGACCTCCATCGTCTGGGTGCATCCGGCGATCAATTCGCCGAACGTGGCCACCCGCCGCAGCTCGAGCAATTCCCGGATGGCAGCGGTGTGCGCGGCCACCGACACCGGCGAGGAATGGATGTGGTCGAGCGAAACTCCGGGCGGCGGTGGTTTCGGCCGGAACACCGAGGTCGCCAATTCGGCGAATGTCTCGGCGTCCATGCCGAGTTGCACCTCGGGCAGCAGGCCCAGGTAGCGGTCCTCCAGCGTCACCGCGCGCGGGTACCGGCGCAGCGCACTGGCTTCCAGCTCCTGGAACAGCACGGTGACCTGCTGGTACGCCCGGTAGGCCAGGAGCCGCGCGAAGAGCAGGTCGCGCGCCTCGAGCAGATCGATGTCGGCGTTGTCCTCCACCTCGCCGTCGGGCAGCAGCCGGGCCGCTTTCAGGTCGAGCAGGGTCGCCGCCACGACCAGGAATTCGGTCACCACCCCGAGATCGACGTCCGGGCCCATGGTGCGGATGTGCCGGATGAAATCGTCGGTGACGGTGTGCAGCGCCACGTCGGTGACGTCCATTCGCCGTTGCCCGATCAATTGCAGCAACAGATCGAACGGACCCTCGAAATTCTCCAGATGCACGTGGAATGACGGCCGCGTGCTGGGCAGCACCGAAGAATCGGCGGATTCCAGCGATACCGCGGCCGGGGGTAGGGTCCCCGCCCGCGTGGTCATCTTGCGATCACTTCCCGTGCGAGGGCGCGGAACGCTTCGGCCGCAGGCGATGTCGGGGCGTAGGTGGTGATCGGCTCGCCGGCCACCGTCGTCTCCGGGAATTTCACGGTCCGGGAGACCACGGTGTCGTAGACCTCGTCGCCGAACCGCTGCACGAGCATCGCGACCACGTCACGGGCATGGACGGTGCGTCCGTCGAACATGGTGACGAGCACCCCGTCAACCTCGAGATCGGGGTTGATCCGATCCTTGACCTTGTCGATCGTGTCGACCAGCAGGGCCACCCCACGGAGGGAGAAGAACTCGGCCGCCACCGGCATGATCACGCCGTGCGCGCACGCCAGGGCGTTCACCGTGAGCAGCCCGAGGGACGGCTGGCAGTCGATCAGGATGTAGTCGTACTCGTGCAACATCGGCCGCAGCGCCCGGGCCAGGGTGTGCTCGCGGCCCACCTCGTTGATCAGCTGGACCTCGGCCGCGGACAGGTCGATGTTGGCCGGGAGCAGGTCGAGCCCGGGGACGCGGGTCGGCACCAGCACGTCGGTGATCGTGGTGTTCCGCTCGAGCATCAGGTTGTAGATGGTGTGGTCGAGTTCGTGCGACGGCACCCCGAGCCCGGCCGACAGTGCCCCTTGCGGATCCAGGTCGACCAGCAGCACCCGTCGGCCGTACTCGGCCAGCGAGGCCCCGAGGTTCAGGGTGGTGGTCGTCTTGCCGACCCCGCCCTTCTGGTTGCACATGGCGATGACCCGGGCCGGGCCGTGCGAGTTCAGGACGGCCGGTTCCGGGATGACGCGCCGTGGACGGCCGGTGGGGCCCAGTTCGGCCTCGGCGGGAGCCGGCTTCGGGATCAGGGCCGGGACGATCTCCTGGTCACCGGGCGTCGCGTCGTCCGACTCAACCGCATCGACTTCGGCCACTTCGCGGTCGGGTGTGCCCTGCGCCTCGGCGATCGGGTCGAACGCGTCGTCGACGTGGATCTGCGCGTCGTCGGCCACCGGTTCGAAAGAGGAGACCACCTCGGCCACGTCGACCGACTCCTGGACCTGGGGGTCCGGATCGGCGGCGTCATCGGTCGCTGTAGCGGCCGGAACCGGCCGGTCGTAACGGGGAAAGATGTCCGCGGAGGATGCATCCGCGGGTCGGGGTGCCCCGGCGGCGGCGATCCACGCTGCGTCGTCCGGATGGCTCATCGGTCCCGATACTCCCACTTCTCTCCTGTCGTCATCCCGACGACCACCCCAGGGTAGAGGCGCGGGGGCCAAAGGACCAAGACGACCCGCGCGGCGACGGCGCGCCGAACCCGCCCATCGCTGTCCGATCAGCGGGCTCGTGGGTGGGCCAGGGCGTAGATCTCCCGCAGCGAGTCGACCGTCACCAGCGTGTAGATCTGGGTGGTCGTCACCGACGCGTGGCCGAGAAGCTCCTGGACGGAGCGGACGTCGGCGCCGCCCTCCAGCAGGTGGGTGGCGAAGGAGTGCCGCAGGGTGTGCGGGGACACCGGTCCTCGCTGCGCGGAGACGCCGGACTTCTCGGCCGCGTCACGCAGCACCGTCCACGCCGACTGCCGGGACAGCCGTCCGCCGCGGATGTTCAGGAAGACGGCCGGCGTACCCTTGCCGGCCGCGGCCAGGGCCGGCCGGCCCCGCACCAGATAGGCCGAGATGGCGTCGGTGGCGAACGAGCCCACCGGAACCATTCGCTCTTTGGATCCCTTGCCCCGCAAGCGGACCACCGGCGCGCCGGCGTCCGGGAGGTCGTCCAGGTCGAGTCCGACGGCCTCGCTGATCCGGGCACCGGTGGCGTACAGGAACTCCAGCAACGCCCGATCGCGGAGGGATCGCGGGTCGTCCCCGGAGGCCGATTCCAGGATCGCCGTGATCAGTTCCACCGGCAGCGCCTTGGGCAGCCGTTTCGCCGCCGCCGGCGGGTGCACGTCGCCGGAGGGATCGTCGGCGGTGGCCGACTCGGCCAGCAGGAACCGGTGCCACCCCCGAACCGCCACCACCGCCCGCGCCGCCGACGACGGGGCCAGCGCCGGGTGGCCTTCCGACCCCTCGCGCAGGGCCATCAGATAGCCCGAGACGTGCTCCGGCCGGATGTCGTTCACCGCGTCCAACCCGGCCTCGGCACAGAACGTGAGGTACCGCTCCAGGTCGCGGCGGTAGGCCAGCAACGTGTTGCGAGCCACACCCCGTTCGACCGCGAGGTGGTCCAGATAGCCGCGCAGCGCCGACCGCAGCGCCGCCGACGGCTCCGCGGCGACCGGTTCAGACATCCAGCGCTGGTGCGTCCGGGATGCCGGGGCCTTGGCTGACGGCGCTGGCGTCGTTCCACGGGTCGTCTGCGGGCCGCAGCGAGGCGGCGGTGATGTCGGTGTCGATGCCGAGGGCCACCGCCGCGGCCAGCAGGCCGGAGACGGACGATCCGTTGACGATCCGGCCCTGGAAGACGCCGCGCACGGCCACCTCCAGGGGAACCCGGACGACCTTCAGGTCGGCCTCCTCGTGCAGGACGTCGCCCTGCCGGCCGATGTGAGTCAGGCCGGTGGCCAAGAACACCCGAACCGCTTCGTCGGTGAATCCGGGCGAGGAGGCGATGTCGACCAGCACCGACCAGTGCGCCGCGTGGAGTCCGGTCTCCTCCCCCAGTTCGCGTTCCGCCGCCGATCGGGCGGACTCGCCGGCGAAGTCCATCAGTCCGGCCGGCAGCTCCCAGAGCCGGCGGCGCAGCGGATGCCGGAACTGCTCCAGCAGCACCACGCTGCCCTCGTCGTCCAGCGCGACCACGGCCACCGCGCGGTCGTGTTCGACCACCTCACGCCGAGCGGTTCCGCCGCCGGGCATCACGAGCGTGTCGATCCGTACGGCCGCGATGTGACCGGACCACACCTTCTCGCTGTCGGTGACCTCGAACAGTCGGCTCACAGGGCCGGGACCGGCTCTTGGACGAGCACGTCGGGGGAATCGATCGGCAGCCGCTCGGACTCCAGGTAGTCCAGCGCGGCGCGGACGAACGAGGCGAACAGCGGGTGCGGCGCCGTGGGGCGGGACTTGAACTCCGGGTGGGCCTGGGTGGCGACCAGGTACGGGTGCAGGCTGCGATCCATCTCGACGAACTCGACCAGGGACGAGTCGGGCGAGGTGCCGGACAGACGCAATCCGGCCGCCTCGAGAACCTCTCGGTAGGCGTTGTTGACCTCGTAGCGGTGGCGGTGCCGTTCGGTGACCGACGTGGAGCCGTAGATCTCCGAGACCAGGCTGCCCTCGGCCAACCGGGCCGGGTACGACCCGAGCCGCATGGTGCCGCCCATGTCCCGCGCGCCGGCGACGACGTCGGTCTGGTCGGCCATGGTGGCGATCACCGGATCGGCGGCGTTCACGTCGAACTCGGCCGAGTTGGCACCCCCGAGCCCGGCCAGGTTGCGGGCCACCTCGATGACGATGCACTGCAGGCCGAGGCAGATTCCCAGCACCGGGACCTTGTTGGTCCGCGCGTACTGGATGGCTCCGAGCTTGCCCTCGATGCCGCGGACGCCGAAGCCACCCGGGATGAGCACCCCCTGGACGTCACCCAGGGCCGCGGCCGCTCCGGCCGGCGTCTGGCAGCTGTCGGACGCGACCCAGACGATCTCCACCTTCGCGTTGTTGCCGAAGCCGCCGGCCCGGAGCGCCTCGGTGACCGAGAGGTACGCGTCCGGCAGGTCGATGTACTTGCCGACCAGGGCGATCCGCACCGTCTCGGCCGGGTGGTGGACCCGCTCCAGCAGATCACCCCAGAGCGTCCAGTCGACGTCCTTGAACGACAGGCCGAGCCGGCGGACGACGTACGCGTCCAGGCCTTCGGTGTGCAGCACCTTCGGGATGTCGTAGATGGACGGCGCATCGGGGCAGGCGATGACGGCCTCGGCGTCGACGTCGCACATCAGCGAGATCTTCCGCTTCAGGCCCTCCGGGATGTCGCGGTCGGCCCGGCAGACCAGCGCGTCGGGCTGGATGCCGATGTTGCGCAGGGCGGCGACGCTGTGCTGGGTCGGCTTGGTCTTGAGCTCCCCGGACGGGGCCAGGTACGGGATGAGCGAGACGTGGAGGAAGAAGACGTTGTCGCGTCCCAGGTCGTGCCGCACCTGCCGGGCCGCCTCGAGGAACGGCAGCGACTCGATATCGCCGACGGTGCCACCGATCTCGGTGATCACGACGTCGGGGATGTTCCCGTCCCGGTCCGGTTCGGCCATGGCCGTGACCCGATCCTTGATCTCGTTGGTGATGTGCGGGATGACCTGCACGGTGTCGCCCAGGTACTCGCCGCGGCGCTCGCGGGCGATGACGCGGGAGTAGACCTTGCCCGTCGTCACGTTCGCGTCGGCCGAGAGGTTGCGATCCAGAAAGCGTTCGTAGTGACCGATGTCGAGGTCGGTCTCGGCGCCGTCCTCGGTGACGAAGACCTCGCCGTGCTGGAACGGGTTCATCGTTCCGGGATCGACGTTCAGGTAGGGGTCCAGCTTCTGCATGGTGACCCGGAGACCGCGGGAGGTGAGCAGTCGACCGAGGCTGGACGCCGTCAGACCCTTCCCCAGGGACGACGCAACACCACCGGTGACGAAGATGTGTTTGGTGACATGAACCGCTACCGGCAAGACGACTCCCGTGTGCTCGAAGGCCTGAGGCATTCTCGGTGCTGGCAATGATCTTCTGACCATCACTCCACGGGATTTCACCCTAACACCCCGTCGTCGATTCCCGGGCGAGTTGCCCCGTCGGTCCGGAATCGCGGAACGGTCCGGAAACGCCGAACGGCCCGGCGTCGCGACAGGTGCGCGAGGCCGGGCCGTTCGGTGAAGCGTTGACTCAGCCGACGCCGAGGGTGGGGATCTGTGCCTGGGCGCTGGAGGCGAACCCGTAACGACCGACCCCACCACCGTTCTGCTCGACCAGGGCGAGCACCGCGGCCAGACGACCCGAGGAGGTGTCGACGTCGTCCACCGTGCTGACCACGGCGCTCTCGGCCGTGTTGGCCCGCACGACGCCGACGGTCCCGGTCGCTGCTTCGGATCCGGAACGTCCGGCCACGACGACGCCACCGGCTGCGGTCTTGAGCTGCGCTGCCATGTCACCGATCGCCGCCGCCCGGTCGGCCTCGGAGCCGCCGGTGACGGCGCCCCCGGTGAGGACGACGACCAGACGTCCGGGCACCACGGTGCCGGAGGCCTGCAGGAATCCACCACTGGCCAGGGCCGACAGGGCGGAGGTGGCCTGGGCCGCCGGGGCGGTGGCCTTTCCGTCCTTGTCGGTCAGCAGCACCGAGGCGAGCAATCCCCCCGCCACCGCGCCGACCTGGGAGACGGCCGGGAGCTTGGCGCCGGTGGGCAGTACCCGGGCGGCCAGCGTGCGCAGGTCGTCCGCGTGGCTGGGGTCGGAGAAGTTGGCCGTGAGCTGGATCTGCGCGGTGACCTTCGCTCCGGCGCGGGCCAGGAGCGACAGCACGGCGTCGCGGTCACCCGGGTCGGCGTCCGAGGTGGTGATCAGGACGACCGTGGCGTTCGGCAGGGTGCCACGGACGGCGAGGTTGCCCACCGACGACGCGAACTTGTCGTCCGAGGCCACCCGCGCCGTGAGCGACGTGTTGTCGCTGGAGAGCTGGGTGTTCTGGCTCGACAGGTCCGTCTTGTCCGACTGCAGTCCGGACAGGATCGGCGACGAGATCTTGGTCGCACCCAGGACGATGCCCAGGGCCAGAGCCAGGAAGATCGCCGCCAGAGAGACGATGTGGTACCGCATGGAGATCATCAGAAAAGCCCCTTGACCCAGTTGACGAAGTCGTTCCACCACTGTCTGGCGAGATCGATGTAGGTGTGCGAAACGTCGGAGACGAGCAGTGCCGCGACGATGGCCGCGACGGCCACGATCAGCAACAGGGCGACCAGCCACCAGGAGATCCTGGCCTTGTACAGCCGGGCGACGGCCGGCGCCTCGACGATCTTGTTGGCCACCCGCATCCGCACCAGGAAGGTGGAGGCGGAGCCGCCCTTGTGGTCGAGCAGGTCGGTGAGCGTCGTGTGCATCCCGACGGTGACGATGAGGCTGGCGTCACGGGCGTCGGCGAGCAGCAGGGCCAGGTCCTCGGTGGTACCGGTGGCCGGGAAGGTGACGGCGCCAAGACCCAGGTCCTGCAACCGCTCCAGGCCAGGAGCGTGCCCGTCGATGTCGGCCGGGATCACGACCTCCGCGCCACCGCGAAGGGTGTCGGGACCGATCTCCTCCGGGTTGCCGATGATCAGGTTCGGCTTGTAGCCGGCCGTCCGGAGCGCGTCGGCGCCCCCGTCGACCCCGATCAGCACCGGGTGATAGTCGGAGATGTACTTCTTCAACGACTTCAGCTCGGCCTTGGTGTCGGCTCCGGCGGCGACGATCAGCACCTGACGGCCGGCGATCTTGGTCGCCACCTCGGGGATGCCGACTCCGTCGAGCAGCAGGGTGCGTTCCCGCTTCATGTATTCGATGGCGTTGGCCGCGAAGGCCTCGAGCTGGGCCGACATGCCGGCCTTGGCCTCGATGAGCAGGTCGGCGACCGATTCGGGGGTCTGTTCGATCCCTTCGGCGATCAGGTCCTCGCCCTGGTAGACGGCATTGCCGTCGAGCCGGACCTTGGCCCCGTCCTTGAGCAGGGAGAAGATCTTCTCTCCCACACCGTCGATCAGGATGACCCCGGACGCGACCAGGATCTCCGGACCGAGGTTCGGGTAGCGGCCGGAGATTGACGGCGCGGCGTTGACCACGGCGATGACTCCGGATTTGACCAACGCATCCGCGGTGGCCCGGTCCAGGTCGATGTGGTCGACGACGGCGATGTCGCCGTCGCCCAATCGACTGAGCAAGGTGTCACTACGTCGCGACACCCGTGCGACGCCCGTGACTCCTGGCAACGCACGTGACTGGCGTGACAAGAGTTTCATGGGCCGATATTGACAGCACGTCCGGCCCGAATGCGGGAGGCGCGGCGACGAATCGCCTGATGGGGACGAAAATCGCCTGGATCGCGGCCGAATCCGGCGGGCTACGGGAGCCGGGACCGGAAGCTCAGCGCCCTACCGATGGCCTCCGGGATCGCTCGTCCCGGTGTCGGGTTGCCGCTCTCAGCCGACGCCGCGCAGCACGCAGAGCATGGTGCGCGGCGCCTTCAACTTCGCCGATGCGCTCCACTTGGCGGTCTGACCGGACTTGACCGTCACCTTCGTTGCCGCCGAGGCCAGGGTCGTCGCCTGCGTGGTGGTGAAGAAGATGGTGATCGTGTACGTCACCGGTTTCGGCGACCGGTTCACCGCGGTGCCCTTCGCGCCCCAGCCCCCACTGACCGCGGCGCAGGAGGTGATCGCAACGTTCTTGCGCTTGTCGACCACGTTGGCCACCGAGGTCGGCAACGTCTGGGCCGTGACGCCCGACGGCAGAGCCGTCGGCTTGGTGTTGCGGCCCGCCGAGGTGGAGGACTTGGCGGTCCCCGATGCGGTGACGGAGGTGGTGGTGCCGGCACCGGAGGACGGCGCCGAGATCGACGCTCGGCTCGATGGGTTGGGCGAGGTGCCGGACGAGGATGTGCAGGCGGTCAGCGCGAGGGTGGCGGCCAGCAGCGCCGCCGCTGCCGGTTTCAGGCTCAGTCTCACAGGAATCCCATCGTCGTGACGTGTTCGGATCATCGTCCCGCACGCGGTGGTGGCGAACGGGAGGCCCCGGTCGGGTCAGCCCGGGGTGCGGGCCGCTCGTTTGCCTGCCGTGCGGCCCGACGGACCGGCGCCGACCGGTCGGGCCGATCCGGCCGCGGTCAGCAGGTCCGAGGCATGCGCTCGAGCACTGGCCCCGTCGGTACCACCGAGCATCCGGGCTAACTCGAGTTCCCGGGCCGCGTTCTCCACCTGGTGGACGGCCGACGACCCGACCGCGTCGCCCGGCCCGGCGTCGACCACGTAGTGACGGTCGGCGAAGGCGGCCACCTGCGCCAGGTGAGTCACCACGATCACCTGGTGATCGGTGGCCAGCATGGCCAGCCGTCGTCCGATCTCGGTCGCCGCTCGGCCGCCGACTCCGGCGTCGACCTCGTCGAACACCATGGTGGCCACCGGATCGGCGCCGGCCAGCACCACCTCGACGGCCAGCATGACGCGCGAGAGCTCGCCTCCGGACGCACCTTTGGCGATCGGCAGCAACGGCGCTCCCGCGTGAGCCACCATCGCGAACTCGACCTGGTCGACCCCGTCGACGCCGGCGCTCACCCAGGAGCGGCCGACCTTCAGTCCGTCGGATGCCTCCGGATCCGCCGCCCGCTGCGTGACTGTGACCGAGAGAGTGGCCCGGCCCATCGCCAGGTGGGCGAGCTCCGCGGTGGCCCGCTCCCCCAGTTCGGCGGCCGCCTTCCGCCGTCGCTTCGTCAGCGCGACCGCCGCCGCGGCCGTGGCGGCGGCCAACTCGGCGCACCGGCCGCGCAGCTGGGCCAGTGCCTCTTCGGACGAGTCGAGGGTCCGAAGTTCGGCTTCCGCTTCCGCACGCCAGGCCAGCACCGCGTTGATGTCCGCGCCGTACCGCCGGGTGAGCGATCGCAGTACCGCCTGCCGGTTCAGCAGCGTTTCCAGCCGTTCCGGATCGGCGTCCAGATCACCGAGGAAGGACGTGAGGTCGGAGGCGGTGTCCAGCACCACCGCGGACACGCTGTGCAGCGCGGCGGCGGCCGCGGTCAGTCGCTCGTCCGATGTCGCCTCGAGCACCTTCCGCGCTCCCTCGACCAGGCCGACCGCATTGGGTTCGTCCGGTGACGACTCGCCGGTCAGAGCCTGGAGGGCCTGCTGTGCGCCGGACCGCAGGGCGTCGGCGTTCTCCAGCCGGCGAACCTCCGCGATCAGATCGACGTCCTCCCCCGGCTGCGGGTCGACCTTGCCGATCTCGTCGACGCCGAGGCGGAGCAACTGTTCCCGTTGGGCTCGCTCACGCGCGTGCGACGTCCGGTCGGCCAGGTCGGAAACGGCCTGCTGCCAGGCGATCCGGGCTGTGCGGTAGGCGGCCAGCTCGGCGTCCGACCCGGCGAATCGGTCCAGTACGGCCCGCTGCCGTCCGCCGCGCAGGAGACTGATCGCCTCCGACTGGCCGTGCACGGCGATCAGCGGCTCGCTGATCTCGGCCAATGCGCTCAGTGGCGCCGCGCGGCCCCCGATGTGACCGCGGGAGCGGCCATCCGCGCCGACCGAACGGACGAGGATGACCGATCCGTCGTCGTCCGTGCTGCCGCCGACCGAGTCCAGCGTCTTGAGTGCGGCGTCACCCAGCGGTCCGGCGATCCGGGCCTCGACCACAGCGCGGTCGACGCCGACCCTGACCCGTCCGGCGTCACCGCGCCCGCCCGTCAACAAGCCGAGCGCGGTGACGACCATGGTCTTGCCGGCGCCGGTCTCGCCCGTCACCACGGTGAACCCGGTGTGGGGTTCGATGACGGCGTCGTCGATCACCCCGAGACCGCTGATGTGGAGTTCGGTGAGCACGTTGCCACGCTATCGGACGGCGCCGACATCACCGGGCCACTCCGCGGTGGCATTGGCCGATCAGTACCGGCGTTCGCGCCATCCGTGGACCGGCAGTGAGAACTTCGCGACCAGACGGTCGGTGAAGGGCTGGTCACCCAGTTTGATCATGGTCACGGCCTGCGCGCCCCGGCGCACGTGCACCTTGCTGCCGCGCGGCACCTCATGGGTACGGCGGCCGTCGCAGGCGATGATCGCGTCGTGCCCGGAGGGGTCGATGTGGATGGAGACGACGGAGTCCGGTGAGACCACCATGGGCCGCGAGAACAGGGCGTGGGCGTTGGACGGGACGACCAGGAGGGCCTCGACGTCCGGCCACATGATGGGGCCGCCGGCCGAGAAGGCGTAGGCAGTGGACCCGGTCGGGGTGGCGCAGAGCACGCCGTCGCACCCGAAGGCCGAGACGCCTCGCCCATCGACCTCGACCACCACGTCGAGGATCCGCTCCCGGGTGGCCTTCTCGACGCTGACCTCGTTGAGCGCCCAGCAGGTGTCGACGATCCGGCCGTTGTGCTCGATGTCGACGTCGACCGTCATCCGGTGCGTGTGGGAGTACGTCTTCGCGATGATCGCGCCGAGCACCTCGTCGAGGCGGTCGGCGTCGGCCTCGGCCAGGAAGCCGACACGGCCGAGGTTGATGGCGATCACCGGCGCCCGCAACGGTCGAGCCGCCTCGGCCGCTCGGAGCAGGGTGCCGTCACCACCGAGCGCCAGTACCAGTTCCACCGGGGATGTCTCGCCGTCGGCGATCGCCCACGGGTCGTCGAGCATGGCCAGGTCGAGCTCGCTCCCCTCACCCGGTAGGGCAAGCAGTTCCATCTGCGCGGCCTCGAGCGTCTTCTTCACATGCCTTGCGGTGGAATAGATGTCGGCGCGACCGGTGTGCGCAACCAGCAGAATGCGGCGTTCGGTCATGACGGGCCTTCCTCGATGGCGACGCGGATCAGTTCCCGCGTCAGTTCCGGATCAACCGGTGCGTCGGCCCGGAGATGGGCGAAGAACTCCACGTTCCCGCTGGGACCAGGCAGGGGCGAGGCGACCACGCCGGCCACTCCCCAGCCCAGCCGCCCGGCCGCGGCGGCGACCTCGGCGACCGCGGTCGCCCGCAGAGCCGGGTCCCGGACCACACCCCCGGACCCGAGACGTTCCTTGCCCACTTCGAACTGCGGTTTGACCATCGGCACCAGGTCGGCGCCGGGGGCCGCACACGCGATCAACGCGGGCAGCACCATGGATAACGAGATGAACGATAGATCGGCCACGATCAACTCGGCCGGACCGCCGACGTCTTCCGGGGTCATGGTCCGGACGTTGGTCCGGTCGAAGATGTGCACCCGCTCGTCGTTCTGCAGGCGCCAGATCAACTGGCCGTAGCCCACGTCCACGGCGACGACCTCGGCCGCGCCCCGGCGGAGCAGGACGTCGGTGAAGCCTCCGGTCGAGGCGCCGGCGTCCAGGCAACGGCGGCCGGCCACCGTCACGCTCGAGAACGCGTCCAGCGCGCCGATCAGTTTGTGCGCACCGCGGGACGCCCAGTTCTCGTCGGCGACGTCCTCGGTGACCAGCAGTGGCGCGGCCGGATCCACCGCCGTTGCCGCCTTGGTCGCGAGTTGCCCGGAGACCTGCACCCGGCCCGCCTTGATCAGGTCAGCCGCATGTTCCCGCGATCGAGCCAGTTTCCGGCGAACCAGTTCGGCGTCCAGTCGTGCGCGGCGCACTCAGCGACCCCGCGGCCCGGACGGCTGGCCCGGTCGGTGCCCGCCTGGCACCGTGCCCGACGGCTGACCGGGACGGTGCTGGCCGGGTTGTTGCTGGCCCGGGCGTTGCTGACCGCTCGGCGGCTGGGTCGCCGGACCGCTGGGGCCACCTCCGGTCTGGCTTCCCGTCGCGGCCAGTGCCGAGGTCAACTGCTGGTGAATGCGGGAGAACACCTCGACCTGTTCGGCAGTGGTCATTCCGGCCAGTCGGGCCAGTTCGTCGTCGACGGCGTCCAGAGCGTGAACCTGGTCCACCGGGCCGGGCGGAACCACACTCGGCGTCGGGTTGCCGGGTGGGTGCTGGTCCATCGAGTTCCTCCTGCTTCCCTCCGGCCGTCGGCCGACGGTCTCGTCGACTCCACGCTAGCCCAGCCGGATGGATCAGTCCGCCGTGGCGGCGTCGGCAAGCCCGAAGCGGGTCAACACAGCCGCCGCCGGTTCACCGACGGCACTGACCGTCGTCATCTCGTGTTTCCACGCCGCCGCGGCCAACTGGGCCAGGGCCCGGAGCTGCGCGCCGTCGCCCGATCCGGAGCCGGACAACATCAGTGATCCGTCTCGCCGGTCGACCGTCCAGCCCGACGGCAGGGTCGGGTCCAACTCGGCCACGAGGTCGGGGTCGAGCAGACCACGCAGGTCGAACGACACGAACGTCGGCCGGCGGGACGGCGGCGCGGCCAGCAGGTCGGCCGCGGTCGATACACCGGTCAGGACCATCAGGCTCGGCATATCGGCCAGGACCGCAGCCTCGATGTCGGTGTCCAGGCGGTCGCCGACCACCAACGGCGACGTGGAGCCGGCGCGGCGTACCGCTTCGTCCAGCAGCGGGCGATTCGGCTTGCCGGCCACCCGCGGAGCCAGACCGGTGGCCGCCATCAGAGCGTGCACCATGGCGCCGTTCCCGGGAAGGAGACCTCGATCGGTCGGGAGGGTGGTGTCCGTGTTGCTGGCCACCCAGTCGACGCCGGAGCGGATCGCGATGCAGGCCTCGGCCAGATCACGCCATCCGGTGTCGGGCGAGTGCCCTTGCACGACGGCGACCGGGGCGTCCGCGGCCAGCCGGACCGGGACCAGCCCGGCGTCGGCCACCGCGTCGGATAGGGCCGCGGCCCCGACGATCAGCACTTTCGACCCGGCCGGATGGGTTTCGGCGAGCATCGCGGCGGCCGCCTCCGGAGAGGTCAACACGTCGGCCGCCTGGGCGGCCACGCCCATGCCGTTCAACGAGTCGGCCACATCGGCCGGATGCCGGGACGCGTTGTTCGTCACGAACATCGGCCGGGCGCCGCGTGCCGCAGCCGCGGTCAGCGACTCCACGACCTCGGGGATCACCTGACCCCCGAGGTACACGGTGCCGTCGAGGTCGAGCAGCAGAGCGTCGAATCGATCGGCCAGAGCCGGGCTGCCGGTCACCGGCCCCCCTCGTCGTGGCTGAACAGGGAGCCCAGTCCCGACGGACGGGACGCCGGACGCTCCGGCAGCTTCTCCCGCTCAATGCTCTCGTCGAGGGCGTCGTTGGGCTGCTCGTCATCGACCTGGACCGCAGACGACGCCTGGTCGACGATCTCCTGCGCATCCGGGTCCTCGGCGTCGAAGTCGACGTCGCTGTAGTCCGGGGCTCCCGCGCCGTCGACGTCGGACACGTCGCCGTCCTCGTCGCCATCGGTCTCATCGGCGGCGGCCTCGTCGGCGGCGGCCTCGAAGCCGGCCGCGTCGGTCCCGGCAGTTTCCGAGCCCTCCATGTGACGGACGCCGATCCCGGAAGCACCGGCTCCGGCAACGCTGGTCTGCGTGCCTTCGTCGACGTCGGACACTGACCCACTGGTCGCGTCGCCGCTGCTGTCGTCGCCCGATTCAGCGGACTGACCCTGATCGGCCGGATCGATCAGATCGGCATCGAGCTCGCCGTCGAGGGCCTCCTCGTCACTGAGGTCCTCGTCGGTGACGACGTCGCCCCCGGCGAGTTCGGTCAGTCGGTCACCGGCGTCGGTCTCCTCGTCCACATCGATCTCGGCCGCCCGCATGAAGTAGTTGATCGCTTCGTCGCGGCGACCGGCCTGCAGCAGCAGATCGGCGTAGGCGTAGAACAGCCGAGCGCTGAACGGCTCGACCTTGTCCGAGTTCACGGCGGTCTCCAGCGAGGCAATCGCCGCATCGAGCTGTCCGAGGTCGGCGCGGGCTCCCGCGACGACGATGCGCAACTCGGCCGCCGACGCCGGATCCAAATCGGCCGCCTCGGCCGAGCGGGACAGTTCAATCGCCTTCTCCGGATGTCCGAGTGCGCGCTCGCAGTCCGCGATGACCGGCAACTGCCCCGGCCCGCCACTCATCCGCCGGGCCGCGCGCAACTCCGCGATGGCCTCGGCCCACTCGCCTGCGTGGTAGGCCACCAGCCCGACGGTCTCCCGTACGACGGCGATCCGGCCACCCTTCGAACGAGCTGCCCGGGCGTGACGCCAGGCCAGGGCCGGGTCCTCCTCGGCCAGCATGCCGGCCATGAACAGGTGGGCGCCGACGAACTCGCTACCTTCCTTGCTCAGACCCCGCAGGTCCCGACGGACCTCGGCGTCCAGCTCGCGCGGATCGGCCCACTCGGGGATCTCCGGCCAGCGCTCGCCGATCTCATCCTCGCGGACACGCGAGCCCCGGTCGGGCTCTCGTCGTTCGAACCTCGGGGCCTCACGGTCAGCCCAGGCGCTCGACGGTCGTTCACCGGCCGGACGACGGTCCGCGGCCGGCTTGTCCCGCCATGCCGGGCGCTCACCACGATCGGGTCGGTTCGCCCGTTCCGGTGCCGATCCTCGTTCCGGTCGATCTCCGTACGCGCGGGCCGGCCCACGGGAATCGGGCGCTGCACTGCGGTCCTGCCACGGACGGGACGGCCGATCCTCACGGACCGGGCGATCGCTCCTGGGCGCACGATCGTCGCGCACCGGGCGCGCGTCGCGAGCCGGACGCTCGTCACGAGCCGGACGATCATCACGAGCCGGGCGCGCGTCGCGAGCCGGGCGCTCATCACGAGCCGGGCGCGCGTCGCGAGCCGGGCGCTCATCACGCCCTCTGGTGTCGGCTCCGAAGCCGCGGCTCAGGTCGCTCCCGAAGTCGGTGCGCTTCGGTGCCGGCCGGGAGCTTTCCCCGGAGAACGGTTCATCCCGGTCGTAGCGGTGCGGCGGACGGTCCTCACGCGGCGGACGCCCGAAGGTGGGTCGATCCGCGTCGCGGGTCGGTCGGCCGTAGGCCGGACGATCGCCGTCGCGGGGCGGACGTCGATCCCCCACCGCAGGCGGCCGGTCATCTCGCCCACGACCGAAGGACGGACGGTCGCTCTCACGCGGCGGACGCTCGGACCAAGGTCGCTGCCCTTCGGCACGCGGCGCACGATCCGACGGCCCCCGGTCGTCGGACCGCGGCGGTCGCCGATCGAACGACGAGCCGCTGTCGCGACGCGGTGCGCGATCGTCGGCCGGACGCTCGCCCCCGCGTTCGGGACGGCCCCCGAACGACGGCCGGTCACCGTACGGGCGGTCGCCGTCGCGCGGCGCGCGTCCTTGGCTCTCGAAGCCGGAGGGGCGGCCACCACGATCGGACTGGGCGGGGCGCCCGTACGCCGGGCGGTCACCTTGACCTCGGTCGTTGTACGGGCGGTCCGTGTCTCGGCGCGGGGCACGATCGAACCCGCCGCGATCGGCCGGAGGACGGCCGTAGCTGGGCCGGTCCGAGCGCGGACGTTCGTCGCGCTGGGCCTGGTCGGCGCGCGGTGCACGATCGTCCCGGGGCGGCCGGCCGTAGCTCGGCCGGTCGGAGCCGGATCGATCGGTGCCGGGACGATCCGAGGCCGGTCGATACGGGCGGTCGTCGTTGCGGGGCGGTCGGCCCTGGAACGGTCGATCGCCGGAGCGGGCCGGACGCTCCTGATACGGACGGTCGCCAGACCGGGCCGGACGGTCGCCGAAGCCGCGGTCGTCCTGAGGGGGCCGGCGCTCGAACGGTCGCGAGCCCTGACCGCTGCCGCGGGACTGGCCATCACGAGCCTGGCCGTAAGCGGGACGGTCGCCACGCGGAGGAGCGCCGCGGTCGTACGACGGCCGCTCTCCGCGGGGAGCGTCTGCGGCTCGCCCGTAAGCGGGCCGATCAGCCCGCGGGGCAGCGCGGTCGGATGACGGCCGATCAGCGAAGGGCCTGTCACGAGACACAAAGGGACGGTCAG
This sequence comes from Nakamurella panacisegetis, assembly GCF_900104535.1. Classification (NCBI taxonomy): domain Bacteria; kingdom Bacillati; phylum Actinomycetota; class Actinomycetes; order Nakamurellales; family Nakamurellaceae; genus Nakamurella; species Nakamurella panacisegetis. The sequence continues at coordinate 3,199,311 of NZ_LT629710.1, read as the reverse complement.
TGCCGGACCGGCGGTCACCCTGAGGGCCACCGCTGTTGCGGGAGCCGCCTTGACCACCATCACGGCCATCGCCGCCGCGCCGTTCGCTTCTACGGGCCGGCCGGTCGCCGTCGCCTGGGTTCGTCATGGCTACTCCATCGCTGTGTATTTGGGACTGCGGTGTACGTGGTTGGCCGGTGCGCTTCCGCGCCGGCGGACCTGGACATCAAGGTCATGTCCGGAGATCGGGTGATGCTCGGGGTCAAGCGAGAGCCGAATCGACTGAGCCTGACCCGTCAGTGGGCCGTGCGGTGTACGGCGCCGAAGCGTCGCACTCCATCCAGCCTCCCTGGATTCGCCAGGATGTCAACCCGGCGGGTGGAACGACAAAAAGGGAGGTCACGTGCGAAGTTACTCGCAAATGACCTCCCCTTTTGGGAATGGTGTTCCGGCGGCGACCTACTCTCCCACAACCTGGCGGTTGCAGTACCATCGGCGCTGGGAGGCTTAGCTTCCGGGTTCGGAATGGGACCGGGCGTTTCCCTCTCGCTATGACCGCCGTAACTCTATGAAGATGTTCGGGGGCACACCACCTGTGGCTAGACCGGTGGGTGCTCGTCGGTTCCGTCTCTTCAGAACCGCACAGTGGACGCGTAGCATTTTTGTGGTAAGTCCTCGGCCTATTAGTACCAGTCAGCTGCACACCTTACGGTGCTTCCACTTCTGGCCTATCAACCCGGTGGTCTAGCCGGGGGCCTTACCCCACAAAGGGTGGGAGTCCTCATCTTGGAACGAGCTTCCCGCTTAGATGCTTTCAGCGGTTATCCCTTCCGAACGTAGCTAACCAGCCGTGCTCCTGGTGGAACAACTGGCACACCAGAGGTTCGTCCGTCCCGGTCCTCTCGTACTAGGGACAGCCTTCCTCAAGACTCCTGCGCGCGCGGCGGATAGGGACCGAACTGTCTCACGACGTTCTAAACCCAGCTCGCGTGCCGCTTTAATGGGCGAACAGCCCAACCCTTGGGACCTACTCCAGCCCCAGGATGCGACGAGCCGACATCGAGGTGCCAAACCATGCCGTCGATATGGACTCTTGGGCAAGATCAGCCTGTTATCCCCGGGGTACCTTTTATCCGTTGAGCGACACCCCTTCCACAAGGTGGTGCCGGATCACTAGTCCCGACTTTCGTCCCTGCTCGAGATGTCCCTCTCGCAGTCAAGCTCCCTTGTGCACTTACACTCGAAACCTGATTGCCAACCAGGCTGAGGGAACCTTTGGGCGCCTCCGTTACTCTTTAGGAGGCAACCGCCCCAGTTAAACTACCCATCAGGCACTGTCCCTGATCCAGATCATGGACCTAAGTTAGATATCCAGTACGACCAGAGTGGTATTTCAACGTTGACTCCACCGCCACTGGCGTGACAGCTTCACAGTCTCCCACCTATCCTACACAAGTCGAACCGAACACCAATACCAAACTATAGTAAAGGTCCCGGGGTCTTTCCGTCCTGCCGCGCGTAACGAGCATCTTTACTCGTACTGCAATTTCGCCGAGCCTATGGTTGAGACAGTAGAGAAGTCGTTACGCCATTCGTGCAGGTCGGAACTTACCCGACAAGGAATTTCGCTACCTTAGGATGGTTATAGTTACCACCGCCGTTTACTGGGGCTTAAATTCTCAGCTTCGCCGTGAGGCTAACCGGTCCTCTTAACCTTCCAGCACCGGGCAGGCGTCAGTCCATATACATCGTCTTGCGACTTCGCATGGACCTGTGTTTTTAGTAAACAGTCGCTTCTCCCTGGTCTCTGCGACCAAAACACGCTAGCCCGC